>NZ_JBIWGU010000001.1:2047-864076 GCF_044763775.1 Streptomyces sp. NPDC094448 | reverse complement strand
GCGGCATCCGGAGGAGGGGGGCGGGCCGCGGCTGGTGAATATGTACGGGATCACGGAGACCACGGTCCATGTCACCCGCCGGGTCCTGGACCACACCCTCGTCACCAACCAGAGCCAGAGCACCGGCGCAGGCACAGGTGCGAGTGCGAGTGCGGGTGCGGGTGGGGGTGGGGGTGCGAGTCTGATCGGGGAGCCGATTCCGGACCTGAGTCTGTATGTGCTCGACGGGGCGCTGGAGCCGGTGCCGGCGGGGGTGCGGGGGGAGATGTACGTGGCCGGGCCGGGGCTGGCCCGGGGCTACCTCAACCGGCCCGGCCTGACGGGTGAGCGTTTCGTCGCGGACCCCTTCGGCCCGCCCGGAACCCGCATGTACCGGACCGGGGACCTTGCCCGCCGCCGCCACGACGGCGAACTCGAATACCTCGGCCGCGCCGACGACCAGGTCAAAGTCCGCGGATTCCGTATCGAACTCGGCGAGATCGAAACCCGGCTCCTCACCCACCCCCACATCACCCAGGCCGTCGCAACCGTCCGAAACGACCGCCTCACCGCCTACACCACCGGCACAGCGGTACCCGGGGAAGAACTACGCCGCCACCTCGCCCGCACCCTCCCCGACTACATGATCCCCTCCGCCTTCGTCACCCTCGACACCCTCCCACTGACCGCCAACGGCAAACTCGACCGCAAAGCCCTGCCCGACCCCGACCCCACCCACACCACCACCACCGGCCGCACCCCCCGCACCCCCCAGGAAGAAATCCTCTCCACCCTCTTCGCCGACGTCCTCGGCCTCGACCACGTCGGAATCGACGACAGCTTCTTCGACCTCGGCGGCCACTCCCTCCTCGCCACCCGCCTCGTCTCCCGCATCCGGACCACCCTCGACGCCGAACTCTCCGTCAAAAACCTCTTCGACCACCCCACGGTCGCCGGCCTCGCCCGCGGGATCACCGCCACCCCTGCCGCCCGTGCCCCGCTCACCGCGCGACCCCGCCCGGACCGTATCCCCCTCTCACACGCCCAGCGCCGCCTCTGGTTCCTGCGGAAGCTGGAACAGGCCGCGTACCTGTACAACATCTCCACCGCGGTACGGCTGCACGGCACGCTCGACCACGACGCGCTACGGCAGGCACTGCACGATGTGACCGGCCGGCACGAGAGCCTGCGGACCGTTTTCGCGGAGGACGCGGAAGGCCCGTACCAGGTCGTCCTGGACGCCGGGCAGGTACGCCCGGAGGTCACCGTGGTCCAGGTCCGCGAGGAGGAGCTGGCCGACCGGGCCACGGAGGCGACCCGGTACGAATTCGATCTCACCGCGGAAGTGCCTCTGCGCATCTGGTCGTTCGAACTCTCGCCGGACGAGCACGTCCTGCTGCTGGTCGTACACCACATCGCTGGCGACGGCTGGTCGATGGGACCCCTCGCCCGGGACCTGGCCACCGCGTACGAGGCCCGGCTGCGGGACCGCGCCCCCGAGTGGGAAGCACTCGCGGCCCAGTATCCGGACTTCGCACTGTGGCAACGAGAGGTACTCGGTTCCGAGGACGATCCCGACTCCGCGATCTCGCAACAGCTCGCCTACTGGAAATCCACGCTGGCGGACCTGCCGGAGGAGTTGGAGATCCCCGCGGACCGCAGCCGACCCGCCGTCCCCTCGTTCCGGGGGGACACTGTCGAGTTCGAGATCCCCGCCGGGCTGCACGCCGCCGCACGGGTGCTCGCCGCCGACCGGAACGTGACGGTCTTCATGGTGCTCCAGGCGGCCCTCGCCACCCTGCTGTCGCGGATGGGGGCCGGTACCGACATTCCGCTGGGCACCCCGGTCGCCGGACGCACCGACTCCGCCGTGGAGGACCTCGTCGGGTTCTTCGTCAACACCATGGTGCTGCGCACCGACGTGTCGGGGAATCCGCGCTTCCGTGACCTCCTCGACCGGGTCCGCCATACGGACCTGGAGGCGTACGCGCACCAGGACGTGCCCTTCGAGCGGCTCGTCGAGATCCTCAACCCGGAACGGGCGCTGGCCAGGCACCCGCTGTTCCAGACCGCGCTGAGCTGGAACAACGCTGATATCGCGGTGGAGTTGGCGGGGCTGAGGCCCGCCGGCCAGCAGGTACGCGCGGGCACGGCGAAGTTCGACCTGAATTTCGGAATGGCCGAACACCACCAGGACGGCGAACCGGCGGGCATCCTCGGGCAGGTCGAGTACAGCCAGGACCTCTTCGACCGGGAGACGGTCACCGGTCTTGCGGAACGACTGGTGCGGCTGCTGGCTGCCGCCGTCGCGGAACCGGATCGCAGAATCGAAGAGTTCGACCTGCTCTCGGCCACCGAACGACGGCGCATCGTCGACGACTGGAACGCGACCGACGCACCGGTGCCGACCGGCGCCCTGACGGAACTGTTCGCCGCCCGGGTCGCGCAGGATCCGCACGCCGTGGCCGTGGAGTGCGGTGGGACACGGTGGACGTACGCCGAATTGAACGCGCGGGCCGAACGGCTCGCCCGGCGCCTGGTATCCCTGGGGGTACGGGCCGAGACGCCGGTGGCGCTGCTGATGGAACGGTCGGCGGACCTCGTGGCGGTGCTGCTCGCGGTAGTACGGGCAGGCGGCGTGTACGTGCCGCTGCACACCGGCTACCCCACCGAACGGATGCGCGCGGTCCTCGCCGAGGCTGGTGCTCCGGTGCTGGTCACCGATGGTGCTCTGGCAGGGCATGAGCTGGTGGCCGAGCAGCGGTCCGCCGGGGTGGCGCTCCTGGTCGCCGACGAGGAGCCGGAGGCCGCGGGGGACACGGACCCGCCCCTGCCCAACACGGTACAGCCCGACCGGCTCAGCTACGTGATGTACACATCCGGTTCGACGGGCACCCCCAAGGGCGTGGCCGTCACGCACCGGGACGTCGTGGAACTCGCCCTGGATGGCGGCTGGGGTGTCGGCGAGGGCGACCGGGTCCTGATGCACGCGCCGCACGCGTTCGACATCTCCGTGTACGAGATCTGGGTTCCACTGCTGCGCGGGGCCCGGGTAGTGGTCGCACCGGCGGGTCCCCTGGACGCCCAGGCCATCGACGGCCTCGTCCGGGAACGGGGGATCACGCATCTGCACCTGACGGCCGGTCTGTTCCGCGCGATGTCCGAGGACCTCGCGGACTGCTTCGGCCTCGTACGCGAGGTACTCACCGGTGGTGACGTGGTGCCCGCCGGCGCGGTGGAGCGGGTTCTGCAGGCCGGGCCGGAAACGACGGTGCGCCATCTCTACGGGCCGACGGAGATCACCCTGTGTGCCACGGGGCATGCCGTCCGGGCACCGTACCGTGCCTCCGACGGGCTGCCGTTGGGCCGCCCGCTGGACAACACCCGTGCATATGTCCTGGACCCGCGGCTGCGCCCGGTGCCGAGCGGAGTCACCGGGGAGCTGTACATCGCCGGGGCCGGTCTCGCCCGCGGCTACGCACACCGGCCGGACCTGACGGCGGAGCGCTTCGTGGCCTGCCCGTTCGGTGGTCCCGGCAGGCGGATGTACCGCACGGGCGACCTGGCCCGGTGGAACCGCCAGGGGCAGTTGGAGTTCGTGGGCCGGGCCGACGACCAGGTCAAGATACGCGGGTTCCGGGTGGAGCCGGCGGAGGTGGAGACCGTCATCGCCCGGGCCCCCGGGGTCTCGCAGACCGCCGTGGTGGTACGGGAGGACGTTCCCGGTGACAAGCGGCTCGTGGCCTATGTGGTCCCGGCGGCCGAGCCCCGGCCCACCCCGGCGGAGCTGCGCGACCGAGTCGCCGGGGTGTTGCCCGAGTACATGGTCCCGGCGGTCGTACTGATCGACTCCCTGCCGCTGACCCCGAACGGCAAACTGGACCGGGACGCGCTGCCCGCTCCACGCCGCGCCGAAGACGGCGGCAGCAAGGCCGTCACCCCGAGGGAGCAGATCCTGTGCGAACTGTTCGCCCAGGCGCTGGGCCTGGATCAGGTCGGCACCGACGAGAGCTTCTTCGCCCTCGGCGGCCATTCGCTGCTGGCCACTCAGCTGATCGCGGGCATCCGCAGGGCGTTGGGCCTGCGCGTGTCGATCCGCGACCTCTTCCAGGCACCCACGGTTGCGGGTCTGCTCAAGCACCTGGACGCGGAGGGCAGCAAGGACGCGTTCTCCGTACTGCTGCCGCTGCGGGCGGGCGGTGGGCGCACCCCGCTGTTCTGCCTCCACCCGGCCCTCGGCCTGGGCTGGTGCTACGGCCGTCTCACCGCCCACCTGCCTGCCGCGCTCCCGGTGTACGCGGTCCAGGCACGCGGTCTGCTCGGGCAGGACGCCCCCGCCGCAAGCCTCGACGAGATGATCGACGACTACTGCGCCCGGATCCGGGAGGTCCAGCCCGAGGGCCCGTACCGGCTCCTGGGCTGGTCCATGGGCGGTCTGCTGGCCCACCGGGTCGCCACCCGGCTGCAGCAGGCGGGACAACAGGTGGACGTCCTGGCGATCGTGGACGCCTACCCGGTCGCCTCGGTCCGTAAGGACTGGGACTCGACGGAGATGCTGGCCCGGATCAGCGCGGACCTCGGTTTCGACGTCGAGCGGATAGGTCCCGACCAGGAGGAGGCGGTGCTGACGGACCTGCGGTCCAAGGGTCACCCCCTCGGGCATCTGCCCGGCGGCGATATCGGCGCGGCGGTCCGCGTGTACGTCAACAGCTCGCGGCTGACGAGGAACCTCCGGCCGGACGTCTTCACCGGAGATGTGCTGTTCTTCTCGTCCGGTGCGTCGTTCCCCGGAGACGACCCCGTCAACAGCGCGGCCGCCTGGCAGCCGTACGTCTCCGGTGAGATCACCGAACACGTCGTCGACCACCTGCACGAGGACCTGCTGACCGAACCGGAGTCGGTGACGACGATCGCCAAGGCCCTGGTCACGCAACTACGGGCGGCCGGACGGCCGCGGCGGTAGGGACCGCCGAAGCCGAACCGGCATCCCGGCACCCGGGCATCCCGGCGCAGGAGAACGACCGCGGTGCGAACAGCTCAACCCGCGGAATCCCCAGGAGAGGAATCACCATGAGCAGCAACCCGTTCGAAGACGCGGAAGCCGGCTACGTCGTGCTGGTCAACGACGAGGGCCAGCACTCTCTGTGGCCGTCGTTCGCCGAGGTACCGGCGGGCTGGTCGGTCGCCCTGCCGGAGACGGACCGTCAGGCCTGCCTCGACTACATCAATGAGAACTGGACCGACATGCGGCCCAAGAGCCTCGTGGAGGCGATGTCGGCTTCCGGGCAGGACATCGCTTGAGCGACGGGGCCATGATCAGGGCCGTCGGCGTTCGCAAGAGCTTCGGCGATGTCCACGCCCTGAGGGGCGTGGACATCGAGGTCGCGCGAGGCAGGGTACTCGGGCTGCTCGGCCACAACGGGGCGGGGAAGACGACCCTGGTGGACATACTCTCCACGGTGTCCCCTGCGGACGCCGGCACGGTCACCGTGGCCGGTCACGACGTGGCGTCCCAGGGTGCCGAGGTCCGTGCCCGGATCGGCGTGACCGGCCAGTTCGCCTCGGTGGACGAGTACCTCAGCGGATTCCGCAACCTCCTCCTCATCGGCCGGCTCCTCGGCGCGGGGCGGCGGGAGGCGACAGCCAGGGCGAACGAGCTGATCGAGCTGTTCGGGCTGACGGGAGCCGCCCACCAGCGTTCCGGCACCTACTCGGGCGGTATGCGCAGACGGCTCGACCTCGCGGCCAGCCTGGTGGGCCGGCCGGATGTGCTGTTCCTCGACGAGCCGACGACCGGACTGGACCCGGCGACCCGGATCGCCCTGTGGGAGACGGTCGAGAAGCTGGTAGCGGACGGCACGACCGTCCTGCTCACCACCCAGTACCTGGATGAGGCCGACCGCCTCGCCGACTGGATCACGGTACTGGCGAAGGGCAGGGTCGTGGCATCGGACACCGGCGACCGGCTCAAGGGGGAACTGGGGCACCGGGCCGTGCATGTGGTGCTCGACCCCACGGCCGATATGTCCGCCGCGGCGACGGCCCTCACCACCGCCGGGTTCCGCCCACGGACCGGCACGGAACCGCATGCGCTGTCCACCCCTGTGGACACCTCGGCCGATATCGCGGGTGTCATCCGCGCACTGGACGCCGTCGGAACGCACGCTGTCGAGCTGACCGTCAAGGAGCCGTCCCTCGACGATGTCTACCTGGCACTCACCCAGTCCCCCGCCGCCGTCGACGACGCGGCCTGATCCCCGGGAGTCCCGTTGGCCATCCAGGAACGCACCGCGAGGGAGGTGACGGACGAAGCGGGTGCCCCAGCCGCCTCCGGGTGGCGTGGCGCCGGTGCCACCACTCAGCTGCGGGTGCTCACGGCACGGCAGATCCGTTCCATGTACGGCGACCGCCGCCTGGCCCTGTTCAGTCTGATGCAGCCGGTGATCATGCTGCTCCTGCTGAGCGAGATCTTCGGCAGCATGGCCAACCCCGGCGACTTCCCGCACGGCGTGCGCTACATCGACTACGTCGTGCCCGCCCTGCTCGTCACCACCGGCATCGGCTCCGCCCAGGGCGCCGGAGTGGGGCTGGTCAGGGATATGGACAACGGTATGGTGGCGCGCTTCCGGGTACTGCCCATCAGGCTCTTCCTGGTACTCGTGGCCCGTTCCGCAGCCGACCTGGTCCGTGTCCTCACCGAACTGCTCGTCCTGCTGGCCGTCGGCGTCGGCTTGCTGGGCTTCCGCCCCTCCGGGGGCGTCCCGGGCACGCTGGCCGCCCTGTTCGTCACCGTCTTCGTCATCTGGTCGCTGATCTGGGCGTTCATCGCTCTCGCGGCCTGGTTGCGCAGTGTGGAGGTGATGTCGAGCCTCGCGGTCCTGGTGATGTTCCCGCTGATGTTCGCCTCCAGCGCGTTCGTTCCCTTGGACGCCCTTCCCGAATGGCTGCGCGTGGTGGCCCGACTCAATCCCGTGACGTATGCGGTCGACAGCGCCCGCTCCCTCGCACTGGGCTGGGACCCGGGATGGAGCGTCACCGGGGCCGTGGCCACCAGTGCCGTGCTCATGGCCTTGGCGATGTACGTCGCCGCACGTGCCTTCAACCGGCCCCCGAAGGAGTGAGAGGCCCTGGCCCCGTCTGCAGGGAGCGAGTCGTGGGGGTACCGGCCCAGGCTCTCGGTCCGCAGCCACAGGCGGGCGCGGAAGCAGGATCGGACTCATCGGAACAGTGTTGCGAGCCGAGAGGCGAAGACCGCCTACGGGTTACCTGCCGAGGTCACCGAAGGATGATGCTGACACCTCGTTCCTCGAAGGTCTCCGGGAACAGATCGAACAGCACAAGCTCGCGATCACCGACGGGACCGGCGCCGTCGGCGGAGGGCTCGACGTCGATGACGGTGACCTCGTTGACGAAGTAGGACCCCATGGGGGCACCGTCACGGCCGAGGAGCCCGATCCAGCCGTTCCCCGCCACAGCACGACGACTGCCGAGGCGGTCAACGCACCTCAGCAGGCCACCCTGCGGTGGACATCCCGCGAAGTGCACTCGGCGCGCGCCCTCCTCGCCCGGCAGGGGTGTGAACAACCCCTCTGCCTCGTGGCGGTCAGCGGCCCAGCCGGGACTGGAGCCACGTGCGGATCTCGGGGGTGGCGGGATCGGTGATGTCCGCGAACTCCCGGTGTTTGGTGAGGAACTTGGCCACGTAGGGGCAGACCGGGACGATCCGCATCCCGGAGGCGCGGACGTCGGTGAGCGCCTGCTCGACGAGGATCCCGGCGAGTCCCCGGCCGGCGTATGCGTCGTCGATCTCGGTGTGGAAGAAGACCCGCTGGTCGCCGCGGTCGCGGTAGGCGGTCAGGCCTGCGCGGTCCTCGTCGACGAGGATCTCGTAGCGGTGGCGGGCGTCGACACGGCGGACGACGGGGGCGTCGGCGGTCTGCTCGTTCATGAGGGCGGCCTTCCGGTTCGGGTCAGCGAGGGGAGGGGTTGTTACGGGGTGTGATGACGGCGTTGGGCAGGGCGGGGGCGGGCAGCCGCTCGCCGGGGTAGCCCTCGACGGTGCCGAAACGGCCGGAGGCTCGCTCCCAGTCTTCCCGCGCCTCGACGATGTCCCGGTGGCTGCGGCCGATGAAGTTCCACCACATCACGATCTCCTCCTCGAACGGCGGACCGCCCAGGAGGACCGCCCGCGCCGGGCGGCCGGAGGCATTGGTGAGGGTGAGGGTGGTGCGGCCGGGGGCGGCATAGCCGAGTTCCGCGGGGCGCAGGGGGGTTCCGTCGAGGCGTACGTCACCCTCGTCGACGAGGAGTCCGTGTTCGAAGCCGGGGTCGACGTCGAGGGTGACGGTGGCATCGGCGTCGATCAGGACCTCGGCGCCGAGGAGTGGGGTGAAGGTACGCACGGGGGAGGTATCGCCGGCGAGGGTGCCCAGGAAGACCCGCAGTTCCGCGCCGTCGACGCGGAGCGGTACGGGTGCGTGGTGCTGGAACTCGCGCGGTGCGTGGCGGTGTTCGCCGGGGAGGGCCACCCAGAGCTGGACGCCGTGGAGCACGGTGGTGCCGGGGGTGGACACCTCCGTATGGCTGATGCCGTGGCCCCCGGTCATGAGGTTGATCTCGCCGGGCCGCACGAAGGCGTGGGTTCCCGCGCTGTCGCGGTGCTCGATCTCCCCGCTGAACAGCCAGCTGACGGTCTGGAGCCCGGTGTGGGGGTGGGGTGCGACATCCATGCCGCCGGACTCGGCCACCCGGTCGGGGCCGTAGTGGTCGGCGAAGCACCAGGCCCCGATGAGGGTCCGGGCGCGCTGGGGCAGGGTGCGCCGTACGGTCATCGCGCGCGGTCCGCCCAGCGGGACGTCCCGGGCGCCGAGGACCTCGACGCCGGCCTCGATACCGATATCCGTGTGATCCATCTCCCGGCCCTCCCCGAGCAAAGTAGTTTCGTTTTCAACAATTATGGGTGATCATAGATCCGAAGGCAACCCGGGACAACAGACGGAGGAGTACAGGTGATCGACACCGCACAGGCCGCGGAAGCCCAGCGGCCCCATGGACGGATCTACCTCGACAAGCAGAGCCCCGCCGCGTACCAGGCGCTGGTCAGGACTGCCGACGCCGTTCGAACGGCGGCCGCCGAGGCCGGCCTGGACCGGATCCTGGTCGAGTTGGTGAACCTCCGCGTCTCCCAGCTCAACGGCTGCGCCTCCTGCCTCGATGTCCACACCCGGGCCGCGCTGCGCGCCGGTGAATCCACGCGGCGCCTCGGGGTGCTCGCGGCCTGGCGGGACACGGAACTCTTCACCGCCCGGGAGCGCGCGTCCCTCGCCCTGGCCGAGGCCACCACGCACCCCGCCGACGCCCTCGCCCAGGAGCGGGCGTACGCGGAGGCGAGGCAGGTGCTGAACGACGACGAGATCGCCGCCGTGGCCTGGGTGGCGATCACGATCAACGCCTTCAACCGGGTCTCCATCCTGAGCAAGCACCCGGTACGGGGGACTCCCGCCCGCTGAAGCCCCACGGGACCGTCACCGTGCCCGCCGAACGGCAACCGGACCGCGCCCGCCCGGCGGGAGCGGATCACCCACCGGACCTTCCACCTGCCGTCCCTGGCTGGTCAGCGCCTTCGCAGGGCCCGGCCCGCGTCAGCCGTGCCGTGAGAGGGCGGGAGGCCCCGGCCGAGGACGCCGCGGACCCGCAGATCATCGAGTGACGGGATGTCCGGCCAGTACAGCAGCCCGGCGTCCAGATCCGCGTCCGTCGCCTGAATCCGGGTCGGCGCGGAGGCGGCATCGTGTTCGTCGGGTTCCGGTGACCGGTGCGACTCGGGGCCGGAGCCCAGGATCCTGCGGCGGGTTGTCATGGCGGGATCCTACGGGCCGAGAGTGTGCCGGGCGGATCAACAGCCTTTGCCGGTACGGGCGTTCCCTGCTGGAGTGCGTCCGGCGGCTCCCGTCGGCCGTCGGTCCCGCCGGAAACCTGCCGCCCCGACCGTCCGGGCCGGACTGCCGGTCGGGCCGGTGCCGGGTCAGTCGCCGACCGCGACCCCCTCGACGACCGAGGGCACCGTCTCCGTGACGATCACACGCGTGAGGTGCAGCCCTGCCGCGCGGAAGAGTTCCCGGAACTCCGCCTCGGTCCGTTCCCGTCCGACGAGCGAAGCCATCATCATCAGGTCGAGGTGCTTGCCCTGGTGAGGGGTGTTCCCGGTGGGCAGCACCGAGTCCACGACGAGGACCCGGCCGCCCGGCGCCATCGCCTTCCGGCAGTTGCGCAGGATCGTGACGCACTGCTCGTCCTTCCAGTCATGCAGGATGCGCTTGATCACGTACGTGTCGGCACCCGGGGGTACGGACTCGAAGAAGTCGCCGGCCGCCAGCTCCCACCTGCCGCGCGTCGCGGGGATGTCGAGCCGGTGGCCGGGCAGGACGTGCGGCCGGTCGAAGAGCACCCCGCGCACCTTCGGGTGGGCCGTGAGCACCTCGCGCAGCAGACCGCCCTGACCACCGCCGACGTCCACCACGGTGCTGCCGGGCGCGAACGAGCACACGGTGACGGAGTGGCCGTCCTCGGCACGGGAGATCTCGGCCATGCCGTCGTCGAAGAGAGCGGTGACCTCGGGGTTCTGCGCGAAGTGTTCGAAGAACGGCTTTCCGAAGACGGACTCGAACACCGACCCGCCCCCGGTGACGCACCGTGTCAGCTCCCCGGCCGGCAACCACATCTCCGGCCCGGTAATCATCAGGATCGCGGCGCGTACGGAGGCCGGGGCGTCGCTGCGCAGCGCGTCCCCGGCCACGGTCAGACGGAAGGTGCCGTGCTGGACCTCGTCGAAGAGACCGCGCGTCGCCAGCAGCCGCAACACCCGGTAGAGGCTGTCCGTGTCGGCCTCGGCCGCTCTTGCCAGTGCGGCGACGTCCCGGGGGCCGTCGGCGAGGTGGTCGGCTACCCGGATGGCCGCCGCGGCCCGCAGTGCGGCCGGGAAGAGGTAGCTCTCGGCGAGGTCGATCAGAAGCGCCGCGGAGCGCTTGCCGTCCGGGTCGGCATCGAAGGGCGCGGCAGCGGTCTCGGCCGTCATGGCGGGGCTCCGTTCCACAGTGCAGTCATATCGTCGGGTCCGGTGGGCCGTCGCTCGTTACCGCAAGGTCTCCGTCCCTGATCACCCGACGGCGGTCACCCCTTATGTGCTGCCCGGCCCCCACAGCGTTCGCACCACCGAAATCTCCTGGCGGGGCGGTGCCCGAGTCGGGCAGAGTTGCGAATGATGAGCTATGAGGACGAATGGGCATACGCCCACCCCGACTCCGTCGAGGGCCTGCTGCAACGAGGGCGTGGCCTGGGCGCGGTACGCGCGCTCCGGGACCCACAGGATTCCGCCGTCTTCGTCGACGACGGGATCCGCCATGACCAACGCTGGGACGGGACCGACGACCGGTCTCTGTACCTGGCGCGGCTGGTCCGGGATCTGGAGCTGTCACCTGCCCCGGTCGTGAACCGGCTGGCGGGCGACGAGGAGTCCTGCCTGCGGGCCTGTGGGGTACTGGAGCTGCTGGCTCTTGCCGGATCGGACGAGGCACGGGAGGGGCTTCGCGCCTATGTCCGGACGGGCGGGCAGTGGGTCCGCGTACTGGAGTCGGTATCAGCCGTCTGGCCGGCGGAGTGGTGGGAGGACCTCGGTGACATCGCCCACGCCCGGATCGGCGGAGAAGCGGAGCTTCCATGGTTCTCCGAGCCGTGGACCCGGTTCGGGATCGAAGTACAGAGCCGCCCGTACGCGAAACGGCCGTCACTGAACGGGCTCGGGACCGGGGATCTCCTCCTCCTGCTCGCCGACGGCCGTACGGAGAACGCCACGAAGACCGACGCACTCCGGGCACTGACCGGCCGTGAACCCTCGGAAGAACTGATCCCGCTGATCCCTTCGCTCGGCACCCCGGACGGCTGCCGGCCTCTGCCTCTGCTCAGGCGGGCCGTTGAGCGCCTCGGCGCCGCCGCCGTACCCGCGGCCCGCAGCTGGGCGCGGGACGAACGCCCCTGGCTGGCCGGGCTGGGAGCCGACGTCCTGGCCGACCACCCCGGGCCCTCCGCACTGCCGGGACTCGTGGCAGAACTCGCCGGCCAATGGGCGGCACGGGCCTGGTGCGGCCCCGACCGGACGGCCCGGCGCCTGGCCCGGTTCGGGCCCGACGCCGCCGACGCAGTGCCCTACCTGCGGCGCTTCTGGCTCCACACCCCGCACTCCTACGAGCGGGCCGCATACCTGGAGGCACTCGCCGCCATCAACGGGGACGGCCTGGACTACATCTACACCGAGTCCCTCTGGGGCTGCGAAGAGACCGAACGGCTGCTGGGGATCGCATCCGCACCCGCCAACCAGGAGACCCACGGGCAGATCGCCCGGCTGCGCGACGATCCGATGGAGACGCACGAGGTACGCGCCGCAGCCCGAGCACGGCTGGTGCCCGCATGCGCCTCCGGAAGCGGTGGTTTCACCGTCGGTCCCGGAGCTTCTTGTCCAGGAATCGGGCGCCCCGACGATTCCCCTCTGGTGACCCCGAGTCTCAGCGACGGGATGGTGGAACAGGCGATGGGCATCCGCAGGGCCGAGCAGGTGTCCCCCGGACACCGCCCCTGACGCTCCTGAGCCGGGCCCCGGCGGCCCCGCACCGCTCGGGGGCCGCTCGACCGCGTGGTCCCCCACCGGTCCCCGGATTCACTGCACCGACGGCCACGCTCACGCCCGGCCGGCCCGCCCCTTCCCGGCTGCCGCCGGAGGCGCGACGCGCACCTCGGCGCCGCGCTCGGCATCGGCCACCTCCGTACCCTCCCGGCCTCGGCTGCGCGGCAGCAGCGCAGAACCGTCGACGCCGTCCCCCTCCGGCAGGTCGATTTCCGGGCCGCCCAACCGCGACCGAATGACCATCAGTCGTCACGCTGCGTACGCGACCACAGAAAGCGTGGACCAGAGCAGCAGGCCACTGACAAAGCCGGGCTTCGGCGGTCCTGGGCGGTGAGACATGCGCAGGGTCGTGGTGCGGCCGACGCCGAGAGCCGCGCGGGAACGAGTCCGTCACCGGCCGGACGGCGAGACGGCTGACGTGAGTCCGTCGCTGGTAAAATCGAGGGCACGCTCGCAGACAACCGGGGCCCGTGCCGGACAAGGCACGGGCCCCGGCCCGTTCGGCGCACCGAGATGAGGAAGGACCCCATGAAGGCGAAGCAGCCGTCATTCGGCCGCTCCGGACCGGACAGGTCCGATCAGGGGAGGGCCCCCCGGGGCGAACTCTCGGTGCCGGGGACGTCGGCCCCCGGCCTTCCGCCGGCCGTGTCCTTCGCGGAGCTGGAACTGCCGGTCGAACTGATGAGGGTGCTGGCGGAGCTAGGGGTACGGGATCCGTTCCCGATCCAGGCGGCCGTCCTGCCCAGCGCGCTGGCCGGCCGGGACGTCCTGGGCCGCGCGCGGACCGGATCGGGGAAAACCCTCGCCTTCGGGCTGGCACTCCTCGCCCGTACGGCAGGCCATCGCGCCGAACCGAAGCGCCCTCTCGCGCTGGTCCTGGTGCCGACGAGGGAACTGGCGCAGCAGGTGAGCGAGGTGCTGGCGCCCTATGCGGAGGCGCTCGGACTACGGTCGGCGACCGTGGTCGGCGGGCTGGCGATCAACCGGCAGGCGGCGGCGCTCCGGGCGGGTGCCGAGGTCGTGGTGGCCACCCCGGGACGGCTGGCCGATCTCGTGGCCCGGCGGGACTGCCACCTGGACCGGGTACGGATCGCGGTGCTGGACGAGGCGGACCAGATGTGCGACATGGGCTTCCTGCCGCAGGTGTCGCAGACCCTGGACCGGGTTCCCCACGGCGGGCAGCGGATGCTGTTCTCCGCGACGCTCGACCGGAATGTCGATCAACTGGTCAGGCACCATCTGACGGAGCCGGTGCTCGCCACGGTCGACCGGGCGGAGGGTTCGGTCGCGACGATGGAGCACCACGTGCTGAACGTCCATCCCGCCGACAAATACGCGACAGCCACCGAGATCGCGGCCCGGGACGGGCGGGTGCTGATGTTTCTGGACACCAAGCACGCTGTGGATCAGTTCACCCGGCATCTGCGGAGCAGCGGCATCGAGGCAGGTGCTCTGCACAGCGGGAAGTCGCAGCCGCAGCGAACGCACACGCTGGCCCGGTTCAAGGACGGCGCGATCACGGTGCTGGTGGCCACCAACGTCGCCGCCCGTGGCATCCACATCGAGCACCTGGACCTCGTCGTCAACGTCGATCCGCCCTCCGACCCCAAGGACTACCTCCACCGCGGCGGGCGCACCGCGCGTGCCGGCGAGTCCGGCAGCGTGATCACACTGGTCACGCCCGGCCGGCGCCGGGACGTGAACCGGATGATGTCGGATGCCGGCATCCGGCCCACGGTCACCCAGGTTCGCTCCGGCGAGGAGAAGCTGACGGCCATTACCGGCGCGAAGCGTCCGCCGGTACAGGACAGGGCAAAGACCGGCAACGCGGCGTTCCGGGGTCTGGGCACCCACCCGGGCCGCCCGCCGAAGGAATCCCGGAAGGCCGCGGAGGCCCGCAAGATGGCGGAGGCCCGCAAGGCCGGCCGGGTGCGCAGGGCCCGCTGACCGGCGGTGCGCGCCGCCGCGGTCAGCAGACACAAGGAGGCACCCACTGCCTCACGTCGAGTGCAGCGTCAAGGAGTGCCGATGGCGGACAGGGTCCATCAAGCCCAGGAAGAAGCCGAGTTCGAGTTCATCCTGGCGAGGGCGGACGTCCCGGTACTCGCGTACTTCCACGGTACGTGGCCCAAGGCCGTGGGGGCGTGCAAGGAAATGGAGCCCCTGGTGCGGGAGGTGGCCGACGCCTACCAGGGCCGGCTGATCGTCGTGCGGGCCGACATCGCCAGGTGCCCCGGCCCGGTACGGCGGTACGGCGTCACCGGCGCGCCCTCCTTCGTGCTGATCGCTCGGGGCGAGGCAACCGCGGCCGGGAGCGGCCCGATGGCCAGGGCCACGCTCGGGGAGTTCCTGGACGCCCACCTGTGAGCAGGCCGCGTACCGGTCGGCGGGATGGTGTCCCGCCGCTGGTGTCGGTACCCGTCACGCGGACCGTGGACAGTGCCCGTGCCGGGCATACGAGAGGCCCGTTCACCCTTCGAGCAACACCACAACGCCGACCAGGCCGAGAATCGGCGCGCAGGTCAGGATGATTCCTCCGGTGAGTCTGAAGAACCAAGGCCCGATTCTCGACGGTTCCGTCAGTCTCAGGTCCATGGTCCGGGCCGCCGCAGCGGCCCGGACGGCATTGCGTCGTGCCGCGGCCTTGTCCGCCGCGCCGCGTATGTTGAAGACGGAGACGATTCCCCAGCTCGCGGCGGCCGACGCCAATACGAGCAACAGGATCCCCACAGCCATATAAGCCCTCCCCTGCACCTCTGCCATGCGGCAGTCTGTCCCGCCGCCGGACTCTGCCGGCCCGACGGCTTCGACGGTAACCGATCTTGGAGAGGTCGCTGTAGCGGGGCTCCGGGCGAGTGCAGCACAGTCGGCCGGAGGCCGTCAGGCCGGGGCCCGCCGCACCGTCGCCGCAGCACGGTGTGCAGCATGTCGTCGGAGGCTGAGACGGCTGGTCAGCCCGTTCCTCCGCCGACGTTTTCCGCAGTGGGACGCGGCGGGTCGTACGGAGCCCGGCCGGGGCGCCCGCTGCGGGCGAACGCGACCCAGGCGCCGTGTACCTGGGCTGCTAGTCCGGCAGGGGCGGGGGCGGGCCCGAGCAAGCCGGTGTCTCCGTGCTGTGTCAGCCGTGTGGTGCTGATCGGCCGTCCGGGGCCGTCCGCGGGGGAAGAGCCGTCGAGACGGTGTCAGGGCGCCGATGGCCGGATGGCTCTTGCGGTTCGCCGCGCCGGTGCGGGCGAGGCGGGCGACGGGCTCAGGCGACCGGACGGGGGCGTCGCCGGGGTGGAGACGTGCTTTCGGCCCGCCGTCGGGCGGTTCGTTTCCTCCGTTCATGCGGAGGCCGGAGGATTGGCGCCCCGACCGCAACCTCCCGGGGCAATGCAACTGGTTTCCGGCGGCACGGGGTGGGGGCGGGGCGCCCGGGTGCCTGCAACGGGCCCCGGGGCTCCGGTTCACCACCGCTCGCGCGGTGGCGTTGTCGGCGGGCGGGCCGGTCAACCGTCCGGGGTGTCGCCACGGTTCGGACAGTGTTCCGTCATCGAAAGCGCCACGATGGCACGAAGGGGTGATATCCCGATGATGGCGTTGTGTGGCTGTATCACTGTCTGCTCTCATGCTGGTGTGCTCATGGAGCGATCACGAGCACACCCTGTTGAACCAGGGCGTCCCTGCCCGGGTCCGCTGAGATCGCGGACCGAAACAGGACGTTCACCGGTCATCGGAACCCGCCGGGTTCCCCGAATCGCCCACCCGGCCGTCGTCGGCCGAACGGCAAGCGCCGTGGGTGGGTCCGTCGGTCCCCGCTGCACCAGCTACGGGGCACGGTCCCCATCCCGCTTCACTCGCTTGGTCTTTCCCCGCTCCGCGCCAGGTCGGCACATATCTCTTACCTTCGGCAACTCCCCCCACAGGAGACGTATGTCCAGTTGGTCGTCCGCATCGCGGACACGCTACGGCGGCCGTCGGCCCGCCGCCCTGCTTGTGGCCCTGGCCGGCCTCGTGGCCCTGTGCGCCGCCGCCCCGGCCTCGGCCGAGGGCCGGGCGGCCGCCGCCCCGAGCTGCCTCAAGACCATCCGCACCATCACGGCGGTCGGCGGTGACATCAAACTCTGCCGCCTGAGCAACAAGAAGGATCTCTATCTGTCCTTCGTCAATACCAGCCGTACCCCCCGTGACCTGTCGGCCGTGGTCTACGACTGCAACGGCCAGTCCGGAACGGACCAGTCGGAGGCGTTGTGCCGTAAGAGCATCAAGGCCACCTACGACATCATCTGGCGCCAGGTCGAACCCAAGGAGACCGTCGAGGTCACCCTCCCCGCTCTGACGCCCCAGTCCCATCTGTACTGGACCCAGGACGCGCCCACCGCGGCCACCAATCTGAAGTGGGAGAAGGCCGCATGGATGTACTGATCGAGGCCCCCGCCCGACCGCGGCGCCCCCACCGCACCCGCCGGGCCCTGGCCACCGCGCTGGCCTCGGCCCTGACCGCGGGACTGCTCGCCGCCGCCTCCGCCGCGCCCGCGACGGCCGACCCGGGCACGGTCGCCTGCGACGGCAAGTGGCACTTCGTCGCGACCGGCAGTCCGGTCCAGGAACGGATCACCGCCGAGCGGTTCACCTTCGACAACCGCCGGAGCAAGAGTCCGAAGAAGTACACCGAGCGCACCAAGACGACCACCACCAGCTCGTTCACCCACTCGGTGGACATCGGCATCGAGGTCAGCGCGGGCTTCGACGCCTTCGGCGCCAGCATGTCGGCGTCCCTCAAGACGAACTACGGTTTCACCACCACCCGCGAGAACAGCATCGAGCGGGAGACCGAGGTCGCCTACGAGGTGGGCCCCAACGAGGGCTATATCGTCTACATCGGCATCGAGACCATGAAGGTCCGCGGCTACTACGAGCGCATCAACGGCTGCGACACCCCCGCCGAGCGCTACCAGCAGGTCGGCCCGGTCACCGTCTCGGTACCCGGTTCCGGCAAGGTCGTCTGGTCCGAGGACCTCCCGCCCCTGAACGGAGCGAAGTGAACACCCTTCCCGTGTTGTTGCGCCGTCCGCTCCGCGCCCTGGCCGCGCTCGTACCGGCCGTCGTCGTCTCGCTGACGGGCTCCGCCGCACCGGCCGCCGCGGCCGCGTCCAACCCGCCCGGCGTGCACATCCTCAGCGAGTGGGGCGATGCGCCCGGCTGCCCCACCGGCTGGCTCTGCCTCTTCAACGCCCCGAGCTACAACACCTTCGCCGTCGGCGTACTGCCCGGCATCGAACTGCCCGAGGTCAAGCGGGTGTCGAACAGCGATGGTTACGTCATGTACGGAGCCCTGTCCGTGGTGAACAACACCAGCCTGACCTACTGCGCCCACCCGAACGAGAACTACGGCGGCACCGCGGTCAAGGTCAAGCCGGGCGACAAGGTCCCCGACACCAAGGTCGAGTGGAAGTCGCTCCGCCCGTGCTGAGCCGTCACCCCACCCCCGTACCCGGGAAGGAGTCACCCGTGCATCCGACCATCCGGCACCGCGCGGGCATCGCCCTCGCCGCCGTCACCCTGGCCGCGGCCGGTGCCGCCCTCACCCCCATCGGGGCCCTCGCGGCCCCCGCGGCCCCCGCCGCCCCCACCGCGGCCCCAGCCGCCCCCACCACGGTCCCGGCCGCCGCCGCGGCCGTCCCCGCCGTCGCGCATCTGCGGGCCGTCTCCGGCGACAGCCAGACCGTCGCCCGCGGCAAGCCGACCGGACAGCCACTGACCGCCAAGGCGCTGGACGCCTCCTTCCAGCCCGTCGAAGGTGCCACCGTCACCTTCACCAGCCCCGCCGAACTCACCTTCCCCGGTGGCGCCACCACCGCGACCGTGACCACAGGCGCCGACGGAACCGCCCAGGCCCCCGCCCTGACCGCCGGGAACAGCAGCGGAACGTTCCTGGTCATGGCGACCGCCGACCGCAGGACCCAGGCCGCCTTCGAAGTCACCGTCTCCTGACCGGCCAGGTCCCGGCACCCACGGGCCCGGTCCCCCGCCCCAGCCACGGGCGGGGGACCGGGCCCGCTTCGTACGTCCCGCAGGCCCCGGCCACAGCCACCGGACCCGCCCGCGGATCCACACGCGATCCCCGTGCGCCGGCCGCTGCCCCGGGAGCGAACCACCGCTCTCCGCCACCGGGCAGGACGACCCGCCCTGCGCCTGTCCTACGGCGCCGACCCCACATCATTCGCCACTTGGTGCGCCCGGGAGTGCCGTACTGCGGTTCCTGCAACCGGCGAAACGGTGCCGGACACGGGGTCGGCACCTGAGCGTCACCCCCCGCCTGCGCACCGGTGCGCAGGCCGGGCCGTCTTCGTCGGCGAGCATGTCGAGCAGGAACTCGCTGAGGCCGCCACCCCGGTCCCGTCCGATCCCACAGGCGGTACGGCAGCGACGGATCGCCGGTCTCCTCGACCCGGCCGAACGCAGCCCGGGAGGAGACGGCCGTGTCCCTACCCGCGGATGGTGGTTCTGGTGCCTACGTTGTTCTGCGTGACTGGTTCTCTGGGGCTTGCGGAGCTGGTGGGGCGGCCTTTGCGGGGGCGCGATGGGGAGGTGGTCGGGCGGCTTTCCGATGTCGTCGTGCGGTTGCGGGGTCCGGAGTATCCGCTGGTGACAGGTGTGGTGGGGCGGCTGGGGCGTCGTGAGGTCTTCCTGTCCGTCGAACAGGTGGCGGGCTGGGGTGGTGACGGGGTCACCCTTACCAGCGGGCGGGTGAACGTGCGGGTGTTCAGGCGGCGTGAGGGTGAGGTACTACTGCGCGCAGATGTGCTGGGGCACCGCTTGATCGACGTGCGTGAGGCCGAGTTCGCGCGGGTTTACAACGTTCTGTTGGAGGCCGGGCCCGAGGGGTGGGCGGTGACCCGGGTCAGCACCCGGCGGCGCTTGCCCCGTTGGCTGCCGCGCAGTAGCCGGCGCGCGGAGTCGGGCTGGCGGGACTGGAAGTCGTTCGAGCCGTTGATCGGGCACACCGCCCTGGCGCCGGGCCGTCGCGTCCTGGGCAGGCTCGGGCGTCTGAAGCCCGCCGACCTCGCGGACCTGCTGGAAGAGGCGGACCGGAGGGAGTCGCGGGAGATTCTGCGTGCGGTCGGCACGGATCCGGAGCTGGAGGCCGATGTGTTCGAGGAACTGGAGCCCGACGCGCAGACCCGGCTCCTGCGTGAGCGGTCGGACGGTGAGATCGCGGCGGTGCTGGGAAGGATGCGCGCCGATGACGCGGCCGATGCCGTGGGCGAGCTGCCGCAGGACCGCCGGCAGTCCGTCCTCGACGCCCTGGGGACGAAACAGCGCCTGCGGGTGCTGACGCTCCTGGGGTTTCATCCCTCCAGTGCCGGTGGGCTGATGTCCCTGGACGTCCTGAAGGTTCCCGGTTCGAGTACGGCCGAGGAGGCACTCGTGTCCGTACGGGCCGCGCGCACGCTCCAGTCGGAGGCATTGACCAGCATCTTCATGACACGGGAGGGCGATCGCCTGGCCGGGGTTCTGCCCCTGGTCCAGCTCCTCCAGTCGGACCCCGCCGCCCGGCTGGGCAGTCTCGCGGACGTGGATCCGGTGCGCGTCGGACCGGACACCGATGTCGAAGACGTCGCCCTGCTGATGACGGATCACAATCTCCTGGTCGTCCCGGTCGTCGATGACACGGACCGGATCCTCGGCGTGATCACCGTCGACGATGTGCTGGAGGTGATCGTGCCGCGGGACTGGCGGCAGCGGTCCGGCGCGCCGCGCCCATCCCCCCGCCCCCGGACTCCACCGCCCGGACGCGCCGGTCCTCCGGCCTCCGCATGAACGGAGGGAATGAACCGGCCGACGGTGAGCTGCCGCCCGGCCGGGGACGGCCCCCTCGCCCTGCCATCGGGCCGGAGCATTCGGCCTCCGCTCCGGGACGGGCCCCGCAGCCCGAGCCGGACACGGGGCAGAGGGCGCGGCCGGAGCCACAGCACGGCGGAGAGGCAGAACGCCACACAGGACGGCAGCCCTCGCGGCCACCGGCTGAAGGCGGGCCCCCGAGCCCGCCCGGACCGGCGCAGAAGGCATCGGGACAGCCGCCGCGGGCGCAGGCCGCGCGCCCTGCGCCCAAGGTTTCACTCCGGAAGGCGCCGGCCGAGGTGGACGAGATCCGCGGCGCGCTCGGCCGGGTGCGCGCCGACGCGGGCGACAGAGGCGGTCTGCGTGCCCGGATGATGACGATACTGGCCGTCACCGGCCCGGGACTGATCGTGATGGTGGGCGACAATGATGCCGGAGGCGTCGCCACCTACGCTCAGGCCGGGCAGAACTACGGCTACTCCCTGCTCTGGGTACTGCTCCTGCTGATCCCGGTCCTGGTGGTGAACCAGGAGATGGTGGTCCGCCTCGGCGCCGTCACCGGCGTGGGCCACGCCCGGCTCATCATGGAACGCTTCGGACGGTTCTGGGGCTGGTTCAGCGTCGGCGACCTGTTCGTCCTGAACTTCCTCACCATCGTGACGGAGTTCATCGGCGTCTCCCTCGCCGCCTCCTACCTCGGCGTGCCCCGGTACGTGGCCGTACCGCTGGCGGCGGTCCTGCTGATCGCGGTCACCACCAGCGGCGCCTTCCACCGCTGGGAACGGTCGATGTTCGTCTTCATCGCCATCAGCCTGCTCATTGTCCCGCTCACCCTGCTCAGTGAACCCCGCTGGGTAGAGGCCGCCCACGACTTCGTCGTCCCCGGCGTCCAGGGCGGCATCACCGGTGACGCCATCCTGCTCGTCATCGCCATCGTGGGCACCACCGTCGCGCCCTGGCAGCTCTTCTTCCAGCAGTCCAACGTCATCGACAAACGCATCACCCCGCGCTTCATCGGCTACGAACGCGCCGACACCTTCCTCGGCTCCCTCGTCGTCGTGGCCGGCGCCGCCGCGCTCATGATGATCGCCGACTTCGCCGTCCGGGGCACCCCGGCCCAAGGGCACTTCACCGACGCAGCCGGCATCGCCCACGCCCTCGGCGACCACAGCAGCGCACTCGGGGTGATGTTCGCCGTCGTCCTGCTCGACGCCAGCATCATCGGCGCCGCCGCCGTCACCCTCGCCACCAGCTACGCCTTCGGCGACGTCTTCCGCCTGCGGCACTCCCTGCGCAGGGGCTTCCGGGAAGCCCGCCCCTTCTACCTCTCCTACACCCTCCTCGTCCTCGCCGCCGCGTCCATCGTGCTCATCCCCGGCGCCCCCCTCGGGGTCATCACGGAAGCCGTCCAGGCCCTGGCCGGGCTGCTGCTGCCATCGGCCACCGTCTTCCTGCTGCTGCTCTGCAACGACCCCGAGGTCCTCGGCCCCTGGGCCAACCCCCGCTGGCTCAACGTCCTCGCCGGGCTCATCGTCGCCGTCCTCCTGCTGCTCTCCGGCACCCTGATGGTCTCGACGCTCTTCCCCGGCCTCGACGCCGGCCGGATCCTCCTCTGGCTCACCGGAACCTTCACCGCGGTCTCGGCGACCTTCTTCGCGGTCACCTACCGCCACCGCACGAGCCGCCCCCGTGCCTTCCCGGTGCCCGCCGTGGACAAGGCCGCCTGGCGCATGCCCCCCGTGGCGCTGCTCGCCCCCGCGCGGTGGTCAGCGGGCCGACGGGCCGGAATGATCCTGCTCCGCGGCTATCTGCTGCTGGGCGCCCTGCTCCTGCTGCTCAAGGCCGTCCGCCTGGGCACCGGCTGACCCGGCGGACGCGCCGGCCGCCCGCTCACGGGCCGCGCGCACCAGCGCTTCCGCCACCTCGTGAGGAATCTCCAGATGACGGGTCAGCCATCCCACTCCGTAGCCGTGCCGGGCGAAGACCCACGCCTCCTCGACACGGACCGATCCGGCACCCCCGCACGCCTCGCCGGCCGGAAGGCCCTCCAGGTACCCGGGAGGGAACCACTCACCACCCTGGTCTCCCTCATAGCCGCCGGTACGGTCCGCCGTCCGGCTCCGGTGCCTCGCCGCCGCACGGCGCCTGATCGTCCTCGCGCACCACAGCAGCACCAGCAGTGCCACCGCGATGCCGGTGGCCAAGCCCGTCCGCGGGCGGACCGGCGCCGGAACGATGAAAGCCACCGCCTCGGCCGTGATCGCGAGCGCCCCGACCACCAGCGGCACGGCGCCTTCGGGCAGACGGCGTGTTCCGTCCATGCCCACCACCTCCACATCTCCATCATCACCCCGCCAGCGCTGAAGCAACGGCCGGCTGCGGTCATTTCCCGGCGGGCGGGTCCGGAGGCCGGCTGTTTCCAGCGCGGCCACAACCTCCCGGCCGATGGCTGCGGTGGTTTCGGACAGTTTCCGGCGCCCTCGAACGTCCCCCAGGGAATGAGCCCGGCTCCGCCGTCGTCGACTCCGGCGGGCCGGGGCTCTCCTGAGGCCCGAGGTTCACCGAGGACCGTGCTGCGTTCCCGGGTCTGCACCAGGAGAGCGCAGTCCCTGTCCGCCTCCTGCTGGTCCGTGGTGAGCCGGCGCGCTCCGGTCCGCCTGCCGGGTGCGACGGGCGGACCGGAGCCATCGGGGGATCTCAGAGGGTCCTGATGTCACATGTCGTCGTGACCGTGCACGGGAACAGGCCGAGGTCGGCCTCCTCCTCCTGCAGCATCTGCAGGGCGTCCACGCTGTACTCCGGTTCGGTGTCCATGGTCTTCACCTCCCTTCTCTTGTACGGCGGCTGAGGGTGGGTGACCGTGCCGCAGCGGGTCGGCCCGCGGTGGCACGGGTGGGGCGGCCGGTCGGGAACGGCCGGTCAGAAGGTGGCTGCCGGGGCGTGACCGGTCAGCAGGCCGGGTTGCCACAGGCGCGGTCCGCCGTGGCGGAGACGGAGGTGGAAGGCGAGGACGCCGCTGAGACCGGTGGCGTAGTCGGCCACCACGGCCGTGCCGGTTTCGTCCGGGGCGAGGCGCCGTCCGTGGTGCAGGGCGTACCGGTGGTGGATGCAGGCGGCGAGCCGGCCGGCCGCGTCGCGATAGTGGTCGTCGCCGGTGGCCTGGGCGAGGTCGAGGAGGAAGTCCCCGTCACCGGCCAGTCCGTGGCACTGGGCGGGCGATACATGCCGGCGCGCCCGGAACACCGCTTCCGCCGCCTGAGCCGCCAGGTCCAGGTACTGCTGCTCGCCGCTGGTCTGCCAGTACCTCAGCAGGAAGGTGCCGATCCCCGAGGACCCGCTGCACCAGTGGGTCTTGTACCGCCGGTCGTTTTCTGCCGTCGGCCAGTGGGCGGCGCCGTCCTCGACCTGGGCTGCGGCTGCCAGGGTCCGGGCCGCGGCATCGGCCTGTTCGGCGTACGTACCGTCCCCGGTGGCTCGGGCCGCTGCCAGCAGGAACGCGCCCACACCGGCTGTCCCATGGGCGAAGCCGTAGTGGCTCACCCCGGCGAGGGCGGACGGGTAGTCGGCGGGGACGGGCCAGTGGATTCCGCCGTCGTGGTGTTCGGCCGCGGCGGTGACGGTGTCGGCCGCTTGGCGGGCCCGGTCCAGGAAAGCGGCCTCGCCGGTAGCCTCCCAGAACCTCAGCAGGGCCAGTCCGGCCCCGGAGGCACCGTGGCAGACGTCGGGGTTCGGGCAGGCCGTGGGTATGCGGAAGCTCAGATCGCGGGCCTGCTGAACCAATGCCGGAGCGTCC
Organism: Streptomyces sp. NPDC094448; assembly: GCF_044763775.1. Taxonomy (NCBI): domain Bacteria; kingdom Bacillati; phylum Actinomycetota; class Actinomycetes; order Kitasatosporales; family Streptomycetaceae; genus Streptomyces; species Streptomyces sp. NPDC094448. Next base: position 839,801 of record NZ_JBIWGU010000001.1, on the reverse strand, counting down.
AGGGCCAGTCCCGCGTCCAGCAGTGCCCATGCGGTGCCGGACCGTCCGAAGTGAAGACCGGGCAGCGTGCGCGGTTCACGCGTCACGTGGCGGCCGATCCACGTCGCAGCGGTGGTCACCGCCTGCCGCAGTGCTGGGTCCGGCTCGGCCTGATAAGCACGGACGAGGACCTCAAGTATCCCGGCTGCGCCGTGTTGCACGGCGAACGGGTCGGTGGTGGCGCCGAATGTCCCCGAGGGCCAGAGCCGATCCGGATCCTGGGGGTCCATCGTCGCGAGGAGGTACTCGACGGCATCGGCGATGAGGGGTTTCAGGTCCGCCTCGGTGAACGCGGCCTCGGTTCGGCCTGCTGCTTCCTGGGCGGGCTCTCGGCAGGGCGGAGGGTGCGGCTGTGAGGTGTCGGCGAGGCGGGTCGACACCTCCTCCAGCGGGGGCCGCCGCCCGGGGTCCTCGCGCATCAGTTCCAGGATGATCTCGCTGAGCTGCAGGGCTGCCGGGTTGGTGACGGCGAGCCGCTCCAGCCACGTTCCGATCCGGTCTCCGGTCGGGCGGATTGGCGGTTCGTCGGCGGGCAGGACCGGGTCCAGGCCGGTCACCAGGTAGAAGAAGGTGGCGCCCAGGCCGTGCAGGTCGGCGGGCGGGCCCGGTGCAGGCCCGAAGGAGAGCGCGTGGCGCTGTTCGGGCGCGGCGTATCCGGGAGTGCCCGCGCGACCTACGCAGTCCCCGGGGCGCGCCACCAGTTCCAGGTCGATCAGCCGTACGGAGCCGTCCGGGGCGACCATGACATTGCTGGGGTTGAAGTCCCGCAGGACCAGGCCCTGCGCATGCGCAGCCGACATCAGCGCGGCCAGCCCGTGCGCCAGCCGTCGGGCCTCCTGCGGGGCGGGGCCCCAGGTGTCGCCGTTGAGGGTGAGGTTCTGGACCACCCATCGGCGCAGTGAGACACCGGGTAGGGCTTCCTGGACCAGGAACAGGTCTCCTTGTTGTTCGAACAGCCCGAGGGGGCGGGCGCTCAGTCCGGTCGGCTCCAGCAGTTCCAGCATCCGGGCCTCGTGTCGCCGCAGATCGCGAACGTCGCTCCCGGTCAGCTCGGCGCCGGTGTGCGGCCGGGCTTGTTTGATGATGACGTCGGTGCCGGTGCGGCGGTCGGTGCCGCGGTACACCCCGCCGTGGTACGAGTGCCGGATGACCCCTCGGACCAGGTATCTGCCGTCGAGGAGTACGGGTCCGGGACGGGGGCGTGAAGCGGAGGCACCTGGGTCCTGGGCAGGAGTCTCTGCCGGGCCGGCAAGGAGGAAGGGGTCGCGCGGCGCCCAGGACGGTGGAGTGAACCAGGCCTTGCGCTGATCCGGTACAAGGGACCCGTCCGGAGCGATCAGGAAGGACTCGTAGGTCCCGTCGTTCCCCAGTACGGGTACGCCGCCGAAGGCTCCGTACCGGTAGTGCAGGAGGCTGTCGGCGCGGTACCGCCGGTCCGAGAGGATGCCGGGTCCCGGGAGGCCCAGGGTGGCCTGGTGCAGCGCTTCGGCGAGTTCACGGAGCCGGTCGTCGTCGCACTCGGGGTAGACGGTGAGGAACTTCCCGCCACTGCTGCGGCCCGCATGCCGGGACACCAGCTCGCGCACCCGGTCCACGGTGGTGGCGAATTTGAAGGCGACGCGGTGCCGGATCAGGACGTCGGCGGCCCGGGCCAGGACGTACGGTGCGGACAGCGGTGTGGCGGAGAGGTGCAGTTTCCACCCCTGGGGGCGCAGCGGGCGGCCTGCGGGGGTCACCCGGCACCAGAACCCGCTGTCGTCGATCACCCGCCATCGGTTCCTGTCCGCGCGGCTTTCGAGCCGCGCCCGCACGATGCCGGTCAGCAGTTGGTCGGGGCCGGTCCCGTCGGAGCGGTCCAAGGAGTCCACCGGGTTTCTCATCCGGAGTCAGCAGCCGGGTGCCGCGTAGGCGGGGCGGCGGTCGATGCGCGCCAGGTCTTCCGGTGCGGCGAAGCGCTGGTCGAGAGCGCGGGTGGCCTCCGCCCAGCCGGCCATGGTCCGCACCGGGGCGAGGGTCTCGACGACGTAGGGGTCGCTCCAGCGCGCGACCGCCCGCTGCCAGAGTTCGGCGGGTGGGTCCGTCAGCAGGCTGCCCACCGTGCCTTCGTAGATCGGCATGGCCCGCACCGCGCCGTCGGGCTCCACCTGGAGGGCGTGGAACCCGCCGCCCTCGGTGACGGCAACGTCGTACATCCAGAGGAAGGAGTTGTCCGTGGTGCGTACGGTGAGGTTGTCGGGTACGAGGGTCTGCAGCCGGGCGGCGAGTTCGCCCTCGGCGAGTTCTCCGGCCTGTGCGTCGGAGATGAGCTGGTGGTGCTGGAATCCGGTGCGGCTGGCCAGGCCGGCGGGCACGGCCGCCCCGAAGAAGACGAACCCGAGTTCCGGGAAGCGGTCCGCGACGGTGGTGCACAACTGGCCCATCTGGGGGAAGTTGGTTCGGACGACGACGTAGTCGATGCCGAGCCACGGCTCCCGCTCCTGTGTCCCGCGGCGATGGCGGGCCGCTTCGTCCAGCAGGCCGAGGGCCCGCATGGCGCGGTCGTACGAGCCGGACCGGCCCCGGATCCGGTCGTGCACCTCGGGGGTGCCGCCGTCGATGCTGACGCTGACCCGGGAGAAGAGGCGGGCGATGGGCTCGGTCATCCACGGCTCCAGTGACCAGCCGCCGGTGTAGAGGATGATCTCGATGCCTGCCTGCGCGAGTCGTTCCGCCACGTCGAAAACCCCGTTGACCAGGAGGGGTTCGCCGCCTGCCAGGGCGATGCTGTCGGGTCCGAGTTCGATGAGTCCGTCGGCGACCCGCAGCATTCCGTCGAGGTCGAGTTGGCGCGCCGGGCGCCGTCCGGATTCGGAGTAGCAGTGGACGCAGCGCAGTGGACAGGTGTACGTAATGTCCCAAACGATCTGAGCAGGGCCGTTGCGGGTCATGCGTCCCCCTGGTTGTTGTGCGACGAGCAGGTAGCAGAGCTGATGAGCAGGAAACCCCGCGCCCGGCCGGCGTCTCGCCGTGCCGGCCGGTGTGGTCGTCCACCTCCCCCACCGGCTACGAGTCCTTCATCTCGGCAGCGGCGACCGCACCGGCCACCGGGGCCGCGCCAACTCCTCTGTTCACAAGTACTCCTCCTTCCAGTGACGAAGGCCGGTCCTGGGGCCGTCGGACCGTGGATACTGCCCGCCCCTGCTGTCCGGCTGACCCGCCCTCGGAATATGGCGTAGCGCGAGTCCCGAACGCATGGGCCCGATGTCCCGATGTCCCGGGACATCGGGAGTCCCGGACTGGGGGGCAGCTGGATGGCACGCAGCAGGAAGGGGCGGTCACCCGGCTTGAGGTCCCGCCACCGCGCCGGCCTCTCTCAACCCCTGAAAGACACAAACCTCATCGGCACTTCACCTGGCAGTCCCCGAGGCCGAGCCGACCACCCGTCGCCGCGGGCCTCGCCTGTTGCCTGTGTGCCGCCGGCCCTCTGCCCAGCCCCGATAGAACTTTGTCGTCCCCGTCACCACTGCCCGCACCTGCACTTGGCGCACGGCCACCCGGTCGCGGTGAGACGAGCGTCTGGAGTTGGAGAAGCGTGTCCGCGAGGTGCCGGCCGGCGGTTACGCCGACCGCACCGGGCCGGCGGAGCCGGCCGAGGAGTACCTGGTCACTGCGGATCGTCGACCCGTATCGCGCAAGCAGGCTGAGGCGTTGGTCGGCCGAATGTGGCTGGATCGTCTCGCGGAGCAGGCCGAATGGCAGGGCGAGACCGACCCGGAGCGGCTCACCCGCGCGTTCGCCGCCCTGCGGGAGGCCGGTATCACCGCCCGTGGACGGGTTTCCGCCCCCACCCGTTGTGCGCCAGGCCAGGATCCGCCCAATGGTTGTGACGGAGTACTCCATCCGCCACTGAATGGCAGCCCGGACCCCTTTCTGCCGATGCGCTGCTCGCCGACCTGGCCACACTCGGCGTCCGCATGCCCGGCCCGGCCAAGCAGCGGGCCACACTGGCACAGGACAGCGCCATCGCACTGACGCTGATCGAAGAGGCCGCCCCGGGCCGGGTACGTGCTCACCCTGCCGGACGCCCGGTGCGCAGCCACCGCAGTGCGCCTGGAGGCCCAACTGGTTGCCTCAGCTCTCCTTGCCCCCACTCCCTCCGCAATGGGGCCTCCGGCCTTCGGGTCCGGCATGACTTCCCCCTTGCTTTTCATGATCCGGGGAGTACTGTCACCGGGCCCGGAACATCGACGGACCGCTGATGAGGGGCTTGAGCACCGGCTTTACCTGAAATCGAACGGATCGTCGGCGAGGACCAGGAGAAACAGGGAATCCGGCTCGGAGCATGGATCGGAAAGCAGTGCAGTCGGACCGCGGCACTCACACCGGAGCGGGTGGAGCAGCTGTCCGCGATCGGGATGCGGTGGGCTCAGCCGGGGGCAGCATCGCCGCGCCGCGCGCCTGTAGTTCAAGGAACAGTCTCTGCAGACGCCTGGCCAATCAGTGTTTGCGGGCGGGAAAAGCCGACTGGAAGGCCAGACGGCCGCCGGCGGCTGCGCCGATGCGGGTGAGAAGGTCGTCGAGAGCGAGGAACTCCTCCCAGGGCTCCCGACCCGCTGCCCCGGCCAGAGTCCGGGCGAGCCGTTCTTCGAGGACAGGGACGCGCTTGTCCTTCCACACCTTGTCGGCCGCGGCGACCAGAAGGTCCTCGATGGTCACGGCCGGAGCAGCCCATCCGGCATGAGTGGCGGCGAACCGGGCCAGGTCCGGAGGGAACCCGTAATCCAGCAGCAGGTCACGGCCGGCCTGTTCGTGTGCCGAGCCCGGGCCGGTGAGTTCTCCGGGGTGCCGGATCTTTCCCACATCGTGTGTGGCCGCGCCGAAGTGGACGGCGTCGCAGTCGAAGGCGAGACCGGGATGCCGCTCCCCCACCCAGTTGGTGAGTTCGACGGCGACGTCGTGAACCGCGCGCAGATGTGCCGCCAGACGTGGCGGGGCATCCAGAGAGCACAGAAGTTCAGCCACTGCCGGAGGCAGCAGCCGCAGAGGTGGCTCTGCCTGGGCATTGAGGGCCTGGGACAGGAGGTCGGCAGAAGTCGCGGTCATTCGCCCGATCCTATTCGGGGTGTTCAAGAGAAGCTCTCGGACAGTGTGGACACCAGGCGGCGGTCACTACTCCCCTCCCGGTCGGCCGCGAGGTGATCTTTCCGGCAGGGCCGCGGCCGTGGACGGCCATGTGAAGGTTCATTGCCGAGCCGGGCGTGCACATCGTCACCGTGCCTGTGGGAGAGAAGGACGAGCAGGAAGGACCACAACCGCCGATCATGGTCTTGCACAGTGAGGTGGGAAGCCGGGCCGGCGTCCTGGGAGGGACTGCGAGGACGGGCGAACGGCGAGTTCAAGCAGAGCGTGCCTTCAACCGCGGAGCCCGGTCAGGAGGCGGGCGGCATCAAGACCCGCGGTCAGATGGCGGCTGACAACAAGGTGGAACTCGCCACCGACGACGACCGGCTGGAGTTCACCGACCGGATCGGTCCAGTAGCCGGAGCGGCTACGGTCGCCACGTCGTCGTCTTCGCCGCAGCCACCGCAGCCCGCATCGGCGAAGTCTCCGGCATCCGCGTCGCCGACATCGACACCACCAAGTGAATCTGGACCGTCCGCCGGCAGACCACTCCCGCCCCCGGAAGGCGCCGCTGGACCATGTGGTCCCCAACCGCTCCCCAAAAACGGCGGAAAGGCGGTACCGGATTCCTCCGATACCGCCTGCGACCTGCAAAAACACAAGTCGGGACGACAGGATTTGAACCTGCGACCCCTTGACCCCCAGTCAAGTGCGCTACCAAGCTGCGCCACGTCCCGTTACCCGCCTGACCTGGGGTTTCCCCCGGGCCGAACGCGCATGAGAACAATACCGCACTCCAAGCCGTGGTCACGAACGGCTTACCGGCCGGGGCACGGCGTGACCGGGAGGTCACATTCGGTGGCGGCCCGAGGGCTCAGGGACGGGGTGGGGTGGCGAGGTCCGGGTGGGCCGTGAGGAGGGTGCGCGGGGCGGCCTGGCGCCAGGAGTCCAGCAGGATCGCGTACAGCTCGGCGTCGCCGTCCAGGGCCGCCAGGCGGACCCGCAGCCAGGCGTAGTTGTCGTCGTGGCCGGGGCGGAGGAAGAATTTGTCCGGTTCGGCGGCGATCAGCTCGGCCCGCTCGTCCTTGGGGCACTTCACCCCGATGGAGCGGTCGTCCTCGTCGAGGGCGGCGAAGACCCGGCCGCGGTCGGCCAGCCGGAAGGTCGGCATGCCCCAGGCGAGCTTCTCCAGGGCGCCGGGCAGGGAGAGCGCGATACGGCGTACGTCGTCGGCGGTGGCCATGGCACGACGGTACGACGCGGCACCGACACCCGCTCCCGAGCGCGGCCGGGAGCCCGCCCCGTACCCCACGGATCAGATCAGGCCCTCCTCGCGGCGGTGGATCTCCTCCACCAGCTCACCGGCCATGGCCTTGATGTTCTCCAGGCCCGCCCGGCCCCACGGGCGGGGCTCCGTGTCGACGACGCAGACGGTGCCGAGGGTCATACCCGTACGGTCGATCAGCGGGGCGCCGAGATAGGAGCGGACGCCGATCTCGTCGACGACGGGATTGCCGGCGAACCGGGGGTAGTCGCAGACGTCCTCCAGGACCAGGGCCTTGCGCCGGACCACCACATGCGGGCAGTAGCCGTGGTCCCGGGCCATGACCCGGCCGACACCGCCGGAGGAGCCCGCGGCGGCCGCGGCCGCCGCCGTGAGGTCACTGCCGCGGTGGGTGTCCGCGGGGGTGTGCAGCCCGGCGAAGAACTGCCGGTTCTCGTCGATGAAGTTCACGATGGAGTACGGAGCGGCGAAGACGTCGGCCAGCCGGTGGGCGAAGGCGTCGAAGCAGGCGTCCGGACGGTCACCGAGGCCCAGGGTCCGCAGCCGCCGGGTCCGCTCCGGTGCCTCCCGGTCGACCGGGGTGAGCAGCAGGCTGCTGGTCGGGTCGTAGATCACGAGGTCACTCCCCAGCTCCGGACGGAGGCCGGGACCGCGGCGGCGGTGAGCAGGTACTGGACCAGGGTGACCAGGGTGCCGATCCCGGAGCTGGCGATCCGGGCATCGCACAGCACGATCGGCACATCGGGCTTGAGGTCCATCGCCGTGCGTACCTCCTCGGCGCCGTAGCGGTAGGAGCCGTCGAATTCGTTGACGGCGACGGCGAAGCCGATACCGCGGGCCTCGAAGAAGTCGACCGCGGAGAAAGCGTCCGCCAGCCGTCGGGTGTCGGCGAGGACGACCGCGCCGAGCGCGCCCTCCGACAGTTCGTCCCACATGAACCAGAAGCGCTCCTGGCCGGGAGTGCCGAAGAGATAGAGGACATGGCGGTCGTCGAGGGTGATCCGGCCGAAGTCCATCGCGACGGTCGTGGTGGTCTTGGATTCGATTCCGTCGAGGTGATCGGTGGTGACACCGGCCTGGCTGAGCAGTTCCTCGGTGCTCAGCGGGTCGATTTCGCTCACCGCGCCCACGAATGTCGTCTTGCCGACGCCGAACCCGCCCGCGACGAGGATCTTCAGCGCGGCGGGGAAGGAGTCGCGGCCGGTGGTGGACACCGGGACGCCGCCGGCGGGACCGGGGGCCGGACCCGGAGCCGCGGGGTACGGCTCCGCGGAGCCGTACCGGGCGTCTTCGGTCCCCCGGCCCGCGGGCGGGACCGGGGTCCGGATCGGTGGGCCGTCCGGTTCACAGCCGTCGTCGTAGGCCATCAAGCACTGCCTCCAGCAGAGAACGGTCGGTGGGGTGGTCGTGGTGGTGCGGTGGCCGCACGGTGATCGCTCCCCCGTCGACGAGGTCGGAGACGAGGACCTTGGTGACGGCGACGGGCAGTTTCAGATGGGCCGAGAGTTCGGCGACCGTGAGGGCGCCGCGGCACAGGGCGAGCGCCTGGAGGTGCTCGGGGCCGGTCTGTGCGCCGGGGGCGGCTCCGGTCGCCAGGACCAGGCTGAGCAGATCCAGGGCGGCAGTGGGGTGGGTACGGCCGCCGCTGACGGTGTACGGACGGATCAGTTTGCCCGCCGCGTCGTCGAGCAACGGGCGGTCGAGGGGAAGCGGCACCGGCCTCAGTGCCCCGGGACGCCGACGGCTCCGGCCTGCTGACGGGCCGGAGTGATCAGATACGGCCGTACGCTCTTCACCAGCATCGCCATCTCGTAGCCGAGGACGGCCGCATCGGCCTCCCGGCCCGCGAGCACCGCGAGGCAGGTGCCGGAGCCGGCGGTGGAGACGAACAGCAGGGTGGAGTCCAGTTCGACGACCACCTGGCGGACCTCGCCCCCGTCGCCGAAGCGGGCGCCGGCGCTGCGGCCCAGGGAGTAGAGGCCGGAGGCGAGGGCCGCCATATGGTCGGCGGCGTCCTGGTCGAGACCGTGGACGGACTTCACCAGCCCGTCGGAGGACAGCAGGACCGCGTTCCGGGTGTACGGCACACGCTGGACGAGGCCGCTGAGCAGCCAGTCGAGATCCGGCACGGGGCCGTTCGGCACGTCGCTCGCCATCGTGCATCTACTCCTTGGTCGTGGTGTCGTTGCGCCGCGGATCACCCGGCGCGGTCAGGGGGGCGTGCGAGGCGGTCGGGGTTTCGAGGGGCGGCAGGGAGAGGTGCTGCTGCTCCTGGCGGTGTTCGGCGTCCGCTGCTTCGGCCAGGGTGATACCGCGTTGGAAGGCGGCCATCAGTCCGGGGTCGTGGACGGCGTTCTCGTCGGGCCGCCGGGGCGGCGGGGGGGTGCGCAGCTGCGGAACGATGTGTTCCTGGACACGCCGCCGGGGCAGCCGCGGCCGCTCGGGTTCCCCGGGGTCGGCCGGGGCGGCGTGGCGGGGTTCGTAGACCGGTTCGTAGCGGGGGAAGTCCTGCTCGGCGGAGGTAGGGAACGGGTGTTGGGGGGCGCCCGCAAGTGCGGCGGTGGCCGGGTTTCGCCGGACGGGGTTCTCGGTGCGCACGGGCAGCGGCCCGGCGGGCCGGGGCACGGTGTGCGGTGCGGTGCGGAGTCCCGTCCCGCGCTCGCCGGCCGGTGCCGGGATGCCTGCGGTTACGGGGAGGGGGGCGTCGAAGCCGGTACGGGCCCGGCGGGTGCGGCCCGACGGGGACGCCGCGAGACCGCTGCCGGTCCGCAGTCCCTCCGGGTCGGTGCCGAGCAGGCCCTGCGGCAGGACCAGGACGGCCTGCACTCCGCCGTAGATATTGGTCCGGAGCCGTACCGCGATGCCGTGGCGGCGGGCCAAGGCGGAGACGACGAAGAGTCCGATGCGCCCGTCCTGGAGGAGATGCGCGACGTTCACCTGGTCGGGGTCCGCGAGGAGGGCGTTCATCCTGGCCTGCTCGTCGGAGGGCATGCCGAGGCCGCGGTCCTCGACCTCGACGGCCAGCCCGGACGTGACGTACTGGGCGCGGAGCAGCACCTGGGTGTGGGGGGCGGAGAAGAGGGTGGCGTTCTCGACCAGTTCGGCGAGGAGATGGATGACGTCGGCGACGGCATGGCCGCGGAGGGTGCCGTCGATCGGCGGTACGAGTTTGACCCGGGGGTACTGCTCGACCTCGGCGATGGCGGACCGCAGCACCTCGGTCATGGTCACGGGGTGGGACCACTGCCGGCGCGATACGGCCCCGCCGAGGACCGCCAGGTTCTCGGCGTGGCGGCGGATGCGGGTGGCGAGGTGGTCGACGTGGAAGAGGCCCTTGAGCAGCTCCGGGTCCTCGACCTCGTTCTCCAGCTCGTCGAGGAGCTGGATCTCCCGGTGGACCAGCGACTGGAGCCGGCGGGCCAGATTGACGAAGACCTCGACCTTCTGTTCGTTGCCGACGCTGGTGGAGAGCCGGGACGCCTGGACGACGGCGGCGACGGCGGTCCGGCCGAGTCGGCCCAGCTCCCGAGCGAGCAGGTCGAACTCGTCGTCGCCTGAGGCCTCGGGTGCGGGGGTACGGGCCGGGGGCGGCCCCTCCCCGCGGCGGATGCTCTCGACGACGGCCGCCAGCTCCGTCTGGTCGCGTTCGGCGGTACGGCGCAGAGCGGCGGCGCGGGACAGTACGGCGGTCGCCAGCCGGTCGGCGCCGATCGCGGCGGCCGCGACCGAGGCCATGGCGAGGACGGCGGAGACCGCCAGGGTGGCCCAGAGACCGGCGGAGGGACGGGCGCCCGTGGTCTGGACGGTGAACGCTACGGCCGTGGCGCCGCTCAGTGCGGCGGCGAGCGTCGGGAGGACCGCCGTGCGCAGCAGCTGCGGGCGCAGACCGGGGGCCGGGTGCGGGGGGCGGGTACGCGCGGGCCGGGGTCCGTCCGTCTGCGGGCCGGGCCGGGTGGTCTGCCCGCCGTGCCGTCCGCCGCCGTCACGGCCGCCGGTCCGGGGGTCGGGTGGGCGTTGTTGAGACATCCCTGTCCTCGGTGCGTGGTTCCCCAGGCCTCGGCGTACCGCGTACTGGGTGATGGGCACGGTGACCGGGTCCCGCTGGTCGGCCGACGGCGTTTCACGGCCTCCGAGCTGACACACGTTGTTGATCACCGGCAACACACGGTAGTCGCGCCGGGGTGGGGCGCGGAGGGCAGTTGCCGAACTTGCCTGCCGTTCGTCCCGCCCTGGTATGAGGGCTCGTACCCCAGCGCGAATCCCGCGGGTAGCGGGTCGGTGGCCGCGGTGCGCCGGGGCGGGGTGCGCCGGATCCTCCGTGAGAGCCGCGGGTACGGCGCACCCGCCCGGCCCTCCGGCCGCCGCCGGGCGGAGCGGGGCGGGCGGGGAGTGCAGTGCCCGCGGGGCGCGCGGGGGCGCTCGCCCGATCCCGTACCGAACGCGGAATCGCGGCGCTCCGGGTCAGGGGCGGACGGGAATCGCCCGCCGCCGGGTGGCCGACACGGAGCGTCACTCACCCGGCCGGGTGATCCGGAGGGCGGCGAGCGGCCCAGGGTTTCCCTCGGATCGGGCCGGATGAACGGGTGGGGGCAGGCCGCCCCCCGGGCGTCGCGGGCCGGACGGGATTCGCCCGGACAGGGCCTAGGCGGAGGGGGCGACCTTCCGGCCGTCCGTGCCGGGCGACGGTCCGTCCGGTGCGGGGGCGGCCGGGGCGCGGCCGGGGCCGGACGGGGTGGGCCAGCCGTCGGCGGGTGCCGTGGCGACGGCTCGCCACCACTGGTCCTGCGGGATGTCCCCGGTGGTCGGTTCGAAGGGCCGGCCCGGGACCGGCAGGGCGAGCCGGGCGCCGACGGGGGCGGCCGCGGCGACGCTGCCCTCGGCGGGCTCGGCCCAGGGGTGCGGCGCGAGATTGAAGGTGCCCCAGTGGATGGGGAGCATCACTCCGGTGGGCTCGGTCCGCTGGAGGTCGAGATGGGCGCGCAGGCCCTCTTCGGGGGTCATGTGGATATCGGGCCAGTACTCGCTGTAGGCGCCGATCTGGATCATGGTGGCGTCGAAGGGGCCGTATGCCGCGCCGATCTCCCGGAAGCCGGGGAAGTAGCCGGTGTCACCGCTGTGGTAGACGCGGTGGCCGGCCCCGGCGACGACCCAGGAGGCCCAGAGGGTGTGCTGCTGGTTGCGGAGACCGCGGCCGCAGAAGTGCCGCGCGGGGGTGGCGGTGAACCGCAGTCCGGCGATGTCGGCGGATTCGTTCCAGTCGAGTTCGCGGAGCCGGTCGGGCGGCACGCCCCAGCGTTCCAGATGGGCGCCGACGCCGAGGGGGACGGCGAAGACCGTCTCGGACGAGGCGAGCGCCTTGATGGTGGGGAGGTCGAGATGGTCGTAGTGGTCGTGGGAGATCACCACGGCGTCGACCGGGCCGAGGGCGGCGAGGGGCAGCGGGGCGGGGTGGAGCCGTTTGGGGCCGGCGAAGGAGAAGGGGGAACAGCGTTCGCCCCAGACCGGGTCGAAGAGGACCCGGCGGCCGTCGATCTCGGCGAGGACGGTGGAATGCCCCATCCAGGTGAGCCGCAGTCCGGTCACGGGCGGCCGCGCGAGGTCGGCGGCGGTGGCGGGGTGGACCGGGATCCGCCCGGCGGGGGATCTGCGGGCCCGCGCCTCCTTGTGGAAGTAGATCTTCGCGAACTCGGCCATCGACGCGCCGGACGGCCTCGTCCTGGCCCCCACGGGATTCCGGAACGACCCGTCCTCGAAGTTCGGCGAGCTGAGGATCCGCTCCCGTCGCGCCCCGGAGGGGTCGGCGCCGAATGCCTCGGAGCGCAGGGCGCGCAGCCGGGATCGCAGTGTGCGGGGTGAGCCGGCTCCGGTCACGGCACCTCCTGTGTCGGGTCTTCTCATTATGTGCGCGGCATACGTCGGTGCGGGGGCGGAATCACCCGCACGGGCGGTCCGCCCCGTACGGCCGGGGTCCGCCGCCCGGATCGCCTCCGCCGTGATCCTTCAACGTCCGCGCCGGTACGGATGTTCCTGGTCGCGCACCGTGACCCGTCAACATCCGTACCCGCCCTCGCACTCCGTCCCGTGGGCGCCCCTTCTGCACATCCGCACGCCCATATGTCACTCCTACGGTCGATTGACGAGCGCATTGACACCGGACGAACCGGGTTCGGATACTGAACGGTGATTCAGCCGGGTGTCTGTGCGGCCATCCGGTTCTCCCCCTTCGCGCCGTCTTCGGGAAGGTCCGCCCGCCGGGCCGTTCCGGGGCGGGACCGGCCCGGTCGAGGCCGGGCCGCCGCGGGAGCGGGGAGCCCGATCCGCCGGGAACCCGCACGCCGGCCGCCCCGGGGGCCGGACGTGGCCCGGCCCTGCTTCCGGAGCCCCGCCATGACCGACCGTCCTCTGCTCTCGCTCACCTGGACCGATCCGGTCACGGGCCGGCAGGGCCATCTCGTCGTCGACCGTCTCGTCCGCGGTGTGGCGAGCGGCGGACTGCGGATGCGGGCGGGCTGCACGCTGGAGGAGGTGGCGGGCCTGGCCCGGGGGATGACGATGAAGGAGGCACTGCACTACGACCCCGAGGGCCCGGCCGGGAAGTATCTGCCGCTGGGCGGGGCGAAGGGCGGGCTGGACTGCGATCCCCGCGATCCGGAGGCGTACGGCGTCCTGGTCCGCTATCTGCGGGCCGTCCGCCCGTATCTGGAGACGGTCTGGGCCACCGGCGAGGACCTCGGTCTGACCCAGGACGTCGTGGACCGGGCCGTGCGCGAGGCGGGTCTGGTCTCGTCGGTCCAGGCCGTCTACCGGCTGCTGGACGACGAGGCGGCGGCCCGGCGCAGGCTCGCGGACGCCTTCGCGGTGGAGGTCGACGGTATCGGGCTCGACGAACTCGCCGGGGGCTGCGGGGTGGCGGAGGCGGTGCTGGCCGCGCTGGACCGCGCGGATGTGCCGTATCCGGGCACCCGGGTGTCCCTCCAGGGGCTGGGCACGATGGGCGGCGCGACCGCCCGCTTTCTTTCCCGGGCGGGACTGCGGATCGTCGCGGTCGCCGATCTGAAGGGCACCGTCGCCCATCCGGACGGGCTCGACGTGGAGGCACTGCTCGCGGCCCGGGACGCCTACGGCACGGTGGACCGCTCGGCCCTCCGGCCCGGTGACCTGGAACTGCCGGGCGACGCCTGGTTGTCGGTGGACGCGGAGGTGCTCGTTCCGGCGGCGGTGTCGTACGCGATCGACGCAGCCGACGCGGCGCGGATCGGGGCCCGCTGGGTCGTCGAGGCCGCCAATATGCCGGTGCTGCCGGAGGCGGAGGCGGTACTGGCCCGGCGCGGGGTGACCGTCCTGCCCGACGTGGTGGTCAACTCCGGGACGAACGCCTGGTGGTGGTGGACCCTGTTCGGGGACATCGGGGCGGACGCGGACGAGGCCTTCGCGCAACTCCGCGGGTCGATGCGCCGGCTGGTCGGCTCGATGCTGGCGCGGGCCGAAGCGGACGGCACGACTCCGCGGGCGGCGGCGCATGCGATCGTGGCCGAGCGGCTGCCCGTGATCACGGAGCGGTTCGGCGGTCCCGGCTGACGGACGGAACCGCCGCGATACGGTCCCGGCGGCCCTGTCCGGAAAGGGCTCAGGGGCCCGTCGGCCGGGGCGGACGGCAGAGCCCGCTGTGTAGGGTGAGGCCCGTGGCAAGAGTCCGGTTGAGCGTGGCACAGCGGCGCGAGGAACTCCTCGGTGCCGCCGTCGAGCAGATCCAGCTGCGCGGCGTCGCCCAGGTACGGATCGCCGATGTCGCCGCGTCCCTGGGGGTCAGCAACGCCCTGGTGCTCTACCACTTCTCGACCAAGGAACAACTGGTGGCGGCCGCCTTCGCGCATGCCGCGGACGCCGATCTCGCCCATCTGCGCAAGCTGCTGGGACGGCGGACGTCGGCGGTACGGAGACTGCGCGCGGCGGCCCGCTGGTACGCGCCGACCGGTGCGGCCAAGGGCTGGCGGCTGTGGATCGAAGGCTGGGCGGCGGCACTGCGCGAGCCCGCCCTGCGCGAGGTCGCCCGCGATCTGGACCAGCAGTGGAAGGCCGCGCTCACCGAGGTCATCGCCGAGGGCGCGGCAGCCGGGGAGTTCCCCTGCCCCGATCCGGCCGCGGCCGCCTGGCGATTGACGGCCTTCCTGGACGGACTGGCCGTCCAGATGACCTCGTACGCCGGTTCGCTGTCCCGCGCCGCGATGCTGGAGTGGACCGACGAGGCGCTCGCCCGCGAACTGGGCCTGGAGCGGGCGGAACTGGTCATGGCACTGCGCTGACGGCACCATGGGCCGGGCCCGGAGGTTCGACGCGCCGACGGTCCCCGCCCGCGTTCCCGGAGACCGGATCCCCGGCCGGCCGGGACCCGCCGACAGCTAGTCGACGAGGTGCCGCGAGGTTCCGGGAAGCTCCGCCAGGGGACGGTCGAAGTCCGCGTACCGGAACGGATCGGCGGGGCGCCGGGGTCCGCGAGCCGCACGAAGAGGCGGTTCCGGGTCCGGGTGGACGGGCCGCGCGCCCCTCGGCGGCGGCCCCGGTCCGCGTCAGGTCTGGCGCAGCGGCTCGTACTCCTTCTCGTCCAGACCGAAGGTCCAGGCCACGCCCTCCTTCGCGGTACCGGTCGACGGGGGGACCCGCAGCCAGTACGTACGGTAGGTACCGTCGGGCTCCGGAGTGGAGTTGACCACCTCGACCATCACCACGTCCTCGTCGCCGTTCATCGGGATCCGCCAGAGGATTCCGGCCTCGTCCCGGTGCACCGGCCGGGCGCCGGATTCGGCGAGATAGCGGTCGTACCCGTAGAACTCCAGCATCACGCGGCGGAGTTCGGCGTTCTCCTCCTCCCGTATCCGGGCGGGGTCCAGGGACGGGAGTTCGGCGAGGAAGCCGGCGGGGACCGGCATACCGCGCCAGGCGTGGAGGGCGAACCCGTCGGGGAAGCTCAGCGCGGGGCCCGAGCCGTGGTCGAGGCGGCCCGCTTCGTCGCGGTGGAGTTCGGTGGGGCGTTCGCAGATCACCACGGCCTTCTCGTACGGCCACCACCAGCCCGCGGCGGTCGCGATCCGCACCAGCCCTTCGAGCCGCTCGCTCCGTCCGTCGAAGGCGGCGAGCCACGCGGCGTCGTGCTGCCCGAGCACCGCGTCGAGCAGCAGCTGCCGGGTCTCGGTCGCCACGGCCAGCCGCGCATCCAGGGCGTCGTCGGACGTTTCGTCGATCCCGGCGGCCTCGGTCAGCCGCTCCAGGATTCCGGCCCTGATCCGGTCGGCCAGGGCGCGGGTGGTGTCCCAGAGCCGGGCGCCGGTGTCGCTCCACAGCTCCGTCCAGCCGCCGGGGCCCAGCGCGTCGTGGACCCGGCGCCGTTCGTCGGCCCACGGCTTGGTGCGCACCCGGTCCCTGGTGGAGGGTCCCTTCTCGTCCCCGAGGGCACGGACGATACCGATCGCCTCCAGCGGCGAACCCGCCCAGAGGATCCGCTCCGGCTCGGGCAGCCCCGCATCGCGGTAGACCCGGCGGACGCCCTCCTCGGCCGCGGCCCGGTCGGCCGGTCCGGTGGCCGCCGCCACGGCCCGCCACTTGCCCGTCGTGTCGATGTCCTCGACCTGTTGCATCGGACTCCCCGTCCCCTTGTACACCCGGCACCGGCCGGGTTCGTCGTCGTTCTCCTGTGCTGTGCTGCTGCTGTCCCCGGTCCGGCACCGGCGGGGCCGTTCGCCGTCGGGCGGATGCGCCCCCGACGAGCGCGGGGGCACGGGGGCGCGTGAGCGCGGTCAGTCGGCCACGATGCGGACCGCGCCCGGCAGATACTCGCGCTGGCGTATCACCCGGTACCAGCCGCGGGGGAGGTCGATGGCGGCGTGCTCCTCGTGCACGACCTTCCCGCCCTTGGGCAGATGCAGCACCAGGGGCCCGAAGGGGCCCGGCTCCCGCACCAGCCGGCCGGCGCCCAGCACCGCATGGGCGTGGCCGGTGACCTCTCCCAGGGCCAGCACCAGCCGCCCCCGGGGGTCGCGCGATTCGGCGGGGGCGCCGGCGACATGCGCCGGAACGCTCTCCTCGGCGACGGGCACGATCAGCACGTCTCCCTGGCGGTACATAGCTCTCCCCTCGACGCTCGGCACCGAGCGCGCCGAACTGGTGAAAACGCTAAGGGGAGGGTCTGACAACGGCCTCGGATCCGGCTCCGAACTGCCCTTTCACCGAGGGGATTCCGCTTCGGTCCGCCCGGCTGCGCGCAGAAGTTCCCGCCCGGTGCAGGAACGGCCGGGATCCTCGATGAGGCAGAGGGCGAAACCCGCTTCGTCCCGGCCCACGCCCAGCAGCACCGAGCAGCCGGCCCCGGCGCCGGGCGCGGTGAGGTCGATGGTGTCGCCCGCGGCCAGGCTGCCGTCGGGATTCTCCGGCGGTACCCCGCCCCCGGGGACCTCGATACCGAGGAACGCCCACGCCCCGCTCCAGGAATCGGGGCAGGCGGTGCTCCGCGGCAGGCTGCCGCGCAATCCGGTGCCGGCGACCGAGCCGTCGGCCCGGAAGGCGAAGCGGGTACCCGCCTCGTTCGCCCATTCCCCGGTGAGGCCCTCGGCCCCGATGGGTGCGCTGTCGATACCGTCGTCGCAGGCAGTGGACGCAACGGCCAGCAGCACCGCCAGGGCCGCCGTGCTCATCATCCTTCTTCTCATCCCCGTACCCCCTGTTCTCCGAACCAACTTTTGAACACGTTCAATACTTTAGTGGCGCAGGTCCCGCGGGCTGCGGGCGGGGTCGCGGCGCACGGACGCCGGATCCACCGGCCGGTCCGCCGCCGCCCGGCGGGTCCCGGACACCTGCCCCCGGGAGTACGGGTTGTCAGTGGGACTTGGTACAACTTCTGCCCATCGAACCGATCAGCTGATCGACCACCCTCGGTGTCTGGAGTTCTTCCATGAGCAATTTGCAGGAGTTGTTCGGCCTGCCCGTCTTCGATTTCCCCGCCGAGGGTGCGAAGACGAAGGAGACACCGCTGCCCGGAGCCGGGACGGTCGCCTGGCGGATCGCGGTCGACGCCTACGACAGCGACGTGTCCTGGGAGGACGTGTTCGCCCGCTTCCTGACCGAGGTGGAGACCACCGGGGTCCGGGCGTTCGCCGTCGGCGTCTGGTCGGAGGCGTACGACACCGCCCCCGAGCCGATCGTCAAGGCGCTGGTCGACGCCGCCGACCGGTTCCCCGCGCTGCGCTCCCTGTTCTTCGCCGACGTCTCGTCCGACGAATGCGAGATCTCGTGGATCAACCAGGGCCCGGTCACCCCGCTGCTGGAGGCCTTCCCGCAGCTGAAGGAGTTCGGCGTCCGCGGCGGTACGGGGCTGGAGCTGAAGCCGGTCCGCCACGAGCGCCTGCGCTCCCTGACCGTCGAGACCGGCGGGCTCGATGCCCGGGTGGTACGGGACATCGCCGCGTCCGACTTCCCGGAACTGGAGATCCTCGACCTCTGGCTGGGCACCTCGGAGTACGGCGCGACGGCCGCGCCGGAGGATCTCCAGCCGTTCCTGACCGGCGCCCGGCTGCCGAAGCTGCGCCATCTGGCCCTGCACAACAGCGAGATGCAGGACGCCGTGGCGCAGGCGCTCGCTGGCGCGCCCGTGGTGGCCCGGCTCGAAGTCCTCGACCTCTCCATGGGCACCCTCAGCGACGAGGGCGCCCAAGCGCTGCTGGAGGGACAGCCCCTGACCCATCTCAAGAAGCTCGACCTCTCCCACCACTATCTGACCGAGGCCATGGAGGAGCGGCTGCGCGCCACCCTCGGGGCCGCCGGGGTCGAGGTGAACCTCGACGAGAGCATGTTCGACGAGTGGGAGCAGGAGAGCGACTGGGACAACCGCTACGTCGCCGTGGGCGAATGACGCCATGACCGCTACGACGTCCGCCGCCGCACCGCACCGGGACCTCCGGATCGCGGTGGTCGGCGATCCGGAAGGCCGCCGGGTCACCCTCTTCCGGGAGGCCGCCGGGACCGCCGGGCTGCCCCCGGTGCGCGTGGTCCCCTGGTCCGACGTGCTGCACGGCAGGGCCGGATTCCGGACCGGCGAGTGGGTGCGGATCGAGTCCCCCGGCGAGGACCCGGCCGCCGACGCGGTCCTGCGCGGCGGCGACCCGACCCGGGTGGAGGGCAGCGCCCGCTGGTACGCCCGGTTCGTCGCCGCGGCCGCCGAGGTGTCGGCCGCCGTGACGGCCGCCGGTGCCGTCGCCCTGGACGACCCCGCCCAACTGGCCGTCCTCTTCGACAAGCGGCTCTGTCACGGGGTGCTCCGGGAAGCGGGGGTGCCGGTGCCCGATTCGCCGACTTCGGGCCCCGGAGCCCCGCCCGTCCTGGGCTGGGACGACGTCCGGGCCCTGGCCCGCGGCGCCGGGCTGCACCGGATGTTCGTCAAACTCGCCCACGGCTCGTCGGCGTCCGGGGTGCTCGCCGTGGAGACCGCGAGCGGCGGCCGGATCCGGGCCACCACGTCCGTGGAGCGCGACGAGCGGGGCAGGCTCTTCAACTCCCTGCGGGTGCGGAGCTACACCCGGGAGACGGAGATCGGCGCGATCGTGGACGCGCTCGCCCCCGACGGCCTGCATATCGAGCGGTGGCTGCCGAAAGCGTCCCAGCACGGCCGGAGCGCCGACCTGCGGATCGTCGTCACGGACGGCCGCGCCACCCATGCCGTGCTGCGCACCAGCCGCTCCCCCATGACCAATCTCCACCTCGGAGGCGCCCGCGGCGATCTGGCCGCCGCCCGCGAGGCGATCGCCCGCTCCGGGGGCGACTGGGCGGAGGCGCTGGAGATCTGCGAGCGGGCCGCGGGCCGTTTCCCGGGGGCGCTGCGCGTCGGCGTCGACCTCCTGCCGCTGCGGAACTGGCGGGCGTTCGCCGTCGGCGAGGTCAATGCCTTCGGCGATCTGCTGCCCGGTCTCACCGGACTGCCGGACGGGCCCGCCGCGGGACTCGACACCTACGCGGCGCAGATCGCCGCGATCCGGCGGCGGGCCACGGCCGTGCCGGGCCCCTCGGGCCCGGCCGGGAGCCCGGTGTCCGGCGCAACGCCGGCAGCAGCGGCGTTACGGGGCGGGCGGACCATGCCCCCGGATCCGGCACCGTCAGGTACGGCCACGGGCGGTACGGCACCGTCCGGTACGGCGCCCTCGGGTGCCGTACCGCCCGTGGCCGTACCGCGGAACACCCCGCTGCCGGAACCCCGTTAGCCGTCGCGGCCGGACCGGTCACGACGGCGCACGACAGCACCGCACCACCGAGCAGCAGCACCGCACCGCACCGCACCGCACCGCACCGAGAGCAGGGAACGAACGTGCCGACGTCTGACACCACCACCGGGGTCCGCCCGCCGGACCTCCGGTCCCCCGGCCCCGGGGGCTCCGGGGACCCGGATATGAACGAGGTCGTCGGCCGGGACGATCTGCTGTTCGTCACCCTCGACACCCTGCGGTACGACGTGGCGCAGGAACTGGCGGCAGCCGGCCGCATCCCGCATCTGGCCCGCCACCTGCCGGGCGGCGCCTGGCAGCGGCGGCATGCCCCGGGCAGTTTCACCTACGCCTCCCACCAGGCGATGTTCGCCGGATTCCTGCCCACCCCGGCCTCGCCGGGCCCTCATCCACGGCTCTTCGCCGCCCGTTTCGCGGGCAGCGAGACGACCGCGGGCCGCACCTGGGTCTTCGACACCCCCGATCTCGTGTCCGGTCTCGCCGCCGCCGGGTACCGCACGGTGTGCGTGGGCGGGGTCGGGTTCTTCAACCGGCAGGGGCCGCTGGGCTCGGTCCTGCCCGGGATGTTCCAGGAGAGCCACTGGGAGCCCGAGTTCGGCGTGGCCTCCCCCACGTCCTTCGCGTCCCAGGTCGCGCGGGTGGAGGAGATCGTCGCCGGCCTCCCGCGGGAGCAGCGGCTCTTCCTCTTCGTCAACGTCCCTTCCCTGCACCAGCCGAACTGGTTCCATCTGGAGGGCGCCACCCGTGCGGCGGGCGACTCCCGCGCCACCCACGCCGCCGCCCTGGAGTACGTCGACCGGCATATCGGACGGCTCTTCGCGGCCGCCGCGAGCCGCCGCCGCTGCTTCACGATCGTCTGCTCCGACCACGGAACGGCCTACGGCGACGACGGCTACACCGGCCACCGGCTGGGCCACGAGGCCGTCTGGACGGTGCCGTACGCACACTTCTTCCTCAACCCGCCGCCCGGTAGCCCCGGTGTCCGGCCGGAGGCCGCCGTATGACCACCGCACCGGCCCCCCGGCCGTACCAAAGCTATGTATACGCATATCCGCATAAAACTTGCTACCGCCCCCTCGGGGAGCGGCGCCCCCGGCTGCGCGAGCTGTGGGCCGGCGAGCGGAAGGACGCGCTCTCCCTCTATCTCCACATACCGTTCTGCGAGGTCCGCTGCGGCTTCTGCAATCTGTTCACCCGCATCGGCGCGCCCGGCGAGCTGACGACCCGCTATCTCGACGCCCTGGACCGCCAGGCCGAGGCGGTCCGGGACGCGCTGGGCGACGACGGACCGGTCCGGTTCGCCGCGGCGGCCTTCGGCGGCGGCACCCCCACCTTCCTCACCGCCGACGAACTCGACCGGCTCTGCGATATCGCCGAGAAGCGGATGGGCGCCGATCTGGCGGCGGTACCGCTCTCCGTGGAGACCTCCCCCTCGACCGCCACCGCCGACCGGCTCGCGGTCCTCGCCGCCCGGGGCGCCACCCGGCTGAGCATCGGGGTCCAGAGCTTCGTCGCCGAGGAGGCGAGGGCCGCCGTCCGCCCGCAGCGCGGGGCGGACGTCGAGGCCGCGCTCGGCCGTATCCGGGACAGCGGCGTCCCCGTCCTGAACATCGACCTGATCTACGGAATCGGCGGCCAGACCGAGCGGACCTGGCGCTACTCCCTGGACGCCGCGCTCGGCTGGCGCCCGGAGGAGTTGTATCTCTACCCGTTGTACGTCCGGCCGCTGACCGGTCTGGACCGGCGGGTCAGGGAGAGCGACCGGGAGTGGGACGCCCGGCGCCTCGCGCTCTACCGCCAGGGCCGGGACCACCTGCTGGCCCGGGGGTACGAGCAGGTGTCGATGCGGATGTTCCGCCGGACGGACGCGCCCGGGGCGGGCGAGGCGCGGGGCCCCGACGACTACGCCTGCCAGACCGACGGCATGATCGGGCTGGGCTGCGGTGCCCGCTCGTACACCTCCCGGCTGCACTATTCGTTCGACTACGCGGTGGGCGCTTCCGAAGTCCGGGGCATCATCGACGACTACACCCGCACCGAGGACTTCGGGCGGGCCGAGGTCGGCTTCGCCATGGACGGGGCGGAGTCCGGGCGGCGCCATCTGCTCCAGTCGCTGCTCCAGGCCAGAGGGCTGGTGACGGAGGAGTACCGGGACCGCTTCGGCACCGCGCCCGAGGACGACTTCGGCCCCGAGCTGGCGCGGTTCGCCGCGCTGGGCTGGCTGGACCGGGACGCGCCCGCCGGTCTCCTCCGGCTCGGGCCCGAGGGGCTCGCGCACTCGGACGCGCTCGGTCCCGAGCTGTTCTCGCCCGCCGTGCGCGCCCGCATGGCCGCCTACGAGCCGAAGTGAGGGCGGCGCCGTGGATCTGACGATGCTCTACCGGGGGCCGCTGGCCTCCTGCGACTACGACTGCCCCTACTGCCCCTTCGCCAAGCGGCGGGACAGCCCGGAGACCCTGCGCGCCGACCGCGCCGCACTGGAACGTTTCTGCGAATGGGTGGCCGACCAGCCGGCGGCTCCCGCCGGGGGCCGGTTCTCGGTGCTCTTCACCCCCTGGGGCGAGGGGCTGGTCCGCTCCTGGTACCGGCGGGCGCTGGTGGAGCTGTCCGGGCTGCCCCAGGTCCGGCGGGTGGCCGTGCAGACCAACCTGAGCTGCCGTACCGGCTGGCTGGCCGATGCCGATCCGGAGAAGGCGGCGCTCTGGTGTACGTACCATCCGGGTCAGACGCCGTACGACCGCTTCCTCGGCAAGGCCCGTGAACTGGCCGCCCTGGGGATCCGCTACAGCGTCGGGATCGTCGGCCTGCCGGAGCACCGGGAGCCCGCCCTGCGGCTCCGCGCCGAACTGCCGGAACACGTCTATCTCTGGGTGAACGCGGCCGAGGGGCACACCTACACCGATGCCGAGGCCGCCGGATGGGCCGCGATCGACCCGCTGTTCGCGTACAGCCGCCATCCGCACGCTTCGGCCGGGCTGCCGTGCCGTACCGGCGAGTCGGTGGTCTCGGTGGACGGCGAAGGAACGGTCCGCCGCTGCCATTTCGTCCCCGCCCCGCTGGGCAGCCTCTACGACGGCTCCTACCGCGCGGCGCTGCGGCCGCGGGCCTGTCCGCTGGCGGTCTGCGACTGCCACATCGGGTACGTCCACCTCGAATCCCTGCCGCTGTACGACGTCTTCGCGGGCGGGGTGCTGGAGCGGATACCCGCTCCGGGGGTACTCCCTTCCGGCGGCCCGGCCGGCCCCTGACCGCCGGAAGGGGTCACAGCGGCAGCAGATCGGGCCGCTTGGCCTCCACATGGTCGCCGGAGCTCTCGCCGCGCAGCCGCCGTCCGATCCACGGCCCGAGGTACTCCCGCGCCCACTGGATATCGTCGCGCCGCACTTCTAGGGTGCCCCGCACCGGTACGGGCGGCCACGCCCGGTCCGGGTCCGCGGACACCTCCAGGCCGAGGACCTGGGCGGCCCGCAGCGCGACCCGGGTGTGCCCTTCCGGCGACAGATGCAGCCGGTCGGGGTCCCAGGCCCGGCGGTCCTGTACGGACCGGAGCGACCACAGGTCGAGGACCGGGCAGTCGTAGCGGTCGGCGATGGCCCGGACATGGGCCGTGTACGTGGCGATCCTGCCGCGCAGATGGCGCAGGACGGGCACGTCCCGGGTGTCGAACCCGGTGGTCACCATGACCGTGCCGACGGCGCCGGTCAGTTCGGCGACGGCGCGTTCGAAGCGCTCCGCCACATCGTCGGGGTCGGTGCCGGGCCGGATGATGTCATTGCCCCCGGCGCAGAACGACACCAGGTCCGGGGCGAGTTCCTTCGCCCTGGGGACCTGCTCCTCGACGATCTGGTCGAGGAGTCTGCCGCGGACCGCGAGATTGGCGTAGCGGAAGCTGTGTTCGGGTCTGCGGTCGGCGAGCAGTTCCGCGAAGCGGTCCGCCCAGCCGATGTAGGTCCCCCCGGGTCCCGGGTCCCCCACGCCCTCGGTGAAGCTGTCCCCGATCGCCGCGTACGACCCGATTCCGGACTGGTCATAAGTTCTCGAATCGTCTCCCACGGACGCCATCCTCTCTCCGCGGATGTGACCTACGCGACCGTAGGGAGGGGTTGACGGACCGTGATCTATCCCACCGTGATCACCTGTGGTGGGGGGAATACGGGGAATCCCCCGCGACACGGGGTGTCGCGGGGGATTCGCCGGGCGCCGGGGCTGCGGGCCCCGGGCCGGAGCCGGGGTGCCTCAGAGGGAGACGCCGTGGCTGCGGAGATGGGCGACCGGGTCGATGTCGGAGCCGTAGGCAGGTCCGGTGCGGACCTCCAGGTGGAGGTGCGGGCCGCTGGAGTTGCCGGTGGAGCCGGAGAGGCCGATCTGCTGTCCGCCGCCGACGGACTGGCCCGCCGAGACGGAGAGGGAGGAGAGATGGGCGTACTGGGAGTAGGTGCCGTCGGTGTGCTTGACGACGACCTCGTTGCCGTACGCGCCGGCCCAGCCCGCGGAGACGACCGTGCCGGGGCCGATGGAACGGACGGAGGTGCCGGTCGGGACCGCGAAGTCGACACCGGTGTGGTAGCCGCTGGACCACATGGCACCGGAGGCGCGGTACGGGGTGCCGACCTGGGCGCCGGCGAGCGGGGCGGCCCAGACGCCGGAGGCGGCCTCGGGCGCGGGTGCGGCGGGAGCGGCCGGGGCGGGCTCCTGCTGCGCCGGGGCGGCGGGCTCGGCGGCGGCCGGGGCCGGGGCAGCGGCGGCAGGACGGGCGCCGTCGCGCGAGGCCCGCTCACCCTTCTCAACCGCCTGCGCCGCCTTCTCCGCGGGCTCGGCCGCCTTGGCGGCCTTCTGCCCGGCCTTCTCGGCGGCCGGGGCCTCGGGGGCGCGCTCGGCACCCTTGCCGTCGAGCACCAGCTTCAGGCCGGGGTGGATCAGGGAAGGATCGTCGCCGACCGCGGCACGGTTGTCCGCGTACAGCTGCTGCCAGCCGCCCTCGACGTCCCGCTCCGAGGCGATCTTGGACAGATGGTCCCCGGCCACCACGATGTACGTGGCGGATCCGGCGGGCTTCCCGGCAGCGGCGGCGGGCGCGGCGGCCGGGGCGACGGCGGCGGCCGGGGCAACGGCGGCGGCCGGGGCGGCGGGCGCGGCCTGTTCGGCGGCATGGGCGCCGGTGGCCCCGATCAGGGGCAGTGCGATGGCGGCGCCGCCGGTTCCGGCAGCGACGATTCCACGGGTGATGACCGTGGACTTGGGACGGCGGTGCTTACCCTTTGCGGGCATGGCGCGTTTCCTCTCCGGCGCCTGCGAGGTGAGCTGTCGGGTTCGGGCGGGAGGTGCCCGGTCGCGCACGGCGCGACTTCACCCCGAGCCGGACGGTTTCCCGTCCGGCGGACTACCTGGGTCCCCCGCTCCTGCCACGTGCTTCGGGTGAAGGGTTCCGGACGGCGGCAGGATTCGGCGGTCCGCCCGGATTGCGGTGACCGTAAACCGGCCGTAAGAGCGGGAACAAGCCACTCGCACCAGGGCGGGCGGAGCCGATCTTGAGGACGGGCCGGTGGCGGTGACCCTCCGTGGGTGCCGCTCCGTCAACTCCCGCCGGACGCCCGTATGCCCCTCCCGGGCCACCGCCACACACCGTCACGAATGTGATCCTGCTCATGAACCACCCCCCATCCCCCAACGAGACGGGGCATGTTCGAACGAAGAGTCCATGACGGACATAGGGGACAGAGGCTGTTCATTCGGCAGTCGCTCACCGCGCGGACGTCAATCACCCCTCGGACGTCGGCAGACGGTCCGACGGAATGATTGCCTGAGGAATCAATGTCGTATCGTCGGGGTCATGCCACCGTCGGCGACCGGCGCCGACGGGCCGTGACTGTGCAGGGAGCCGTTGTGACGCAGCAGGTGCCGCAGGTCCCGTCGACCGAGCCGGAGCTGGCCGGGATCCGCAACTTCCGCGACCTCGGCGGGCTGCCGACGGCCGACGGCCGTGCGGTGCGCGCCGGACGGCTCTACCGCAGCGGCCATCTGGCCCATGCCACCGCGAGCGACGCCGCTTTTCTCGCCGGTCTCGGACTGCATACGGTCTTCGATTTCCGCAATGCCGCCGATATCCGCCTGGAGGGCCCGGACGTGACCCTGCCGGGGGTCCGGAATCTCAACCTCCCGCTGAGCGACCCGGCGGACGGCGCCGAGTTCTGGCGGGTGGTGCAGCGCGGCGATCTGCCGCAGCTGCGGTCCCTGCTGGCGGACGGCCGGGCCGCGCAGCGGATGGTGGACTCGTACCGGGCGATCATCACCGGGCGGACGGCCGAGCACAGCCGGGTGCTGCACGCGCTGGCCGGGGACAGCGTCCCCGCGCTGATGCACTGCGCGGCGGGCAAGGACCGGGCGGGGCTGTCGATCGCGGTGACCCTGCTCGCGGTGGGTGTGGAGCGGGAGGCCGTCGAGGCGGACTATCTGAAGTCGAACGATCCGCACCGGCGCTACCGGGTGCGCCGGGCCGAGGACGCCCCGGAGGGCATGTCGCCGGAGGTGATGGAGCTGCTGAGTCCGCTGTTCGACGCGCGCGCGGCGTATCTGCACGCGGCCTTCGACGCCGTCGACTCGGTGTGGGGCGGCACACCGCGCTATCTCTCCGAGGGACTCGGGCTCTCCGCCGCGACCCGGGAGCGGCTGCGGGAGAGGCTGCTCGACAAGGGCTGAACCGCTCCGCGGGCGCCCAGGAGCACGTCCGCCCGGCCCGCCCGGAGCCGGGCGGGTCCGGCCCGCCCGGCGGGTCCGGCCCGGCCCGCCGCCGGCCGGACGGGTCTCCGCCTTCGCCCGCCGGGCCGGTGCCCGGTGGACCGCGGTACGGTTCCCGGCCGCCGGCCGGCCGGGAAGCGGCGGGGCGGCCTACTTCGCTCCGACCTCGAAGAGCAGGTAGAGGAAGCCGGCGAAGACATGCCCGGCGACCAAGTAGGCGAAGAGCCGGATCCAGATCCCCTTCGGGAACTTGCCCTCCTCGTTCTTCGCACGGGGCGCGGACCCGGGGGCCGGGGCGCCTTCCGAAGCGGTGGGGTTCTCGACCATGACGGCCTCTGCTTTCTCCGGCGCGACGGCCGGGTTCCTCCGGCACGGGGCCGGATCGCATCTGCACGGGCGGGACGGTGCGGACCGTCGCGCGACGGTCCTGGGCCTGCTCCCGGATCGGGCCGCATCAGCGGGATCCGGGCGTATGCCGCTAGAAGTGCGGATGGAAGATGTCGGGGCTCTGCAGCAGGGTGTGGACGAAGATCATCTCGGCGCCGTCGCGGGTGGCGGCGGCGATCCGGTGCGGGGTCAGCGAGTCGTAGTGCGCGCTGTCGCCGGGGCCCAGCTCGTGGACGGCGTCCCCGAGGCCGAGCCGGACCCGGCCGTCGAGGACATAGAGCCACTCCTCGCCGGGATGCCGGCGGACCAGCTCGCCCTGGGCGCCGTACGGCACGATGAGGCGGAGCGTCTGCATGGCCCGGCCCGGACTGCCGACCTGGTGGTAGGTCCAGCCGTCGGCCTGGGACGGTTCCCGGCTGCCGGCCCGGATCACGGGGTCGTGCTCGGGCGCCGGCTCGCCGAGCAGCTCGGCGACTGTCGTACCGTAGATCCTGGCGAGGCCGAGCAGCATCGGCAGCGAGGGCTGCCTGCGGCCGGTCTCCAGCCGGGACAGATGCGCGGGCGACAGTCCGGCGCGGTGGGCGGCGGCCTCCAGGGTGAGCCCGCGCCTGCGGCGCAGATCGCGCAGTCTGGGTGCCACGTCCGGCAGGGCGTCGGTCGCCTCCCCGGCGGCGGGGCCGCCGGGCGCCGTGGATCGGAGGTCCGGGGGGTGGCCCCCGGGAGGACTCTGCATGACTCCATTGCGCCAGGAAAATGCCTCCGAGGCAAGTTTCTTGCCCCAGAGGCAAAAACTTCCCGATCGTATGATCTCAGCGCTGCGCTACCGCCTGCTTGACCAGCGTCTTTCCAAAGTCCCAGAGGAGTCCGCCCCCGGCGTGGGCCTCGTCCATGACCGCTGTGAAGGCGGTCACGAAGCGGTCGACCTCCGGCTCCCCGATGGTCAGCGGCGGAATCAGCTTGATCACCTCCTGATGGTCGCCCGAGACCTGGGTGAGGATCCGGTGCTTCTGGAGCAGCGGGGCGACCACGATCTGGGCGAAGAGGCCCTTACGGGCCGCCTGGAGCACCGCCCACCGGCTGCGCAGGGCCAGCGAGCGGGGGCGGCCGAACTCGATGCCGGTCATCAGACCGCGTCCGCGGACCTCGTGGAGGAATTCGTACCGGTCGACCAGCGCGCCCAGCCGGGTCCGGAGCAGATCGCCGGTGGCGCGGGCACGGGCCACCAGCCCCTCGTCCTCGATGACCGCCAGGACGGCGAGCCCGGCGGCCATCGCCTGGGCGTTGGAGCCGAAGCTGGCGGAGTGCACCAGCACCCGGTCCATCGACGAGTAGACCTTCTCGAAGATCCACCCCTTGCCGAGGGTGGCGCCGACCGGCACATAGCCGCCGGAGAGCGCCTTGGCGACGCAGACGAGGTCCGGTTCCACCCCCGGTTCGTGCTGGTAGGCGTAGAAGTCGCCGGTCCGGCCGAGGCCGGTCTGCACTTCGTCGGCGATCAGCAGCGCCTGGTGCCGGTGGAGGAGTTCCTGCGCGGCCGCGAGATAGCCCGGCGGGGACTCGTACACCCCCTTGCCCTGGATCGGCTCCACCACCAGGGCCGCCACATCGCCCCGGGCCAGCTCGCGCTCCAGGGCTGCCACATCGCCCAGGGCGACGGCGGTGTCGGGCAGCAGCGGGGCGAAGCCGTCGCGGAAGCCGGACTCGCCGTTGACGGAGAGGGAGCCGGTGGTCAGCCCGTGGAAGGCGTGGTGGCAGTAGAGGATCCTGGGCCGGCCGGTGGCGTACCGGGCGAACTTCAGCGCGGTCTCCACCGCCTCCGTACCGCTGTTGGAGAAGAAGACCCGCTCCAGATGCGGGCTGTACGAAAGCAGCCGCTCGGCCAGGAGTCCGGGCAGCGGCGGGCAGTCGAAGCGGGTGAGGTCGGGGAGGGAGGCGTCGACGACGTCGTGCAGTGCCTTGCGGACCACGGGATGGTGGCGGCCCAGGCCCATCACCCCGAAACCCGCGAGCATATCCAGGTAGTCGTTGCCTTCGTCGTCCCAGAAGTAGGCGCCGTCGGCCCGTACGTAGGTGCGGTCGAAGCCGATGGTGCGCAGCATCCGCGGCAGCTGGGGGTTGAGGTGGCGGGCGTGCAGGGCGTACCGCTCGCCGCCGCGTTCCGCCAGCAGTTCGGCGAGGTCGAAGCCACCGGCCGGTGCGGCGGCCCGGGGCGGTACCGGTTTCGGAGGCGGGGGCGGGGTCGGTGTCATGCGGCGGGGTCCTCCTTGGCTGCCAGTACGGCGCTGATCCGGCCGGCGGTCTCCACCGGGGTGAATCCGATGTCGGCGAGTACGTCGCCGCGTCGGGCGTGGAGCGGGCCCCGTACGTCCTCCGGCCACGGCACGGCTGTCCCCTTCGGGTCTGCGTGCTCCGCGCGCGGTGGCGGCGGACGGCCGCCGGGGCCGCGGCCCGCCGCCGCTTCCTGCTCCGCCG
Source organism: Streptomyces sp. NPDC094448 (assembly GCF_044763775.1). Lineage (NCBI taxonomy): Bacteria > Bacillati > Actinomycetota > Actinomycetes > Kitasatosporales > Streptomycetaceae > Streptomyces > Streptomyces sp. NPDC094448. Next base: position 810,521 of record NZ_JBIWGU010000001.1, on the reverse strand, counting down.
CGGGCCGGGCCCGGACGGGCCCCGGGTCAGCCCCGGGTGCCCGACACGCTTTCGCGGGCGGCCCTGAGGGATTCCTTCAGGGAGCCCATGGTGGCCAGGACCGCGGTCGGTTCGTAGCCGCAGTGCGCCATGCAGTTGGCGCAGCGCGGGTCCTTTCCGCGCCCGTACTTCTCCCAGTCGGTCTCCTCCACCAGCTCCCGGTAGCTGGGGACGTAGCCGTCGCTCATCAGATAGCAGGGGCGCTGCCAGCCGAAGAGGGAGTAGTTCGGAATCGCCCAGGCGGTGCAGGGGAAGTCCGCCTTGCCCTCCAGGAAGTCGAGGAAGAGCGGGGAGTGGTTGAGCCGCCAGCGCTTGCGGTTGCCGCCGGCGAAGGCTTTGCGGAAGAGTTCCCTGGTCTGTTCGACGCCCAGGAAGTGTTCCTGGTCAGGGGCCTTCTCGTAGGCGTAGGCGGGGGAGATCATCATCTCGTCGACCTGGAGGTCGTCGTTGAGGTAGTTGAGGACCTCGACGACGGTCTGCGGGGTGTCGGTGTTGAAGAAGGTCGAGTTGGTGGTGACCCGGAAGCCGCGCCGCTTGGCCTCCTTGATGGCCTCGACCGCCTCGTCGAACACCCCCTCCTTGGCGACGGACTCGTCGTGCCGCTCCCGCAGACCGTCGATGTGCACGGCGAAGGCGAAGTACGAGGAGGGGGTGAACTTCTCCAGTTTCTTGCGGAGCAGTACGGCGTTGGTGCAGAGGAAGACGTACTTGCGCCGGGCGACGAGCTGCCGCACGATCTCGTCGATCTGGGGGTGCATCAGGGGTTCGCCGCCCGCGATGGAGACCATCGGCGCCCCGGACTCCAGCACCGCCCCGACGGCCTGGGCCACCGGCATCCGCTGCTTGAGCACGCCCGCCGGGTGCTGGATCTTTCCGCAGCCCTCGCATTTCAGATTGCAGGCGTAGAGCGGTTCCAACTCGACGATCAGCGGAAACTTCTCCCGCCTGCGGAGCTTCTGTTCGAAGAGATACGTTCCTACCCGGATGGTCTGACGGAGCGGCATGGCCATCTGGCTCACCTCCTGGGGAGCAGCAAAGAACGGTGCCATTCATGAAGAGCGGGAAGCACGGCACGGAGAACACGGAAGGCTGATATTCCACCGCGTACCGTGCCAATTCGGACGAGTTCATGCTCCGGGGCGTCCACGACCACCCGGACGGCGGCAACCGCACGGGGTCCGGCGGCCAGTGCGGTACGGAGCGTGGCCGCCGACTCCATATCGGCCGCGATCGCGCCGGTGGCCCGCAGTTCGGCCCGCTCCGGACCGCGGACGATATGGTCCGATCCGGCCAGCGGTCCACGGTGCACCCGGTGGCCGGGCAGGGCGCGGGCGACGGCGTCCGCGAGCCGTCCGGTGTCCGTGCAGACCACGGGGGAGCCGTCGCCGCCCCGGGTCTCCTCCGCGACGACGACGTCGCCGGGGTGCATCCCGGGCGCCAGTCCGGCACAGAAGCCGGAAGCGACCACTGCCGCGTCCCGCAGCGCTTCCCCGGTGAGCGCGGCCCGGACCGCGCGCTCCGCGTTCACCGGCCCCATCCGGGTGCGCAGCACCGTCACCGGCCCCCGGGCAGCGCGGTGGTCGCCCCCGCGCAGCGCCAGCCGCTCGATACCCAGCGCACAGGCGATCAGCAGCGGTGCTGTGGAATCCGGCGGGGCCGAGGGGCCCGAGCCGGCCATCAGCTTCCCTTGCGGGCGGGTACGGCGACGGCGTGCGGCGTCCCGGACCGCCGTACGCCGCCCACGGGCGGCTCGCCGTGCACATAGCGCCCGAGCGCGGTCAGCGGGAACACCTGGCGGTAGAGGTGGTAGTTGATGGAGAAGTCCCAGGGGAAACCGGTACCGGTGAAGTACGGCTCGTCCCAGCCGCCGTCGTCCCGCTGGGCGTCGACCAGCCAGCGCACCCCGCGTTCGGCGGATTCGGACTCCCGCTCCCCCGCCGCCAGCAGCGCCAGCAGCGCCCACGCGGTCTGGGAAGGGGTGGAGGAACCCTGTCCGGCCCAGGCGCCGTGGTCGTACGAGCGCAGATCCTCGCCCCAGCCGCCGTCGGGATTCTGCACCGAGCGCAGCCAGTCGACGGCGCGCCGCAGGGCCGGGTGGGCGGCCGGGATCCCGGCCGCGACCAGGGCCGGGACCACCGACCCCGTACCGTAGACGTAGTTGACGCCCCAGCGGCCGAACCAGGCACCGCCCGGCTCCTGGTGGGCGAGCAGCCAGTCGACGGCGCGCCGGGCCCGGGGGGTGCGGGCCCGGCCCTCGTACGCCAGCATCTCCAGCACATGAGCGGTGACGTCCGCCGACGGCGGGTCGATCACCTCCCCGAAATCGCAGAACGGCAGCCGGTTGGGGAACGGGCTGGTGTTGTCGGCGTCGAATGCCCCCCAGCCGCCGTCGCGCGACTGCATCCCGAGGGTCCACCGCCCGGCGCGGGCCACCGCCGCGTCGACCCGCGCCGGATCGGGATGGGCGACCCGGCGCAGCGCCAGCACCACCTCGGCGGTGTCGTCGATATCGGGGTAGTTGTCGTTGTGGAATTCGAAGGCCCAGCCGCCGGGGGCCAGTCCGGGGCGGCGCACCGTCCAGTCACCGGGGCGGACGATCTCCTCCCCCAGCATCCAGTCGGCGGCCCGCACCAGCGCGGGATGGTCGGGGGCGAGGCCGGCGTCGGCGAGGGCGACGGTGGCCAGACAGGTGTCCCAGACCGGTGACTGACAGGCTTCGATCATCCGGACCGGGGCGCCGGTCTCGGTCTTCTCCCAGATGGCGAAGCGGTCGAGGGACTCGATTCCGGCCCGCATCACGGGATGCCCCAGGTCGTAGCCGAGGAGATGGAGCGCGATCAGGGAGTACACGGCGGGCGGCTGGATGCCGCCCCAGCAGCCGTCGTTCTCCTGCCGCTCCACGATCCAGCGGGACGCCGCGGCGACCGCGGCCTCCCGCACCCTGCGCGGCGCCACCCGGTGGTAGCGGTGCAGGGCCCGGTCCGCACGCTGGAAGAAGCCCTCCCAGCTGGTCGCGGGTGCCAGCGGGCGGGGAGGGTTCGGCTGCCGTGGGTCGGTGTGGAGTTCGTCCAGGGCGAAGGGTGCCGGGCGTACCGGGCGCCGGGCCGAGACCACGGTCAGCGGCACGATGGTCTGGCGGGCCCAGCAGCCGAAGTCGTAGATGTTCAGCGGGAACCACTTCGGCAGGAAGATCAGCTCGGGGGGTACGACCGGCAGGTCCTCCCACCGCCACCAGCCGAAGAGCGCCAGCCAGATCCGGGTGAACACGCGGGCCGCGGCGATCCCGCCCTGCTCCCTGACCCAGGCGGCGGCCCTGGCCATATGGGGGTCCCCGGGCAGGTCCCCGGCGAGGCGGAGGGCGACGTACGCCTCGACGGTGGCGGACAGTTCACCGGGACCGCCGTAGAAGGTGGCCCAGGTGCCGTCGGCGCGCTGCCGGCCGCGGATGAAACGGGCCGAGGCCTCGGTGACGGCCCGGTCACCGATGCCGAGGAACTCACGGAGCAGCAGATCCTCGGCGTCCATCGTCACATTGGTTTCGAGATCGCCCTTCCACCAGCCCTCGGCGTCCTGACGGGCCAGCAGATGGTCCACGGCCCGGACGACGGCCCGCCGGGCCGGGCCGGTCCGCTCGTCCGCCGCGGTCCGCTCGCCCGGGCGGCCCACGGGAGCCGGGGCATTCGCTGTCTCACTGTCCGCGGCGGCGCGGGCCCGCACGGGCCCGCCGCTTCCGTCGGTCGTCGCTGTCATGGCTTCCCCTTCGGTGCAGTGGTCGTGCTGCGCTGTACTGGGGGTATGCCGTCGGCGGGTGAAACGGTTGTCCGGTCACCTGCCGGCGACTGCGATGCGTATCGGCGTATAGGTGATGAGGATCATCTCTTCCATGAAGGATTCCGTCATAGTTGCCCAAGGGGCGCTTTGTCGAGGGATCGGCCGGACGGACGGTCCATCCGTCCCCCCGGGCGGGCCCGGCCCCGGTCCGGGACCGGGCCGGTCAGCGCTTGCGGACCACGACGAAGTCGGCGAGGGCGATGAGCTGCTCCCGCACCCGGCCGGGCATCTCGACGGCGTCGAGTGCCTCGATGGCGATCGTGTGCTGGCGGCGCGCCTCCTGGGAGGTCCACTCACGGCCGCCCGCCGCCTCGATCAGCGCGGCCCTGGTGGCGAACTCCTCCTCCGAGAAGGAGTCGAAGTCGCTGCTCTTGGCATCAGCGGCGAGGAGCTCCCCGAGCCGCCGGGACGCCTCCCCGCCCTCGGCGAGCGCCGCCACCACGGGCAGCGACTTCTTCCGCTGGCGCAGGTCGCTCCAGGTCTGCTTGCCGGTGGCGTCCGGGTCGCCCCAGATGCCGAGGATGTCGTCCACGGCCTGGAAGGCGAGGCCGAGGTGGTAGCCGTAGCGTTCCAGGGCGTCGGCGGTCCGGTCGTCGGCACCGCCGAGTACCGCGCCGATGGACACGGCGCAGGCCAGCAGCGCACCGGTCTTGTTGCCCTCCATCTCCAGGCACTCCTCGACGCTGACGCGCTCGCGGTGCTCGTAGGAGATGTCCTGCGCCTGACCGTCGATCAGCTTCCGGGTCGCGGTGGTCAGCCGGCGCGTCGCCCGGCCCGCCTCCACCGTGCCCAGCTCCAGCAGCACCTCGTTGGCGAGCGCGAACAGCGCGTCGCCGACCAGGATGGCCTGGGCGGGTCCGTGGACCTTCCACACCGTGTCGCGGTGGCGGCGCTGCTCGTCGCCGTCCATCAGGTCGTCGTGGAGCAGGGAGAAGTTGTGGACCAGTTCGACGGCGACGGCGCCGGGGACACCCGCCTGGGGCAGGGCGCCCGCGGCCTCGGCGGAGAGCAGCGCGAGCGCCGGGCGCACGGCCTTCCCGCCGTCGCCGTCGGCGGGCCGTCCCTGGGCGTCGATCCACCCGAAGTGGTAGGCGGCGACGGTGTCCATCGGAGGGGCCAGCCGGTCGACGGCAGCCCGCAGGACCGGTACGGACATCTCCCGGGCACGCTCCAGGAGCGCCGCGATGTCGACCCCGGCCGCGCCGGCCGCGCGCTCGATGCCGGGCGCGGTGTGTTCCGCCGGGTTCGCCGAGGGCACTGTCGGCACGGTCTCTCTCCTGTTGTCGATTGCTTCGCTGGTCACGGTGGGTCCGGTGCGCAGGCTCACGCCGCCTCCTTGAGCGGATGTTCGTGGGGGCGGCCCAGGGCGGCAAGGGCGGCGCCCGCGGCGGTCAGTCCGCTGCGTACGGCGCCCTCCATGGTCGCGGGCCAGCCGGTAGCGGTCCACGCCCCGGCGAGGTAGAGGCCGGGCGCCCGGGTGCGGGCCCCGGGGCGCAGCCGTCCGACGCCGGGCGCGGGTGCGAAGGTCGCGGTGCGCTCCCGGGTGACGAAGAAGTCGCGGACGGCCGCGGTACGGGTGGGCGGCAGCAGCCGCTCCAGCTCCGGCAGATAGCGGGCGCGCAGTTCCGCGACGGGCGCGTCGATCTCGTCCTGGACGGCGGACTGGGACAGGGCCAGATACTGGCCGCCGTCGTTCAGCCCGGAGGCTTCCGTACGGTCGAAGACCCACTGCACGGGCGAGCCCAGGGCGGCGAAGAAGGGCCGGCGAAGGACCGGGCGGTCGTAGACGACGTGGACGTTGAGGATCGGCGCGGTACCGATGTCGAGCAGCCGGTCGGGGGCGTCGAGCGCGCCTTCGGGCAGCAGGGCGTGGGTTTCGCGCTGGGCGGTGGCCAGGACGACGATATCGGTGGCGGTGCCGAGCAGTTCCGTATCGGTCTGCACAAGCCAGCGGCCGTGCCCGTCGCGGGCGACGTCCTTGACCCGGGTGCCGGTCACCACGCGGACTCCGGCGGCTTCGAGGGCGGTGCGGGCCAGGGTGTCGTGGAGGTCGCCCAGCGGCACCCGGGCCCAGCCGATGTCGGCGGCGCCGGGCTCGGACAGCAGCCCGGTTCTGAAGACCATGGCGGCCAGGCCCAGGGAGGCGTCGGCGGCGCGGGCGTTGAGGGTGGCCACTCCGACGAGGTCCCAGAGCGCCTCGACGGTGCGCGGCGACTGCCCGTGGCGATGCAGCCAGGTGGCGAAGTCGACGCCGTCGAGTGCCGGGTCGGCCGGGTCGAGGCCGCGGAGCGCCAGCGCGGCCCGCCCCACGGAGGCCCGTTCCGCGAGGGAGAGATGGGGGTACGTGGCCAGGCTCGCGGCCAGGTGCAGCGGGACCGGCAGTGCGGTGCGCCGGAGCCTGCCGAGCCGGGACCCGGCGGGCCGGCCGGCGTCCAGTACGGGCACGTCCAGCCGGTCCTGTACGGGCGCCAGCGCGGTACCGCCGATCCGGTCGAGGAACCAGCGGTAGGCGGTGCAGCAGCGCAGATACACATGCTGGCCGTTGTCGACGACGAGGTCGCCGCGGCGGAAGGAGAACGCGAGGCCGCCCAGCCGGGGGCGGCCCTCCAGCAGGGTCACGCCGATTCCGGCCTCGGCGAGCCGCAGGGCCGCGGTCACCCCGGCCAGACCGCCGCCGACCACGACCGCGGTCAGGGGGGTGCCGGTCCGGTCCGTCATACGACCTCCCCTCGGGCCGTCGTGGTCAGGGACGCGTTCCCGCCGCGCGCGGTTGCCCGCAGCGCGGCGGCGCGGTGCCGGTGGCGGCGGGGCATCAGACCCGCCCCCTGAGGCTCTGGCGGCTGATGTGCCGGGTGTCGATCCCGGAGAGCCCGCGGATGGCGACGTACGCCTTCTCGTGTCCGGGCAGGGAGACCCGGCCGCGGAGCACGGCCTCGGGATCGGCGGCGATCCGGTCCAGCAGCCGCCGGTAGATCCCGGCCATCGCGGCGACGCAGGCGCCGCTGCGCCGGTCCAGCATCGGCAGCAGCCGGTAGCCCTCGGCGAAGAGGGCCCTGGCCCGGCGCACCTCGAAGTGGACCAGGCCGGTGAAGTCGGCGCCCGGTGGCGGGGTGGCCGTGTGGAAGCCCGCCGAACAGCCGAACTTGGCGAGATCGTCGGCCGGCAGATAGACCCGGCCGTTGGCGGCGTCCTCGCGAACGTCCCGCAGGATGTTGGTGAGTTGCAGGGCGAGCCCCAGGGTGTCGGCGTACTCGGCGGCCCGTTCGGCGCCCGGTACCCCGGGCTGGGTGCCGAAGACGCCCAGCGAGAGCCGTCCGATGGCGCCCGCGACACAGCGGCAGTACGCGCGCAGGTCGTCCCAGGTCTCGTACGTCTCGCCGTGTACGTCCATCAGAACGCCGTCGATCAGTTCGTCGAGGCCTTCGAGCGGGATCGGGAAACGCGTGGCGGCGTCCGCGAGGGCGACCGCGACGGGGTCGGTGTCGTCCTCGGACACGGCTCCCCGGCGGACCCGGTCGAGCACCTCCCGGGTCCCTTCGAGACGCTCCCGCTTCTCGGCGGCGCCCAGGGGTCCGTCGCCGATATCGTCCACCCGCCGGGAGAACGCGTACAGCGCGGACATCGCCTGCCGCTTGTCGGTCGGCAGGAGTCTGATCCCGTAGGCGAAGTTACGGGCCTGTGCTCCCGTGACGGTCTCGCAGTAGCTGTACGCGGCCTGCACCGCCGCCGACACGCTGGCCGGTCCGTCCATCCTCCGGCTCACCCCTCTCTACGCGCTCGCTGCATCACGGCCCCCACGGAGCGCAGCAACTGTGTCCTGGCGGGCTTCGGAGGCCCGGGCAGTACGTCGAATCCGGCGGCCGCGATCGCGTCGACCGCCGCGAGGCCACCGCCCACAAAACCGGCGAGCAGCAACTTCAGCCGGCCCCGCACGCTCCCCACCAGCGGAACTCCTTCGAGCAGCAGCGTCCGGGCGCGGTCGGCCTGGTACGCGATCAGGCTGCGTACGGAGGCGGAAGCGGACGGGGCTGCCAGATCGGCCTCGGTGACATGGAACCGCCGCAGATCGTCGGCGGGCAGATAGATGCGGTCGCGGCCGAGGTCTTCGCGCACGTCCTGGAGGTGCTCGACGATCTGGAGGCCGGTGCAGACCGCGTCGGAGCGGCGCAGCCGCTCCGCAGTCAGAGTACCGCTGACCTGGAGGACCAGGTTTCCGACGGGGTTCGCGGAGAGTTCGCAGTAGGCGACGAGTTCGCCGTAGTCCGCGTACCGCCGTACCCGCTGGTCCTGCCGGTTGGCCGCGATCAGACCGAGGAACGGCTCGGGGGTGAGGGCATGGCGGCGGACGGCGGGCACCAGACCGCGCAGCAGCGGATGGCGGGGCGGCCCGCCGGGATCCGCCGCGGCCGGATCGCCGGCGGGCACCGAACGGCCCGCCGCGGCGAAGGCGCGCCGCAGATCGGTCTCGAAGGCGTCGAGCGCGGCGAGCCGGTCACCGGCCGCACCGGGGGCGAGCCCGAGGGCACGCAGATCCGCCCCGCCGGGGTCGAGGTCGCCGTCACCGATGTCGTCGACCAGCCGGGCGAAGCCGTACAGGGCCATCAGGTCGTCGCGCCAGGCGGACGGCAGGAAGAAGGGGGCCACGGGGAAGTTCTCGGCCGCGGCCTTGTCGAGGGTTGCCCGAGCCGGGTCCACCGGACGGGGCACACGGGGCTGCTGGTGTCCGCTCATACGAAACTGCCCGGTGCGGGGACGGCCAGAGCCTCACGGGGCTGGAGATTGTCGATCATTGCCGTCACATCCCCCGTTCTACACTGCCGATCCAATCCATCCTATTTCGGACACGCCGCCGGTGGTCGCTCCCGCGTGGGGACCGTCCTTCCGATGAGTCGCCCGGGACGGATCGCCCCACTTGCCGTGAATCGGCACCGGCCCAGCTTACGTCGTACGGCGCCGGGCGATACGCCCGGCCCCCGTGGTCACCGCCATCGCACCGCACCGGTGGTCAACCATCCTCTCAGCACCTCGTTTTGGCCTTGTGGACCCCGTACGGCCGTCCGGCCGCCGGGGCACGGCTCCCCCGGTCCAGGGCGAAGCCCACCAGGGACAAGGACGCGACAAGGCCCCCGTCCGGATGCCACCGCGGGGGCCTTGGCCGGGCCGGACGTCGATTCCGGTCCCGGAGTCACGGGCCGGACAAGGATCCGGCCCCGGGTCTTCCGCTCACCGCATGCCCCGGCGTCAGCCGCGGCCGTAGCGCTCCTCCGCCTTCCAGAAGTAGACGAACCCGGCGGCGCCGAAGAGCACCGCCCAGCCCACCGCGAACGCCCACACGTGCGGCGGCAGGTTCTCGGAGCCGTAACCGTCGATCAGCGCGAACCGGATCAGGTCCATGTAGATCGCGGCCGGGTTCCACTGGAGGGCGTCGGCGATCCACGCCGGCTTGTCCGCCAGCATCACCGGGATGGAGAACATCACGCCGGACGCGTACATCCACGTCCGCATGAGGAAGGGCATCAGCTGCGCCAGGTCGGGGGTCTTGCTGCCCAGCCGGGCCATCATCAGCGCCAGACCGGTGTTGAACCCGAACTGGAGCACGAGCGCGGGCAGGATCAGCAGCCATGACAGGGACGGGAAGCTGCCGAAGGAGACGGCGATCACTACCAGGACCGCCATCGAGAACATGAGCTGCTGGAGCTGCTGGAGCGCCAGGGAGATCGGCAGCGAGGCCCGGGGAAAGTGCAGCGCCCGCACCAGACCCAGATTGCCGGAGATCGACTTCACGCCCGCCATCACCGAAGTCTGGGTGAAGGTGAACACGAACACGCCCGTGACCAGGAAGGGAATGAAGACCTCCTGGCTCATGCCCCGGTCGGCGTTGAGGATCAGCCCGAAGATGAAGTAGTACACCGCCGCGTTCAGCAGCGGGGTCACCACCTGCCACAACTGCCCGAGCTTCGCCTGACTGTACTGCGCGGTCAGCTTGGCCTGCGAGAACGCCAGAATGAAGTGCCGCCGGCCCCACAACTGCCGGATGTACTGGAACAGGCTCGGCCGCGCGCCGCTGACCGAGAGACCGTACTTGGCGGCGAGCTGCGCCGAGGTCAGTTGATCGTCCACGGACGGACGGGCGGGCGCCGTCGCGCCGCCGGGGGTTGTGTCACTCACGGGAACTCTCTCTTAGAGCCGGTATCTGCGCCAAGGGCCCCGGGCTGCGGGCGGAGGGGGGACTCCTCCGCACCGCTCCCCGGGGCCGGGGATCACTTCAGGCGGCTGGAGGCCAGGATAGACACCAGGTGCAGCAGCGTCTGGAGCACGGCGATCCCGGCGAGGATCGCGATCCCGAGGCGGGTGAAGAACAGATCCCCCTGGACCGTGTCCAGCACCGCGGCAGCCAGGATGAAGAGGCTGGCCTCGATCCCGCCGACGAGACGGTGGAACTTCAGCGCGGCAGCCGCCCGGCGGGCCAGGGCCAGACCGGAGGAGCGCGGCACCGACGCCTCGTCCTTGACCGCGGCGAGTCCGCTGCGCTGGCGGGCCACGTCGACGAGGTCGGTCTCGGCCTTGATGAGGATCGCGCCCAGGGCGGCGACGGTGCCGAGGAACGCCCACAGCCACTCCGCGCGGCCGTCGCCGAGGACGTCGGCGCCCCGGATACCGAAGCCGACCAGCAGGGCCGCCTCGCACAGGTAGTGGCCGATCCGGTCCAGATAGACACCGGTGACCGAGGTCTGCTTGCGCCAGCGGGCCACCTCGCCGTCGACACAGTCGAGCAGCAGGTAGATCTGGAACAGCACCGCCGCCAGGATCGCCCCGGTCAGCCCGGGGATCAGCAGCGCGGCGCCGCCTATCACCCCGACCACGACCATCAGATAGGTCAGTTGGTTCGGGGTGATACGGGTGTTGACCACATAGCGGTCGACACGGAGGGAGATCTCCCGCATGTACAGGCGCCCGGCCCAGTGCTCGCCGCTGCGCCGGTCCTTCACACCCTCCGGGTGAACGACCGGGCGGAGTTCAGCTACGGATGGTCTTGGCATAGTCGGCGTACGCGTCCCTGATCTGGTCGGTGGTGAGGTCGAGGTGTTCCAGGATGGTGAAACGGCCGGGGCGGGTCTGCGGCGCGTACGCCACCGCCTCGACGAACTCCTCCGCGCTGAACCCGATCTCCTCGGGGAGCACCGGAAGCCCGTGGCGGCGCAGCACCTCGGCGAAGAGGCCGGACCGCTCCCGGTCGCCGCGCAGATGCATGGCGAAGGCGGCACCGAGGCCGACCTGTTCGCCGTGGCTGGCGGCCCGCTGCGGATACAGCAGGTCGAAGGCGTGGCTGATCTCGTGGCAGGCGCCCGACGAGGGGCGGGTGTCGCCGCTGATGGAGATGGCGATCCCGGTCAGCACCAGGGCTTCGGCGAGGACCGTGAGGAAGGCGTCGTCACCGATGCCGCCGGGGTGGCGGAGCACCGACTCGCCCGCCGTCCGGGCCATGGCCGCGGCCAGGCCGTCGACCTTCTCGCCGTTGATCCGCTGCGACAGCTCCCAGTCCGCGATCGCGGACAGATTGGAGATGGTGTCGCCGATGCCGGAGCTGATGTAGCGGGCCGGGGCCGAGCGGATCACGTCCAGGTCGATGACGGTGGCGATCGGGGTGGGCAGTCCGTACGAGCCCCGGCCGTTGTCGTTGTCCAGGGTGGCGACCGGGGAGCAGATGCCGTCGTGGGCCAGATTGGTGGCGACCGCGACCATCGGCAGGCCGACCCGGGCCGCCGCGTACTTGGCGACGTCGAGGATCTTGCCGCCGCCGAGGCCGACGACCGCGTCGTACCGCTTGCCCTTGATGGCGTCGGCCAGCTTCACGGCCTCGTCGATGGTGCCGCCCGCGACCTCGTACCAGTGGGCGCCCGGCAGGGCCGGCTCCAGCCGCTCGCGCAGGGCCCGGCCCGAGCCGCCGCTGATGGCGACGGCGAGCGTGCCGGAGGACGAGATCCGCTGGTCGGCGAGGATGACCGCGAGGTCGTCCAGGGCGCCGGGGCGGATATCGACGACGACCGGCGAGGGGATCAGCCGGGTCAGTACTGGCACGCGATCTCACGGCCCTTCGCGAGGTCGTCGTGGTTGTCGATCTCGACCCACTTCACATCCCCGATGGGGGCGGTGTCGACGGTGAAGCCGCGGTTCACCAGCTCCTGGTAGCCGTCCTCGTAGTAGAGGTCGGGGTCGCGTTCGAAGGTGGTCTTCAGCGCGTCGGCCAGCTCCTCGGCCGCCTCGGGCTCGATGAGAGTGACGCCGATGTACTCACCGGTGGCGTCGGCCGGGTCCATCAGCTTGGTGATCCGGCGTACCCCGAGACCGTCCTCGGCGACCACCTTCATCTCCTCGTCGGCGAGGTTCTTCACCGTGTCGAGGGCGAGGATGATCTTCTGTCCGTTTCCGCGGGCGGCGAGCAGGGTGCGCTCGACGGAGACGGGGTGGACGGTGTCGCCGTTGGCGAGGATGACGCCCCGCTTCAGCTCCTCACGGGCGCACCACAGGGAGTAGGCGTTGTTCCACTCCTCCGCCTTGTCGTTCTCGACGAGGGTGAGCTTCAGCCCGTACTTCGCCTCCAGGGCCTCCTTGCGCTCGTAGACGGCCTCCTTGCGGTAGCCGACCACGATCGCGGCCTCGGTGAGGCCGATCTCGGCGAAGTTCGCGAGGGTCAGGTCGAGGACCGTCCGCTCGCCGTCGACCGGCACGAGGGCCTTCGGAAGCGTGTCGGTGTAGGGGCGAAGACGCCGTCCGGCACCGGCTGCCAGTACGAGGCCGATCATGCGGTTTCTCCTTCGTCGTGTACTGCGGGGGCGGCGGAGGACACCCAGAAGCGGATGCTCTCCACCAGCACCACGAGGGCGACGGCGACCGCGAGCGCCGTCAGCGCGATGGTGAAGCCGGCGCCCGTCAGCAGGGCGGCCAGCAGGGCGGCGGCCAGCGTCCGGCCCTCGTGTCCGCCGGTCAGCCTGACCAGCAGGCGCGGGGGCGCGCCGGAGCCGCCACGGATGCGGTACACCGTGTCGTAGTGATGGTAGGCGACCGCCGCGACCAGGCCGAAGGCCGCGGGCAGCGCCCCGGGGACGTCCGCGCGGGCGGCCAGCGCCAGGACCGTGCCGTACTCGGCGGCCCGGAAGACCGGCGGTACCAGCCAGTCGAGGGCGCCCTTGAGGGGGCGGGCGACGGCCAGGCCCGAGGTGAGGACGTAGACCGCGGCGGCGGCCACGGGGGCCCAGGAACCGTACGGGGCGAGGGCCGCGGTGGTGACCACGGCGGCCCCGCCGATGAGGGCGAGGACCGGTACGGCGAGTTCGGGCAGCCGGGCGGCGATACCGCGCCCGGCGCGGGCGACGGCCTCGGCGAGCGGGCCGGAGTCGGCGAGGTCGGCCAGGGCCTGGGCGGCCCGGTCGGTCCTGCGGGCCTTGCGGGTCACGGAGCGCAGCAGGCGTCCCGCGGTGGTGTAGCAGGCGGCGAAGGCGCAGCCGGCGAGCAGGGCGTAGAAGACGATCCGGGGGGTGGTCACCGCGGTCAGCACGGCGATCATGGCCCAGCGTTCGCCGATCGGCAGCACGATCATCCGGCGGATCCAGACCGTCCAGCCGACGCTGTCGAGACGGTCGGAGAGCGCGGCGGTGGGGCTGGTGTTGGAGACCGCGTCGTGGTTGGCCTCGTTGAAGGAGAAGTCCACGACGTGGCGGCAGGTCTGGAGGACCATCGCGGCCAGCGCCAGGGCCCATACGTCGTCGCCGCCGCGGGCGGCGCCGAGGGCGAGGCCCGCGTAGTACGCGTACTCCTTGGCCCGGTCGAAGGTGGCGTCCAGCCAGGCGCCCATCGTCGAGTACTGCAGCGAGTAGCGGGCGAGCTGCCCGTCCGTGCAGTCCAGGACGAAGGAGAAGAGCAGCAGCAGTCCGGCCGCGACATAGCCGCCGCGGGTGCCGGTCGCCGCGGCCCCGGCCGCGATCAGGGCGGTGATCAGGGAGGCGGTGGTGACCTGGTTGGGCGTGAAGCCGCGGCGGGCGCACCAGCGGGCGATGTAGCGCGAGTACGGGCTGATCGCGTAGGTCGTGAAGAAGCCGTCCCGGGCCTTGACCGCGGAGCGCAGCCGTACGGCCTCGTCGTCGACGGCGGCGACGGCCTGCCGGGCCTCGTTGCGGGCCTGCGGGTCGTCGGGGACGGTCGCCACCAGGGATCCCAGCTCGGGCCTGTGGACCGCGGTGCCGCCGTCCTCCAGCGCGGCCGCGAGGGCGTCGGGCAGGGATTCCGTACGCTCGGCGGTCCGCTGCGACGACGGTACGGCCCCGGCCTCCGCCCCGGTGGCGGCAGGTGCGCCGCCGGCCGTCAGGGCCCGGGTCAGCGCGGTACGGGCCCCGGGCTGCGCGGTCAGCGCGCCCGGTACGGCGGCGGCGGGGAAGCGGGGGTCGGTGAGCGCGAGCCGGAGCGCGTGCACATGTCCGACGAAACGTGCGTCGACGACCGCGACCCGCTCGGTGGCGGGAACGGCGGCGAGCAGTGCGGCGGTCGCACCGGGGTCATCGGAATCGGGGGCGACCCGGACGTCGAAGCCCAGCGACCGCAGATCGCCATCGAGTGACGATCCGGGTACGGGCGGACCGGTGAGGATGGCGGTCGACAGACGAACTCACTCCTTGGAACCGAGGTGTGGATGCGCGGCGGCCCGGCCCGTGGCACACGGGCGGCGACTCGTCGGCAGAGGCTATCGGATGCACGGGAACGGGAGTTCACCGGCCGCGAACGCCCCGGCACGGCCCCCCGGGCCCGGTGAGGCCCCGTCCGGAGATCATCATTGTCGATCCTCGCCCCTGCGCCAAACCGCGCCCCGGCGACCCCGGGCCGGGCCCGCCGCCGGCGGGTGGGCGGCCGGGTCCGGGCGGCCCGCGCGGCCCGGGGACGGCCGCGCTCCGGGGCGTGCGGGGGCAGGCCATAGGGTGGGTGGTATGACATGGCTGATCACGGGTGGGGCGGGCTATATCGGCGCGCATGTGGTGCGGGCGATGGCCGATGCCGGGGAGAAGGCGGTCGTCCTCGACGATGTGTCCTCGGGAATCGTCGAGCGGCTGCCCGCCGAGGTTCCGCTGGTGCGCGGCAGCGTCTCGGACCGCGAGCTGCTGGCGGACACCCTCCGCGACCACGCGGTGACCGGTGTCGTCCATCTCGCGGCGAAGAAGCAGGTCGGGGAGTCCGTCGAGCAGCCGCTGCGCTACTACCACGAGAACGTGCACGGGCTGACCGTGCTGCTCGAAGCGGTCGTCGAGGCCGGGGTGCGGCGCTTCCTCTTCTCCTCGTCGGCGGCGGTGTACGGGATCCCGGACCAGGAGCTGATCGCGGAGACCGCGCCGTGTGTGCCCATCAATCCGTACGGCGAGACGAAGCTCGCCGGGGAGTGGCTGGTCCGGGCGGCCGGGCGGGCGCACGGCATCGAGACGGCCTGTCTGCGCTACTTCAATGTCGCGGGCACGGCCAGGCCCGAACTGTCGGACACCGGGGTCTTCAACATCATCCCGATGTTCTTCGACCGGATCACCCGCGGCGAGGCGCCGCGGATCTTCGGTGACGACTATCCGACGCCGGACGGCACCTGCATCCGCGACTACATCCATGTCGCGGACCTCGCCGACGCGCATCTCGCCGTGGCCCGCAGGCTGGCCCGCGAGCAGGGCACCGGGGACCTCACGGTGAACATCGGACGGGGGGTCGGGGTCTCCGTGAGGGAGCTGGCGGAGCTGGTGTCCGAGGTCACCGGCTTCGGCGGCGAGCCGCTGGTCCGCCCGCGCCGCCCCGGGGACGCGGCCCGCGCCGTGGCCGCGGTGGACCTGATCGCCCGGGAGCTGGGCTGGACCGCGCGCCACGGGGTACGCGAGATGGTCGAGTCCGCATGGCAGGGCTGGCAGCTCCACCACCCGTAGGGAGCCCTGGCGGATCGGGCCGGGCCGCTGCCGTGCACACTCCGTCCCACGGGGCCGCCCGCGATCTCCACTTCTCTGACCTGCGGATCGTTTCCGCAGGTCAAGGGGATGACAACGGTGTTCAATGCCGTGTTGCCACATACCCCCCACCCGTAGTTCACTGGGGCTCGGCAAGGCGATCTCTCCC
Source organism: Streptomyces sp. NPDC094448 (assembly GCF_044763775.1). Classification (NCBI taxonomy): domain Bacteria; kingdom Bacillati; phylum Actinomycetota; class Actinomycetes; order Kitasatosporales; family Streptomycetaceae; genus Streptomyces; species Streptomyces sp. NPDC094448. The sequence goes on along the minus strand of NZ_JBIWGU010000001.1, from coordinate 794,519 downwards.
GACGATCTGGAGGCCGTTTCATGGGGGCTGGGCACGACCACGGGCATACGCACGGCGGGCCGCCGCCGACCGGGACCGCCGCCGCCGCGTACCGGGGACGGCTGCGCGTCGCACTGACCATCACCCTCAGCGTGATGGTGCTGGAGATCGTCGGCGGGGTCGTCACGGGGTCGCTCGCGCTGGTGGCGGACGCCGCCCATATGGCGACCGACGGCATCGGACTGGGCATGGCCCTGCTCGCGATCCACTTCGCCAACCGGCCGCCCAGCACCAACCGCACCTTCGGACTGGCCCGGGCCGAGATCCTGGCCGCGCTCGCCAACTGTCTGCTGCTGCTCGGTGTGGGCGCGTACCTCCTCTTCGAGGCGGTCGAGCGGTTCATCACGCCCGCCGAGACCAAGAGCGGACTCACCATCGCCTTCGCGCTGGTCGGCCTGGTGGCCAATGTGATCTCCCTCGCCCTGCTGATGCGCGGGCAGAAGGACAGCCTCAATGTCCGCGGCGCCTATCTGGAGGTGCTCAACGACGCGCTCGGCTCGGTCGCCGTCCTGGTCTCGGCGGTGATCATCCTGCTGACGGGCTGGCAGGCGGCCGACCCGATCGCCTCGCTGCTGATCGGCCTGATGATCGTGCCGCGTACGGTGAAACTGCTCCGGGAGACCCTGAACGTGCTGCTGGAGGCGGCGCCCAAAAACGTCGATATGGCCGAGGTACGGCGGCACATAGTGGAACTGCCCGGCGTGGAGGACGTCCACGATCTGCACGCCTGGACCATCACCTCCGGAATGCCGGTGCTCTCCGCGCACGTCGTCGTCGCCCAGGACGTCCTGGACGCGGTCGGGCACGAGCGGATGCTGCACGATCTCCAGGGCTGCCTCGGAGACCACTTCGACGTGGAGCACTGCACCTTCCAGCTGGAACCGGTGGGCCACGCGGAGCACGAGCCGAGACTCTGCCACTGACACCACCGAAGCCGACCGAAACCCACCGGGCGATGATCGGATCAAGTGTTCGAATGTCGTACGCGGGGTTCCGGGGATTCCGGCCCGCCGGGCCGGGGCACGATCCGGTACCGGGGCCCCCGGAACGTCCCCGGGCGGACCCGTCCGCGGTGTGCGCCCGCACGCCGTGACGGTCCGGGCAGGGACATGCCCGGTCGGCCGAAGTGCGGACAAGCCGCTTTTGTACGGCAGACTGGGCGGGCCCCCAGGGCCGAGCACCGATGCGAAGGATGGTTATGCCGACCTCACCAGTCACCGCCCCTCACAGCGCGTCGAACGGCGCCCCGCCAGCGATCATGCTTGAGCTGGTGGACGAGCACGGCACCACCATCGGCACGGCGGAGAAGCTCGCCGCGCATCAGCCGCCCGGACAGCTGCACCGGGCGTTCTCCGTGTTCCTCTTCGACGAGCGCGGGCGGCTGCTGATCCAGCGCCGGGCGCTCGGCAAGTACCACTCCCCCGGGGTCTGGTCCAACACCTGCTGCGGGCACCCCTACCCCGGCGAGGCGCCGTTCACGGCCGCCGCCCGGCGGACCCACGAGGAGCTGGGGGTCTCCCCGTCCCTGCTGGCCGAGGCCGGGACGGTGCGCTACAACCACCCGGACCCGGACTCCGGTCTGGTGGAGCAGGAGTACAACCACCTCTTCGTCGGCATGGTGCAGGACACTGTGGACCCGGACCCCGAGGAGGTCGGCGAGACCGTCTTCGTCACCCCCGCCGAGCTGGCGGAGCGGCATGCCGCGGCACCGTTCTCGGCGTGGTTCATGACCGTGCTGGACGCGGCGCGCCCGGCGATCCGTGAGCTGACGGGACCGGCCGGCGGCTGGTGACCCGCACGGCGCGGCACCCGGCCCGTGAGGGGCCCGGGTGCCGCGCCGTTTCCGGACACCGAGCTAGAAGTCCAGGGGCAGCTCGGCCCAGATGACCTTGCCGCCGCTCGGGGTGTGCTCGACGTCGCAGTGGCCCCCGGCCTCCCGGGTGATCTCCCGCACCAGCAGCAGACCGCGGCCGCCGGTCTGGGCCCAGTCGGTCTCCAGGGCCGCCGGCCGGTAGGGATGGTTGTCCTCGACGGCCACCCGGACCCGGCCCGGCCACAGGGCCACCTCGACGGCGAGCTGCGGGGAGAGCACCGCGGCGTGCTTGACGACATTGGTGACCAGCTCGGAGACGATCAGCAGCAGGCCCTGGACGGTCTCTCCGGCCGGTACGCCCTGCTGCTCCAGCAGCTCCCGGACCGCGTACCGGGCCCGGGGCACGGAGGACTCGGCGGTCGGCGCGGTGAACCTCCAGACGCCCTCGCCCACCGGGGGCCGGGGCGGTACCGGGCCGGGCCCCTCCGCCGTACCCCCGGGTCCGCCGTACGGCGCCGCAGGCCAGGCCGGAACGCTTCCGCGGCTCTCCATCAGTCCGACCCCCACCCATGGCGCCACCGCCACTGTCCGCTGCCCACCGACGTCGGCTGACTCCGGGGTAATAAGTGTTGCGGGGTACGGTCACCCCCCGCCGCACTGAACGGAATCAACCGGCAATCGACGGCTTTTGACCGGCTCCGTACGCCCCCGTCAGCCGAGCGGCCGCCCCTGACCGTTCCCCGGCCAGTCGTCCGGCCGACCGGTCGGATCCGGTTCCGTCACCATGCGGACGATCCGCCGGCCGCCGACCCCGATGGCGATCAGCCCCAGACCGTCGAAGAGCAGCGCCAGCGAGAAGAAGAGCCCGAGGACGTATCTGCTGCTCTCCGGCCAATTCCCCAGGACGAGGATGCCCAGCACCAGCAGCACGGCGCCCTGGAACAGGGTCCAGCCGAACTGCGGTCCCCGTACCACCAGACTGCCGACCAGCCGGAACAGTCCGCCGGTCAGGAAGAGCAGGGCGGCGAAGAGGGTCAGCGTCTCCGCCGATCCGGTGGGATGCCGGATCACCACGATGCCCGCGGCGATGTTCAGCGCCGCGACGATCACGGCCAGCCAGAAGTAGTCGCTGCCCCGGGACGCGACGGCCTGCACCAGACCGACGATCCCGCCGATCAGCAGCAGCCAGCCGAACAGGAGCATCGAGGTCAGGGTCGCAAGCCCCGTGTAGACGAGCCCGACGATTCCCGCGATCACCAGGATCGCGCCGAGCACGGTCAGCAGGCTGAAACTGCGCTTCAGCTTGCGGGGCTCCGCCGGTCCGGCGGAGCGGGTGGTACCGGCCATGGCTTTCCGCCTCCTCGCACCCCTTCCTGATCGTAGGTCCACCCGCGGCGGATAGCATCCGGCGCATGGAGTCAGCCCGCTCCGGTCCGGAGCCCCGCATCGTGTGCGCCGTCGCCGACGGGGTCGCCACGGTCGTCATCGGCAACCCCGCCAAACGCAACGCCATGACGAAGGCGATGTGGCGGGCCGTCCCGGACCTGCTGGCACGGCTGGCGGTCGATCCCGCCGTCCGGGTGCTGGTCCTCACGGGCGAGGGGCCGACCTTCTGCGCGGGGGCGGACATCGCTTCGCTGCGGGGTGCGGGCGCCGGCTCCGGATCCGGATGTACGGGCGGGCCGGACGGTACGGCCGGGTCCGGAGCGGCGGGCGGGCCGGACGGTACGGGCGAGACCCCGCAGGCGCTCGCCGTCCTGGCGGAGGAGGCACTGGCCGCCTTCCCCAAGCCGACACTGGCCGCCGTCCGCGGCCACTGCGTCGGCGGCGGCTGTCAGCTCGCCGTCGCCTGCGATCTGCGGTTCGCCGCGGACGGCGCGCTGTTCGGGGTGACCCCGGCGAGGCTCGGCGTGGTCTATCCCGCATCGTCGACCCGTCGCCTGGTGGAGCTGGTCGGCCCGTCGGCCGCCAAGTATCTGCTCTTCTCCGGGGAGCTGATCGACAGCGGGCGGGCTCTGCGCACCGGTCTGGTGGACGAGGTACTGCCGGAGTCGGAGCTCGGCGTCCGGGTCGCCGGATTCGCCCGGATACTCACCGAGCGGTCCCAGTTGACGCAGGTCGCCGCGAAGGAGTTCGCCGCGGGCCGGACCGACCGCACGGAACACTGGGAGCGGCTGGCGGCCGAGCAGGCCCGCCCGGGCGGCGACACCGCGGAGGGTGTCGCCGCTTTCCTGGAACGCCGGGCACCCCGCTTCACCTGGTCGGCTGAGGCCCTGTCCGGGCGATCTTGTCGGGCCCGCGACGACGGCTACGGCACTCCCCCTGGGCCTGGCGGCCCGGGTGGGGGTCCCCCCGGGCGGTAGCCAGGGGGACCCCCACCCTGCGCTGTCGGACCACGCAAGTACTCTCCCGCGGCCCTCCGGGCCCGGTGGGGGTCCCCCCATGCGTACGAGCCGTGGACCTCCGCCTTGCGAAGCACCGCATCCGGGGCCCCGCCCGGCCGCAGGTCCGGGGGAGCCGCGGGCTGATCCTCGAAGACCGCCCGGACCGGACCTGGTCCGGCCGCCGGGCCGTCAGGCGGGGCGTGCGGCGGTGTCCCCGCGCCACTTTTCGACGAGGTGTGCGGGCGCCTTGTCGGGTGAGCCGGCGTCGTACGGGGGTTGCGGATCGTACTCGGTGAGCAGTTGCACGGACTGGGCAAGTTCGTCACCGCCGATCCGGCCCAGGAGATGAAGCGCCATATCGATACCGGAGGACACCCCGGCGGCGGTGACGTACTTGCCGTCGAAGACCACCCGATCCCCGGTGGGCTCGGCACCCAGCGTCGCGAGATCCTCGTAGGCCAGCCAGTGGGTGGTGGCCCGGCGCCCCTGGAGGAGTCCGGCCGCGCCCAGCAGGAGGGAGCCCGTGCAGACGGACGTGGTCCAGGTGGTGCCGGCGTCGACGGTACGCAGCCAGGCGAGGATCTCCTCGTCGGCCATGGCCTCCTGGTCCCCCGGCCCGCCGGGGACCAGCACGATATCGGGGCGCGGCACCTCGGCCAGGGTCCGGTCGGCGACCAGGGCCAGCGACCCCTGGTCGCCGCGGACGGGTCCCCGGTTCTTGCCGACGAAGACGGTCTCGGCGCCCGGCAGCCGCCCGAGCAGCTCGTAGGGGCCGACGGCGTCGAGGGTGGTGAAACGGTCGTAGAGGAGTACGGCGATCTGCATGGGAAACCCTTCGTCCGGTCACAGCATCAGGCATGGGTCAGGGGAACGTGGAAGCGTCTGCGGTACTCCAGCGGGGCCGTGTCCAGATTGCGGACGAAGGCCCGGCGCATCGCCTCCGGTGTGCCGTAGCCGCAGGCGCGCGAGACCTCCTCGACGCCGCGGGTGGTCTCCTCCAGGAGCCTGCGGGCGTGTTCGAGGCGGATCCGTTCCACGTACCGCCCGGGTGTGACCCCGGTCTCGGCGTGGAAGGCGCGGGCGAAGTGGCGCGGCGAGAGCCTGGCGCGGGCGGCGAGGGAGGCGACGGAGAGATCCCGGTCCGGGTTCTCCGCGATCCAGCGCTGGACGTCGCGCAGCGGCTCGCGATGGGCGGTCTGGGCGGCCAGCGGCGCGCTGAACTGGGCCTGGTTCCCGGGCCGCCGGAGGAAGACCACCAGATGGCGGGCGACGACGAGCGCGGCCTCCCGTCCGTGGTCCTCCTCGACGAGCGCGAGCGCCAGGTCGATACCCGTGGTCACCCCGGCGGAGGTGGAGATCCGGCCGTCCCGTACGAAGATCGGCTCCGGGTCGACGTCGATCTCCGGGTACTCCCGGGCGAACTCGTCGCAGAACGCCCAGTGGGTGGTGGCCCGGTGTCCGTCGAGCAGTCCGGCGGCGGCGAGCAGGAAGGATCCGGTGCACACGGAGACCAGCCGTTCGGCCCGCGGCCCGTGTTCCCGCAGCCAGTCGACGACCTCCGGGGAGCTGTCGCTGCCGTCGGCGCCGCCCGGCACGATGACGGTATGGGGTACGGGAGCGGATTCGAGGTCGGTGTCGGGGAGCAGCCTCATCCCGCTCCCCGTGCGGACCGGCCGGGCGCCGGGCGACGCGGTGCTCAGCCGGTACGCCGCCGGGTCGCCGGCCGCCCACCCGGCGCCGGCGAACACATCGGCGGGTCCGGTGACATCGAGGCTCTGGACGCCGTCGTAGAGGACGACGAGAACGGTTCGCTCGGGCATGCCTCCTATCCTGGGCGGCCCGCCCGATGGCGGCAATGACGAACAACCCACCTTTCCTGCCATGCCCGTCGGGGGCGGCCAGGAGCGGCACGTACGCTCCGGGATGCTCCGGCGGAGCGCCGGGGCCGGGCGTGGAGTCCGGGGCGGTCCGGGCAGCGGTGGCCGGGTGCGCCGGAGCCGCCGGGACGCGGTCGGCCCTCACCCGCGGGTGGTTCGTGGCGTGGGACCCCGGGGAGAGGGGGCCGTTTGGCAGAATGCAGGTTCAAGCACAGCCGGTACGAGAAGGCGAGTCGGGGAACCGTGACGATGTCCATCGAAGGCAGGATCGCCGAGGAGCTCGGCGTACGGGAGCGGCAGGTCGTGGCGGCCATGGGGCTGCTGGACGGCGGGTCGACGGTTCCCTTCATCGCGCGGTACCGCAAAGAGGCGACCGAGATGCTGGACGACGCCCAGCTGAGGACGCTGGAGGAGCGGCTGCGGTATCTGCGGGAGCTGGAGGACCGGCGGAAGTCGATCCTGGAATCCGTACGGGAACAGGGCAAGCTGGACGATGCGCTGGAGGCGCGGATCCTGGCCGCCGACACCAAGGCCCGGCTGGAGGACATCTATCTGCCCTTCAAGCCCAAGCGCCGGACGAAGGCGCAGATCGCACGGGAGGCCGGTCTTGAGCCGCTGGCCGACGGGCTGTTGACGGACCCGTCGGTGGAGCCGGCGGCCGCGGCCGCGGCGTTCGTGGACGCGGAGAAGGGCGTGGCCGATCCGGCCGCCGCGCTGGAGGGCGCGCGGGCGATCCTGACCGAGCGGTTCTCGGAGGACGCGGACCTGATCGGCGAGCTGCGCGAGCGGATGTGGACGCGGGGGCGTCTGGGGTCGAAGGTGCGGGAGGGCAAGGGCGACGCGACGCAGGGCCCGGCCGCCAAGTTCGCGGACTACTTCGATTTCGCGGAGCCGTTCACCGAGCTGCCGTCGCACCGGGTGCTGGCGCTGCTGAGGGGCGAGAAGGAGGAGGTCCTCGACCTGGCGCTGGAACCGGACGCGCCCTCCGGGGATCCGGGACCGACCGCGTACGAGAACGCGATCGCGCGGCGCTTCGGGGTGGCCGACCGGGGCCGTCCGGCGGACCGCTGGCTGGCGGACACGGTCCGCTGGGCGTGGCGCACCCGGATCCTGGTCCACCTCGGGATCGACCTGCGGCTGAGGCTGCGGACGGCCGCCGAGGACGAGGCGGTCCGGGTCTTCGCGGCCAATCTGCGGGATCTGCTGCTGGCCGCGCCCGCCGGGACGCGGGCCACGCTGGGGCTGGACCCCGGTTTCCGTACCGGCGTGAAGGTGGCCGTGGTGGACGCGACGGGCAAGGTCGTCGCCACCGACACGATCCACCCCCATGTGCCTGCGAACCGCTGGGACGAGTCGCTGGCGACGCTGGCGCGGCTCGCCCGGGAGCACGCGGTCGAGCTGATCGCGATCGGCAACGGCACGGCATCCCGGGAGACGGACCGGCTGGCGGCGGAGCTGCTCGCCCGCCATCCGGAGCTGAAGCTGACGAAGGTGATGGTCTCCGAGGCGGGCGCGTCCGTGTACTCGGCGTCCGCGTTCGCCTCCCAGGAACTGCCCGGTCTGGACGTCTCGCTGCGCGGGGCGGTCTCCATCGCCCGGCGGCTCCAGGATCCGCTGGCGGAGCTGGTGAAGATCGACCCCAAGTCGATCGGCGTCGGCCAGTATCAGCACGATCTGTCCGAGGTGAAGCTGTCGCGCTCCCTCGACGCGGTCGTCGAGGACTGTGTGAACGGCGTCGGTGTCGACGTCAACACGGCGTCCGCGCCGCTGCTGTCGCGGGTGTCGGGCATCGGCGCGGGGCTGGCCGAGAACATCGTGGCGCACCGCGACTCGAACGGCCCGTTCCGCTCCCGCCGGGCGCTGAAGGACGTGGCGCGGCTCGGGCCGAAGGCGTACGAGCAGTGCGCGGGCTTCCTGCGGATCCGCGGCGGTGACGATCCGCTGGATGCCTCCAGCGTGCACCCGGAAACGTATCCGGTGGTCCGCCGGATGGTGAAGACGACGGGCGGGGAGGTGGCCTCGCTGATCGGGAACGCGGGTGTGCTGCGGTCGCTCCGGGCGGCCGACTTCGTGGACGACGCCTTCGGTCTGCCGACGGTCACCGACATCCTGCGCGAGCTGGAGAAGCCCGGCCGGGATCCGCGGCCGGCATTCCGGACGGCCACCTTCAAGGAGGGTGTGGAGAAGATCGGCGATCTGGCGGCGGGGATGGTCCTGGAGGGTGTGGTGACGAACGTGGCCGCGTTCGGCGCGTTCGTGGACGTCGGTGTCCACCAGGACGGTCTGGTCCATGTGTCGGCGATGTCGAAGACCTTCGTGAAGGATCCCCGGGACGTGGTGAAGCCGGGTGACGTGGTGAAGGTGAAGGTGCTCGACGTCGACATCCCGCGCAAGCGGATCTCGCTGACGCTCCGTCTGGACGACGATGCGGCGGGGCAGGCCCCGCGGCAGGGCGGCGGGCGGGAGCGCGAGGCCCGCGGCGAACGCGGCGGACGCGGCGAGGGCGGTGAGCGCGGCGGCCGGCCGCAGCAGCGCCGGGGCGGCGGACAGGCCGACCAGGGCCGGAACGGTCAGGGCCAGGGCGGTCAGGGCGGGGGCCGGGGTGACGGTGCCGGCCGCGGCCGGGACCGGCAGGCCCCGCCGCCCGCGAACAGCGCGATGGCGGACGCCCTCCGCCGCGCGGGCCTCACGGGCCCGGACCGCCGCCGCTGATACGGCGCCGGGCGCCCCGCTCCCGGGCGGGGCGGGGCGGGGCGTCCGGTGGCGCGCCCGGGGGGCTGCTCGCCTTCCGTAACGGCCCCGGCCGGGGCGGGAGACAGGGACCGCCGGTCAAGGACGGCCCGGCTGCGGGCTGCGGGCTGCGGGCTGCGGGCTGCGGGCTGCGGGCTGCGGGCTGCGGGCTGCGGGCTGCGGAGAACGATCCACGACCGTGCGGGGCACGCGAGACGTTCCGGCCGGGTGGCCGCCGGGCCGGGGGTATCCCCGCAGCCCGGCTCTCCGCTGCCCGGGGCGGCGGGTACCCGCTCCCCCGGCAGATCCCGGCTCAGGCGTTCAGGTGCCGGGCGGGCCCGAGGGGCCCGGGCCGATGCGGAACTCGAAGTCGCCGTCGTACTTCTCGTGGCCCGCGATCACGGCCGACTCCATGGCCTCGGTGCCGACCTCGTTGCGGACGATCAGGGGGTCGTGCCGCAGATCGCGCATCAGGGCCACGCACATGCCGATCATCACGACCACGAACGGCGCGGCGACCAGGATGGTCAGATTCTGGAGTCCGGCGAGCGCATCGCCCTCGCCGTTGCCGATCAGCAGCATGATCGCGGCGACCGCGCCGGTGACAATGCCCCAGAACACCACGACCAGCCGGGCCGGTTCGAAGGTGCCGTACTGGGAGAGGGTGCCCATGACGACGGACGCGGCGTCGGCGCCCGAGACGAAGAAGATCCCGACCAGGATCATCACCAGAATGCTGGTGGCGGTGGGGATCGGATACTGCTGGAGGACGGCGAAGAGCTGGGCCTCGGGGGTGGCTTCGTCGCCGATCTTCTCGCGTTCGGCCAGCTTCATCGCGGTGCCGCCGAAGACGGCGAACCAGACCAGGCTGACCGTACTGGGGACGAGGATGACCCCGCCGATGAACTGGCGGATGGTCCGGCCGCGGCTGATCCGGGCGATGAACATGCCGACGAAGGGCGTCCAGGAGATCCACCAGGCCCAGTAGAAGACCGTCCAGTTGCTCAGCCAGTCGGCGACGGCCTGGCCGCCGGTCGCCTCGGTGCGTCCGGCGAGCTGCGGCAGTTCCGCGAAGTAGGCGGCGATGGAGGTGGGCAGCAGGTCGAGCACGATGACGGTGGGCCCGGCGATGAAGACGAAAAGCGCCAGCACCAGCGCGAGGACCATATTGGTGTTGGAGAGCCACTGGATACCGCGCTCCACACCGGAGACCGCGGAGACCACGAAGGCGGCGGTGAGTACCGCGATCACACTCACCAGCAGGGTGGTTCCGACGGTGTCCAGCCAGCCGAGTTCGGTGATGCCGCTGCCGATCTGGAGGGCGCCGAGCCCCAGGGAGGCCGCGGACCCGAAAAGCGTGGCGAAGATCGCCAGGATGTCGATGACACGACCGGTGCCGCCCGCGCAGCGGCGGGCGCCGATCAGGGGCTCGAAGACGGCACTGATGGTCTGGCGGCGGCCGCGGCGGAAAGTGCTGTAGGCGATGGCGAGTCCGACGACCGCGTAGATCCCCCAGGGGTGCAGGGTCCAGTGGAAGAGGGTGGTGGCCATGGCGATCTGCATGGCCTCGCCGGGGGTGCCCGGGGAGGTGCCGGGCGGGGGCGACAGGAAGTGCGCGAGAGGTTCGCTCACCCCGTAGAACATCAGGCCGATGCCCATACCCGCGCTGAACATCATCGCGACCCAGGAGACGGTACGGAATTCGGGCGCCGCGCCCTCCTCGCCCAGCGGGATCCTCCCGTACCGGCTGATGGCGAGCCAGAGGGCGAAGACGACGAATCCGGAGGCGGCCAGGACGAAGGCCCAGCCGCCGTTCTTGATCAGCCATTCGAGGAGGGTGCTGGAGACCTTCTCCAGGGCGTCGGTGGCGATCGCGCCCCAGACGACGAACGCGAGGGTGAGGACGGCGGCGACACCGAAGACGATCCGGTCGGTGACGGGCCGCCCGTGGGGCTGGGGCAGTCCGGGGGGCTCGGTGGTGACCGGCCGGGCCCCCCGGTCGTCGGGGGTGGATCCGTGCGACACAGGTACACCTTTCATGCGGTAGACGAGACATGACCGGATTCGCTCCGTTTGCCTCGGTTATGCCCTACCACAGGTGCCCGGTGCCGCCGGGCGCAACAGGCCCGTTCGACGGGCCCGGTTCAGCAGCTCGTGACGGGCTGTCCCTTCGTCAGGTGATACGTCGCACGCGCGTCCAGCAGCAGGGGGACGAGTTGCCGCTTCGACTGCCGCAGCGGTACCCGGGCCCCGCCGTCGCGGCCGGGCAGCGCGGCGACCCCGTGCAGGGCGAGTTCGTCGCGTACGTCGTTCCACTGGGCGGCGTCGAGCCGGTATCCGCAGGGCGGTGGGGCGAGGGTCTCCTCCGGGGTCGCGGGGTCGTTGTCGGCGCCGCCGAGGTAGACCGGCCCGCGGTCGCGGAATCCGGCGGTACGGGCCGCCGCCGTGGCTGCGTCGATCCGGCCGCGGCGCTCGTCGGCGTACGAGAACAGCCCGTCGAGCGCGGCGAGCTGACTTCCCACCCGGCGCCGGTTGTTGACCGACTCGTCGGCCTGCTCCTCCGGTGTGACGGCGTCGACCCGGCTCTCGATGAGCAGTCCGATCGCGTTCTTCACCCCGGTGGCGTTGCGCAGGATCCGCTCCTGTCCGTCGCCCGCGACCTGCCGGATCGGTTCGCCGGTTTCCGGGTCGGTCCAGATGCCGTAGGTGCCGGTGTGGTAGCCCGCCGCGTGCGCGGCCGGGCGGACGTACTCCGCGGAGAGCTTCCGGGACTCCTCGTGGACCTTGGTGTGGGTGTTGAGGTTACGGGGCCAGAGGTCGAACAGCTGCTTGTCGTAGTAGCGGGGGGTCGCGCCGTACTCGTGCAGGTCGTAGACGATATCGGGGCGCTGGTCGCGCAGGACGGCGGCGACCGTCCGGGCTTCGGCGGTCTTCAGGGCGAGGTGGTCGCGGTTGATGTCGACGCCGTCGCTGTTGCCGCGGGTGTCGGCGGCCCTGCCGTCCGGGTTGGCCGTGGGGACGACCAGGATCCGGGTGCGGTCGAGCAGCCGCCGGGTCTCCCGGTCCCGGGCGTAGCCGAGGTCGCGGACGGTGGAGAGACAGGCCTCCCGGCCCGCCGGTTCGTCGCCGTGCTGGGAGCAGATCAGCAGCACGGTGCTGTCGGCGTACCGGTTTCCGACCGTGACGAGCTGGAGCGGCCGGTTCTGCTTCGTCGTGCCGATCCGGGCTACCGAGACCCGGTCGCTGCCCCGGTCGACGGCGGCGAGGAAGGACTGCTCCTCCGGCTGGCCGGTCCAGCGGGCGCCGGCACTGGTTTCGAAGCCGGTGCGCGGCGGGCGGGGTGCTGTGTCATCGGCGTCGTGGGCGGCCCGGGCAGGGGTGGTGAGCAGCGGGGCGGCGAGTGCGGCGGCGGCCGCCCCGGTCATAAGGGCGCGGATACGCGGGTTCATCGGCGGTGGTCTCCGGGGATCGGGTCGATCGGACGCGGGCCGGTGACGGAGTCGGCCGGGCCCGGCCTGCGCGGGGTCGTCGCGGCGGTATCGCCGGCGGGGGTGCCGGACGTGGCCCGGGCGAAGGCGGCGGCGCCGCCCACCAGGGGCAGATCGGCGCGGGTGCGGGCCAGGTCGAGGGTGAGGGTGGGGGTGCTCGCCGGGGGTTCGATCAGATAGCGGTCGGTACCGGCGACGATCAGCGCGAGCCGGTGGCCGGCCGGGACGACATGGTCGGTGGCGTGCAGGTCGAGGGTGATGGTGTGCTTCTTGCCGGGGGTCAGGGGGCGGCCGACGGCGTCCGAGGCGTGGTTGCCGAGGTCGGCCCAGCCGCGGCTGAAGACGGTGAAGCCGACGTCGGCGGTGGCGGCCCTGGTCTCCTTGTAGCAGGCGCTGTCGCCGGGGGTGCTCGTTCCCCAGCAGGTGCGGTCGGTGAGGGTGGTGATGCCTTCGCCCGCGCCCGCGTAGTCCCGGATGGTGGCGGGGCCGAGATCGACCAGGACGGCCGAGAGATGGGCGCTCGTGGTGGTGGGCGTCGCGGTCACGGTGACCTTGCCGGAGCCGGAGAGCCGCAGATCGCGGCTGAGGGGCTTGCTGATGAAGCCGGCCTTGGCGGTGGTGGAGCGGTCGATCGCGGCGGCCCAGTCGATCTCGTCGAGCTGCGGCGCGTCGGTGAAGGATTCGGCGGCGCCGGGGCCGGCGGGCCGCAGGGAGAGGGTGCCGACGCCGGGCGCGGTGCCGTTGCCGGGCCGCAGGGTGGTGGCGCGGGTGCCGGACGGGGGCCAGACCCGGTCCGTGGACCACTGGTCGGGGGCGCGTTCGACATCGGCCATGGGTTCGTCGTCGATGCCGTTGTCGTAGCCGAGGAGGTAGTGGTCGAACCAGCGGTGCAGGGTCCGCACCCAGTCGGCCCGCCGGAAGTCGAAGGGGTCGACGTGGCCGACCTGGGAGAGCCATACCTTCCGCTCGACGCCCGCCTTCGCCAGGGCGTCCCACCACTGTCCGAAGTGCTTGCCGCGGACGTTGAGGTCCTGTATGCCGTGGACGGCGAAGACGCTGGCCTTCACCCGGTCCGCACCGGACACATAGTCCCGTTCGGCCCAGAACCCGGTCAGATCGCCGGAGCGCGGGGCTCCGTCGACGATGCGCTGCTGGACGGCGCCGCAGCGGGTACGGGCCTCGGGGCTCTCGACGCGGTTCGACAGCCAGTCGGGGCCGGAGTCGAAGAGCGGGGCGCCCTGGGCGAAGTAGTAGTCGTACCAGGAGGAGATCGCGCCGATGGGGACGATGGTCTCCAGTCCGTCGACTCCGGTGGCGGCGACCCCGTTGGCGACGGTGCCGTCGTAGCTCTTGCCGATCATTCCGGTACGGCCCGTGGACCAGTCGGCTCGGGCGCGGTCGGCTCCGGTACGGGTGGTGTAGCCGCGGGCCCGGCCGTTCAGCCAGTCGACCACGGCCTTGGCGGAGAGGACGTCGGAGCGCCCGCCGACGTCCACACAGCCGTCGGAGCGGCTGGTCCCGGCGAGGTCGACGGCGGCGAAGGCGTAGCCGCGGGGGACGAAGTAGTTGTCGTAGTAGAGGGGGAACTGGACCGGGTTGCCGTTGGCGTCGTAGGTCTTGCGCTGGCCCTCGTTGCCGCGGCCGCAGCAGGCGTAGTACGGGCTGGCGTCCATGATCACCGGAACACGGCGGCCTTGGGCGGCGGCCTCCCGGGGCCGGACGATGTCAACGGCGACCCGGTCGGAGCGGCCGTCGCCGTCGCCGTCGACCCGGGTGTCGACCCAGACGGATTCACGGACGGCGTCGGAGTAGGAGTAGACGGGTCTGCTCTCCCGGGCCGCGGTCGCCGCGGTCGCGGGCCCGGTCGCGGCGGCGGCGCCCGCCGGGGCGAGGGTCATGGCCATCAGGGCGGCAACCGAGGCCGCGAGGAGTGATCTGTACGTCGTCAAGCGGGTACCCCGCGCATATGTCGACATGGGCGGGACCGTACTCCCGGGAACCGTGGAGCAACAGAGGGCGACGATGAGGTCAGGGTGGCAGGTGGGGCGGAAGGGCGTTTCTGTGGCGATTCCGGGGTGGTTCGGGGCGGGATTCGGGGGGAGGTGGCGGGGATTCCGGGGGCGGACGGGGCCGGGGCTCGGTGGAGGGGACCGGGCGGTCAGGAGCGGTGGGCGGGACCGGGCAGTCGGGACCGGGGGCACGGTGGGCGGGCCGGGAAAGCACGACGCCCGTGCCGGGAACGCGAGGTTCCCGCACGGGCGTGCGATGCGTCGGTCTGCGGCCCGGAGGCCGGTACCGGGTGTCAGCTCTTGGTACCGCGGCCCTCGGGGCCCGGGACCGGCTCGCCGACGATGCGCTCGGCGAGGGAGTGCGCCCAGGCGTCCACGTCGGAGCGGAGCGCGGCCTCGGCGACGACCCGCTCGGCCTCGATGGCGGCGGCGCCCTCGGCGACGATGCGCTCCTTCTCGCGCAGGCCCTCCTCGCGAGCCGCGGCGATCAGGGCGGTGCCCTCCTCGTGGGCGCGCTGGCGGGTGTGGGCCGCCTCGTGGCGGGCCTCGGCGAGGATGGCCTCGCGCTGGGCGCGGATGTCCTCGGCCTCGGCGCGGACCTCGTCGGCCGCGTCCATGACGCCCTGCGTCTTCGCCTCGCGCTCGGCGATCACGGCGGCGGCGCGCGGCAGCAGCCGGCCCGCGAGCACGGCGTAGACGAGCGCGAAGGCCACGAGTCCGATGACAAGGCCCCAGCCCGTGGGGTTGAGCGGACCGATGTCGAGGGGAAGAAGCTTGTCGTTCAAGGGCTCGTCCTGCCTTGTCCGTAGGTGTCCGGGGTGTTCCGTCGCTGTCCGGTCAGTCGCCTGCCGGAGGCGCGCCATTCCTCCCTTGTCCGGGGGAGCATGCCGCGCGCCCGCGCGGGCGCGGGACGCGACGGCGGGCTGGGTCAATCCTACCGTTGCCCGCAATCAACTCGGCACCCGGTCATTACCCAGTGGTAACCGGAGCTGCTTGGATGGTCCTGACGATCTTCGCCCGTGAGCCCCGACCGATGAGTCCAGGAGTCACCGTGCCTCGTTTCCCCCTGCCCCTGCCCCGCCGCGCCGCCGCCGCGGCCGTGTCGGCGGCACTCGCCGCCGCCACCCTCACGGCTGCCGCTCCCCCGGTCGCCGCTGCGCCGGCCGCCGCCGGGCCGGAGACCGCCGTCCCGGGCCTGAAGGTGCTGACGTACAACACCTTCCTGTTCAGCAAGGCCCTCTATCCCAACCGGGGGCAGGACCACCGGGCCACGGAGATACCCGCCGCGCCCTTCTTCCGCGGCCAGGACGTGGTCGTGCTCCAGGAGGCGTTCGACAACTCCTCCTCGGAGCTGCTGATGCGGCGGGCGGAGGGCGAGTACCCGCACCGGACACCGGTTCTGGGGCGCAGCCGGTCCGGCTGGGACGCGACCGGCGGGGCGTACTCCGCGGCCACCCCCGAGGACGGCGGGGTGACCGTGCTCAGCAGGTGGCCGGTGGTCCGCAAGGAGCAGTACGTCTATGCGGACGCCTGCGGCGCCGACTGGTGGTCCAACAAGGGCTTCGTGTACGCGGTCCTCGATGTGAACGGGGCCCGGGTGCACATCGTGGGCACCCACGCGCAGTCGACGGACCCGGGCTGTGCGGCCGGGGCGGCCGCGGCCGTCCGGGCCCGGCAGTTCCGTGAGCTGGACGCGTTCCTCGACGCCAAGCGCATTCCGGCGGCGGAGCAGGTGATCGTGGCAGGCGATCTGAACGTGGACCGGCACGCGCCCGAGTACGCGGCGATGCTCGCCGAAGCGGGACTGGCGGACGCGGACGGGCGGGCCGGGTATCCGTACTCCTTCGACACCACGGGCAACTCCATCGCGGCCGAACGCTATCCGGACGAGCCGAGCGAGGATCTCGACCATGTCCTCCACCGGGCCGGACACGCCCGGCCGGCCGGCTGGACGAACGAGACCGTGGCCGCGCGGAGCGCGCCGTGGACCGTGACGAGCTGGGGGCGGACGTACACGTACACCCATCTGTCGGACCACCATCCGGTGGTCGCGTCCGGGCGCTGACCACGCCGGTACGGGCTCCCGGGCGGCCCGGCGGGCCGCCCGGGAGCGGTCCGCGCCCGGGGGCCCATCGGGTGCGGACCGCCGCCGGCCGGTTCCGACGGACCGTCAGGCCTACGGCGCCCGGGGCTCCCGCGAGCCCCGGGCGCACCACCGCACGCCCTTGTAGAACTGACAGGGGCATGCCACATTGATGCGGCGACCCGGGCCTGGTCCGGTCCACACTGCTCTTCGCAAACCCCCACAATCCACCCGAGGATCGCTGCGAAGGAGACCACCCCCATGAGACGCACGTTCGGTGTGCGCATCGCCCTTTCCGTTCTGCTGACCCTGCCCGCGGCGGGCATCGGGGCGGGCGCCGCCAACGCCGCTCCCGGACCGGCCCCCGCCCCCGCTCCGGGGCCCGGCGTCGCCGCGTCCGCCACCGCCTACGCCCTCGACGCCGAGCTGGAGCGGACGCTCGGCGACCGCGGCGCGGGCTCCTACCTCGACACCCGTACGGGAGAGCTGACCGTCGCCGTCACCGACGCGGCGGCCGCCGACGAGGTCCGTGCCTCCGGCGCCCGGGCCCGGGTGGTCGAGCGGTCCACGGCACAACTGGAGGACGTGATGGGCGTCCTGGAGTCCCGGGCGAAGATCCCGGGGACGTCGTGGGGTATCGACCCCTCGGCCAACCAGGTCGTCGTCGAGGCCGACCAGTCCCTGAGCGTCCGCTCCCTGGCGCGGCTGCGCACCGTGGCCGCCGCACTGGGCGATGCCGTCCGCATCGAGCGCGTACCCGGCGCCTTCACCAAGGAGGTGAACGGCGGGGACGCGATCTACGGCGGCGGCTACCGCTGCTCGGCGGCGTTCAACGTGGTCAGGAACAACGTCCGCTACTTCCTCACCGCGGGCCACTGCACCAATGTGGCGAGCAGTTGGTCGGCGGTGTCCGGCGGACCGCAGATCGGGTTGCGCGAGGGGACCAGCTTCCCGACCAACGACTACGGGATCGTCCGCTACGACGGCACCGACGTACCGCCCGGCACGGTCAACCTCTACAACGGCGGATCCCAGGACATCGTGTCGGCCGCCGATGCCATCGTCGGCCAGTCGATCCAGAAGAGCGGGTCGACCACGAGGGTCACCAGCGGCACGGTCACGGCCGTGAACGTGACCGTCAACTACAGCGACGGCCCCGTTTACAACATGGTCCGGACGACCGCCTGCTCCGCGGGCGGCGACAGCGGCGGCGCCCACTTCTCGGGCTCCACCGCGCTCGGTATCCACTCGGGCAGCTCGGGCTGCTCCGGGACCAGCGGCTCCGCGATCCACCAGCCGGTGCGGGAGGCCCTGTCGGTCTACGGGGTGACCGTGTACTGAGCGGCGGCGGGGGCGGCGCGCGGCCGGTGACGGGTCCGCGTGCCGCCCCGGGGCAACCACCGGTGAACGCGGGCCCGCGCCGTGGGCCCGGTGGCGGTCAGGACGCGCGGTCACCCCCGGCGCGGGCCGGGCGGGATCCGACAGGATCAGGGAGACCCGGCGGAAGCCCGGCCCGCAAGGGTCGCGCCCTCCGGTGGGCGGC
This sequence comes from Streptomyces sp. NPDC094448, assembly GCF_044763775.1. Classification (NCBI taxonomy): domain Bacteria; kingdom Bacillati; phylum Actinomycetota; class Actinomycetes; order Kitasatosporales; family Streptomycetaceae; genus Streptomyces; species Streptomyces sp. NPDC094448. Next base: position 776,553 of record NZ_JBIWGU010000001.1, on the reverse strand, counting down.
GCAGGGAAGCCGCGTGGGGGGCCGTCAGCAGGGCGACCAGCTCGCGCCGGCTCCGTACCCCGGTCTTGGTGAAGACCGACTTCAGATGGTCCTGCACGGTCGCGGGCGTGAGGAAGAGGTTCAGGGCGATCTCCCGGGTGCTGCAGCCCCGGACGGCTTGCAGCGCGACCTCCTGTTCCCGGTCGCTCAGCCGGTGCGCCAGCAGGGCCAGCGGCATGACGTCGGTGGGGGACGCGGGCTGGGCGACCACCGCCACATGGCCGTCGGCGCGGCCGTCCAGCAGGGAGGCGTGCAGCGAGAGCCACTCGCCCTTCGGTCCGCGGAGCCGGGCGCAGGCGCCGGGCGCGGTGCCGCCGCCGCCCGCATCGGCTCGGGCCCACTGGGCCACCATCACCACGGCGGTGGGCACCCCGGCCGGGCGGGTCATCTCCTCGTCGAGGGCCGCCAGCAGCTCCTGCGCCCCCGGGTCGGCGCTGACCAGCTTCCCGCCGGGCCCGATCAGCAGTACGGCGGGCACGGACGGCGGCCCTTCGGGCCCCGGAGCGGCGGTCGCGGCGTCCCGCAGCACCACGGCAACGGTGCGCGCGACACGCTCCGCGAAGCGGATCTCCCGCGCTCCGAACGGGCGGGCTCCCCCACCCCGCATCAGCGCCGCCGCACCCCACCGCCCGCCCTGGGCATCCAGGTTCAGCCGCAGCTCGTCCGTGAAGCCGAGGTCCTGGAGGAGTTCCCGGTAGCGGATGCTCCGTTCGGGATGCCCACCGGTGGCCCGGTGGACCGAATCGGCCAGCCGGCCCGCCTCCCGGATGCTGGCGAACCGGGTGGGATCGTCGGACCACGCCTCCAGATGGACCGCGTGCTCGAAGCCCACGGGCGGCAGGTCCTGGGAGAACGTCGAGGTGAGAAAGCCCGTGACCGGGTCGGCATCGTGCCAGCAGCCGGCGTCGTAGCCGAGGACGGGCCTCAGCAGGGCATGGACCCGGAGGAAGAACTCGTCCAAGGGCAGCCCGGCACGGCCCATTTCGGCGATGGCCGCGAGGGTCCGGCGCTCGATCTCACGGAACGATGCCATCGGACTACCATACGAGCCCGTCGGCCGCTCTCCCAGCAAAGGGGGATGTCTTCGGCCAGGGAACGAGGACAGGATCGTACTCGGCTCACCTCCCCACGGGCGGGCCGGAATCCCCCGCACGAACCACCTCTCCGAAAGGTCGTCTCCACCCGGAACACCTCCTCTCGAAGCACCTCCGCAGTTCTCCGTATGAACGCACGGACACACCTCACCCCCGATCCCCGGCAAGGAGCCGCTTCCCCCCACGGACCATCCTCCAGGGCCCCGCACCGCACCACCGGGGTGTGCGCCCACCCCGGCCGCGCGGAGCCGCGCCCGGCGGAGCCCCGCCCCCACCGCGAGGGGGGCGGGGCTCCGCCCCTTCTCCCGCGCCCTCCACCGTCTTTCAACAGCACCGGTGAGACAGCAATACTGTTCCACCCGGGCTGTGGACGACGACCGGGAGAGTGAGGCACAGCATGGTTACCGGCACCACCGCGACCCCCGGGTCCGACGGCACGGACGAGCCGCCGCTGACGGTGGACGAGCTGGCCGCGCGGGCGGGTGTGACGGTCCGGACGATCCGTTTCTACGGCACCCGCGGACTTCTGCCGCCACCGGTGATCGGCCCCCGCCGGGTCGGCCACTACGGCCCGGGGCATCTGTCCCGGCTCGCCCTCATCGAGGAGTTGCAGCGCCAGGGCATGACCCTGGCGGCCGTCGAACGCTATCTGGAGCAGCTACCGCCGGACATCGGCGCGCAGGATCTGGCGATCCACCGCGCGCTGGTCGCCTCCTGGCTGCCGGACTCCGCCGAGGTGGTCGCACGGGAGGAGTTGGAGCGCAGGCTGGGCCGGGGGCTCGGCGACGACGACATCGGCAGGCTGGACGCGATGGGCGCCGTGGCGCGCGGCCCCGAACCGGGAACGTACCGCGTCGATCCGGGCCTGCTCCGGCTCGCCGCGCAGTTGCTGGATGTGCCGATCCCGTACGAGACCATCCTCGCCGCCCGCACCGTCCTGCTGGAGCACACCCGCTCCGTGGCCCACGAACTGACCCGGCTGTTCCGGGACGAGGTATGGCAGCCGTACCGGGACCGGGAGGCGGAAGGTGCAGGAACGGACCGGGCGGAAGGAGCGACCGGGGGCGCCGGAGGAGCGCAGCCCGCAGATCCCGGACCGGAGGGCGGCTGCGCGGGACCGGACGGTGCCGGGCGGGCGGAGCGGGCCGAGGCGATGCGGACCCTGTCCGCGCCGATCCGGCCGCTCGTCGTCCAGGCCCTGGTCACCGCCTTCCAGCGGTCGTTGAAGGAGGAGTTGCGGGCCGCGTTCGGACCCGACGCGGCCGGGTCCTCCGGGGCCTCCGCTACCGCGGCCGGGGACTGAGGCCCTGAGCGGCGGGCCGCCGGGCCGGTGGGCAGGCACGGCCCGGTGGCCGCCGGCCCGGCGTCGCGTTCCCGCTCGGGACCGACGGCCACCGGGGCCATCGGGGCCACCGGGGGCGGGATCCGGAACCGGACCGTCACCCCCGGGACCTCCGTTCCGGTACTCCGCGTCCGGGCGCCGAGCCCGGGGCTCCGCGTTCGCGGCCCCCGGCCCCCGGATCCCGGCCCGCTACCCCTCCCCGTCCGTGAAGCGTTCGCCGCGCTCCGCCTTCGCCACCAGCAGCGCCGGGGGCTCGAACCGCTCCCCGTACCGCGCGGCCAGCTCCCGGGCCCGCGCCGTGAAGCCCGGCAGCCCGCCCTCGTACCCGTTGATGTACTGGAGCACGCCCCCGGTCCAGGCCGGGAAGCCGATGCCCATCACGGAGCCGATGTTCGCCTCGGCCACCGACGTCAGCACGCTCTCCTCCAGACAGCGCACCGAGTCCAGCGCCTCCGAGAACAGCATCCGCTCCTGCATGTCCACGAACGGGACGTCCGCATCCGGCCGGGTGAAATGCTCCCGCAGCCCCGGCCAGAGCCCGGTGCGCGCGCCGTCGTCCCCGTACTCGTAGAAGCCCGCTCCCCCGGCACGCCCGGTGCGGCCGAACTCGTCCACCATCCGGTCGACGACCGCGTCCGCGGGATGCGGCACCCAGGTGCCGCCCGCCTCCTCGGCCGCCCGGCGTGCCTCGCCGCGGATCCGGCGCGGCAGGGTGAGCGTCAGCTCGTCCATCAGGGAGAGCACCTTCGCCGGATACCCGGCCTGCGCCGCGGCCTGTTCGACGGACGCCGGGTCGACGCCTTCCCCGACCATCGCCACGCCCTCGTTGATGAAGCGGCCGACGACCCGGGAGGTGAAGAAGCCGCGGGAGTCGTTGACCACGATCGGCGTCTTGTTGAGCTGCCGGACCAGATCGAAGGCACGGGCCAGGGCCTCGTCCCCGGTCTCCCGCCCCTTGATGATCTCCACCAGCGGCATCTTGTCGACCGGTGAGAAGAAGTGGAGCCCGATGAAGTCGGCCGGTCGCGCGACGCCTTCGGCGAGGCTGCCGATGGGCAGGGTCGAGGTGTTGGAGCAGAGCAGGGCGTCGGGGGCGACGACGTCCTGCACTTCCTGGAAAACCCGGTGTTTGAGCCCGGTGTCCTCGAAGACCGCTTCGATGACGGCATCGCAGCCCGCGAGGTCGTCGAGGGAGGCGGTCGGGGTGATCCGGGCCAGCACCGCGTCCCGTTCGGCCTCGGTGGTACGGCCCCGGGCGACCGCCTTGTCGAGCAGTTTCGCCGAGTACGCCCGGCCCCGCTCGGCGGCCCGGACCGAAACGTCCTTGAGGACGACGTCGATCCCGGCCCGCGCACAGGCGTACGCGATACCCGCGCCCATCATCCCCGCGCCCAGCACGGCGGCCTTCGCCACCGTGCGCCGTTCGAACTCCCGCGGCCTGCCCGCGCCCGTGTTCACGGCCTGGAGGTCGAAGAAGAAGGCCTGGATCATGTTCTTCGCGGTCTGCCCCGTCACCAGTTCGGTGAAGTAGCGGGCCTCGATGGTCTGCGCGGTCTCGAAGTCGACCTGGGAGCCCTCGACGGCCGCGGCGAGGATACTGCGGGGCGCCGGATAGGGCGCGCCGCCGGTCTGCTTCTTCAGGTTGGCCGGGTAGGCGGGCAGATCGGCCGCGAAGCGGGGGGTGGCGGGGGTGCCGCCGGGGATGCGGTAGCCCTTCTCGTCCCACGGCTGCCGCGACTCCGGGTGGGCGTCGATGAAGGCCCGCGCCTTGGCGAGCATATCGCCGGGCGTTTCCGCGAGTTCGTGGACCAGGCCGTTCTCCAGGGCCCGCCGCGGTGTGTAGCGGGTGCCCTGGAGGAGCACCTTCAGCAGGGCGTCGGCGATGCCGAGGAGGCGTACGGTCCGGGTCACCCCGCCCGCCCCGGGGAGCACGCCGAGGGTGACCTCGGGCAGTCCGATCCGGGATCCGGGGGTGTCGAGGGCGATGCGGTGGTGGCAGGCGAGGGCGATCTCGTAACCGCCGCCGAGCGCGGCGCCGTTGACGGCGGCGACGACGGGAACACCGAGGGTCTCGATCCGGCGGAGGGCGTGTTTGACGGCCATGCCCATGTCGAAGACCTGCTGGGCGTCGTCCGGGCCCAGCCGGATCAGATCCTTGAGGTCGCCGCCGGCGAAGAAGGTCTTCTTCGCGGAGGTGACGATGATGCCGCGGATGGAGTCCCGTTCGGCCTCGGCGCGTTCGGCGACCGCGGTGATCGCCGTACGGAACGCCTGGTTCATGGTGTTGGCGGACTGGCCGGGGTCGTCGAGGACAAGGGTGACGACGCCGGTGCCGTCGGCCTCCCAGCGGATGGCGGCGGACGGCGGCTGCGCCGGGTCCGGGGCGGGAAGCGGGGACTGGCCGGCGGTGGATGTGCTCGTGGTCATGGCTGCGGTCTCCGGGTGGCGGCGGAAGTCGGAAGGGGCGGCGGTTCAGGCGGTGACGCGTTCGACGACGGTGGCGATGCCCATCCCGCCGCCGACGCAGAGCGTCACCAGGCCGTACCGCTTGTCCTGGCGTTCCAGCTCGTCGACGAGGGTGCCGAGGATCATCGCGCCGGTGGCGCCCAGCGGATGTCCCATGGCGATCGCCCCGCCGTTGACGTTGATCCGGTCGAGGGAGAGGTCCATTTCCCGGGCGAAGCGCAGGACGACGCCCGCGAAGGCCTCGTTGATCTCGACGAGGTCGATGTCGTCGATGGTCAGTCCGGCGCGGGCGAGGGCCTTGCGGGTGGCGGGCGCGGGTCCGGTGAGCATGATGGTCGGCTCGGAGCCGGAGACGGCGGCGGAGACGATCCGGGCGCGGGGCGCCAGCCCGTACCGCTCGCCGATCTCCTTGGTGCCGATGGCGACGAGTGCCGCGCCGTCGACGATGCCGGAGGAGTTGCCCGCGTGGTGCACATGGTCGATCTTCTCGACCCAGTGGTACTTCTGGAGGGCGACGGCGTCGAAGCCGCCGAGGTCTCCGATGCCCGCGAAGGAGGGTTTCAGCGCGGCGAGGGAGTCGGCGGTGGTGCCGGGGCGCATATGCTCGTCCCGGTCGAGGACGAGCAGGCCGTTGCGGTCGCGGACCGGGACCACGGAGCGGTCGAAACGGCCGTCCTTCCAGGCGGCGGCGGCCCGCTCCTGGGAGAGCGCCGCGTATTCGTCGACGTCGCGGCGGGAGAAGCCCTCGATGGTGGCGATGAGATCGGCACCGATGCCCTGCGGGACGAAGCCGACGGCGTGGTTGGTCATCGGGTCGGCGAACCAGGCGCCGCCGTCGGAGGCCATCGGGACCCGGGACATGGACTCGACGCCCCCGGCGAGCACCAGATCCTCCCAGCCGGAACGGATCTTCGCCGCGGCCATGTTGACGGCTTCCAGACCGGAGGCGCAGAAGCGGTTCTCCTGGACCCCGGCGACGGTGTCCGGGAGCCCGGCCGCGATCGCCGCGATCCGGGCGATGTCGGAGCCCTGGTCTCCGACCGGGCCGACGACACCGAGCACGATGTCGTCGACGGCGGCCGGGTCGAGCCCCGGATGCCGGTCGCGCAGGGCCCCGATCAGGCCGGTGACAAGGTCGATCGGCTTGGTGCCGTGCAGGGCGCCGTTGGCCTTGCCGCGCCCGCGCGGGGTGCGGATCGCGTCGTACACATACGCTTCGGTGCTCAAGACGACTGCCTTTCGGAAGCGGCGGGACGCCGGTGGCCGGCGTTCCGGGCGGCCGGCGCGCTCTCACGCCGGTGGGGCGGGCGGGGACGGTCGTGCGGAGACGGGTACGGGTTGACGGGGTGCGGCTGCGGGCGCTCAGGCCCTGTCCGGGCGATCTTGTCGGGCCCGCGACGACAGCTACGGCACTCCCCCTGGGCCTGGCGGCCCGGGTGGTACCCCCACGCTGCGTTGTCGGAGTCATCCAAGTACTCCCCCGCAGCCCTCCGGGCGCGGGGGGACCCCCATGCGTACGAGGACGATCCTCCGCCTTGCGATGCACCGCATCCGGGGGCACCACCCAGCCGCAGGACTGGGGGAGCCGCGGGCTGACCCTCGAAGATCGCCCGGACATGACCTAGCCCGCGGTGGGGCCTGGTGCTTCGGATGCTTCCGGTACGGCGTGGGCGGGCAGGCCCCAGTCCCGGGCCACGGACTCCGTGTCCGCGCCCGGCAGCGCCGGTCCGCTCCGTACCGCCACGGGGGTCGCGGAGAAGCGGGGCGCGGGGGCCGGCTGGGTGATCCCGGCGTGCTCCACGAAGGTGCCGCGGGCGGCGAGCTGGGGATGTGCGGGGGCCTCGCGCAGCGAGAGCACCGGGGCGACGCAGGCGTCACTGCCTTCGAATACCTCCGTCCATTCGGCGCGGGTCCGCTGTTTGAAACGGGCGGCGACGGCGGCCCGCAGTTCGTCCCAGCGGTCGAACTCCTTCCGGGCGGGGGCGTCGTCGGGGAGTCCGAGGAGTCGTACGAACTCGTGGTAGAAGCGCTGTTCCAGGGCGCCGACGGCCATGTACTGCCCGTCGGCGGTCTCGTAGCAGCCGTAGAAGGGGCAGCCGCCGTCGAGGAGGTTGGCGCCGCGGCGGTCCTGCCAGCCGCCCGCGGCCATCATGCCGTGGATCATCGTGGCCAGATGGGCCGCGCCGTCGACGATCGCCGCGTCGACGACTTGGCCTCGGCCGCCGTCGGCGCGGGCGTGCTGGAGTGCCGCGAGGACACCGATGACGAGGTAGAGGGAGCCGCCCGCGTAGTCGCCGACGAGGTTGGCCGGGACGGCGGGTGCCTCGTCGGCGCCGCCGATCATGCCGAGGGTGCCGGTGACGGCGATATAGCCGATGTCGTGGCCGGCCCGGTCGGCGAGGGGGCCGTCCTGGCCCCAGCCGGTCATCCGCCCGTACACCAGCCGGGGGTTGCGGGCCAGACAGGCGTCGGGGCCGACACCGAGCCGCTCGGCGACCCCGGGCCGGTAGCCCTCGATCAGTACGTCGGCCCGTTCGACCAGGTCGAGTACGGCCCCGGCGCCGCCGTCCGCCTTGAGGTCGATGAGCACGGAACGCTTGTTGCGGTTGGTGAGGTCGTACGCGGGGTCGATGGCGAGTCCGGCGCCGCCGGGCCGGTCGACCCTGACGACGTCGGCGCCGAGGTCCGCGAGGACCATGGCTGCGAACGGGCCGGGGCCGATACCGGCGAGTTCGACGACGCGTACCCCTGCGAGCGGGCCGGTGGACGGACCGCTGTGCGGGCCGGTGTCCGGTGTCGGCGGAATCGTCGGCGGTGTCATCGGACCCCCAGCATTGATGTGACACAACTGATGTAACACCAATGATGGTAAGAACGTGTTCCACTCCGGACAAGGGTTTGCCCGGAGCGGCCGGGCGGATTCACCGGGCCGGTCGACGCGCCCGCGCGCGGAGCCCGTCCGGGCGCCGGTTCCGGCGGCGGTCAGAGGGACCGTACGGCCGCCGCCAGGGCATCGCGGCAGAGCCGGTCCGCGAGGCGGGTCGTCTCGGGGAGGCGGTAGCGCGGGGTGAGGTGGAGGGTGTGGGCGCAGGCCGCGTCGAGGCCGGTGCGGTGGCCCACGGAGACGTACACCGGTTTCACGTCCGTCCGGGTCCGCAGGGCGCGGCCGACCTCCTCGCCGTCGCCGTCCGTCAGCGGCGCGGCCGCGCCCCGCTGCGGTCCGGGGTCGTCGTGGCGGAAGACGAACGGGTTCTTGGCGACGCCGATCGTGCGGAGTCCGGTGAGGACGCCCAGATGGCTGGCGAGTCCGAAGCGCCGCGGATGGGCCAGTCCGTAGCCGTCGCAGACGACGAGGCCGGGCGGGGTGCCCAGACCCTCCAGCGCGGCGAGGACCGCGGGGAGTTCACGGAAGGCGAGCAGCCCGGGGATGTACGGGAAGGCGACGCGCCCCACCGCGGTCGCCCGCGCCACGACGTCGAACGTGGCGGCGTCGAGGGTGACGGCGGCCGCGGCGACGACATCGCGCTCGTCGTCGTAGGCGACGTCCACCCCGGTCACGCGGCCCGTGCCGACGGGCGGGCCGGGTTCACCGGCGATCACGCGGTCGCGGAGTCCGTCCTGGACGGCGCGCGCCCCCGCCTCGTCGCGCGGCCAGCCGTCGGGGATGTCGATCAGCGTCATGCCGGCCCACCCTACGCAGCGGGTCGTCTGCGGCGGGGTACGGGCCGCCCGGTGCACCGCCGCCGGACTCCGGGCCGCATCGGCCGTCGTCGGTGGCCCGGCACCACATCCGTACCCGTGGACCCGGACCCGGCAGCTCGTCCCGGCCACCCTCCGGCAGCCGGGACGGCCGGATCCGGTGCCGCGCGCCCCGGCGGAACGGGCCTTTCGCGTCCGCGCGGTCGGACCGATCGGGCCGGGCGGGGCACGTCGTCCGCGGGCGGCCGGCTCCCGCCGCCCGCGGAAGGACGCCGCGGGTGTCGTAGCCTGGCGGCCATGTTCGTACTGGAACTGACCTACACCGCACCGCTGGAGCGGGCCGACGCCCTGATGGACGCCCATATCGCCTGGGTGGACCGGCTCTTCGAGGAGGGCGTTTTCATCGCGTCCGGGCGGAAGAACCCCCGGGACGGCGGGATCATCCTGGCCGTAGGCGACGACCGGGCCCGGATGGAGCAGCTCGTGGCGGCCGATCCGTTCACGGCCGGCGGGGTGTGCGCGTACCGGATCACCGAGTTCACCGCCACGCGTACGGCTCCGGAGCTGGCGCCGTACCGGCAGCAGCCGAACTGACGGTCCGGCTCCGGTTACGGTTCCCTCCCGTCCGGCTCCGGTTTCCGCCTGCCCTCCCCTGTCGGCAGTGATGCAGGTCACGCACCCCGGCAGTGCACCCGGAGCACCGGTCCCTACGTCCTTCCGGGTGTCAGAGGGCATCCGCGGGCCGCGCGCAGGAGCAGGGGGGACCATGTCCACAGCCACCGTCATCGAGCAGCCCGTGCATGCCAGGATCGTGGCGTCGGCGCCCCGCGCGGAGCCCGTGCGGGCGCTGCTGCGCTACGAGACCGGCGATCCGTACGCCGTACGGATGGCGTTCCCGGCCGATGCGACGCTGGAGGGGACCGATCTGGCCTGGGCGTTCGCGCGGGAGCTGCTGACCGCGGGGGTGGACCGGCCCGCGGGGGACGGTGATGTCCGGATCCGGCCGTACGGCTACGACCGCACGGTCGTCGAGTTCCATGCGCCCGAGGGCGTCGCCGTCGTCCATGTCCGCACTGCGGAGGTGCGGCGGTTCCTCGACCGGGTCCAGGGGGTGGTGCCGTCCGGGCAGGAGTCCCGCTATCTGGACCTGGACCACGATCTGGTCCGGCTGCTGCGCGACGCCCGCTGACCCGGCGACGACCCGGCCTCCCCTTCCCGCGCCCCGGCGTCCCCCCGCCTCCGCCCGCCCGTGGGTTTAATGCGTTGACCGGCCGCCGCGCCCGGGGCTACGGTCGTCGTGTCCCTGTCGCCACCGATCGGAGCAGAACGTTGAAGGTCTGAGGTCCGAGACACCGTCCGCCCCCGTCGTCCGCGACGGCCGGGCGTTCCGCGTGCGACCTCGGCGTTCGAGCCGTTCTTCCGGGCCGGGACCCTTCTCCTCTCCTCCCGCGGGCCTTCCGCGACCGCTGCCGCGGCGCGCCCGCGGCTGATCCCGCCCTCTCCCCCGGCGCGTTCCCCCCTCGTCGTACCCGGTGTCTCCCCCGTTGCCCGCTTGCGCCCTCTGCGACAGGAGACCCCATGACTACTGCTTCCACTCATCTCAGCTGCACCGACCTCGCGTTCTCCTGGCCGGACGGCACCCCGGTGTTCGACGGCTTCCAGCTCGCGGTCGGCCCCGGCCGCACCGGGCTGATCGGGCTCAACGGCTCCGGGAAGTCCACCCTGCTGAAGCTGCTGTCCGGCGAGCTGACCCCGGCGAGCGGCACCGTCCGCGCCGTCGGTGAGATCGGCTGCCTGCCGCAGGACCTGACCCTCGACACCGGGCTGCGGGTGGACGAGGTGCTGGGGATCGCCGCCACCCGGGCCGCACTGCACGCCATCGAACGCGGCGACACCGACGAACGGCACTTCGCCGCGGTCGGCGACGACTGGGACGTCGAGGAGCGGGCCCGGGCGGCGCTGGACCGGCTCGGACTGGGCCGGATCGGGCTCGACCGGACGATCGGCGAGGTCTCCGGCGGCGAGGGCGTCCTGCTGAAGCTCGCCGCCCTGCTGCTGGCCGGGCCCGGCGTCCTGCTGCTCGACGAGCCGACGAACAACCTCGACCGGTACGCCAGGCGGCGGCTGTACGACGCGGTCGCCGCCTGGTCCGGGGTGATGGTCGTGGTCAGCCATGACCGGGAGCTGCTGGAGCTGGTCGACCAGATCGCGGATCTGCGCGACGGCGAGGTCGTCTGGTACGGCGGGAACTACACGGCGTACGAGGAGGCCGTCGCCACCGAGCAGGAGGCGGCCGAGCGGATGGTCCGGGCCGCCGAGGCGGATGTCCGGCGGCAGAAGCGCGAGCTGGTCGACGCGCAGTCGAAACTGGCGAAGCGGCGGCGGTACGCGCACAAGGCGCAGGTGGAGAAGCGGGTGCCGAAGATCGTGGCGAACACGCTCAAGGGCGCGGCCCAGCAGTCCGCCGGAAAGCACCGGGCGGTCCAGGCCGAACGGCTCGCCGGCGCCAGGGAGCGGCTGGACGAGGCGCTGGAGGCGGTCCGGGACGACGACGAGATCCGCATCGAGCTGCCGTACACCACGGTCCATCCGGGCCGTGAGGTGCTGCGGCTGAAGGACCTGCGGCTGCCGTACGGCGCCGAGGTGCGCGGTGAGTTCGGCATCCGGGGGCCGGAGCGGATCGCTCTCGTGGGGCGGAACGGCGCGGGCAAGACCACCCTGCTGCGGACGATCGCGGGCGAACTGGCCCCGGTCGAAGGCGACGCCGAGGCCCTGGTTCCGCTGCGGTTCCTGCCGCAGAAGCTGGACGGGCTCGACGACGGACTGAGCATCGTCGAGAACGTAGCCCGGGTCGCGCCCTCCGCGACCGTCAACCGGATCAGGGCCCGGCTCGCCCGCTTCCTCTTCAAGGGGGCGCGGGCGGACCAGCCGGTAGGGACCCTGTCGGGCGGGGAGCGGTTCCGGGCGGCGCTGGCCTCGCTGCTGCTGGCCGAGCCCGCGCCGCAGTTGCTGCTGCTCGACGAGCCGACGAACAATCTGGACATGGCGAGCGTCCGGAAGCTGACGGCGGCGCTGGACGCATACGAGGGCGCGCTGATCGTCGCCGGGCACGACGTACCGTTCCTGGAGTCGATCGGGATCACCCGCTGGCTGCTGCTGGACGGCGGGCTGTACGACGTCGATCCGGAGGAGGTCCGCGGCGGCGGGCTGCGGGCACCGCGGCCGCGGGAGCAGGGCGCGCGGCGGGCCCTGGGGCGGGCGGCCTACCGGCTGCCCGGCCCGGGGTCCTCGCGTGACCGTGGGGCCGCCGGGAATCCCGGGGGTCCTGGGGATCCCGTAGGAAATCACGACAGAACCTGTCCGGTTTGATGTCTAGCGTCGGCCGTATGCCTGAGATCCGTACGCCTGAGACCCGCACGCCCGCGCTCTGTACACCCGCGCTCTGTCCGCCCGAGACCGGTGAGCCGGAGACCTTGGAGCCGGCGGCCCGTCCGCCCGGAACCCTCCGCTCCGAGACCGATATGTCCGGGATCCGTACACCTGCATCCCGGTCCCCCGGGTCCGGCGGCGACGCGATCGTCATCACCGGCGCCCGTGAGAACAACCTCCGCGACATCTCCCTCACCCTGCCCAAGAACAAGATCACCGTCTTCACCGGTGTCTCGGGTTCCGGAAAGTCCTCCGTCGTCTTCGACACCATCGCGGTGGAGTCGCAGCGCCAGCTCAACGAGACGTTCAGCGCCTTCGTCCGCAACCGGCTGCCCACGTACGAACGGCCGCTCGCCGACGGGATGGACGAGCTGTCCGTGGCCATCGTGGTGGACCAGAGACCGCTCGGCGGCAACGCCCGTTCCACGGTCGGCACGATGACCGACATCTACTCCGTCCTCCGGGTGCTGTTCTCCCGCCACAGCACGCCGTCCGCAGGTCCGGCGACCGCGTACTCCTTCAACGACCCCACCGGTATGTGCCCGGTCTGCGACGGGCTCGGCCGGACGGTCGCCCTGGATGTCGAGCGGGCGATCGACTGGACGAAGTCGCTGGACGAGGGCGCCCTGCTGCTGCCCGGGCTCTCGGTGGGCTCCTGGGAGTGGAAGCTGTATGCCGAGTCCGGCCGGTTCGACACCGCGAAACCCCTGGGCGCGTACACCCCGGAGGAGCGCGAGCTGCTCCTCCACGGCAGCGGATTCTCCGTCCGGATCGAGATGAAGACGGGCTCGGCCGATATGCGGTTCGACGGGATCGTCAACCGCTTCACCCGGCTCTTCCTCAAACGCGATACGGGGACCCTGTCCGAGAAGCGGCGGGAGGCGGCCGGCCGGTTCACCGTCGAGCGGCCCTGCCCGGAATGCGGGGGCGCCCGGCTGAACGCGGCGGCGCGGGCGTCCCGGATCGACGGTCTGGCCATCGCCGACTGGACCCGGATGGAAGTGGCCGAACTGGTCGAGGTGCTGGCGCGGATCGACGATCCGGTGGCCGCGCCGGTGGCGGCCGCCGCCCGGGAGAAGCTGGAGCGGGTGGTGGGGATCGGCCTCGGCTATCTCTCCCTGGACCGCGAGACCACCACCCTGTCCGGCGGGGAGGGCCAGCGGCTGAAGACGGTACGCCATCTCGGCAGCTCCCTCACCGGACTGACCTTCGTCTTCGACGAACCGAGCGTGGGGCTCCACCCCCGTGACGTGGGCCGGCTCAACGACCTGCTCGTCCGGCTGCGGGACCGCGGCAATACGGTCCTGGTGGTGGAGCACGACCCCGACGTCATGGCGATCGCGGACCATATCGTCGATATGGGCCCGGGTGCCGGCACCGAGGGCGGGCGGGTGGTCTACCAGGGCCCGTTCGAAGGGCTGCGGCGGGCCGACACCCTCACCGGGCGGTGCCTGCGCCGCCGCACCCCCCTGAAGAAGCAGTTCCGGACGGCCACCGGCTGGCTTCCGGTGACAGCGGCCGACCGCCACAACCTCAAGGGCATCGACGTACGGTTCCCCACCGGGGTGCTCACGGTGGTCACCGGCGTCGCCGGGTCGGGCAAGTCGACCCTGGTGTCGGAGGTGTTCACCGCGGCCCACCCCGAGGCCGTCGTGATCGACCAGGGGGCGATCACCGCTTCCGTACGCTCCACACCCGCGTCCTACCTGGGGCTGATGGACGGTGTCCGCAGGATCTTCGCCCGGGAGAACGGGGTGGATCCCGGCCTGTTCAGCTTCAACTCGTCCGGTGCATGCCGGGAGTGTTCGGGCCGGGGCGTCATCCACACCGATCTGGCGTTCATGGATCCGGTGACCACCGGCTGCCGGGCGTGCGGCGGCAGGCGGTTCCAGGACCATGTCCTGGAACACCGGGTGCGCGGCCGGTCGATCGTCGACGTCCTCGGGATGACCGCGGCGGAGGCCTCGGCGTTCTTCGAGGGCGAAGCGCAGATGCTGCGCAGGCTTGCCGCGCTCGACGAGGTGGGGCTGGTCTACCTCAGCCTGGGACAGCCGCTGAGCACGCTCTCCGGCGGTGAGCGGCAGCGGCTGAAACTCGCCACTCAACTGCACCGCACGGGCAGTGTGTACGTCCTGGACGAGCCGACGACCGGACTGCACATGGCCGATGTCGGCACCCTCGTCACCCTGCTGGACCGGCTGGTCGACGCCGGGAACACGGTGATCTGCGTGGAGCACAACACCGATGTGGTCAAACGGGCGGACTGGGTCGTCGATCTGGGGCCCGACGGCGGGAAGCACGGCGGGGAGCTGGTCTTCGAGGGGACCCCGGACCGGCTCGCGGCACATCCGGGGTCGTTCACGGCCGCGTTCCTCCGCCGGGATCAGGGCCTCGCCCAGCCCTCCCCGGAGGAGGCTGTTCCAGTGGGCCTTCCGGCCCTTCCGGAGGCTCCGCCACGCCCGTGAGATACGTGACATGCCTCTCCGGCTCCCCCGGCGAAACCCTGCCACAACCCCTTTGAGCTGCGGATATCACCAAACGTAAGCGGCTCGGTCCGGAGCGGGCTTGGTGGAAGGCTTACCCCACCCTTAACCTACGGTCTCGTAACCTACGAATCCGTAGGTATCGTCTGCCCGCACAGGCTTCTCTCCCGTCCCCTGGAGCACCCGTGACCATCACCTCTCCCCACCTCGGCAGTTCGGAAGCGTGGACCGACGCCCGGCTGCTGTTCGCGCTCGAAGAGGTGGTCGAGAAGGAGCTGAACCGCCATCTGAAGGCCGCCAAGGACTGGATGCCCCACGAGTATGTGCCGTTCGGCGACGGCCGCAACTTCCCGGGCTTCTTCGAGGACGGAGTGGCCTGGGAGTCCGAGCAGTCGAAGGTCACCGACATAGGCCGGATCGCGCTGGTGGTGAATCTGCTCACCGAGGACAACCTCCCCAGCTACCACCACGAGATCGCCAGCCTCTTCGGCCGTGACGGCGCCTGGGGCACCTGGGTGCACCGCTGGACCGCGGAGGAGGGCCGGCACGGCATCGTGATGCGCGACTACCTGCTCACCTCCCGCGCCGTCGACCCGGACAAGCTGGAAGCCTTCCGGATGTCGCATATGTCGGAGGGGTTCGAGTCCGACAACCGCCATTCGATGCTGCACTCCGTTGCGTACGTCGCCTTCCAGGAGCTGGCCACCCGGGTCTCCCACCGGAACACCGGCCACCAGTCGGGCGACCCCGTCTGCGACCGGATGCTCGCCCGGATCGCCACGGACGAGAACCTCCACATGGTCTTCTACCGGAATCTGCTCAGCGCGGCGTTCGAGCTGGCGCCCGACCTGACCATGCAGGCCGTGCGGGATGTGGTGGTCGACTTCCGGATGCCCGGCCACGGTATCCCCGGCTTCGAGCGGGCCGCCGCCCAGATGGCCATCGGCGGGATCTACAACCTGCGGATCCACCACGACGACGTGCTGGCGCCGGTCCTTCGCTTCCTGAGGGTGCTGGAGATCGGCGATCTCGGTCCGGACGGACTGAAGGCCCAGGAGGAGCTGGGTCTCTACATGAACGGGCTGAACGCGGAGGCGACGAAGTTCGACGAGAAGCTCGCCGCGCGCCGCGCCCGGCTGGCGGCCCGCGCCGCCGGCTGACCCGCCCCGCCGGGCCTCCGGGGCGGGCGGCTCAGGCCGCCCGCCCCGACTTCAGCCGGTGCCGCTCCTGCTCGGAGAGCCCGCCCCAGACCCCGAACTTCTCGTCGTGCTCCAGCGCGTACTCCAGACACGCGACCCGCCCGGGGCAGGCGCGGCAGAGCTGCTTGGCCTCACGGGTGGAGGAGCCGGGAGCCGGGAAGAAGAACTCGGGGCCGGTCTGGGCGCAGAGGGCCGTCTCCTGCCAGGAGAGGTCCTCGACGGCGGCGATGGTGGTGTTCTGCATGCCGACCACCGTCGCGTATCGCGATAAACGCCTGATCAACGACGCATCAACAGCCCTCACCGGCCGCAAAATGCCTGATGGGAAGGCTTGGGCGGGAATTCGGTCACTCCCGGGGCGCGGGCGTCATCACAAAGAACTGCGCGCCCGCCGGGTCGGCGATGTTGGCGAAGCGCCCGATGCCCTCCATATCGGCGGGCGCCAGCCGTACCGTACCGCCCGCTTCGGTCGCCCTGGCCGCCGTGGCATCGCAGTCCTCGGTGAAGAAGTACGGCTGCCAGCACGGCCGGTCCAGTACGCCTTCGCCGCCGAGCGGGGCGATCCCGCCGAACATGTCGTCGGCGGTCTTCCGGGCTGGGTGGATCATCGTGTACGCGGCGCCGTCGCCGCCGGGCATCGGCATCGACGTGGTTCCCCAGCCGAAGACCTCCGAGTAGAAACCGAGGGCGCCGGGCACGTCCGAGGTGTTCAGCTCCACCCAGAACAGGGTGTTGGGGGCGTTGACCGCGTCCAGTCCCTTGTTGGTGCCGGGCTGCCAGACGGCGAAGAACGCGTCCTGCGGATCGGTGAAGCACGCCATCCGGCCCAGGTCCATCACATCCATCGGCTCCACCAGCACGGTGCCGCCGCCGTCGCGGACCACTGCCGCCGTGGCATTGGCGTCGGGGGTCTGGAAGTAGATGTTCCAGGAGGTGGGGCCCTGTTCGGGCGCGATGGTCATCCCCCCGGCGACCGTCTTCCCGCCGCTCTGGAAGAGACCGTAGCCGCCGACCTCGGCACCGCCCGGCTGGAACGCCCAGTCGAAGACGGTGCCGTAGAACCCGGCGGCGGCGTCGATATCGGGGGTGCCGAGGTCCAGCCACACGGGTGAACCGGGGACGTAATCCGTGCTGAGCATGGTGCTCCGCCTTCCGCGCGTCGGACGCTCCCCCACGTCCCCAGTCTCCCGCCGCTCCCGGGCCCCCGCATCCGGTGCCGCCGGGCCCCGGGGTGCACCGGGGGCGGGAGGATCAGTGGTGCGGCGGGTCGTAGCCGGGGATCGTGCCGTCGGGTTTGGCGATGAGCAGCAGACCCGCCATGCCCATATCGGAGTGGCTCTGGACATGGCAGTGGTACATCCAGGCGCCCGCGCCCACCCCCTCTCCCGCGATGATCTGGAGGCCGAAGGAGTCCGCGGGGCCGGTGATCTTGTTGTCGACGATCCGGCTGGGGTCGTTCGCCCCGGTCAGCAGGCCGGTGCGGTTGTCCGCCCAGCGATGACCGTGGATATGGAACGTGTGGTAGTACTCGCCGTGGGTGATCATGACGATCTCCACCCGGTCGCCCACGGTCGCCCGGAAGTCAGGGCCGGTGTGGCCCTGCTTGTTGTTGATGGTCATATCGTTGAAGACCACGGTGAACTGCTTGTCGGGCAGGATGTCGCCCTTGCGCCGGACGACGACCGGACCGTAGAGCCCCTTGCGGATGCCGCCGGTGCCGTGGTCCGTACCGACGACGTGGTCGTGGTAATGCCAGTAGCCGGCGCTGCCCTCGCGCCAGGTGCCGTCCGCGCGGCGGCCCGGGGCATGGGTGCGCCAGGTGTAGGTGCGGGTGGCACCGGGCTCCACATGGCTGCGGCTGAGCCGGGTGCCGTCGTTGTTGATGTCGTAGTCGACACCGTGGACATGGAGGCTGACGGGGATGTCCATGAGGTTCTCGAACTCGATATGGAGGGTGTCGCCCTCGTTCAGTTCGATCATCGGGCCGGGGATGGTGGCCTTGCCCTTCTCCAGGCCGTACCCCAGCTGACCGTCCGCCAGCTTCTCGGCGTAGAGCTTCATATGGCGCACCTTGCCCCCGGCGGGTGCGGTCCGGGGCGGGATCGCGGCCAGCGGCCCGGCCTGGGCGGGGGTGCCGCCCGTGGCGAGGGGGACCGCGGTGACCCCGGCCGCGGCCGCACTGCCGGCCAGTACTCGTCGGTTGAAGCTCCGTCTGTCCATGCCGCACTCTCCGCTCTGCCGGGGAACGCCTGGGAACGCCTGGGAACACGTGGAACGTTGGGGTGCCCGGGATGTCTGGGGTGCCCGGGGTGCCCGGGCACCTGGAAACGCCGCGGACGCCCAGGTCACTCGGGACGCCTGGGGACGCTCAGGAACGCTGGGGGACGCTGGGAATTGCCGGGAAACACCGCGAGGGGACCGAAGGGATGCCCGAACGGGGCACACGGCACCGCCGGGGGACGGCCATACGGTAGCCCGAGGATCTTTGTTTATCCACACTCAGGACAAAGTTTGTTCTTTCGCGGTCATACCTATTGGCGAACCGCGAAAAGAGGTCTAGCTTCCTTTGCTGTCGTCGGCTGCTGTCGGCTGTTGTCATGACCACAGAGGAGTGGGTGACCCCATGCAGCGCGCACCACATCACCGGTCAAGATCCCGAACCGGCGCCTTCCGGGGCGCCGTCGCGGCGGCCCTCGGGGTCGGCGCCCTCACCGCGTCCCTGCTCACCGGGGTGGAGACGGCTTCCGCCGGCACTCCGCCGGAACCCCGGGCGACAACGATGTCCCTCCCTTCGCCACCGGGCGGCAAGAACGTCCGGGTCCTGGTCTTCCACGGTTCGGCGTCCGCGGAGTCCCCGCTGGTCGACGCCGGTATCCGGGCGGTGGAGACGATCGGTCTCACCGGTCCGGCGGCGGGCCGGTTCGCCACCGAGGCCACCGACGATCCCGCCGTGTTCACCGATGCCGCCCGGCTCGGGAAGTTCAACGCGGTCGTGTTCCTGACCGGCGGCGGCGATGTCCTGGACCCGGAGCAGGAAGCGGGCCTGGAGACCTTCATGGAGGCCGGGGGCGGTTTCCTCGGCGTCCATGACGCGGCGCGTACGGAGCCGTACTCCGACTGGTTCACCGGGCTGATCGGGGCCCGGCCCACGGGCGCGCCCAGCTCCGTCCAGCGGGCCGTGGTCGAGGTCGGCGACCGGCAGCATCCGGCGACCGCGTCCCTGCCGCTGGAGTGGAAGCGGCCGGACAAGTGGTTCAACTGGTCGGTCAACCCGTCGGGCAGTGTGCACACCGTGGCCCGGCTCAAGGAGAGTTCGATCACCCCGGCCGCGAAGCCCAACGGCTGGGACCACCCGGTCTCCTGGTGCCGCGACTACGACGGCGGCCGGTCCTTCTACACCGGGATGGGCGGTACGGTCGACAGCTTCGCCGAGACCGACTTCCGCGACCATCTGCGCGGCGCCCTGGCCTGGACGTCCCGTCTCTCCCGCGCCGACTGCAAGGCCACCATCACCGCCAACTACACCGCCGAACGGGTCACCAAGCCCAACCAGCCCGGTCAGAACGACCAGATCGGCGAGCCCCACGGTCTGGTCACCGCCCCCGACGGCACGGTGTTCTACATCGGCCGCGGCGGCGCCGACAGCACCCGGCCGGTGGTGACCGACTGGAACAACCCGGATATCGGCAAGGGCAACGGCGAGATCCACGTCTACGACCCGAAGACCCGGCAGACCACCCTGGCCGGTGCGCTGAGCGTCTTCGGCAACAAGGGCGGCGGCGACGAGCTGGTCAAGAACGAGGAGGGGCTGCTCGGTATCGAGCTGGACCCGCAGTTCTCGTCCAACGGCTGGGTGTATCTCCACTACACACCGCACTCCGACATCAACCGCGATACCCGGATGGCGGACCGCCGGGTCTCCCGCTTCGGCTACGACTTCACCACCCGCAAACTGAACCTCGCCAGCGAGAAGGTGCTGCTGGAGTGGCCCGTCCAGATCCACAGCTGCTGCCACTCGGGCGGCGGGATGGCCTGGGACTCGAAGGGCAACCTCTACATCGCGACCGGGGACAACAACTCCTCGCGGTTCAGCGACGGCTACTCGGGCAACAACCCGCAGCCGAACTACAAGGGCGTCTCCTTCGCGGACGCGCGCCGTACCTCCGGCAACACCAACAACCTCAACGGCAAGATCCTCCGGATCAAACCGAAGCCCAACGGCACCTACACGATCCCCGCGGGCAATCTCTTCACCGGTGACGAGACGGCCGAGGGCGGCGGGAAGACCCGCGGCGAGATCTATGTGATGGGCGTCCGCAATCCGTCCCGGATCTTCGTCGACCGGAAGACGGACGTCCTGTACGCGGGCTGGGTCGGCCCGGACGCCGGAGCACCGTCCACGACCTGGGGCCCGGCGAAGTACGACACCTTCGCCGCGATCACCAAGGCGGGCAACCACGGCTGGCCGTTCTGCATGGGCAACAACCAGCCCTACCGCGACCGCGGTGCCGCCGACCCGGCGAAGCCGCTCGGCTGGTACGACTGCGCGGCCCCGAAGAACGAGTCCCCGAACAACGACGGTCTGGTGAATCTGCCACCGGTCACCCCGAACACCATCTGGTACTCGCCGCAGGGCGGCGGGCCGGACTTCCCGAGGGACGCGAACGGGGTGCCCAGCTACCAGCTCGAAGAGCAGAAGCTGCTGATGCCGTGGCTCAAGGGCGGCGCGCAGGCGACCATGACCGGTCCGGTCTACCGCTACGACGCGGCGAGCAGCTCCGCCGTGAAGTGGCCTTCGTACTGGGACGGCAAATGGTTCGTGGGCGACTTCTACGACGGCGACCAGCCGCGGCACGCCGTTCTGACCGACCCGAAGACCGTGGGCCGGGGCGGGATCCCGGTGCACGCCGAATCCCTGAAGAAGATCGTCCCGGTCGGGGCGAACGGCATCCGCAACCTCATGGACTGGAAGTTCGCCCCGGACGGTTCGCTGTACGTCCTCGACTACGGGCGCGGCTTCTTCACCTCCGAGGCGCGCTCGGCGCTCTGGCAGATCACCTACAAGGGCGGCGAGGCCACCCCGCCCGCGGACCGGCTGGCACGGAAGGCGGCACGGTGAGCATCCTGCGGCACACCAAGGGAAGACGCGGAACGGCCGGATTGTGGACGGCCCTGGTGGCCTCGTTCGCCATGGTCGTGGGGCTGCTGTCGGCGGTCGCGTACGGCCAGGGCGGACCCGCCCGTACCACCGCGGCGGCCGGCAGCGGTACGGCGGCCGTCCGGGCCGCGGACGGCACCCCGGCCGGCGGCGCGGCGAAAACGGCCGAAGCACCCGCCGCGGCGCAGACCCTGACCTGGACGGCGGGCGATCCGATCGACCGCTATCTCAGCTTCCCCACCACCGCGGTGGCGGGCCGGACGACGATCGTCTTCGAGAACAGCCGGGCATCGGGCAACACCACCGGGATGCCGCACACGCTCACGTTCGACGTATCGGACCCCGAGTACAACAACGACGTCCCGCTGAACATCCTGGCCAATCCGAACGACGACCGGGGCGGCAAGCACACCACCGAGGTCACCCTGACCCCCGGCCGCTACCGCTTCTTCTGCACGATCCCCGGCCACGGCACGATGCAGGGCATCCTCACCGTCTCCGACCCCGCCGGTGAGGACACCACCGCACCGGTCACCGAGGCGAAGGTGACGGGCGACCGGAACGCCGAAGGCGCGTACGTCGGAACCGCCACGGTCGCGGTGACGGCGACCGACGACGCTTCCGGTGTGGAGCGCATCGAGTACGCGACCGGTGCCGACGGCCCCTGGCAGGCGTACACCGCGCCCGTCGTGGTGAACACGGTCGGCGAGCACCGGATCCGCTACCGCGCCACCGACCGGGCCGGGAACACGGCCGCCGAGAAGTCCGTCTCCTTCAAGGTCGCGCCCCCGCCGACGGACGACCGGACCCCGCCGGAGACCTCGGCCACGGTCTCCGGCGAACAGGACGGGCAGGGCCGCTATCTCGATATGGCGACCGTGACCGTCACCGCGTCCGACACCGGCTCCGGCGTCAACACCGTCGAGTACGCGCTCGGCGCCGACGGCGCCTGGCAGCCGTACACCGCCCCCGTGATGGTCCACGGGGTCGGCACGCACACCGTCCGCTACCGGGCCACGGACCGGGCGGGCAACGCTTCCGCCGCGAAGGCGGTGGAGTTCACCGTCGTCACCCCGCCGTCACCGGACACCACACCGCCCGTGACGGGCGCGGAGGTCACGGGGCAGCGGAACTCCGACGGGGCGTACCTGAACCGGGCCACGGTGACCGTGAGCGCCACCGACCACGGCGGCTCGGGTGTGGAGCGCGTCGAGTACGCACTCGACGGGGGCCCCTATCTCGCCTACACCGCACCGGTGGCCGTCGACCGGACCGGCTACCACACCGTCCACTACCGGGCGACGGACAAGGCGGGCAACACCTCCGCCGCGCTGAGGGTGACGTTCACGCTCGCGGAGGGCGGCGGGGTTCCGGCCCCGAACTGCCCCGAGTGGGACGAACGGCTCACCGTGATCGTCGGTACGGTCGACACCGGGGTGCCCAACCGGATGACCCGCTCCCGCTGCACCGTCAACGAACTGATCGAGGACGAGAAGGCGTGGTCCTCGCAGGCGCTCTTCCTCAAGCACGTCGACAAGGTGCTCGACGGGCTGCTGGAGGACGGGGTGATCGACACCCGCGAGCACCGGAAGGTCTACGCGGCCGCCCAGCAGTCCGGGATCGGGAAGCCCGGACAGAACACCGGCTACCGCGACCTCTTCGACGGGACGAAGAAGTCCTTCGACCGCTGGCAGCACGTCGGCGGCGGCTCCTTCGCCCTCAACGACGACGGGTCGATGACCAGCGGCACCACCAAGGGCGGGCTGGGGATGCTCTGGTTCCCCGCGGCCCAGTTCGGGGACTTCTCGCTGAAGCTCCAGTGGCGCGACGACGCCCCGGGCACGGGCAACGCCAACAGCGGGGTCTTCGTCCGCTTCCCGTACGTCCACGACAATCCGGAGGAGCCGCGCCCGGAGTGGGTCGCCATCAAATACGGCCACGAGGTGCAGGTCCTGGACCGGCCCGACGGCGATATGTACAAAACCGGATCGGTGTACGGCTTCGACCGCGTCGGCCTGGCCGGGGCGGGCGTGACGCCCAAGGGCACCTGGAACGACTACGAGATCCGGGTGGTCGGGCAGTCGTACTCGGTCTACCGGAACGGCGCGCTGGTCAACCGGTTCGAGAACACGGCCGGGCAGAGCTTCGCCCCGCCGCGGGCGGGTGACGTCGGCACCGACGGACGCCGCTACGCGATCGGCCATCTCGGACTCCAGGTCCACGGCACGACCGATGTGGTCTCCTACCGCAATATCCGGATCCAGGAGCTGTGACACCCGGCTCCGTCCGCCGTGGGCCCCTCCCGCCGGGAGGGGCCCACGGCCCGTTCCGGGCGGGCTTCCCGCACCGGCCGGTCCTACTCCGCCGCGGCTTCGTCCGTCGCGGTGCCGTCCGCAGCGGTCTCGTCCACGGCCGTCTCGTCCGCCGCCGTCTTCTTCCTGGCCCGGCTCGGCTGGACCCGTTTCGGCTCCCCGGGCATCTTCGGATACTCCGGCGGATACGGCAGATCCCCCAGCCCGTGGTCGGCCTCGTCCTTCCGGGCCGCCTCCAGCAGCGCCTCCAGACCGAACCGGTGGTCGTCCATATCGGCGTGGACGTCGCCCGCCTCCGCGTACCGTCCGGGCATGGTCATGATGTCGAAGTCCTCCGGGCGGGCATCGTCGATCTCCTCCCAGCGCAGCGGTGCGGAGACCGGCGCATGGGGCCGGGGCCGGACGGAGTAGGCGGAGGCGATGGTCCGGTCGCGGGCCGTCTGGTTGTAGTCGACGAAGATCCGCTCTCCGCGCTCCTCCTTCCACCATTTGATGGTGACCCGGTCCGGCATCCTGCGCTCCAGCAGCCGGCCGCAGGCGATGGCGGCCCGCCGGACCTGGACGAAGGTCCAGTCGGGCCTGATGGGGACGAAGACGTGCAGCCCCCGTCCGCCGGAGGTCTTGGGCCAGCCGCGCAGTCCGACGCCGTCGAGGACGTCCCGCAGTTCATGGGCGGCGCGCACCGCGTCCTCGTAGTCGGTGCCGGGCTGCGGGTCGAGGTCGATGCGGAGTTCGTCGGGGTGCTCGGTATCGGCCCGCCGCACCGGCCACGGGTGGAAGGTGACCGCGCCCAGATTGGCGGCCCAGACCACGGCGGCGGGTTCGGTGGGGCACAGTTCGTCGGCGGACCGGCCGCTGGGGAAGGTGATATGGGCCGTGGGGATCCAGTCGGGCAGATACTTGGGGGCGCGTTTCTGGAAGAAGGACTCGCCGGTCACTCCGTCGGGGTAACGCTCCAGGGTCGTCGGCCGGTCCCGCAGGGCGCGGGTGATGCCGTCGCCGACGGCCAGGTAGTAGCGGACCATGTCCAGCTTGGTGTATCCGCGCTCGGGAAAGTAGACCTTGTCGGGGTTGGAGACCTTGACGGTCCGCTCCCCCACTTCCAGTTCCAACGCTCGGCCGGCCATGTGCGTCAGGGTATGCCGAGCCGACTTTCCCCGCATACCGGACAATCCCCCTATGGACCTCCCGGTGATGCCGCCCGTGAAACCGATGCTGGCCAAGTCCGTGAAGACCATTCCGCCCGATATGCAGTACGAGGCCAAATGGGATGGTTTCCGGGCCGTGGTCCACCGCGACGGCGACGAGATCGTCATCGGCTCCCGCACCGGTAAGCCGCTCACCCGCTACTTCCCGGAGCTGGTGGCCGCGCTCGCGGAGAACCTTCCCCCGCGGTGTGTGGTGGACGGCGAGATCGTGATCGTGCACGGCGGCCGGCTGGACTTCGACCGGCTCAGCGAACGCATCCACCCCGCCGAATCCCGGGTCAGGACTCTCGCCGAGCGCACCCCGGCGAGTTTCGTCGCCTTCGACCTGTTGGCCCTCGGGGACGTCTCCCATCTGGAGACCCCGCTCGCGGAGCGGCGGTCGCTGCTCGCCGGAGCGCTGCGGACGGCCCGGCCGCCGGTGCATCTGGCGCCCGCCACCACCGACCGGGAGCTGGCGGAGGTCTGGTTCGACCGCTACGAGGGCGCCGGGCTCGACGGTGTCGTCGCCAAACCCCTCGACCTGCCGTACCGGCCCGACGCCCGGCTGATGTTCAAGATCAAACACGAGCGGACGGCCGATGTGGTCGTCGCGGGCTACCGCTTCCACAAGAGCGGTCCCGTGGTGGGTTCGCTGCTGCTCGGCCTGTACGACGGCGCCGGGGCGCTCCAGCATGTGGGCGTCTGTGCCGCGTTCCCGATGAAACGGCGGGAGGAGCTGGTCGGGGAGCTGGAACCGCTGCGGATGGACCCGGCCGACGCCCATCCGTGGGCCGCGTGGACGGACGCGGGTGCCCATGAGTCGTCCCGGCTGCCGGGGGCGGTCAGCCGCTGGACGGGGAAGAAGGACCTGTCGTGGACCGCGCTGCGGCCGGAGCGGGTACTGGAGGTGGCGTACGACCATATGGAGGGCACCCGGTTCCGGCACACCGCCCAGTTCCGCCGCTGGCGGCCGGACCGCTCCCCCTCCGACTGCACCTACGCACAGCTGGAGGAGCCGGTCGGCTACGACCTGTCGGAGGTGCTGTCGGAAGCGGGATCCGGCTGAAGTACCGCCGGGGTGGAGGGGTGGGCGTCAGCCCGTGCCCGTGGTGCCCTCGTCCCGGGTCAGGGCGCCGATCGCCGACGAGACGCGGGCCCAGGTCTCCGTATCGCGGTCCAGCGCGGGGAGTTCCACCGCGGGCGGGGATCCGGCCGACCAGGTACGGGCCACCGTGACCGGGTCCGCCCCGGTGGCGGCCGCCGCCGCGAGGGCCGCCGCGCCCAGGGCCGTCAGGTCGGCGTCGGCGGGGATCAGCAGGGGGCGGCCGGAGAGGCGGCGAACGGTCTCCACCCAGTAGCGGCCCCGGGCGCCGCCGCCGATCAGACGCAGGGGAAGGGACGCCGGGCCCGGGGCGGCCGGGTCGAGGCCGCAGGCGGTGAGGACCTCGTCGAGGGCACGGAGCACGGTCACCGCCGCTCCCTCGTAGGCGGCGCCCAGGATCTGCTGCCGGGTCGTCGTATGCCGCAGGCCCGTCAGCAGCCCGGCCGCCTCCGGGAGATCGGGGGTGCGCTCGCCGTCGAGGTACGGGAGGAGCACCACGCCCCCGCCCGCCTCGGCGGCGTCCCGGCCCAGGCCCAGCAGGGCCGCGATCCGGTCCACGGCGAGCGTGCAGTTGAGGGTGCAGGCCAGCGGGAGGTACGTACCGTCCGTGGCCGCGAAGCCGGAGAGAGCAGGTGTCACCGGCCGGGAGCGGGTCGCCGCGTACACCGTGCCGGAGGTGCCGAGGCTCAGTACGGGATGGTCCAGCAGGCCCGTACCGCCCAGTCCGAGTCCCACCGCCGCCGCCATATTGTCGCCGGTGCCCGCCGCGACCGCGATCCCCGCCGGAAGGCCCAGAGCCTCGGCCGCGGCGGGGCGCAGGGAGCCGATCCGGGTGCCGCCGGTGGGCGCGACCTCGGGCAGGAGGCCGGCGTCGAGACCGAGGAGTCCGAGGATCTCCGGGTCGTAGCCGCCGGTCGCCGTCGCGTACCAGCCGGTGCCCGAGGCGTCGCCCGGGTCCGTCGCCGCGACCCCGGACAGCTTCTCCGTGAGGTAGTCGTGGGGAAGGCGGACCGCGGCCGCGGCCGCCGCGGCGCGCGGTTCGCGCTCCGTCAGCAGCCGCCACTTCGCCGCTGTCAGCGCGGCGACCGGCGCCGAACCGGTCCGTTGCGCCCACTCCCGCGCCCCGCCGGGCAGCGCCCCCGCCAGCGCGGCGGCCTGCGGCGCGGAGCGGGTGTCGTTCCACAGCATTGCGGGCCGGACCGGGCGCCCTTGTGCATCGAGGACGACCAGCCCGTGCTGCTGGCCGGCGACCGCGATCCCGGTGACCGCCGAAGGCCGTACCCCCGAATCCTTCAGCGCCTGTGCGACGGCCTCGCACAGCGCCCGCCACCAGAGTTCCGGATCGGTCTCCCGGGCCCCGGCCTCGCCGGTGACCTCGTGCGCGGCCCGGCCGACCGCGAGGGTGCGGCCCGTGGCGGCGTCGGCCAGCACCGCCTTCGCCGACTGGGTCGAGCTGTCAACGCCGATGACAACGGCCTGAGCGGGCATCGCCACACCTCTCAGCTTCTGATTTGGAGTCGCGGCAAACAAAATACGGCAACCCCGGTTCGACCAACAGGTGTTGAGGGTCTTCAAGAAATCCATGGCTGTGGGCATCATTAGTCAGCAGTACAAACAAAACCCGGCAGCCCGCGATCCGAGGTGGTCAGCGCCATGACCGAGTTCACTCCCACCCCCGACGACCGGTTCAGCTTCGGCCTCTGGACGGTCGGCTGGCAGGGCCGCGATCCCTTCGGGGACGCGACCCGGCAGCCCCTCGACCCGGTAGAGACCGTGCACCGCCTCGCCGGACTCGGCGCTTACGGCGTCACCTTCCACGACGACGATCTGATCCCCTTCGGCGCCCCCGAGTCCGAACGCGAGCGCCGGATCGAACGATTCCGCACCGCCCTGGACGAGACCGGACTCGTCGTCCCCATGGCCACCACCAACCTCTTCACCCATCCCGTGTTCAAGGACGGCGCGTTCACCGCCAACGACCGGGACATACGGCGGTACGCGCTCCGCAAGACGATCCGCAATATCGACCTGGCGGCCCGGCTCGGCGCCACGGTCTATGTCGCCTGGGGCGGGCGCGAAGGGGCCGAGTCCGGCGCGGCCAAGGACGTCCGGACCGCGCTCGACCGGCTGAAGGAGGCCTTCGACCTGCTCGGCGAGTACGTCACCGAACAGGGCTACCCGCTGCGCTTCGCCGTCGAGCCCAAACCCAACGAACCCCGCGGCGACCTCCTGCTGCCCACCGTCGGGCACGCCCTCGCCTTCGTCGAACGCCTCGAACGCCCGGAGCTGTTCGGGCTCAACCCCGAGGTCGGCCACGAGCAGATGGCCGGGCTGAACTTCCCGCACGGAATCGCCCAGGCGCTCTGGGCGGAGAAGCTGTTCCACATCGACCTCAACGGGCAGAACGGCGTCAAGTACGACCAGGACCTCCGCTTCGGCGCGGGCGATCTGCGCTCGGCCTTCTGGCTGGTCGACCTGCTGGAGTCGGCGGGCTACGAGGGCCCGCGGCACTTCGACTTCAAACCGCCGCGCACCGAGGATGCGGCCGGGGTCTGGGCCTCCGCCGAGGGCTGTATGCGGAACTATCTCGTCCTCAAGGCCCGGACTGCGGCCTTCCGCGCCGATCCGCGGGTACGGGACGCGCTGCGCGCCGCCCGCCTCGACGAACTGGCCGTCCCCACCGCGCCGGACGGCCTGGCCGGGCTGCTGGCGGACCGGACCGCGTTCGAGGACTTCGACGCGGAGGCGGCGGCGGAACGCGGGATGGCGTTCGAGGCGCTGGACCAGTTGGCGCTGGACCATCTCCTCGGCACGGCGTAGGCAGCCGTACGATCGCGCCCGGGGCGGTGGGCGGCCCGGCTTCCACCGGCCGGGAACCCGCCGCCCGGCGGACGGGAGGACCGGAGGACCGGTTCCGGATCCGGCGCCGTCCGGTGGACTCCGCGGCCCGCGCCGGCCCTGTCCGCTCCGGATCCCCCGCCCGGCCTTCAGCCCGCCGGCTCCGGATCCCGCGTCAGCCCGTGGACGCCCGCGGGCCGTAGGCGAGGGGATCCGTCAGAACGTCCTGGACGACCATCGCCGCCGCGCCGCGGACCGCGTCCGTCGCCGGGGACGCCGCGCGCAGCCGGGACGCCGCCGCGGGCCAGAGACCGGACACGACCCGGGCCGAGAGTTCACGGGAGGCGGGCGGCGCGAGCCATGGGCTCAGCGGGCGGTAGATACCGCCGAGGACGACCGCGTCCGGGTCGAAGAGGTTGACCGCTCCCGACAGCACCCGGCCGAGCATGGTGCCGCCGCGGGCCAGGGCGAGCAGGGCCCGTTCGTCGCCCGTCCGGGCCCGGTGGATCAGTTCGGAGACGGCGTTCGCGCCGTCGGACTCGTCCAGGCCGGCGGCCCGCAGCAGCGCCGCCTGGCCCGCGTACTGTTCGAGACAGCCACGGGACCCGCACCGGCATTCGGGGCCGTCCGGTGCCACCACGGCGTGCCCGATCTCCCCGGCGAAACCGTGTGCCCCGCGCAGCAGTTCGCCGCCGAGCACCAGCGCGCCGCCGACCCCGATCTCCCCACTGACGTACAGGAACGTCCGGACGTCCCCGAGACCGCCGAACCAGAGTTCGGCCAGCGCGGCGAGGTTCGCCTCGTTCTCGGCGCGCACCGGCAGCGCGGCCCGCTGCGGGCGCTGGGCGGTGAGGGCCTCGGCGAACAGGTTCTCGGCGAGCACCCGGCTCCAGCCGAGGTTGGGCGCGGAACGGACCGTACCGGACGACACCAGACCGGGCAGGGCGAGCGCCGCGCCGACCGGGCGCAACTCCTGCTCGTCGGCGAAGGCCAGCGCGCGGGCGGCGATCCTGGCGGCCCTGGCCAGCACCCGGGAGGGCGCGCCGCCGCGATTGTCGAGGTGCTCCACGAGCCGGACCCGGTCGGTTCCGGCCAGGTCGACGACGCAGACGGACACATAGTCGATGTTGATCTCGACGCCGAGTCCGGCGACCCCGGTTCTGGCCATTTTGAGGACCGTGCCCGGCCGGCCCGCGTGCCCGCTGAAGGTCTTCCCGGACTCGGAGAGGAATCCGGCCTCCAGCAACTGCTCGACGAGGGAGGAGATGGCGGCCCGGGTCAGGCCGACCCGGGCGGAGATCCCGGCCCGGGTGGTCTCCCCGGCGTCGCGCACCGCGCGCAGTACCAGGCTCAGATTGTGGCGCCGTACGGTGTCCCGGCCCGCTTTCGGCTCCAGCGGATCACGGCCGGGACCCGGCGCCGGACGCCCGGCGGGAGGCCGGGGGCGGGGAGCCGCGGCCGCGTTGAAGGGGTCGGGCGTCTGGGCCGTACCGAGGGCGGCAGGGGGCCGGTCGGGGGCGGACCGCGGCGCCGTGACCGCCGCCGGTCGGAGCGGACCGGCGGACAGTGGATCCCCACAGCACCCGTCCGTGGCCGGGGCCGCCGGAGACGGCTGATGGGTGGGAACAGCCGGAGGGGTCGGCGGACGCTCCTCAGGACGCTCGGCGTGATCGGCCCGCGCGGCGCGCGCGGTTTCGTCCATACGGCGTCAGCCCTGGGGTCCGCGGTAACCGAGGGACGCCTCGATCCGGCCGGCCAGACCGTCCCGGGGCCGCGGGCCGCGGGCCGCGGACCCGGAACCGGCCAGCCAGGTGCGGCAACGGCTGCCGAGGAGGACGCCGAAGCTCTCCGCCTCGTTCTCCTCGGCCTGGTCGAAGCCGGTGCGCGCGGCGACCCGGAGGACGGTGTCCCGCAGGTCCGCTTCGTCCGAGAGCAGACGTGCGGCGACCGCGGCGCCGTCGACGTGGTGGGTACAGTGGCCCGCTTCCATATGCCACAGCTCGTGGCCGAGGATGACGAGTTGGTGCGCCGGGGCGGTGCGCTCCTCGATGACGACCAGATCCTGGTCGGTCATGTCGAGCCAGAGCCCGCTGGCGGTACCCGCGGGAAAGGCTGCCGTACGGTAGCGGACCGGACGGCCGCGGTGGGCGCTCATCGCCTGGCAGAGCGCCGAGTAGAGGTCGTCGGGCCGGGCGGCGGGGGCGGGCAGGTCGATCGCACCGACCAGCTCGCCGCAGAGCCGACGCATCCGCTTGCCAATGCTCACCGTTCTCCTCCCCTCCCGGACGGCTCCCGTCGCCGACGGCCGTGTTCGCACGGCGTCGCCACCGGCTCCGTACTCCCTATCGTCGCGCGGAAGGGGGCCGGGGCTGAAGTCACGTTTCCGTCTGGTTCGCGCCGCCGGGGGCGCCGGAATCGGCCGATTCGCTCGCGCGGGTGGGCTTGACGCTCTCCAGGAGCATGTCGAGCCATTCGGTCACCTTGTCGCGGTGCTTGTCGGTGGGCAACTGGGCGGCGCGCCAGGCGATCCCGCGGACACCGTGGTCGAGGAGGAGCCGTTCCAGCGGATCGCCGTCGCCCGACCAGTCCTTGAGGAGCTTCTGTTCGGTACGGAGCAGGGCGCCGTTGAGCGCCTCGGCGTCCTCGGCCGTCAGAAAGCCCGCATGGACGCCGAAGAACCGCTGGATCGCGTCACAGTGTTCCATCGTCGGGCGGCGGTCGCCGTTGATGAGGGCGCCCGCCTGCTGCCGCGACATCCCGGCGCCGTCCGCGATCTCCTGCTGCGTGTGGCGGCGGCCGTTCGGCTTCAGCCGGGTGGAGCGGAGCAGGTCGAGCCGTTGCAGGAAGCGCGCCTGGAGATCGGGCTCCCCGGCCGGGCGCCCGTCGAGGAGCGCGGCGACCACTTCGGCGGGGACACCGGAGGCCTCCGAGAGCTGCTGGACGTCGAAGACCCCGCCGTGGCTCATTCCCAGGCGGTCCGCGAGTTCGGCGACCCGGGCCACCGACGCCGCCAGAGTGTCAGCGGCTGCCGGACCCGGAACCGAGAAGCCGTCTGTCACCAGTAGGTCTCCTAGATCACGCGAGAGGGCTCCGCACACAGTTGGCTGCCCGGAGATTAACTGTTCCGGAGCCGGGCAACCAGCTTTTGCCACATCTGTGGCGAGAATCCTACGGTCGGGGGCGCGGAATGCCACGATAGTTGACATGATCTGCCGTGCAGGAGCAGGATCGCGGGGCGGGGTGAAGATCAGCAGACGCCGCCGCAGCGGGAAATTCGAGAAGGGTGGCGTTCTCGATGACACATGAGACGGGAGCCGACCGTCCTGGTGTCCACGGGCGTCGGGGGTGCACGGCGGCCGGAGGCCGCGGCACGCTCCGCGCGAGGAGATTCGCCGATCTGGTGCGGGGGCGCCGTGAGGAGCTGGGGCTCAGCGTGGCCGACGTGGCGGCGCGGCTGGAGATCAGCACCCGGACGTACGGCTCCTGGGAGCGCACTCCGGCCAACGAATGGTCCGAGGAGCGGCTCCATGCGCTGGTGAAGGCGCTGGAGATGACGGACCAGCAGGGCGGCTGGCTGTTCCGGCTCGCGGTGGACCGCGAGATGCCCGCGCCGGTGCACGCACCGCCGGCCCGCAAGAAGGACGTCCTTCCGCTGGGTCCCGCGCGGCCCTCGGGCGCCGCCTTCCCGCGCCGGACCCCGGTCGGGCCGCTGCTGCCCTTCCCGCCGTCCACCACCTCGCTGCCGAAGGCCGCCGCGCCGGCACCGCCCGGCGACCCCGCCACCCAGGCCTATCTGCGGGATTACGCGGTCATGATGGACGCGGTGCCGCTGCCGTCGGTGCTCTTCGACCGGCGCTGGGACGTGGCCCATGCCAACCCGGCGTACCAGGAACTCTTCCGCGACGTGAGCCTCCATCCGACGGCCATGCCGGACCAGAACTTCCTGCGGTTCGTGCTCTTCCACCCCGACGCGGGCGCCGTCCTCGGCGACCGGGAGACCGGCTGGTGTCTGCCGCTGCTCGCGCAGTTGGAGACGGCGCTGGAGCGGTACGCCGACGACAGCGTGCTTCAGGCCATTCGCCAGGAGATCGAGGACGACCCGATCATGGACGCCGCCTACCGGTGCGGGCTGCCGCACTGGGTGCGGGCCACCGGTGCCGCCGCGGTCCACCACGACGGTGCCGTCAGGACGGTGTACCACCCCGACCCGCGCTGGGGACGGGCCGAATGCCGGATCGTCGACGAGACCCCGGCGACACTGGAGGACTGCGGCTTCACCCGGATGACGATGGTGCTGCGCGAGCAGCGGACGCCGACGCCCGGCGCCCCGGAGGCCCGGCGCAGGGCGGCCAGGCCCCATCTGCGGGCCGTCGGGGGCGCCTGACCGGATCAGGGGGCGCGCCGAGCAGTCCGGTGCGCCCCCTGATCCGGCGACGGAGGGGCGCATGCACCGGAACGGTTGAAGCGGCCGGCCCGGATGTTCCGCAAGGTGTACGGGAGAGCCCCCGGCCCTGATGGGGCGTCTCCCGGACCGGAGAAAACCGGAATTGGACGTTCCGCAGGGCTCGGGCCTTGTCACGGCCGGGCCCGGCCGCGAACATGACCCGCATGCCTCAGCAGCCCCCCGCCGCAGTGGTGCGCGCCCGCCGGGCGGGGCGGTCCGGACCGGAGTCCACCGGGCGCTCGCCGAGTAGGCGGACCCTTCGGTGCTCGCCGGGCCCTGTGCCGTCCGGCGTCCGCCGCGTGGACAGGGCGCTTGGTTCCCGCTGTTTCTCCGAGGTCCAGGCCCCCGTCTTCCCCAAGCAGGGGCCTGGACCTCTCCCCCTTCCCCATTTCCCCCGTTCCCCCCGTCCGCTGCGGTTCACCGTGTGCCCCCGGGCGCCGTCGTCGCCCGGGACGGTTCATCGCAGCGAAGCCACGGCCCATTCCGCGGCGAGCACCAGGGCGACCCCGGCGCCGAGGACCGCCGTGGCGACTCTGGTCCGTCCGGCCTTGCTGAGTACCAGTGCGCTGCCCGACATGATCAGCGCGACACCGTAGAAGCCCATCGTCAGTACCGAGTGCGTACTGCCGAGACGCAGGGCCAGAACGGCTCCCACCAGAGCCATGATCACCGTGGAGAGGACGATCCGGACCCGGCGTGCCTGGCGTGGTGTGAGCCCCTGTCGTTCCGGGGCCGAATTGGCTTCCGACATGCGCGGAAGCCTATCCGTCCGGCTTTCGGCCGGGGGCTCGTCGGCCGGATCCGTGGCAATCACCGGTGAGATCGCGGGGGCGGCCACGGACCGGGCCCGCATCCCGCCGGCCGGAGCGACCGGGCCGATCCGGCGGGGCGTCCGCAGCGGACCGGCGCCCCGGTTCCGGTCCGGCCCGGGGCCGTGGGGATCATGGTGGCCATGAGTGACGATCCTGCTGCGCAGGCTCCCGTGGCCGTCCGCACGGAGGGCCGTGGAATGCCTCAGCACTGCGCCTCCGAACCCCGCGGGAAGGAGACTCCGTACGGGATGCTCGCATGGGCCAGCTCGGCCCAGACGGTCCGGCCCGAGCCGTACAGGGCCGAGTGCGCGCCCCAGGCGCGGGAGACCGCCTCCACGAGCAGCAGGCCCCGCCCCCGCTCCTCCGCGTCCCGGGCATGGCAGACGTGCGGCCCCGAGGGCGCGCAGCCCTGGTCCCGCACGCTGATCCGCAGATGTTCGACGTCGTTGAGCAGCTCGCAGGCAACGAGATGGCTGCCACTGTGCACCACCGCATTGGTCACCAGCTCGGATATCACCAGCATCGCGGTGTCGTGCGTATCGCCGCCGATACCCCAGCAGCGGAGCCGGTCACGGGTGAGCCTGCGGGCTCTGGAGACGTACTCGACGCGCGCCGGCACCTCGAAGCCGTACCGATGGTGGTCGGCCTCCGAGCACGGATCCAGGAGGGGGACATGGCGCGTGTCGTGGTTCACACCAACACTGTCGCGCTGCAATCGACATTTTGGCAAGGGTCACTGTGAACTTTTCAGAGTGGGCATATTCAGCGACACTGAGTGCGTGGCACACTGCTCGCACCAGCACGTGGGGAGGTCTTCGAAGTGAGTGAACCGCGGTCCGCCCCCACGGTGGGGCAGGTCGTTCTCGGCAAGCGCCTGCAGGATCTGCGCGAGCGCGCCGGTCTCAAGCGCGAGGAGGCCGCCAAGGTCCTTCGCGTCGCCGCGGGCACCATTCGCCGCATGGAGACCGCCGAGGTCGCGCTGAAGATCCCGTACGTCCAGCTGCTCCTGGACGCCTACGGCATCAGCGAGGAGGAGGCGCGCGGGTTCATCGAACTGGCCGAGGAGGCGAACAAGCCCGGCTGGTGGCAGCGCTTCCACGACGTCCTGCCCGGCTGGTTCAGCATGTACGTGAGCCTGGAGGGGGCAGCCAGCCTCATCCGGGCCTACGAGCCGCACTTCGTCCCCGGTCTGCTCCAGACCGAGGACTACGCCCGCGCCATCATGCTCAGCGGCGCCATCGGGCAGACCGACCCCGAGGACATCGAGCGCCATGTGGCGCTGCGGATGGAGCGGCAGTCCCTGCTGCTCCAGCCCGATGCTCCCCGGCTGTGGGTGATCATGGACGAGACCGTGTTCCGCAGGCCCGTCGGCGACCCCGGCGTCATGCGCGAGCAGATCGACAAAGTACTCGAAGGCGCCGAGCTGCCCCATGTGACCCTCCAGATCGCGGAGTTCGCGTCCGGACACCACCCCGGCACCTACGGGCCGTTCGTGCTGTTCCGGTTCGCGGTCCCCGAGCTCCCGGACATGGTGTACAGCGAGTACCTCAGCGGCGCCGTCTATCTCGACGCCCGCCCCGAGGTCGCCTCGCACCTTGAGGTCCTGGACCGCATGGCGGCCCAGGCCGCGACTGCACAACGCACGAAGGAGATCCTCAACGATCTCCGCAAGGAGCTGTGAATGGATCACATATACAACGGCATGCCGGCCACCGAGCTGGGCGAAGCGGGCTGGCACAAGCCGTGGAGCGGCGGGAACGGCGGAAACTGCTTCGAGACGATGAAGCTGGCCGACGGCCGGGTGGCCGTACGGCAGTCCGCGGATCCCGACGGTCCGGCGTTGATCTACACACCCGGGGAGATCGCCGCGTTCATCCAGGGCGCCAAGTCCGGGAAAGCGGACTTCCTGCTGACCTGAGCGGACGCGCCCGTCGACGGTGTACGCGGCCCGTCGACGGCGGCAGCGGCCCTCGGCGAGGGCAGGGGAACAGTGCGGACCGTCCCGTGCGGAACGGGCGGATCAACGGCGTGCGGGCGACAGCCCCGCACGCCGTTCGTCGTGCGTCGTGCGTCGTGCGTCGTGCGTCGTTCCAGGGCGGGGACACCCCCCGGCGCGCGTCCACTCCCCGGGCGGGGCGGATGGCCGGTGCAGCCATCTCTTAGGGTCACTCCGTGCCCGACATATCACTGACCACACTGGTGCTGCTCGCTCTCGCCGCCGCCGCGGCCGGCTGGATCGACGCGGTGGTGGGCGGCGGCGGACTCCTGCTGCTGCCCGCGCTGCTCCTCGGGCTGCCGCAGACCCCGGCCGCCCATGTCCTCGGAACCAACAAGGCCGTGGCCATCGTCGGGACGACCGGCGCAGCGGTGACCTATCTGCGCCGTGCCACGATCGACGTGCGGACGGCGGTACGGATCGGTCTCGCCGCCCTCGCCGGGTCGATGGCCGGGGCCTTCTTCGCCGCCGGGATCAGCAGTGAGGTGCTGCGCCCGGTCATCATGGTGGTCCTGCTCGGTGTCGCCGCGTTCGTCCTGCTGCGGCCCCGCTTCGGCAGTGCGCCCGACGAGCCTCGGCCCGAGGTGACCCGGGCCCGGACAGTGGCCGCGATCGTCCTGGTCGGCGGCGGAATCGGGTTCTACGACGGGCTGATCGGGCCCGGCACCGGGACCTTCCTGGTGCTGGCGCTGACCGCCGTACTCCATCTCGATCTGGTGGGGGCCTCGGCGACGGCCAAGGTGGTCAACGTCTGCACGAATGCGGGCGCGCTGGCGATGTTCGCCTACCAAGGCGCGGTGATCTGGCAGCTCGCGGCGGTCCTGGCGGTGTTCAACCTCCTCGGCGCCACCGTCGGTGCCCGGATGGCCCTCAGCAAAGGCAACGGCTTCGTCCGCGGGGTGCTGCTGACGGTGGTGCTGCTGCTCGTCGCGAGGATGGCGTTCGACCAGTGGGCCTGAGCGGCGGATCCGGAGTTGTCCACAGGCCCGCACCGCCCGCCGGGGTTCCCGTACGGTGGGGTGATCGTCGAACACGAGGTGGTGTCGGACATGGTGGAACCCTCACAACCCGGGCCGTCCGGGAGCGGCTTCGTCCAGGCGGGGGTGTGGCATTCCGTTCCGCGCCGGGACGTACCGACCGCCCCGGCCGAGGCCCTGCTCCTCGTCGACGTCCAGACCGCTTTCCTCACCGGCCCGGACGCCGTGCCGGACGCCCCGGGGCTGACCGCGAGACTGGGCGCGCTGCTGGAGCGGGCGCGAGCGGCGGGCGCCGTCGTGGTCCATCTGCGGAACGACGGTGAGACGGGCGCACCCGACGAGCCGGGCAAGCCCGGCTGGCAGCTCCGTCTCCCGGTGCGCGAATCCGCCCGGGAGACGGTGGTGTCGAAGGAGAGCGACGACGGCTTCGACGGCACCGCCCTCGGCGCGCTGCTGGACGGGCACGGGGTGCGCAGTGTGGTGATCGCCGGGGTGCTGTCGGAGATGTGCGTCGCCGCGACGACCCGCGGCGCACTGGACCACGGCCTGCGCGTCGTGCTGCCTCACGACACCCATACGACCTACGGCCTCGACGAGCTGCCCCCGGCCGTTGTGTCGAAGGTCGCGGAACACACCCTGGGCCCGGACCCCGAGTTCGTGGCCTCGGCCGCCGCGGTGGCCTTCACCGCTCCCGGAGGCGGCCGGTAGCCGGCGGTGCCACCGGACCCGTGTCCCGGTGCCCCCGATGGCGTACGCCGGTGGCACTGAGTGCCGAGCGGACCGGCCCGTACGATCCCGCTCGTCTCCGTGCGCCGGGCGGACGACCGAACCAGCCGCGCCGTCCCCTCGTTTCCCTGTACGGGGTTCCCGAATTCCCCAACGGAACAGGAACCGCGGATCAGGGCAGCGGACCAAGGGCAGAGGAGCGGTCATGACCGTCAGGGGCGTGGATGTGTCGGCGTTTCAGCCGACCTACGACGCGAGCGGGCTGGGCTTTGTGTTCGTCAAGGCCACCGAGGGACACACCTGGACCAGTCCGGTGCAGGCCAAGCAGGCCACCACGGCCCGCGACGCGGGTGCCGTCGTCGGCTTCTACCACTTCCTGTGGCCGGGGCAGATCCCGGCCCAGGCGGCGTACTTCGTCGCACAGGCCGACAGCCGTCCCGGCGACGTCCTCGCCTGCGACTGGGAGACGACCGCGGACGGCACCGCGGCGAGCTGCGCGGAGAAGGACGCCTTCCTCGCCGAGGTGCAGCGGCTGCGGCCCGGACACCGCACGGTGCTGTACTGCAACACCGACTTCTGGCTGCACCGCGACACCACCTCCCGGTGCGGCGACGGGCTGTGGATCGCGGACGTCACCACGGCGGGACAGCCGCGTATCCAACACGCCTGGGTGTTCCACCAGTACGCGATCTCCGGCGGCCTCGACCGCGATGTGGCGAACTTCGCTACCACCGCCGCCCTGAGGACCTGGGCGACCGGCTGACCGGGCGACCGAGGACGTCCGACGGCCTGCTCGCCGAGAACCCGCGGCCACTCGCCGCCCCGCCCGGGTCCGCGTCGTCGGCACCGGCAACGCGGCGGATCCGGGCAGACGTTCGGCGGAGCGCACGGCCTCGTGGTAGACCGGACCCGGACAACGGGGCGGGTAGATCGACGGGGGATCCGTGCGGGGACGACGGCAGCTCAACTACCGGGACGCGGTGGCGATTCTGACCGGGGACGGCGCCGGTCTCGCCGCCGCGGACCGGGCGCTCGGGGGCGTGCTCTCGGTCGCCACGGGCGGCGTCAGCGACGCCGTGCTCAATCTCCTCGACGCCCAGGGGCGCGTGCTGCGGCTCGGCCGCGATCTGACGGCCGGGCTGCGCGGCGGACTCACCGAAGCCGACCGGGCCGGCCGGTCGGACCGGATCGTCGCCGCACACACCGTGATCACCATCACCGCCTGGTTCGAGGCGCTGGGCGAGACCGAACTGCCGTACCGGCTCCAGGATCTGGAGCTGACGGGCCGGGAGCAGGTGGCGATCACCGGCGACGGCGCACCGCCCGGCACCGGCTTCTTCGGCGCCCTGGTGGACTACCCGGTCCGGCCGCCCGCGCCCCATCTGCCGTACGAGGAGAACCTCGTCCGGGTCCGCGCCCGCTACACGGACTTCTCGAACGCCCTCGGTGACTTCGTCCGCGGTCTCGCGCTCTACGAGGCCCTCGACGAAGACGCCAGAAGCCGGGTGGGCGGGGCCGACGCAACGCTGGTCGCGCGCGCCACCGACCGCTATGAGGAGTTGTACGCCCGGCTGGCCCAGGACGTACCCGAATTCGGCTTCTGGTCCGGCCAGATCGACCACCAGGCCACCCGCAGCAGCATCCGCCGGTCCCTGAGCGGTATCGAGTCCGCGCTCACCGGGCTGAGTGCCGCCGCGGCCCCCCGCCATGCCGCCGCCGCCCTCATCACGGGCTACCGGGCCGCCCTCGACCGGCCCATCCTCTCCGAGGGGAACGCCCCCGCCGGGGTGACCCTGCCCAGCCTGGCCGAGGGCTATATCGACCCCCTGTTCCGGCTCCGCGAGGTCGTCCCCGGCCCCTCCGGACCCGCGGACGAGGACTGGTGGTCGGGGATCCCGGTCCGTTCCGATCTCACCGAATGCCTGGCCGCGCTGCTCACCCAGCCCTCCTGCACGCGGACCCCGCTGGTGGTCCTCGGACAGCCCGGCGCGGGCAAATCCGTGCTGGTCAAGATACTCGCGGCCCGGCTGCCGTCCGCCGGATACCTGCCGGTCAGGATCCTGCTGCGCGAGGTGCCCACCGATGTCGACGTCCAGGACCAGATCGAGTACGCGATCCGCGCCGCCACCGGTGAACGCGTCACCTGGCCGGAGCTGGTACGCGCCGCCGGTGACGCCGTACCCGTCCTCCTCTTCGACGGCTACGACGAACTCCTCCAGGCCACCGGCGTCAGCCAGTCCGACTTCCTCACCCGCGTCACCCGCTTCCAGCAGCGCGAGGCCGATCAGGGCCGCCCGGTCTACGCGGTGGTCACCAGCCGTACCGCCGTCGCGGACCGCCCCCGCTATCCGGAGGGCACGCTCGCGCTCCGCCTCGAACCCTTCAGCGCCGGACAGGTCGAGCTGTGGCTCGGCTGGTGGAACCGGATCAACGCCGACTACCTCGCGGCCCGAGGTCTGAGCCCGCTGCCCGCGGAGGTCGCCGTCCGGCACGGGGAGCTGGCTTCCCAGCCGCTGCTCCTGCTGATGCTCGCCCTGTACGACGGCGCCGAAAACGCCCTCCAGCGGGCGACCGACGGCACGGCCCCCTTCGACGAAGCCGCGCTCTACGAGGAGCTGCTGACCTCCTTCGCCACCCGCGAGGTCCTCAAGTCCGCTCCCGGCATCGGCGGGCGCGCCCTGGCGGACCGGGTCGAACAGGAGCTGCAACGGCTCTCCCTGATCTCCTTCGGTATGCTCAACCGCCGCCGCCAGTGGCTCACCGCCCAGGAGGCGGAGGCCGATCTCGCCGCCCTCCTCGGCCGGGTCGCGCCCGCGGGCGACGACTTCCAGGCACCGCTGAACCAGGGCGAGATCGCCCTCGGCCGGTTCTTCTTCGTCCAGCGCGCCCAGGCATACCGCGACGCGGAACGGCTCGCGACGTACGAGTTCCTCCATGCCACCTTCGGCGAGTACCTCGTCGCCCGGCTCGCCGTGCAGCTCCTGGAGGGGCTCCTCGGCCACCGCCCGGCGCTCGCCGTCGGCCGTACCCGAGTCGACGACGACCTGGTGTACGTCCTCCTCTCGTACGCCACCCTCGCCTCCCGGCAGGTCGTCCGCTTCGCCGCATCCCGGATCGCCCTGATCCCCGGGCCGGACCGGGAACGGCTCGGTGAACTGCTGCTGACCGTCCTCACCGACCACCGCACCCGCACCGAGCACCGCTACGCCGACTACCGCCCCGAGGTCCGGGCCACCTCCTCCCGGCACGGCCTCTACTCCGCGAACATCGTCCTGCTGACGGTCCATGTCACCGGCCGGCTCAAGGGCCACGAACTGTTCCCCGGCGCCGACAAGCCCGAGGCGCTCTGGCACCGCAGGGCCCTGCTCTGGCGGGCCGCGTTCCGGGAGGGCGAGTGGACGGACTTCGCGATGGCGCTCCGGCTGCGGCAGTCCTGGCACGGCGACCGGCAGGACCTGGAGATCGAACCGGCGTACGGAGACGGCCCGGAGCCGTCGGCGGTGGACGTGAACTGGCTGTTCAACCGGAACGCCCGTGAAGCGGAAGGGGAAGCCCTCGGGTTCATCCGCTCCCGCCCCGGGCAGATACGGCACAAGATGGTGGTTTCGGGCGGCGCCGGGGACGCCATCGTGCTCCATGCCGCCGATCCGTACTTCGAGATCCTCCCGGAGGCGGTGACCACGTTCATCGGCTCCGGCGGCGGACCCGCGACCTCACTGGCCCACCGGCTGACCAGGCTGGTGCTGCTCGGCGGCCTGGAGGGACACGACGAGGAGCTGGCGGAGGAGTACCGGCGGATCGCCGGATATCTGGACCCCGGCGCCGGAATCTCCGTCGACAGCACGGGCCGGGCAGCAGCCCGCGTCCTCGTCCTGCGCCAGTTGGAGCGGGATGTGGCCCGGATACCGGCGTCGACGGTGCTCCGGCTCACCGACCTCCACAGCATCGGCGCGAACATCGACGACATCCACGGGGCCCGGGTGCTCCTG
Organism: Streptomyces sp. NPDC094448; assembly: GCF_044763775.1. NCBI lineage: Bacteria > Bacillati > Actinomycetota > Actinomycetes > Kitasatosporales > Streptomycetaceae > Streptomyces > Streptomyces sp. NPDC094448. Next base: position 735,261 of record NZ_JBIWGU010000001.1, on the reverse strand, counting down.
CGCGGGTTGGAGACCCACCAGCGCCTCCGCCGCTACCGGGCGGCAGTGGCCGAGGCGCTCCTGGACCTGAAGCACAGGGACTGGGCAGAGGTGATGGACTTCTGCGAGGAGCCCCATGCGCCGCAGGCCCGTGCCCTCCTCCGCGACCTGCTGATCCGCAAGCTCGACCTGTACCGTCCGCCCCCGGCACAGGACGGCACGGCGCATCCCTTCACGGCCCGCGCGGAACGCTTCATCGAAGAGAACCGCCTGCTGACCACCCCCGCCGACCAGGCCCCGCCCCGCACCCCCGCCGATTAGTCCCCCGCCCGCCCCCGCCCGACAATGGACCCATGGCCCCACGACCTGCGCGCCCCCGGCGCGCCCCCGCCCCCGGCGCGCTCACCGCCGCCACGCCCTGTCCCTGCGGGCTGCCCGCCGCCTACGGCGAGTGCTGCGGACGGTTCCACGCCGGGAAGGCCCAGGCGCCCACCGCCGAGCTGCTGATGCGCTCCCGCTACAGCGCGTTCGTCGCCGGGGACACCGGGTATCTGCTGCGGACCTGGCATCCGGCCACCCGGCCGCCGGAGCTGGAACTCGACCCCCTGATGGTCTGGGAGGGCCTGGAGATCACCGCGACCACCGACGGCAGCCCCTTCCACACCGACGGCACGGTCACCTTCCGGGCCCGCTACCGCCACCGGGGCCAGCGCGGTGAACTGCACGAGCGCAGCACCTTCGGACGGGTGGACGGTGCCTGGGTGTACATCGACGGGACCTTCATCGAGTAGCGCCGGGACGGCCCGGGGTCAGTAACCGCTGCCCGGCAGGACCATCAACCGCGGGTTGTACGCCGCGAGCACCTTGTTCGCCCGAGCCACCTCCGACAGCAGCCGCTCCCGGTCCGCCGCCTGTTCGCCGTGGAGCGGACTGAGGAGCGTCCCCATCTCCCGGGCCGCGCTGTCCGCCTCCATCTCGGCCATCAGCACCCGTTCGGGCATACAGGAGCCGATCAGTGCCGCGACACGGTCGGGAATCGGTACGGGAACGAGCGGCGACGCGGTCACGGTGTCCAGTCCTTCTTCAGCTCCGGCCGTCACCGGCCGCCCCATGGAATGCCCCCTCGCCCGCGCGTGATCCGGCGCCTGGTGTGTGAGGGAGGGTTGCGTACGGCCGGTGCGCACGGCGGAGCTCGCCGCCCGGGCCCGTGCCATCGGCCGTACCGGCGACATACCTTACGACAATGTGCAGCGCACACCCGAATTGATCATCATACGACGTCGGGGAGTTGACCGCCAAAGCCGCCGCGCCCCGGGGACCGGCGGCCCGGAACCGAGAGAGTGTGGCGGAATACCCCGAGCGGATCCCACCGGGCCTTGACCCGCCGCAACGCGGCGGCGTTGTCCTTGAAATAGAGGGTCTGCCAGTCGATGCCGGAGGTGTTGAGCCCGGGGTCGGCGAGATCGCTGTCCGCGTAGTTGATGAACGCGCCGTCGCTGTCGCCGCCCGGCGCCGGGACTCCGCCGGTGTCCGCGTACACATCGCGGTACAGCGCCCGGATCCAGTCGAGGTGCGCCGCGTCGTCGGCCGGATCGTTCCAGGCGGTGAGGTAGAGGAGCTTGAGGACGGAGTCCCGCTGCGCGGCGGCCGTGGCGGCCGGGCGGACCGCGTTGACCTGCCCGCCGTAGGTGTTGAGGGTGACGCTGCCGTACACCGCGGTGTCGGTACGGCTCAGATGGTGGTGAACGGCAGCGAGCTGACGGGCCGTGAAGCGCCGTCGCAGATAGCCGGACTTGACCTTGATCCGGAGATCGCCGACCGCGTTCTCGCCGGAGCCGCGCAGGGCGGCCGTCAGCCACGGCATCCGGCGGGAGGTGACGGACACCGGCCGTACCGTGCCCTCCGACACCGCGGCCACCAGGCCGTCCAGCAGCCGGCCGGCCTCGGGGCCGTCCAGGGTGACCTGACCGAACAGTGACGGGCCGCCACCGGCGCTGCGGCGCCCCAGCGAGAACTCGGCGTACAGCGCGGCGGCGGGCGAGCCGGGGGCCGCGTTCCGCTCGGCCCAGCGGCCGTAGTTGTCGGCGAGGCGGACGAAGGCGGTCTCGTCGAGCGCGCCCCAGTCCCACTGCGCGCTGAAGGTGAGCGCGGTCGCGGGCGGAACCGGCAGCAGGCGCTCCGGCGGGGTGGCCGCGGTGGTACCGGGTGAGCGGAACCAGTAGCGGGTGGCGATGCCGAACGTACCGCCGCCCCCGCCGGTGTGCGCCCACCACAGATCGCGGGCCGGATCGCCGGGATCCCGGCGGGCGATCACGGCACGGGTCCGTCCGCCGCCGTCGACCACGACCGTCTGCACCGCGTACAGATGGTCGGACAGCAGTCCGTACAGCCGGCACAGCGGGCCGTACGCACCGCCGGGCACATGACCGCCCATCCCCACGTCGGGGCAGTAGCCGCCGGGCACGGTCACACCCCAGCCCAGATACAGCAGGCGGTGCACCTCTTCCAGGGTGGCCCCGGGCTCCACCGCGAAGGCGTGCAGCTCCGGGTCGTACGACACCGAGCGCATCCGCGCGGTGTCGACGAGGACCCGCACCCCCGGGTGGTCGGCGAAGTCCTCGAAGCAGTGGCCCCCGCTGCGGACCGCGATCCGGAGCCCGTCCCGGACCGCCTGCCGGACACAGCGGACCACCTGTGCCGTGGACTCCACCGGGCGCACTTCGCCGGGGGTGCCGCGGAAACGGTTGGCGCCGCGGCTGACGAGATGGCCGTACCGCGGATCGGCGGGGGTGACCCGGGGGGCCTCGGGGGCCGTCGGCGGGTGCGGGCCTGCCGCCCGCGCGGAACCGGACGGGAGGATCGTGCCCGCTGCCGTCAGGGCGGAGGCACCCAGCACACCGCGGCGACCTGGAAGCCCCCGGTCCGCTCCGGTCGCCGTCACGATGTCCGTCCCCGGTACCGCCGGGCCGGGCGCCGTAACGCCCCTTCGACGGCGCACTTCCGCTCGACCGCACCCGGCATCGGGCCTCCCCTCGGCACCCGGCACCATAGACCAACCGGGCAACAGGGGAAAGCACGCGCCCGGCATCCCGCCAGGGCGGGGCCCTTGCCGCACCGCGCCCGTGGTGGCTTGTCACGTACACCGTAAAATGCCGGTGTACAGCACATTTTCCGCCGCTCATCGGCACTCCGGCCGTTGGGCGGCTCGGTCACGCCCCGGGAGGCGACCATGGGCACTCGTCGGACCCCATTGCCGGGAGTCGGTACGCAATTCGACTTCACCACCGAGGCGGGTCGGCACATCTCCGTCGTCGTCCACCACGACGGCCGCCGGTTCCTGGGCTTCTACAAATCGGACGATCCCGACGCCTGTGTGGTGGAAGTCCCCCTCTCCTCGGAGGAGGCCACCGCGCTGGCGCACCTCATCGACCCCGAGCCGATCGACGCCGTCCGGACCGACGGCATCGACCTGGTGACGGAGCACATCCAGGTCGGCACCCGCTCCCCGTACATCGGGAGTCTGCTCGGGGAGACCAGGGCGCGTTCGCGGACGGGCGCCTCGGTCGTCGCCGTACTGCGGCGGACCGGTGCCCACCCGTCGCCCGCGCCGGACTTCCGGCTCGCGCTCGGGGACACCCTCGTCGCCGTCGGCACCCGTGAAGGCGTGGACGCCCTCGCCCAGCTCATCGCGGAAGGCTGATTCGTGCACGAGACCACGACCCTGCTGATAGAACTCGGCGCGATCATCCTCGGGCTGGGGCTGATCGGCCGCTTCGCGGGCCGGATAGGCCTCTCCCCCATCCCGCTGTATCTGCTGGTCGGACTCGCCTTCGGCACCGGCGGACTGCTGCCGATGAGCGCGAGTGAGGACTTCGTCGCCGTGGGCGCGGAGATCGGCGTCATCCTGCTGCTGCTTCTGCTCGGCCTGGAGTACAGCGCCTCCGAGCTGGTCGGCAGCCTCAAAACGCAGTATCCGTCCGGTCTGGTGGACTTCGTCCTCAACGCGCTGCCGGGTGCCGCGGCCGCGCTGCTGCTGGGCTGGGGCCCGGTCGCGGCGGTCGCGCTGGCGGGTGTCACCTGGATCTCGTCGTCCGGTGTGATCGCCAAGGTCCTCACGGATCTGGAGCGGCTCGGCAATCGCGAGACCCCCGTCGTCCTCGGGATCCTGGTGATGGAGGATCTCGCGATGGCGGTGTATCTGCCGCTGCTGACGGCCCTGCTGGCGGGCGTCGGTCTCGCGGGCGGCAGCGTCACCCTCCTCATCGCACTGGGCACCGTCGGCATCGTCCTCTATCTGGCGCTGCGCCACGGACGGATCATCAGCAAGGCGGTGAACTCCGACAATCCGGAGATGCTGCTGCTGGTGGTCCTCGGGCTGACCCTGCTGGTCGCGGGTGTCGCCGCGGAGTTGAAGGTGTCGGCGGCCGTCGGCGCGTTCCTGGTCGGTATCGCGCTCTCCGGGGAGGTCGCGGAGGGGGCCCGGAGGCTGCTGACACCGCTGCGGGACCTCTTCGCGGCCGTGTTCTTCGTCTTCTTCGGGCTGTCGACGGATCCGACCGAGATCCCGCCGGTGCTGCTGCCCGCCCTGCTGCTGGCGATCGTCACCGCGGCGACGAAGATCGCGACCGGCTGGTACGCGGCCCGCCGCGCGGGCATCGGCCCCAAGGGCCGGCTGCGGGCGGGCGGCGCGCTGGTGGCGCGCGGGGAGTTCTCCATCGTGATCGCGGGACTGGCGGTGGCGTCGGAGCCGAGGATCGGGCCGATCGCCACGGCGTACGTCCTGATCCTGGTGATCCTGGGACCGCTGGCCGCGCGCTGGACCGAGCCGCTGCTGCTGCGGTTCACCGAGTCCGGTAAGGCGTCCGTGGTGAAGGAGGTCCCGGTCGCGGCGGCGGAGCCGCACGCGCACCCGGTCGCCGTGGAGGACCCGGTGACGGGCCCGGCGGTGGATCCCGACCCGAAGTCCGCGACCGAACCGGCGTAGTCCGCGGGGCATCCCGGATGCAGACCGCCGTCTCCGGCCGGGGGCGGCGGTCTTCGCACGCCCGGGGCGGCGGGGCCGCCGCTCTCCTCCTGTCGGGACCGGGGGCTGCCGCTCGGGGCCGCCGCTCTCCTGCCGGGACCGGGGGCTGCCGTTCGGGGCCCGCCGTGCCGGGTCTCCCGCCCGCGACCGGGGGCTACCGCTCGGGCCCGCCGTGCCAGGTCTCCCACAGGGCCGCGTAGGCGCCGCCCGCCGCGACGAGTTCGTCGTGGGTGCCGAGTTCGGTCAGCCGGCCGTCCTCCATCACCGCCACCCGGTCGGCGTCGTGGGCGGTCTGAAGGCGGTGGGCGACGGCGATGACGGTACGGCCGCCGAGGACGGCGGCCAGCGCCCGTTCGGTGTGGCGGGCGGTGCGCGGGTCGAGCAGGGCGGTGGCCTCGTCGAGTACCAGGGTGTGGGGGTCGGCGAGCACCACCCGGGCCAGGGAGAGCTGCTGGGACCGGGCGCCGTCGAGGGTGTGCCCGCCGGGGCCGAGTTCGGTTCCGAGGCCGTGGGGCAGGGCGTCGGCCCAGCCCGCGGCGCCCACGGCGGCGAGGGCGGCCCGCAGCTCGTCGTCCCCGGCGCCGGGGGCGGCGATCCGCAGATTGTCGCGGACGGTGCCGAGGAAGATGTGGTGTTCCTGGGTGACGAGCGCGATATGGCGGCGGAGCTGCGCGGGGCCGAGTGCGGAGACCGGTACCCCGCCGACCGTGACCGAGCCGCGGTGCGGCGCGTCCAGACCTGCGAGCAGCCGTCCGAGGGTGGTCTTTCCCGCGCCGGACGGGCCGACGACGGCCAGGTGTTCGCCGGGGCGTACGGTCAGTTCGACGCCCTGTACGACGTCTCCCCCGCCGTCGTACGCGAAGTGGGCTCCCGCCACCACGATCCGCTGCCCGTCGGGATCGGGCGCCTCGCCGTCCCGGTCGGTACGGGGGATCAGGCCGAGGCCCTCGACCCGGGCGAAGGCCACCCCGCCGCTCTGGAGCTGCTCGACCCTCATGAGGAGGGCATCGAGCGGCTGGGCCAGCCGGTGGAGATAGAGGGTGGCGGCCACGGCGGCACCGAGGGTGACGGTCCCCGTTTCGACGAGGACGGTGCCGAGCAGCAGGACGACCGCCACCGGGACGAGGTAGGCGATATCGATACCGGGGAAGAAGACACACCGGAGGTAGAGGGTCCGGAAGCGGGTGCGCAGACAGTCCCGGACCGCGGCCTCGGCCGCTTCGGTGCGCTCCCGCTGGAGCCCGAGGGCCTCGACGGTCCGGGATCCGGCCGCGGTCACGGCGAGTTCCTCCGCGAGTGCCGAGTTCGCCGTGCCCTCCTCGTGATAGGCGGTTCCGGCGCGGCGCAGATACCAGCGGGTGGCCAGCCAGACCCCGATCAGGCTCAACAGGCCGACGGCGCCGAGCAGGGGGTCGAGGGCGAAGACGGCGCCGATGACGAACAGCGACTGGACGCCGTTGACGAGGGCGTCGGGGACGGCGTCGCGCAGGGTGACGCCGACGATCGCGATATCCGTGGTGCCACGGTTGGTGAGATCGCCCGTACCGGCGCGTTCGACAACGGACGCGGGGGCGGCGATGGCGCGTTCCGCGTACTCCTCCCGGACCCGGGCGAGGCTCCGTTCGCCGAAGCGGTGGCCGGCCAGCCCGGCCCAGCGGACCAGCAGGAGCTGTACGGCGGCGAAGCCGACGATGGCGAGGGCCAGCCGGTCGACGGTGGCGACCCCGGCTCCGCCGCGTACCTCGTCGACGATCCGGCCGACCAGCCAGGGGGCGGCGAGACCGGTCCCGGCGGCCAGGAAGTTGAGGAGCAGCACCACGGCGAAGGCGCGCCGGTCGGCATGGATCAGGCGCAGGCCCGCCCGGAGGACTTGGGCGCCGGTGGCGACGGGCAGTGCGGATGTGTCCTCGGGGGCGGCGATCCGGAGGGGGACGCTCATCGGGCGGCCCCGGTCCGCTCCGGGGCGCCGCGTCCGCCGGGCCGGGGCCCGGTTCCTGTCCCTGTCCCTGGTCCCGTTCCTGTCCCTGGTTCCGGTGCTGTCCCTGGTTCCGGTGCTGTCCCTGTCCCTGTCCCTGTCCCTGTCCCGGTTGCTGTCCCTGTCCCTGGTTCCGTTGCTGTCCCGTCGGGTTCTTCCGCTCCCCGGGCCACGAGCGCCCGGTATCCGGCGTGGCGGGCGAGGAGTTCGCGGTGGCTGCCGGTGGCGGCGACCGTGCCGTCGACCAGATAGTGCACGGTGTCGGCCCGGTCGAGCAGCAGCGGGGAGGTGGTGGTGACCACGGTGGTGCGGCCCTGCCGGGCGGCGGCGAGGCCGGTGGCCGCGGCGGCTTCGGTGTGGGCGTCCAGCGCAGAGGTGGGTTCGACGGCGATCAGGACTTCGGGTTCGGCGAGGAGGGCGCGGGCGAGGCGGATCCGCTGGCGCTGGCCGCCCGAGAGGTTACGGCCGCCGGACCGGACCGGGGCGTCCAGTCCGCCGGGCAGCCCGCGGACGATGTCATGGGCGAAGGCAGCCTCCAGCGCCTGGGTGATCCGGTCGTCGGCGCGGTCGTGGCGGCCGGAGAGCACCTTCCGCAGGGGTCCGGCGAAGAGTGCCGCGTCGTTGTCGGCGACGAGGATCCGCTCCCGTACGGCAGCGAGGTCGATCCGGTCGAGCCGGACGCCGCCCCAGGTGGTGGCGGAGCCGGTGAACCCGGCGATACGGTCCGCGACCAGGGCCGTTTCGGCGGGCCGGTCCGAGACGAGTGCGGTGAAGGTGCCGGGGGCGACGGTGGCCCCGGAGTCCGGGTCGTGGAGGGCCGCGGGCCCGTCGGGCGGCGGCAGCGCGGCACCGGGTTCGGCGTGGCGGGTGTCGGGTTCGAGGGCGAGGAAGCCGAGTACGCGGCGGGCCGCGACAAGGCCCCGGCTGATGTCGTCACCGCATTCGATGAGGTACGAGACGGAGATGTTGAGGACCGCGGTGTAGCCGTAGACGGCGACGAGTTCACCGACGGTCAGCCGGCCCTGGGCCGTCATCCGGGCGGCGATCCAGGTGATGACGGCGAGGAAGAGGGTGGGCAGTCCGACCGCGAGGGCGCCGATCCAGCTCGTGACGGCCCCGACGCGGTAGCCCTCGTCGCGCAGGGCGCGGGAGCCGTGCCGGTAGCGGGCGGCGTACTCGTCCTTGCCGCCGATGGCGTTGAGGACGTGCAGTCCGCCCGCGATATCGCCGAAGCGGGCGGCGAGTTCGCCCTGCCGGGTGCGGTAGACGGCTTCGGTGCTCTGGAGGCGGCCGAGGAGGGGGCCGACGCAGAGCGCTATGACCGGAACGCCGAGCAGGACGACGGCGGCGAGCGGCGGGGAGACGGCGAACAGCAGGAAGGCGACGAGGCCCAGGGCAATCAGGCTGCCGATGCCGGGGCCGAGGAAGGTGAGGGTGTTGCCGATGGTGGCCGCGTCCCCGAGGCCGACGGTGACGATCTCCCCGGCGCCGACGCGCCGTTGCAGGGCCGCGCCGAGTGCGGTGGAGTGGCGGACGACGACGCGTACGGTCCGGAAGGCGGCGTCGATCCGGACCCGGGCCATGGTGCGGTGGCGCAGGGTGCCGAAGAGGGCGGTGAGCGCGCCGGCGGCGAGGAGGGCGGCGACCCAGGCCGCGGTGGTGCCGCGGTCGCCGCCCTCCAGTCCGTCGTCGACGGCGCGGGACATCAGATACGGCATCAGGATCAGTCCGCCGAGCCAGAGGGTGGCGAAGAGGGCTCCGGAGGCGATCCGCCGGGGCTGCCGGGCCGCGGTCCAGCGCAGATAGCGTACGGGTCCTTCGCGGTCGCGGGCGCCCGGACTCCCGCCCGTACCGAGCCCCGCCGCGGCCTTCCGCTTTCCGTCCCCGGACCGTCTGCTTCGGCGCATGCGCATGGGGACACAGTAGAAGGCGGGGATATGGGGGTACGAGTCGATTTCACCGCCGTCGGAAACCCGTCACCGGAGGTTGCGGGTGCTGCCGGGCAGCACCCGCAACCGTGCCGGGGGCGCCCGTCAGCCCTGCCCGGCCAGCTTCTTCAGGGCCGTGTTGAGTTCGAGGACGTTGACCCTCGGCTCCCCGACGAACCCGAGGATCCGGCCGCTGGTGTGGTCCTTCACCAGTTTCTCCACCCGGTCGGCGTCGAGCTTGTTGCGTTCCGCGACCCGCTGGACCTGGAGGTCCGCGTACTCGGGAGAGATATGCGGGTCGAGACCCGAACCGGAGGAGGTGACGGCGTCCGGCGGGATGTCCGAGGGCTTCGGGCGGTAGCCGGGGGTGGTGTTGTCCGCGATGACCGCCGCCTTGGCGTCCTTCACCCACTGGAGCAGCTCGGTGTTGTTCCCGGCCCGGTTGGTGGCGCCCGAAAGGATCAGCGAGTACTGGGTGTTGACGCTGTTGCTGCCGAGGCCGTTGGCCGGGCGGGGCTGGAACCAGCGCAGGTCGGGGCGGGGTGCCTCGTCGGGATCGTCGGGGTTCTGCTTCGGCAGGTGGTACTGCTGGCCGATCAGGGACGAGCCGACGACCTTGCCGTCGGACGTTATCTCGGAGCCGTTGGCCTGTTCCTTGAAAAGAGTCTGGGCGACCCCGGTGACGGCGAGCGGGTAGAGGACGCCGCAGACGACGGTCAGGACGAGGAGGGCCCGCAGGCCGGCCGAGAGGAGCCGTCCCGTGTTCCGTACGGAGGTGTTCATGGTCGTCACCCGATGCCAGGGATAGCGGAGATGATGAGGTCGAGGAGTTTGATGCCGATGAAGGGGGCGATCAGTCCGCCGAGCCCGTAGATCCCGAGGTTGCGGCGGAGCATCTTGTCGGCGCTGGTGGGCCGGTAGCGCACCCCGCGCAGGGCGAGGGGCACCAGGGCGATGATGATCAGCGCGTTGAAGACGACGGCCGACAGGATCGCGGACTCCGGCGAGTCGAGCCGCATGATGTTGAGGGTGTCGAGGCCGGGGTAGGCGGCCGTGAAGATGGCCGGGATGATCGCGAAGTACTTGGCGACGTCGTTGGCGATGGAGAAGGTGGTCAGCGCGCCCCGGGTGATCAGCAGTTGTTTGCCGATCTCGACGATCTCGATGAGTTTGGTGGGGTTGGAGTCCAGGTCCACCATGTTCCCGGCCTCCTTGGCGGCCGAGGTTCCGGTGTTCATCGCGACGCCGACGTCGGCCTGGGCGAGTGCCGGGGCGTCGTTGGTGCCGTCGCCGGTCATGGCGACGAGCTTGCCGCCCGCCTGCTCCCGTTTGATGAGGGCCATCTTGTCCTCGGGGGTGGCCTCGGCGAGGAAGTCGTCGACGCCCGCCTCCTCGGCGATGGCCCTGGCCGTCAGCGGGTTGTCGCCCGTGATCATGACGGTTTTGATGCCCATGCGGCGCAGTTCTTCGAACCGGTCGCGCATGCCTTCCTTGACGACGTCCTTGAGGTGGATGACGCCCAGGATCCGGGCGCCCTCCCGGTCCTCGACGGCGACCAGCAGCGGCGTACCGCCCGCGCCGGCGATCTCGTCGGTGAGCCGTTCGGCGTCCTCCGCGACCTCGCCGCCCTGTTCCTGTACCCACTTCACCACCGATCCGGCGGCACCCTTGCGGATCTTGCGGCCGTCGACGTCGACGCCGGACATCCGGGTCTGCGCGGTGAAGGCGATCCACTCGGCGTGGTCGAGTTCGCCCCGGTGGCGCTCGCGCAGTCCGTACTTCTCCTTCGCGAGGACGGTGACGGAGCGGCCTTCGGGGGTTTCGTCCGCCAGCGACGACAGCTGGGCGGCGTCCGCGAGTTCGGCGGCGGTGCAGCCGCGGACCGGGACGAACTCGGCGGCCTGCCGGTTGCCGAGGGTGATGGTGCCGGTCTTGTCGAGGAGCAGGGTCGACACATCGCCCGCGGCCTCGACGGCCCGTCCGGACATGGCGAGGACGTTCCGCTGGACGAGCCGGTCCATGCCGGCGATGCCGATGGCGGAGAGCAGGGCGCCGATGGTGGTCGGGATGAGGCAGACCAGCAGCGCGCTGAGCACGATCATCGACGTCTGCTCGTCGGCGCCCGCGTGGACCGCGAACGGTTTGAGGGTGACGACGGCCAGCAGGAAGACGACGGTCAGCGAGGCCAGCAGGATGTTGAGGGCGATCTCGTTGGGCGTCTTCTGCCGGGAGGCGCCTTCGACGAGGCCGATCATCCGGTCGATGAAGGTCTCGCCCGGCTTGGTGGTGATCCTGACGACGATCCGGTCGGAGAGGACCTTGGTGCCGCCGGTGACCGCGCTGCGGTCGCCGCCGGACTCCCGGATGACGGGCGCGGACTCGCCGGTGATGGCGGATTCGTCGACCGAGGCGACGCCTTCGACGACATCGCCGTCACCGGGGATGACGTCCCCGGCCTCGCAGACGACCAGATCCCCGATGCGCAGGTCGGTGCCGGGTACCTGTTCCTCCGTCGTACCGGTGATCCGGCGTGCGACGGTGTCGGTCTTCGCCTTGCGCAGGGTGTCGGCCTGGGCCTTGCCGCGCCCTTCGGCAACGGCCTCGGCGAGATTGGCGAAGATCACCGTAAGCCAGAGCCAGCCGGTGATCGCCCAGCCGAACCAGTCGCCGGGGTTCGCCAGGGAGAGCCCGGTGGTCAGTACGGAGCCGATCAGCACCACGAACATGACCGGGGCCTTGACCATGGTCCGCGGGTCGAGTTTGCGCAGCGCGACGGGGAGGGAGACGAGGAGCTGCCGGGGGTCGAAGAGGCCGCCGCCGACCCGGCCGCCGGGCGGCTGATGGCCGGTGGGCACGTCCGCGTGGGGCGCCCTGGAGGGAGTTATCGTGCTCATGACGCAAGCCCTTCGGCGAGCGGGCCCAGCGCGAGGGCCGGGAAGTAGGTGAGTCCGGTGAGGATGAGGATCGTGCCGACCAGCAGCCCGGTGAAGAGCGGTTTCTCGGTACGGAGAGTGCCCGCGGTGGCGGGTACGGGCCGCTGCTCGGCCAGCGAGCCGGCCAGGGCGAGGACGAGGACCATCGGCAGGAACCGGCCCAGCAGCATCGCGATGCCGATGGTCGTGTTGAACCATTCGGTGTCGGCGTTGAGTCCGGCGAAGGCCGAGCCGTTGTTGTTGGCGCCCGAGGTGTAGGCGTACAGGATCTCGGAGAATCCGTGCGCGCCCGAGCCCGCGACCGCGTTGGCCGCGGTGTTGGTCATCGAGTCCGGCGGGGTCGGCAGGGCGATCGCGAGGGCGGTGAAGCCGAGGACCAGGACCGGGGTGACGAGGATGTAGCAGGCGGCGAATTTGATCTCGCGGGTGCCGATCTTCTTGCCCAGGTACTCGGGGGTCCGGCCGACCATCAGTCCGGCGATGAAGACCGCGATGATCGCCATGATCAGCATTCCGTACAGTCCCGAGCCGACGCCGCCGGGGGCGATCTCGCCGAGCTGCATGCCCAGCATCGTGATGCCGCCGCCGAAGCCGGTGTAGGAGGAGTGGAAGCTGTTGACCGCTCCGGTGGAGGTGAGGGTGGTGGCCACGGCGAAGATCGCCGAGCCGCCGATGCCGAAGCGGACCTCCTTGCCCTCGTAGGCGCCGCCCGCCTCCTGGAAGGCCGGGCCCTGGTGGGCGAACTCGGTCCACATCATCAGGGCGGTGAAGCCGACCCAGATGAGCGCCATCGTGCCGAGGATCGCGTACCCCTGCTTGACGCTGCCGGTCATCCGGCCGAACGTCCGGGTGAGGGAGAACGGGATCAGCAGGATGAGGAAGATCTCCAGCAGGTTGGAGAGCGGGTTGGGGTTCTCGAAGGGGTGGGCGGAGTTGGCGTTGAAGTAGCCGCCGCCGTTGGTGCCCAGCTCCTTGATGGCTTCCTGGGAGGCGACCGCTCCGCCGTTCCACTGCTGGCTGCCGCCCATGAACTGGCCGACGCCGTGGATTCCGGAGAAGTTCTGGATGGCGCCCAGCGCCACCAGGACGATCGCGCCGACCACGGAGATCGGCAGCAGGATGCGGACCACGCCGCGTACCAGGTCGGACCAGAAGTTGCCCAGTTCACCGGTGCGGCTGCGGGCGAAGCCGCGGACCAGGGCGACCGCGACCGCCATGCCGACGGCTGCGGAGACGAAGTTCTGGACCGCGAGGCCGCCCGTCTGGACGACGTGGCCCATGGCCTGCTCGCCGTAGTAGGACTGCCAGTTGGTGTTGGCGACGAAGGAGGCGGCCGTGTTGAACGCCTGGTCCGGGTCGATCGACTGGAAGCCGAGGGATCCGGGCAGCGAACCCTGCACCCGCTGGAGCAGGTAGAGGAAGAGGACCGATACGGCGGAGAAGGCCAGGATCCCGCGGAGGTAGGCGGTCCAGCGCATCTCCGTGTTCGGGTCGGCGCCTATGCCCTTGTAGATCCACTTCTCGACCCGCAGATGCTTGTCGGAGGAGTAGACCCTGGCCATGTAGTCGCCGAGGGGACGGTGCACCAGCGCGAGCGCGGCGATCAGCGCCAGCAGCTGGAGTACGCCGGCAAGTACGGAACTCATGTCGGGGCTAGAACCTCTCCGGGTACAGGAGGGCGAGGACGAGATAGCCCAGAAGGGCGACGGCGACGATCAGGCCGACGATGTTCTCGGTGGTCACAGCTTCGCCACCCCCTTGGCGATGACGGCCACCAGCGCGAACACCGCGATCGTGGTGACGACGAAGGCCACATCGGCCATCGTGAGCTCCTGTTTTCTGCTCGAACTGCTCGGTTTCGGACTGTTCGAGGAAACCCCGTTTCGGACGGTTCGCGGTCTTCGTTGACACGTCCCTTACGGCGCGGTGACCGCTCTTGACGCGTCCTGTACGGAGTCCGTACGCGCTGCCGGGAACAGAGGGCCGGGTGAGGATGACAGGAACCACACGGCGGGCCGCGGAACGTCACAATCCGGCCGGAGAGTCCTGGAGCACGGATGAGCGGAGCGGGTACGAGCGGACCGGAGGCCCCCGCCGGTGCGCCGGGCGGCAGCGGTACGGCCGCCGCCCGCTGCCGTGCCTGGCTGCTCAGCGGACTCAGCGAGCAGACCGCCCGCCTGCCGGGACCGCACGGCACGCCGCCCGCCGACGGCGGGGGCCACCGCTGGTACCGGGTGATGTGCCTGACCGGTGTCGACTACTTCTCCAGCCTCGGCTACGCCCCCGGCATCGCGGTCCTCGCCGCCGGTCTGGTCTCCCCGCTGGCGACCCTGGTGCTGATCGCCCTGACCCTCTTCGGCGCCCTCCCCGTCTACCGCCGGGTGGCCCGCCGGTCACCGCACGGCGAGGGCTCCATTGCCATGCTGGAGCGGCTGCTGCCCTGGTGGACGGGGAAGCTGCTGGTCCTCGTCCTGCTGGGGTTCGCGGCCACCGACTTCATCATCACCATCACCCTGTCGGCCGCCGACGCCTCGGCGCATATCGTCGAGAACCCGTACGCCCCGTCCTTTCTGCACGGCGAGAACCTCTGGATCACCCTGGGCCTCATCGGTCTCCTCGGCGTGGTCTTCCTGAAGGGCTTCCGCGAGGCCATCGGGGTCGCCGTCCCCCTGGTGGCCGTCTATCTGCTGCTCAATCTGGTGGTGGTCGTCGCATCGGCGGCCCGGATCCTGACCGAACCCGTCGTCGTCGGCGACTGGTGGCACGCGATGCTCGCCGAGCACTCGTCGCCGCTGGCCGCGGTCGGGGTGGCGCTGATCGTCTTCCCGAAGCTGGCGCTGGGGATGTCCGGTTTCGAAACCGGCGTCGCGGTGATGCCGCAGATCAAAGGCGCTCCCGGCGATACGTACGAGAATCCGGCCGGACGGATCCGCGACACCCGCAAGCTGCTCACCACCGCCGCGCTGATCATGAGCAGCTTTCTGCTGCTGTCCAGCCTGAGCACGGTGATGCTGATCCCCGAGCCGGCCTTCGAGTCCGGTGGCCCGGCGAACGGCCGCGCCTTGGCCTACCTCGCCCATCAGGAGCTGGGCGAGGTCTTCGGGACGGTGTACGACGTCTCGACGATCTGCATCCTGTGGTTCGCCGGTGCCTCGGCGCTCGCCGGGCTGCTCAACCTGGTCCCCCGCTTCCTCCCCCGCTACGGCATGGCACCCGAATGGACCAGGGCGGTCCGTCCGCTCGTGCTGGTCTTCATGGCCATCGCCACCGGCATCACGCTCTACTTCGACGCGAACGTCGACAAGCAGAGCGGGGCGTACGCCACCGGGGTGCTGGTGCTGATGCTGTCGGCCGCCCTGGCGGTCACCGTCTTCGCCCATCAGGCCGGGGACCGGCGGGCGGGGATCGGCTTCGGCGCCATCACCGCCGTCTTCCTCTACACCACGGTCACCAATGTCATCGAACGCCCCGACGGCATCAAGATCGCCGGGCTGTTCATCCTGGCCATCCTGGTGACGTCCTTCGCCTCCCGGGTGCACCGGGCGTTCGAGCTGCGGGCGGCGGACGTCGTCTTCGACAGTACGGCGGAGCGCCTGGTCCACGAGGCCGCGGCGAAGGGCCCGCTGCTGATCGTGGCCAGCGACCCGACCGAGCACACCAAGGCGGAGTACCGGGCGAAGGAGTACCGCAAACGCGAGGAGACCCATATCCCCAGCAAACGGCCGCTGCTCTTCCTGGAGGTCGTCATCAGGGACTCGTCGGACTTCACCGAGGAGCTGGTGGTCCACGGCTCCGAGCGGTTCGGGATCCGGCGGCTCCGGGTCGCGGGCCCGACCGTACCGAACACGATCGCGGCGGTCCTGATGCGGCTGCGGGACGAGACCGGGGGGATCCCCCACGCGTACTTCACCTGGACCGAGGGCCATCCGGTGAGCCATCTGCTGAAATTCCTGGTCTTCGGCGAGGGCGAGACGGCCCCGGTGGTCCGCGAGGTCCTCCGCCGCGCGGAACCGGACCCGGCCCGCCGCCCCAGGGTGCACGTGGGCTGAACTCCGCCCCGGCCCCGGATCCGACATGAGCTGAACCCCGCCTCCGGCGCCCCGGGGTCAGGGTTCCGAGGCCGCCCGGCATACGAGGCGGGCCGCTCGTCCCACCCCGCCTGCCGCTCACCGCACCCCGCGGCCCGCGACCACCCCCGCCCGCACCGCCGGGAACCGCACGTTCGTACGATGACGTCGTCCCCGGGGATTCCACACTCCCCCGACAAGGAGCGGCGCATGACACCCGACGGTACGGCCCCGGAAGCCGCCGCCCGGCAGCACCGGCGCCGCCGGCCGGACCCCGGCCGCCGGCGCCCGGCGCGGACCGTCCTGATCCTCGCCGCCCTGCTGGCCTTGGTGTCCCTCTACCCCGACCCGGTCCCGAACGCCGGGCCGCGCCTCGGCAGTCTGCTGGAGACCTTCCAGCCGTGGCTGCCGCTCGCGGCCCTCCCGCTCGCCGCCGTGGCCCTGTGGCGCCGTTCGGTACCGGCCCTGGCCGCCTGCGCCCTGCCGGGCGCGGCTTGGCTCATCGCCCACGGCGGCGCCCTGTTCGCGGACGAGGACACCCCGTACGACCTCACCGCCCTCCAGCACAACGTGAGCGACGTCAACCCGGACCCGGCGGGCACCGCGCGGAAACTCGTCGAGGCGGAACCCGATCTGATCGCCCTGGAGGAGGTCACTCCCGCCGCCCTGCCCGCCTACCGGGAGATCCTCTCCGCCACCCATCCGCACAGCGCGGTCGAAGGCACGGTCGCCCTCTGGTCCCGCCACCCCCTCACCGAGGTCAGCCCGGTCGATATCCGCCCCCAGGACGTGCCCCGGGACTGGCGGCGCGGTCTGCGTGCCACCGCGCACACCCCGAAGGGCGCGATCGCGGTGTACGTGGCGCACCTCCCGTCCGTCCGGATGTCACCGACCGAGGGCTTCGGCACGGCCCGCCGGGACGAGAGCGCCCGCTATCTGGGCCGGGCCATCGAGGCCGAGGAGACGGACCGGGTACTCCTGATGGGCGATCTGAACTCCACCGTCGCCGACCGCGGTCTGTCGCCCGTCACCTCGCAGCTCCACGCCCCGGCGGGTGCCCTGGCGTTCAGCTGGCCGGCGTCGCTGCCGCTGGCCCGGATCGACCAGGTCCTGGCCAGGGACGCGAAGATCGTCCATATCCGTGCCCTGGGCAGGACCGGCAGCGACCATCTGCCGGTCCTGGCCGGGGTCAGGTTCTGACCCGGGTGGCAGTCGTCCGCCCGGGTCCGGCCGCCAGGGTGATGCGCTCGAACCACCAGGTCAGGGCGGAGCCCACCAGACCGATGACACCGAACGCGATCAGCAGGGCGTCCGCGGTGCCCGCCGCGAGGAACAGGGCGCTGATGCCACTGGCCACCGTGAAGCCGACGGCCCCCCACGAGTAGAGCAGGGAGAAGCCCACGGGCCAGTCCTCGGCGGGAAGTACCTCGGTGACCGTGAGGCTCCGTGACGTGGTCGCGGCAGCATGGAAGAAACCGCAGGCGGTGACCAGGACGACGGTGACGACCGGCGAGGAGATCAGGCCCGTGGCGGTGACGATCAGGGCGAACACCACGGACAGCACCAGGGTGTGGTGGTGCGGGCGGCCGCGCCAGCGCCGCAGGCCGTAGAGGAAACTGCCGACGATGCTGGTGACCGCGAGCCCGGAGAGGGCCAGTCCGGCCCAGGCGGGCGGCCCGTCGCGGTCGCCGATGATGCCGGGCAGGGCGACCTCCAGCACGGCTTGGAGCATCAGCACCAGCGTGGCGACGACCAGGGACGGCCAGATCGCCCGGACGACGGCCGAGGTCGGCGGGCGGGCCCGCCCGGGCCGTCCCCCGCCACCCTCCCCGGCGCTGAGGGACTCCGGGAGTTTGACGGCGGATGCGGCGGCGATCAGCAGACCGCCGCAGACGATCAGCAGGGGTACGTCGGCGGTCCAGGCCACGGCCAAGGCGGCGGCCAGCGCGGGACCGGCGATCTGGCAGAGCTGATTGACGATCACATCGAGTGCCAGCGCCTTCTCCCGTGAACCGGGGGCAAGATGGACGATCAGGGTCCGCAGTCCGCCGAAGGTCCCGCTCGCCGCGGCGCCGCCGACGGCCGCGAGAGCCGCGGCGGCGAGGGGGATTCCACGGGACAGCGTGACGACCATGGCGACCAGCGCGACGGCATGGACCACCGAGACGCCCGCCAGCTCCCGGCGGAGCGGCCGGTGCTGGAAGCGGGCGCCCATCCGGGGCGCGCCGATCGCCTCACCGCCCGCGAAGGCGCAGGCGATGACGGCGCCCCAGGCGTAGGAGCCGGTGTGCTCCTCGGCGGCGAAGACGACTCCGAGGGGAATCGTGCAGACGGCGAGCCGGGTGCCGACGGTGGCGACCAGCCACCATCCCACCCGGCTGTTCACCAGCAGGGTCCGGTAGTCCGTCACCTGTCGGTACGGGGGCACTCAGCCGACACCGTCGACGTACCGCACGTCCAGCGTCCCCCGGGCGCTGACGGTCGCCGCGTCCGGCAGCCGGTAGCCCGGATTCCAGTACTGCCGCTCGTCGAGCCGGTACTCGGTGCGTACGGTCAGCAGGCCGTCCCGGTCGTCGAGGATGCTGTCCTCGTAGAGGACGACCTTCCCGACCGCCGTCATCAGCGCGTACATCGGCTTTCCGAGCCCGCTGATCCGGCCGTTGGCGGTGAGCTGCCGGGCCAGGTCCAGCCCCCGGGCGACGGAGGTCCGGAACTCGTCGGTTCCGACCATCGGCACCGCGTGGAAGAGGTAGTGGGGTATCACCCGGAGCGTCCGGAGCTGGTCGTACAGCTCCGTGAGGGTCTCCAGATCGTCGTTGACCCCCTTCAGCAGGACGTTCTGACTGTAGACCCGGACCCCGCAGCGGCTCAGGTTCCGCAGGACGTCGACCGCCTCGGGCTGAAGCTCGAAGGGGTGGTTGATCTGGACCGCGATATCGAAGGAGAAGCGGTCCGCGTGGCGGCGGAAGATGTCATAGGTGTTCTCACGGAAGGCGGCCGGCTGCTGGACGGGCAGCCGGGTGCCGATCCGGATCACCTGGATACCGGGCGCCTCGGCCGCGATCGCGTCCACCAGTTCACCGAGCTTCTTCGGCGAGATCAGCGGGTCCCCGCCGGTGATCAGCACCTCGCGCAGATGCGGGTCACCGGCCAGATAACCGACGATGGCGGAGAGTTCGGATCCGCTGCGGGTGTGCGGATCGTACAGTCCGCGAATGCAGAAGACGCATTCACTGGAGCAGGCGGAGAGCAGGTCGACCACCACGACCCGCCGGTACAACCGCTCCAGCCCCGCCGGTAAGTCCCCCAGCGCGTCGTAGTGCCGCTCGCTGAGCGCGGCACCCGGCACTTGTGCGGGCATCCGGAAGTACTGGTTGTGGATTCCCCGG
Source organism: Streptomyces sp. NPDC094448 (assembly GCF_044763775.1). Taxonomy (NCBI): domain Bacteria; kingdom Bacillati; phylum Actinomycetota; class Actinomycetes; order Kitasatosporales; family Streptomycetaceae; genus Streptomyces; species Streptomyces sp. NPDC094448. Next base: position 715,967 of record NZ_JBIWGU010000001.1, on the reverse strand, counting down.
TACGCCCCCGAGTCCGCACCGTGCAGTGCCTCCGCCTTGGCGAGCAGCTGCCGGATATACGGGTGGACTCGCGGTTTCTGCGTTGCCGTCAGGACATTGAGCAGTCCGGCCATCGCCGACTCCTTCGGGGTGGAAGTGAAGGGTGGGGCAGTCTCGCGGAGCTTCGGATGCGTCCGTGCCGCCTCCACCTTCGAAAGATGCGGACAGCAACGGCGTGATGTCCGACTTCGCCCCACCGTAGATTGTCATGAGCATGAACGTAAGAGGCCGTCCCGAAGTTTTATGAGGTCGACAAAATGCCTGTTCAGAGCGGCATTGAGGGCCTCCTACCCGGCCGGTCGGGCCCTCAGGCCGGTCTCGGCCCAGACGGTCTTGCCGCTGGGCCCGTACGGCTCCCCCTCCCAGCGGTCGGCGAGCGCGACCACCAGCAGCAGCCCGCGCCCGCTCTATCCGTCACCGTCCACACCCTGGGGCGGCACCTCCGGCAGCCGCTCCCCCTGCGCGTCGGTGACCTCGCCCCGGGGCGTCGGGTCTCCGGGGCCTGCACGGCCTGCCGCATACCGCGTTGGCGAACCTCCTTCGACCTCAACTGCCGCTCAGCCGACTGTCGTTGCTCCGATCGCCCTGGAATGATGACGATGGGCGCCGAATGCGTACAGGGCCGCCGGTCGACAGCGAGGGGACGCAGTGATGGGGTGGGTGCCCGACGAGGGGCGATTCGCGGTCTGGTGGTTGCTCGGGTTCGCGACGGTCAATGCGGGGCTGGGCCTCTGGTGCCTGATCCGCGGGTGGGGCGACCGCGTCACCATCCGGCGGATCAAGCGGGAGGGGATCGGGCCGGTCGAGGCGGCGTGGCAGGTGGGCGAGGAGCGGAAGGCCGCGCGGACGGCGGTCGGGCTCCTCGTACTGCAAGGGGCCGTCAGGGTTTCGGACGCGGGCGTGGTCACGGCCGTGGCCGACGCTCCCGAACCGGCCGACCCGGTGCTGTCCGCGCTCTTCCAGGGCATCCGGCGGCGGGGCGCTCAGGGCGCCCGGCTCTACGAGATCCTGGACGACGACGATTTCGCCCCGTACCGGAACCGGCTCGAACCGCGCGTCCCCCCGGTGCGGCGGTACGCGGAGCCCGGTCGGACCGTCGCCGCCTTCGCCGCCTGCGGTATCAGTTTCGGTATGAGCGCGCACGGCCTGGCCGCCGAGGTGCGCCTCCCCTTCCTGGGCGGGGACCCCGCGCTGTGGGTTCTGGTGTGGTGGCCGGTCGCGGGTCTGCTCTGGCTCTGCACACTGGCGTGGCCGGACGAGAACACCCGGCGCTGGCGGAGCTTCAACCGGTACTGCGGGCAGCGGGTGGACGCCGCGCTGGAGGGGCTTCCGGACCGGACCCGCAAGGCGCTGGGCAGGACGGCGTCCCGGGCCCGGCAGGGGCCGAGGCCGGTCCGTCCGGAACGGCGGGGCCGGAGATCCCGTGACGGCGGCTGGGCCGAAGAAATCGGTGCGGAATCCTGCGGAGGCGGCTGCGGGGGCGGCGACTGATGCCGCGGACACCCGGTCGCCGGTCGGGAGCAAGGGGGACGCCCCGATGGGATGGGTGATCGACGAGACGCTCTTCGCAGTCTGGTGGCTGCTGGGCTTTGTCGCGGTCAACATCGCGCTGGGCTGCTGGAGCCGGGCCAGAGGGCGGGCCGACCGTGCCGTCATCCGCCGGATCAGGCGGGAGGGCATCGGGCCGGTGGAGGCGGCGCGGCAGGTGGGTGACGAGCGGCAGACCGCGCGGACGGCCGTGTACCTGCTGCAGCTGCGCGGGGCGGTGGAGGTTTCGGAGGAGGGCGTGCTCACCGCCGTACCGGACGCTCCGGAACCGGCCGATCCGGTGCTGTCCGCGCTCTTCCAGGGCATCCGGCGGCGGGGCGCTCAGGGCGCCCGGCTCTACGAGATCCTGGACGACGACGATTTCGCCCCGTACCGGAACCGGCTCGGCCAAGGGGTTCCCGATGTACGCCGTTACGCCGAGCGCACCCGGGCCGTCGCGCTCTCCGCCGCGTTCGTGGTGAGCGTGGGAATCAACATGCACGGGGTGGCTTCGCAGACGCCGTTCCCGCCGCTGGGCAGCGACCCCGTCTGGTGGATCCTCCTGTGGTTTCCCCTCTGGGCGGTGCTGTCGCTCTCTGCCGCGGCGTGGCCGGGCGAATACTCCCGGCGCTGGCGGAGCTTCAACCGGTACTGCGAGCAGCGGGTGGCGGACGCTTTGGGCGAGGGCCCGCCGTACCCCGTCCGCGCCGCGGTGGACAAGGGCGCATACCGGCCGACGCCCCCGAGCCCGCGCCGGCAGGGCGGCTCGCCCTCGGCGGAACCCGGCGCTCCCGGTGACGGCGGGAGCGGCTGGGCCGACGATGCCGGTGCGTCCTCGTGCGGCGGCGACTGAACGGCCGGGCCTGTTCGGCGGATCGTGCCGGACAGGCCCGGGAGTCCCGGGTCAGGGCTCAGCGTTTGAGCAGGAAGGTGAAGTCCCCGGAGCGCTTGGCGCCCAGCCGGACCGCCGAAACGAGCTTCCCCGTTCCACCGGATGTCGGGTGCCGCGGGAACCGGGCCCCGGCGCCGGATGTCATCCAGGGGACGTCAGCGCAGTTCAGCCCTGTACGGATGTCCTGACGAGGTCGTTTGCGGCGATGAGACCGAGTCCGGGGACGGCCTCGCGCAACGCTTTCACGGCGCGTACCTGGTCGCGGGCCGGGTCGATGTCCGCGTCGCGCAGGGTCCGCCGGACCCATTCCGCCGTCCGCTGCCGGTCCGTCGGCAGCCGGTGCTGTTCCACCCTGCGCAATGCCTCCTGGAGGCCGGGCCGCAACGACGGGTCGTCCGTTTCCAGCGCGGCGAGGAGATCCGCGTGGACGGCGTCGACATCGTGGAGGACCACGACGGGAGGGGTGCGCTTGGTCGCCATGGGGTGATCGGTCCCTTCACCAACGGGTGCGATGAAATCCTGATATTCACCACCCTACGGCTTGTCCCGTAGAGATCTCCTGGTCGATGCGAGCCGGGCCGGCAGGGTCCGGCGTGCCTGCTCGTCCCCACGAGGGCGAGGTTGCGCAGGCCGGCGATCCCCCTCATCGCGTGATGGACGCCGCCGCCCTTCAAGCGGCAGTCGTGGAGGGTCTTCCTGGACTTCACGCGGGCGGTGGCGTTCCCGACGCGAGCGCGGACCCTGCGGTGGGAAGCGTTGTGTTCTTCCTTCCAGGCAGGCAGGTCGCTCTGCCCGCGCTCGCGGCGGTGCGGGACGACCGGGCCGGTGCGGCGGTAGCCGCCGTCAGCGATCACGGTGGTCCGGCCGACGGCCTCCTGGTGCCGCATCAGGCAGGGTCCGACTCGTCTGACAGACTGCCGGGATGATTGTCAGACTCGCGCGAGAGCAGGACTTTCCCGGGATTCTCGGCTTGGCGTCCCAGGTCGAGCACTGGTTCGGCCCCATGGTTGAGGATCCCGGCTTCCACAGCGCCGTGAGAGAGCACCTTCGCCGGTCCACTGCGCTCGTCGCCGTCTCCTCGGGATCTGATGTCCTCGGCGGACTGCTCTTCGGCGCCAAGCCCCCGGACTACCACGTCGACTGGCTCGTCGTCTCCGGGCAGGAACGCGGGAAGGGTATCGGTCAGGCACTGATGGCGGACGCAAGGCGCAGGTTCGTGCTGGGTCCGGGCAGGATTGAGGTGGTCACCTTCGGAGCCGACCACCCCGGCGCCGTTGCCAGTGGTGCCCGCGTCTTCTACGAGCATCTCGGTTTCACCCCGGCCGAGGCCACCGGTCCAGGCCCGGACGGCGGCTCACGGCAGATCTACCGTCAGGCCGTTGCCTGACTCGGGCGACGTCGGCCCTGTTGACGACCTTGCGCAGGTGTTCGTCGGTCGTGGTCGTACTACGGGTACGGGTACGGGTTCAACCTGAGGGCTCTCGTCACAACGGCGTCCCCTCCGGGTCCGGGTCCCCCCTGAGCACGGACGAACCCTGCTCCAGCTCGGCTTCGAGCTGTGCCGGGCCACCCCATGGATGGACGACGCCAATGGGTGGATCGCACCGGCCCCGGGCCTCCGGAACTCCCCTTCGTCGGCGTCGGTGACGCACTGCTCCACAAACGCCCTGACGGAGTCCGGGACAGTCCTTGGACGTGCTCCGGCCGCGGTCGGCTCCGTACGCCGTGCGCAGGGCCCTTGTGCCGATGGCACCGGCCCCCGGGGCGGGGGCCGGTGCCATCGGGCGGAGTGGTGCGTTACTGCACGGAACCCCTGGTGTCAGCGCTGCTGCGGGTCGGTGACCCGACCGGTGACGATCTGGCCGTCCGTCCACGTACCGTCGTGCGGCTGGTAGACACCCAACTGCATCCGGACGGACTCCGCCGGCTCGGTCAGCGCGTCGGTGATCGTGGGCACGGGCACCTCGACGCTGGTCTCACCCGCGGGAACGGAGACCCAGACCCAGGGACCGGCCTCCGACAGGGGCAGCTCCGGATCGGGGCGTGCACCCTGAAGGGCCAGCCACTCCGGGTCGACGTCCTTGGTGGACAGCTCCGGTGCCCCGCCGGTCGGCAGGAAGAGGAACCGGGTCTCGAAGCGGGTGTCGGCGGGTGCGGACAGCTGAACCTTCCACCTCAGCGGCGCGCCCTCGGTGACCGAGTCCGCGACCGGGGCCGCGCTGATCTCCGGCTCGGGGTCGTCGTTCTCGACCAGGACGCCGCCGATGGCGCCGCCGACCGCCCCGCCGCGTACGGCCTTGGCGGTCACTTCGTAGTGGACGTCCTCGGAGAAGCGGGTGTTGCCGTTGACCGTGACCGGCACGGTCACCGGGGCACCGGCCTTCACCTTCACGGTGCGGACCGCGGTCTCGTACGTCTTCAGGTCGAGAACGCCGAGCTTGACCACGCTGCTGCCCTTGCCGCCGGCCCGGAGGGACACCTGGTGGGTACGGGTGCCGGAGTCCCCCTCCTTGACCGTCCGCATGCTGACGTCCAGCCGCGGGAGCGGTACCGGATTCACTGCCGGAGTGCCGGGACGCCAGCCCCAGGCGTCCACCAGCCACAGACTGCCGGTGGTGCTGCGCGGAGTGAGTTCCACCGACCGGATCCGCTTCACGTCGACACCGGCCGCCGTGGCCGCCTTCAGCGGGACGCGGAGTTCACGCGCCCAGTGCGAGGACGTGGCACCGGTACCGGGGACGCCGTCGACGGCGACCCGGCCGAGGCGCACGCGCTTGCCGGAGGTGTCGGTGACGGCGATGTCCAGGCGGGTGCCCGAGCTGTTCGGCGGTACGGCCACCCGGAGCGCGAGTGCCTCGGAGCCCGCCAGGGAGAAGGCGCGCCCCGGCGCCAGCTTCACCGGGGTGCCCGGCCCGGTCCAGTCCGCCCGGACCGCCTTGCGGCCCGGCTCGTCGGCGGCGAACCCCCACTGGGCGAAGTGCGGCGACACACCGGTCTCGGACCGCCGCAGACAGGCTCGGGCGCTGTCCGAGGTGATCTGGTCGCAGACCCGCCCGTTGGTCACCGACAGCGGGGCGTCGGGCAGGATCGCCGCGGTGCGGTTTCCGCCGACGGCGTGGGTCAGCACCCGTGCCGGGTCGGCGGAGGGCGCACGGCGGTCCGAACCGTCGAGGAGCGGGCGGACCCGGTCGTCGCCCGCGAGGAACAGGCGCGCCGCGGCGGCGATATAGGTGCTGCCGGCGGTCTGCTGCTGTCCGGCGGTCAGCCGGGACTTCGCCTGGGCCGAACAGAGCGGGTCCTGGTCGTCCCAGACGTCGTCGTGGGCCGGTGCCTCGGTCTGGCCCGGAGTCCACTCCGAGTTGAAGTAGTTGTGGTTGGCCCCGACCATGTACACCGCGCTGTGCAGCGCCTTGCCGCGGCCGATGCCCCGGGCGGCGTCGAGGTACATCTGCCCCTGAAGATCGGACACATCGCCGTCGCAGCCCGGCAGGATCGTCATGGAGGGCACATCGGGCGCCGGGTTGTGGCCGAAGATCGTAGGGCCGATCAGCACGGTGCCGCGGATCCGCCAGCTCACCGGGCCCCGGTAGCCGTCCTCGGCGGGGGGCGCCGGGGAGACGCTGTCGAAGGCCGCCCGGTTGACGCCCTCGCCACCCCGGGAGTGGCCGACGAGCAGGACCTTCGAGAGATCGGCCGCCTTCGTCGCACGTACCGCGGCGGGCGCCGTCGCAGGCTTCGCACCCCACTCCGCCCAGCGGGCCAGATGCCGGCGTACCAGGGACGAACGGGCCTGCGCCCCGTGGTCGGGCTTCCAGCCGTCCTGCGCGTTGACGCCGTTCGCGGAGATGGAGACCGTCACATAGCCCTGGGAGGCCAGAAGCCTCTGGTCGTGCAGATAGCCGCGGTAGCTCGGTATCTCCTTCTGCCCCGGCGGGCACGGCCATATGAGGTTCGGCATCTCCGAACCGGGCTCGTAGCAGGTGGCGTGGCGGCCGTGGAGGAAGAGCGCCAAGGGGCGCTTGCCGGGAGCGTCCACCGGGCCGACGACCGTGGCGCGCATCTCCACAGGCTCCTGGTAGCCGGGCAGCCCGACCGGCTTCAGGGCATACTCGCCGCTGGTGGTGCGGTACTTGCCCGCGACACCCGGGTCGACCCCGGCGGGCAGCGGGGCCGGGGTGGTGACGGCGTCCGGTGCGCGCCGCCGGTCGGCGGAACGATTCTCCGCAGCGGCGTCCAGCCGCCGTGAACCGGCCTTCACCTGAAGCTCGTCCACCGGCCCGATCGTCGAGGTGTCGATACGGAGCCGGAAGGTCCGGTGGTCGGGGGAGGCGGCCGGAACACCGAGGGTCCGCTCCCCCGACCGGAACTCGACCAGGGCGCCGCCCATGCCCACGGGCACGGGCGAACTCCAGACCAGTTCCCCGCTCCCCATCCGCCAGCCGTCCGGCAGCCGTTGATCCGCTGCGGCGCCCGGAGGCGCCCCGGGTATCGATGCGGCGGTCGGCTGCGCATGCGCCGACCCCGGCGCACCCGCCGCCAGCGCCACGGCCACGGCGGCAGCCGTCAGCGCACGTGAGACCAGTCTCACGATCGTGTCTCCTCGTCGTCGGTGAAACTTCGGCACCCCGGAGTCCCCAGGGGCACCCCCCGTCACGGGAGAGGGTGACGCACCGTCATCGGTTGCCTCACCGGCGCCATTGCGGAGAACCGTCCGGCATGACCGGCCGTTCGGCCGGTTCGGTGGTTCGCACCGAATACGCACGGAAAAACGTGAGGTTCCCGCCATACCGACGGGTAACCGCGCGTCCTTAAGGTGATGCCCCGCGCCCCGGGAAAAAGCTGTCCGGGGCGCGACGCGCCAGGAACGTGCGCCCCATTCCGCTGAACCGGAAACCCCTTGGGGGTGGCATGGCTACAGCCTTTGCTCCCCCGGCCCCACGGCCACAGCGGCCCCGCCCCGCCCCCTCCCCCGGCTCTGCTCCACCGGTCCCGGCTCATTCCGGCCCGCCGCGCTCAAGGACCTCCGGACCCCTCGGGGCAGCCGGTTGCACCCCCGGGCGCGGCGTGGCCGATGACCCTCCAGGAGGCTCCATGTCCACGGCAATCCCCCGTACGCCCGGCAGGAATCCGGCTCCCGGCGCGCTCCCGCTCCTCGGGCACGCAGCGAGCATGCTCAAGGACCCGCTGGGATTCTTCGCCGCGCTGCCCGCCCACGGTGACCTCGTCGATATCAAGATGGGGCCGTTCAGGGCCGTCGTGGTCACCACACCCGAACTGATCCATCAGGTGCTGATGGACGACAGGACCTTCGACAAGGGCGGCCCGGTGTACGAGCGGACCCGCGAGGTCTTGGGCGACGGGGTGGTGACCTGTCCGTACAGCGAACACCGCCGGCTGCGGAGAGTCGCCCAGCCGGCCTTCAGCCCGGCCCGTCACACGGCCTACGCCCGGATCATGTGCGAACAGACGGCCCGGGTGACCGACGCCTGGTCCGACGGGCAGGAGATCGACATCCTGGCCGATATGACGACCGTCGCCGCCCGGACCGGCGTCGCCGCCTTCTTCGCCGGGCATCTGTCGTCGCCCTCGCTCGTGAAAACCCCGAGGGATCTGGCCACCGTCAGCCGCGGCGTCTACCGCCGGATGCTCCTCCCCGCACCGCTCGACCGGATCCCCACCCCCGGCAAACGACGCTACGACCGCAGCAGGGCCCGGCTGCGCAGCACCATCGACGGTGTCATAACCGAGTACCGGCGCACCGGGGAGGACCACGGCGATCTGCTGTCGATGCTGCTGGCCACCACCGGCGAGGGTCTCACCGACACGGAACTCAACGACGCAGCGATCACGTTCTTCTTCGGGGCCACGGACACCATCGCCATCACCATCTCCTGGGCCCTGCACCGCATTTCCACGGACCGGCGGATCGAAAGGGCCTTCCATGCGGAGGTCGACAGCGTCCTGGGCGGCCGGACCGCGGTCGGGTACGGCGATCTGGACCGGCTGGCGCTCACCCGGCGGATCATCACCGAGACCCTGCGCCTGTACCCGCCGATCTGGCTGTTCACCCGCAAGGTCAGTACGGATACCGAGCTGGGCGGCCACCTCGTCCCGGCCGGCACGAATGTGGTGATCAGCCCCTACCTCGTCCACCGCTCCGGTGAACTCCACCCCGATCCCGGGCGTTTCGATCCGTCGCGCTGGGAGAACAAGGGCCTGGAGCCGGTCCGCAGGGGCGTCCTCCCCGCGATCCTCCCGTTCGGCGGGGGCGCCCGTGGCTGCATGGGCGAGACCTTCGCGATCAACGAGATCACCATGGCCCTGGCGAACATCGCGGCCCGCTGGCGCCTGCTGGCCGTGGACCCCTCGGCGGTCCGCCCGGCCTCGGGCGCGATCCTGGGCCCGTCGGGGCTGAGGTTGCGGGCCGCCGCCCGGCACGCGGGGACCTGATGACCGGTCCGTGGGACCCCCCGGCGGGGAGCCGGACCTCATGAACGGGGACTCCCGGCCCGGATCCGTCCGGACCGGGAGATCCGCGGTACGCCACCCGGGACCCGCCGCCGGGAGGCGAGATCGCCTACCCCCGGGTCAGGATGGGGTCGAGCAGGTCCCAGTCGAAGATCGCGTCGAAACGCTCCCCGGAGACCTGCTTTCCGTTGACGGCGACCGTGGGAGTGCCGGGTCCGCCGGGTTCGTCGCGGTAGGCGGACTCGTAGGCCGCCTGGGAGCGTACGACGAAGTCCCGGTGGCTCATGCCGGTGACGGCGGCATCGAACTTCTCGCTGCGCAGACCCGGTACCTGATCGGCCAGTTCCAACAGGTACTCCGTGGTGTACCCGCCCGAGGACTCGGCCTGGGCCCGGTGCCGGAAGACCACCTCGTGGTACTCGGTGAACAGCTTCGCGTCCAGCGCCGCCCGCAGTGCGTTGACCGCCCGCTTCGACCCGTCGCCCCCCAGCCTGTCGTCGCGGAACGACGCCAGGGTGTACTCCGTCTTCACCCGGCGCTCACGGGTCCGGCTCCGCAGCACCTCCGCACCGTCACTCAGCTCGAACCTCTCGACCACCGGGCACCGGGGATCCACATACACCTGGACGGCCACCCCGGCACCGGGATCGCCCACGGTGATGGTCGTACCGTCCGCACCCAGACTCTCCGGCAACTCGTCGTCGAAGACATAGGCAGGCGGCAAGTCCTCGGCCCGTACGGGCTCGACCCGGTCCGCCCGGACACAGCCGACGAGCAGCAGCGCCCCCGTCACAACCGCGACGCCCGTCCGTCTCGCACCCCGAACTCCCATAGTCCCCCACTTCATACGCCGACCGGGCGGACTATATGACCTTCCGGCCTCCTGGTGCCCGGATTTTCGGCCACACGGTGGAAACCCGGATCCGCAGGCCGCGTTGAGAAGAGTTCGGAACTACGGACCCCTGCTCGCCGGAGCGGCGAAACAGCGCCAATCCGGCGCCGCGCACTTGACGCCGGCTCGACGCCGCCCGATACGGTATTGAGTCGCTTTCCCGTACGGGCTCCGAGTGGCGCCAGGGCAGATACCTGCTCATGCGTAAAAGTGGAGCTAGTCATTCCAGGTTTTGGTTCCGCGGTCACGGCGGTCACAGCAGTAACGGCAATCACCGCGATCGCCGTCCGCCGAAGCGTCCACGGAGCCCAGAGGGGGGATGGTGGCATGGCCGGTCCGGACACCGTCGGCGCGGGCACTGCCCGGCACAGCGATTTCACCGAGCTGCACCGGCGGATTGCCGACGCCGGCCTGCTGCGGAAGCGTCCGCTGTACTACGCATGCCGGACCGCCGGGCTGCTCGTCGCCCTGGTCGCGCTGCTGACGGCTTTCGTGGCGGTGGGCGCGAGCTGGTGGCAGCTCTGCCTGGCGCCCCTGTTCGCCCTTCTGCTCGGCCAATGGGCGCTTCTCGGCCATGATGTCGCCCATCGCGCGGTGTTCGCCGACCGGCGCAGGGGAGACCTGGCGGGCATCTTCCTCGGGAACCTGATCGTCGGTATGAGCTACGGGTGGTGGGTGGACGACCACAACCGGCACCACGCTCACCCCAACCGCGAGGGGCACGATCCGGCCGCCGACTCCATCCTCTTCGTCCGGACCGCCGAGCAGGCGAACCGGACCACGGGAGTCAGGCGTCTCGTCGCCAGATACCAGGCGGAGTTGTTCTTTCCGCTGCTGACCTTGCAGGCGCTGGGGCTGGCCGTCGCCACCTGGCTGACCCTGACCCGGGGGTCGGTGCGATATCCCGTCCTGGAGCGGACTCTCGCCGTACTGCACTACCTCCTGGCAGCGGTGCTGCTGCTCGTCGTCCTGTCACCGCTCCAGGCACTGGCCTTCGTCGCGGTGTGCGCAGCCGTACTCGGCGTTTACCTGGGGTGCGTCTTCGCGCCCAACCACAAGGGCATGCCGATGACCGGCCCGGACGCGGTGCCCCCGGACTTCCTGCGCCGGCAGGTCCTGCCGTCGCGGAATCTGCGGGCCGGACGCTTCGTGCACTTCGTGTTCGGCGGCCTCGGCTACCAGATCGAACACCACCTCTTCCCGTCCATGCCGGTGGTGGCCCTGCGTCCCGCGTCGCGCATCGTGCGCGACTACTGCGCGGAGATCGGCGTGGAGTACTGCGAAGCCGACCCGGCCGACTCGTTCCGGGAGATCCTCCGGGATCTGCGTGCCGTCGGCCGGTCGATCGACCCGGGCCCGGCCCGCCCGGCGGCCTCCGAAGCCGGGAGCGCCGGGTGACCCAGGCGCTGCCCGGGGCCGCGGGGCCTGCCTCCGGGGTCCCGGCATCCGGGAACAGGCTTCGTGTCGTGATCGTCGCCGAGTCCTTCGCGCCACAGGTCAACGGTGTCGCCCACAGTGTGCTCCGGGCGGCCGAACATCTCGTGGCCCGCGGCCATGTCCCGCTCGTGGTCGCTCCGGCCGCCCGGCGCCGCGGGGGTACGCGCCCCGAGGAGGTGTCCGGCTACGAGGTGATCCGTGTTCCGTCCGTACCACTGCCCGGTTATCCGGAGGTACGGATCGCACTGCCCGGGCGGCAGGTGGCCGGCGCCATCGCACGGCACCGTCCTCATGTGGTCCACCTGGCCGCCCCGTTCGTGCTCGGGGCGGCCGGCGGGGCCGCGGCCGGGCGGGCCGGAGTCCCCGTCGTGGCGGTGTTCCAGACGGATCTGGCCGCCTACGCCCGGACCTATCTGCCGCTGGCACGCCAAGCCGGAGCACGGCTGGCCTGGTGGCAGCTCCGGCGCGTCCACGCGGCCACCCGGACGCTGGCGCCCTCCCGGGCGTCGCTCCGCGCCCTGGAGGCACACGGTGTTCCCCGGGTCCACCTCTGGCCCCGTGGCGTGGACTGTGTACGGTTCCACCCCCGCCACCGCGACGAGCCCCTGCGCCGCCGCCTCGGCCCCCACGGGGAGGTGCTGGTCGGGTACGTCGGGCGGCTGGCCGCGGAGAAGCAGATCGACCGGCTGGCGGAAGTGTCGCGGATCCCGGGCGTACGGCTGGTGATCGTCGGAGAGGGGCCCTGCCGGTCCCGGCTGGAAGCCGCACTCCCGGAGGCGGTCTTCCTGGGTATCAGGACCGGGCAGCAACTCGCCCGCCTCTACGCCTCGTTCGACGTATTCGTCCACGCGGGCCCGTTCGAGACCTTCGGCCAGACCATCCAGGAGGCCATGGCGAGCGGCCTGCCCGTCGTCGCCCCGGCGGCCGGCGGCCCGCTGGACCTCGTCCGTCCGGAACACACCGGATTACTGGTCCCGCCCGGTGCGGCCGGAGAATTCCGGGACGCGGTGGAAAGGCTCGCCCGGAACCGGGACCTACGGCTGGAGCTGGGCCGGGCGGGCCGCGCCGCGGTGGTGGAACGCAGCTGGGAGGCGATCGGCGACCGGCTCATCGACCACTACCGGCTGGCCATCGCGGAGACGTCGGGGCCCGCGCGATAGCGGATCGGCGGCCGGGCGACGACGGGTCGCGACCCGGTGCAGGGCGTTCCCGTCCGGATCTCTCCCCACACCTGCCCCGACCGTTCCTGAGCGGGCTCGGGCAAGGTACGGCCGCGCCCGGGTGCACCGCTGCCCGTAAGGAACGGCCTGCCGGCAACTGACGGCCGTCTCCCCCTGCCCGCCTTCCCCACGTGGCGGCCATTGCTCACACCTCGGCTGAAAAACGCGAAAAACCCCAGGTCAACTGGGGTTTTTACTGGTGTCCGAGGGGGGACTTGAACCCCCACGCCCGATAAAGGGCACTAGCACCTCAAGCTAGCGCGTCTGCCATTCCGCCACCCGGACTCAGGTGACCGCCCCGGGGGTCTCTCCCCGTGGCGACAGAGACAACAATACCAGGGGTTTGACGTGCTCATCGACCGCGTTTTCCGTGGTCAGTGCGGTGCGGAGACGGGAAGCGGGGGCGGGACGCCGTGTCCAGAGGGCGTCACGGTCGGTGATCGGGTGCGTGCGGGCGGCCGGTCCCGGGCCGGGCGCCCGCACGCGGTGGGGCGGGGGTAAACGCGCGGGCATCAGCGGCGGCGGAGGGCCGCGAGGTTGTCGTAGCCGGTGCGGGCGTAGTCCAGGGACTGGCCGGGGGACGTACCGCTCGGGGCGTTGTCCTGTTCGACCATCGGGTTGTGGTGGTTCATATTGCCGACCCGGGTGAAGAAGGTGCGGTAGTCGATATCGCCCGTGCCGAAGGGGACCATGTCGTAGCCGTTGCCGCTGTTGGTGTTCACCACGCCGTCCTTGGCGTGGAACAGCGGGTACCGCTTGCTGTTGCGGGAGACCAGACGGGCCGGGTCGAAGACGCTGCGGACCGGGGTGCCGTCGTGGGCGGTGTAGGTGTGGAACTTGTAGCGGGCCACATGCGCCCAGAAGATGTCCATCTCCAGCCAGACGTTCTTCGGGTCCGTGCACTTCAGGAAGTACTCCAGCTTGCGGATGCCGGAGCTGCGGGTCGGGCGGCCCTGGGCGTCCGCGGGGCCGCCGTCCAGGAGGAAGTCGTAGGCCGTGTCGTGGTTGTGGGTGTAGAGCTTGATGCCGGCGCGGCGGGCGATCGCGCCCATCGCGTTCCACTTGTCGGCCGCCGCGTCCCACTCGGCCTTGGTGGAGCCCCAGGTCGGGTCGCCGCCGGTGCCCATATGGTCCATGCCGAGGATGTTCGCGACCTCCAGGGCGTGCTTGAAGCGGTCGAGGTCGGGGGTGCTCAGCGGCCAGGAGGCGGGGATGAAGCCGTGGCTGCCCTGGGCCCGCAGGCCGTAGTCGTCCAGCCAGCAGCGGAGCAGACGGGCGCCGGCCACGGTGTCCAGATTGGCGCCGCCGGGGGCGTTGGCGTGCTGGCCGTAGCCCGCGAACTCGACCTGGCGGTAGCCGTAGCGAGAGAGCGTACGGAAGACCTCCCGGAAACCGGAGGGCAGGTCGCTCGCGCCGGGGTCGCGGCCGATGGCGTCGCGCACGGTGTAGAGGATCAGGCCCCGCTTGTGGGACGGGACCAGTTCCTTGCGGCCGTGCCCGTGCCCGTGGTCGTCGTCCCGGCCGCGGCCGTGGGCCAGGGCGGGGGACGCGCCGAAGACGGGTGCGGCTATCGCCGCGGCGCCCACCGCCGTACACGTCGAGAGGAAGCGTCGGCGCTCGACGCCCAGGGCGCGGCGCAGGGAGTCGTCGGATCCGGATGATCTGAAGAAGGACACGGTTACTCGCTTTCGGGCGGGGTGCGGTCGTCGGCGGGCAGGCCGGCGAGCCGCAGCAGCAGGGACTTCACATCGGTGGCCGCGATCCGGTCACCGACGGCGCGGGGGGTGGAGCACAGGAGGAGCGGACCTTCGTCGTCGCTCGCGGGGAGGCGGCCGTGGCTGCCCCGGACCGGGGACGGGTCGAGGGGGACGACCGCCATCCGGTAGCGCATACCGAGCTTCTTGCGGGCCAGCGCGCCCGCCGCCCGGAGGCGTACATACGGATCGTTCGGGTCCATGAAGAGTTCGACCGGGTCGTAGCCGGGCTTGCGGTGGATCTCGACGAGCTGCGCGAAGTCGGGGGCGCGGGCGTCGTCCAGCCAGTAGTAGTAGGTGAACCAGGCGTCCGGCTCGGCGATCGCGACCAGTTCGCCGGAGCGCGGATGGTCGAGGCCGTGTTCCTTCTTGCCCTCGTCGTCGAGGAGGCGTTCGAGCCCGGCGAGGCCGGTGAGGGCCTCCCGTACCGCCGGAAGGTCTTCGGGGCGCTTCACATAGACGTGCGCGATCTGGTGGTCCGCGACGGCGAAGGCGCGGGAGGCCATCGGGTCGAGGTACTCCATACCGTCCTGGGTGTGGACCTCCAGGAGCCCGGCGCGGCGCAGGGCGCGGTTGATGTCGACGGGCCGGGAGACCCGGGTGATGCCGTACTCGGAGAGCGCGACCACGGTCCGGCCCGCGCGGCGGGCGTCGTCGAGGAGCGGGGCCAGCGCCGTGTCGAGTTCGGCGGCGGCCCGGTGGGAGCGGGGGTCGTCGGGGCCGTACCGCTGGAGGTCGTAGTCGAGATGCGGGAGGTAGGAGAGGGTCAGATCGGGCCGGCGGGTGGCCATGATGTGCCGGGTGGCGTCGATGATCCACTGGCTGGAGACCAGGTCCGCGCCCGGGCCCCAGAAGCGGAACAGGGGGAAGGTGCCCAGCTTCGAGGTCAGCTCGTCGTGGAGGCCGGGCGGGCGGGTGTAGCAGTCGGGTTCCTTGCGGCCGTCCGCGTAGTACACCGGACGCGGAGTGACCGTGAAGTCCGTGTCGGCGCCCATCGCGTACCACCAGCAGATGTTGGCGACCGTATAGCCGGGGTGGGCGCGGCGGGCCGCATCCCACAGCTTGTCCCCGGCCACCAGCCCGTTGTGCTGGCGCCAGAGCAGGACGTCGCCCAGTTCGCGGAAGTACCAGCCGTTGCCGACGATGCCGTGTTCGGCGGGGAGCGCTCCGGTGAGGAAGGTGGACTGGGCGGCGCAGGTGACCGCGGGCAGCACCGTCGACAGGGGCGCCCGGGAGCCCTCCTCACCGAGTCGGCGCAGGTGGGGCATGTGCTCCAGGAGGCGCGGGGTGAGGCCGACGACGTCCAGGACGAGGAGCGGGGTGGGCTGCGGGCCGGTCACGGCAGCTCCTTCAGGCCGAGGTCGGTGAGGAGGTCGCGGGCGAGGACGAGTTCGGCGGCGATGCCCTCGGTGAGCTGGGTACGGCTGCGGGGGCGCAGTTCGGGCGGGAGCGCCTGCCAGGTGTACGTCTCGACCTCCAGATGGCGGGTGAGGGGTTCGGCGCCCACGAGGTGGGCGAGTGCCTCGCGCAGGACCGGGAGGGTGGAGGCGAGCGGGGGCGCGGGCGGGCTGTGCAGCGGTACGTGGAAGTGGGAGCGCCAGGGGCCGGTCACGGGCAGCGGGCCGTCCGGCCGTACCGCCTCGTCGAGGTCGTCGGTGCCGTGCAGCAGGCCGTCCGGGGTGCGGGTGCGGGTCTGGTGGAGGAAGCGCGGTTCGGTGAAGGCGGCCAGGGCCTCCCGGACGCCGGGGAGGTGGGGTGATTCGGCGTGCAGGGCGGCGGAGAGCTGGGCCTTGGGGACGGTGATCCCGGCGGCGGCGACGGCGGCGAAGGCGACCGCCGGGTCTTCGAAGGACGTGGCGAGATGACACGTGTCGACGCAGAGGCCGATCCGGGGGGAGCCGATCGCGGCGAGCGGGGCTATCGCGTCGGCGGTGGTCTCCACGGTGCAGCCGGGCTCGGGTTCGAGGGCGATCCGGATCGCCTTTCCGGTCAGCTCCTCCAGCGCGTCGAGCCGCTCCGCGAGGGTGCCGAGGGCCCGGTGGGCGGTGTCGGCGGCGGCGGCGTCGAAACCGGTGCGCCAGGCGAGCGGCAGGGTGGAGATGGTGCCCTCGGTGACGTCGTCCGGCAGCAGCGCGGCCAGCAGCCGGGCGAGGTCGGTGGTGTGGGCGAGGCGTTCGGGCTCGGTCCAGTCGGGCCGGTAGACGCGGTACTTCACCTCCTCGGCGCCGAAGCCCTCGTAGGGGAAGCCGTTGAGGGTGACGACCTCCAGACCGCGCCGGTCCAGTTCCGCGCGGAGTCCGCGCAGCGCGGCGGGGTCGGTGACCAGGGCGCGGGCGGCGTCCCTGGCCAGCCAGAGGCCGATGCCGAGCCGGTCCCGGCCGAGGCGCCGGCGGACCGGTTCGCAGTGGTCGCGGAGCTGGGCGACGACGCCGTCGAGGGTTTCGGCGGGGTGGACGTTGGTGCAGTAGGCGAGGTGGACGGTGGAGCCGTCGGGATGGCGGAAGCGCACGTGACGTCGGCCCCCTTCCCTATTCCCCGCCGCGCAGGACGGAGTTTCCCTCGTGGAGGGCGCCCGGCGCGGGGACGTCCAGCCGGAGCCGGCCGCTGAGTCCGTAGAAGGCGACGGGGTTGCGCCACAGCACTTGGTCGACGTCGGCGGCGGAGAATCCGGCCGCGAGCATCGCCTCTCCCACCCGGCGGGTTTTCAGCGGGTCGCTCCTTCCCCAGTCGGCGGCGGAGTTCACCAGCATCCGGTCGGTTCCGTACGTGGTGAGGACGGCGACCATCCGGTCCTCGTCCATCTTGGTGTCGGGGTAGACGGAGAAGCCCAGCCAGCAGCCGCTGTCCAGGGCCTCCTCGACGGTGTTCTCGTTGAGGTGGTCCAGCAGGACCCGGCCGGGCGGCAGGTGCGACTCCCGGACGACGTCGATCGTGCGGCGCAG
Organism: Streptomyces sp. NPDC094448; assembly: GCF_044763775.1. Classification (NCBI taxonomy): domain Bacteria; kingdom Bacillati; phylum Actinomycetota; class Actinomycetes; order Kitasatosporales; family Streptomycetaceae; genus Streptomyces; species Streptomyces sp. NPDC094448. Next base: position 698,796 of record NZ_JBIWGU010000001.1, on the reverse strand, counting down.
TCCGGTGAGTTTGTCCCGGTGCGGGGTGTGGACCAGCGCGGGCAGTCCGTGTTCGGCGGCGAGCTGGAGCTGGGCGGCGAGCGCGGTGTCCTCGGCGGGGGTCATCGCGTCGTAGCCGATCTCGCCGACGGCGACGACGCCGTCCTTGACGAGATAGCGCGGCAGTTCGTCCAGGACGGGGGTGCAGCGCGGGTCGTTGGCCTCTTTGGGGTTGAGGGCGATCGTGCAGTGGTGGGCGATGCCGTACTGGGCGGCGCGATACGGCTCCCAGCCGAGGAGCGCGTCGAAGTAGTCGTAGAAGCTGTCGGGCGAGGTGCGCGGCTGGCCCAGCCAGAACGCGGGCTCGACGAGGCCCCGGACCCCGGCCTCGTACATCGCCTCGTAGTCGTCGGTGGTGCGGGAGGTCATATGGATGTGGGGGTCGAAGATGCGCATGGGGTCAGACCTCCTTCGACGGCACGGCGACGCCGGTCAGGGCGAGCGCGTGCGTCAGGTCGGGGGGTACGGGGCGGCCCGCGGCGGTCCGCTCGGCGGCGTAGTGGTCGAGCATCCGGGCGAGTTCGGTATCGCCGCGGGCGCGGCGGGCCAGCCCGTCGACGGCGGCCAGCGGGACCCCGGTGAACAGGCATTTCAGTACGGCGTGCCGCCAGGCGTGCGGGGTGAGGTGGGCTGCGGCGTACGGGCCGAGGGCGGCGGCGACGAGCCGGGTGTCGTTGGTACGCAAGGCGTCCTCGACCAGCGGCAGGGCGGCGGCGGGCTCCGGGGTGCCGAGACGGGGCAGGGCGAGGAGGACGGCGCGCCGCTCGTCGGCGGTGCCGCGGTGGTAGAGCCGGGTGAGGGTGGTGAGGTCGGCGGCCGCGGCGAGGAGGAGCAGAACGCGGCCGGTGTCGGCGTGTTCGGGGCCGAGGTGCCGTCCGGCGGCGGAGAAGGAGAGTTCCCAGGGGTCGACGGGGCGGGGGCGGCGGCCCGGGGCGGGATCGAGACCGGGCCGGGTGGCGGGGGCGGGCGGCGGTACGGCGGCCGCAGCGGACCTGGCGTGTGCGAGGGCCGTCCTCAGCCAGGCGCGTGCCGTCGCGTCGAGCGCGGCGCCGAGGGCGGCCTCCTGCTGCCTCTGGCTCTGGGCCTGAGTCTGGTCCTGGGTCTGGTCCTGGTTCTGGTCCTGGTTCTGGTCCTGGTTCTGGTGGGAATTCAGCATGCCGCCGCCTCCCGGATCGCGGTGCGCAGGAACTCCAGGGACTTGCGGGCCTGCTCGGGGCCCGCGTGCGAGTGGCGGGGCAGCTCGACGACCGTCAGGCCCGGGTAACCGGTGGCGGCGAGGGCGTCGAGCACGGGCGGGAAGTCGATCTCGCCCTCCCCGAACGGCAGATGCTCGTGCACTCCCCGGCGCATGTCCTCGATCTGTACGTGGCGGAGCCATGGCCCCGCGTCCCTTACGCACTCGGCCGGGCTCCGGTCCTCCAGACACCGGCAGTGTCCGATGTCGAGCGTGAGTCCGAGCGGCTCCGGGTCGCCGAGGAGGCCCCTGAGATGGTGGAAGTCGGCGAGGGTGGCGAGCAGATGGCCCGGTTCCGGTTCGACGGCGAGCGGAATGCCCGCGGCACCGGCGGCCTCGACGACGGGCGCGAGGGAATCGGTGAGCCGCCGCCACGCGGTCGCGCGGTCCGTGCCGGCCGGGGTGATGCCGCTGAAGCAGTGCACCGCCGTCGCCCCGAGGTCGGCGGCGATCCGCACCGCGGTGACCAGCAGTCCGGTGCGGGCGGCCCGGCCCTCGGGCTCGGGGTCGACGAGGGAAGGGCCGTGCTTGCGGCGCGGGTCGAGGACGTACCGTCCGCCGGTCTCGACGGCGACACCGAGCCCGTGCCGCCCGAGGAGCGCGGCGGTCTCCGCGGTACGCGCGGCCAGCCGGGGGCCGAGCGGGTCGAGGTGCATATGGTCGAGGGTCAGCCCGACGCCGTCGTAGCCGAGGTCGGCGAGGACGGCGAGGGCGTCCGGGAGACGGAGGTCGGTCAGTCCGTTGGTGCCGTATCCGAGGTTCAGCCGGGTCATGGGGTGCTCGCCTTCGGTACGGGGGCGGTCGGCGCCGCCGGGGCAGCGGGGCGGGCGGGGCGCATGGCTGGAGGGCCGGGGCGGGCGGAGGCGATGCGGGTAGCCGCGAGGCCGGGGCGGGGAGAGGCGGGGTACGTGCCCACGGGGCCGGGGCGGACAGGCGCGGGGCGCGAGGGCGCGAGGCCGGGGCGGGCGAGAGCCTGGCGCATGGCCGCGGAGCCGGGGCGGGCCGGGGCCGGTGTCATGTCGGGCTCACCTTCCGTGCGAGGGAGCGGGCGAGCGGGACGAAGGCTGTCAGCGCGAGCCCGGTCGCCGTTCCCGCCGGGTGCCCGGCGCGGGCCGCGATCAGCGCCTGGAGCGGGATGACGGCCCTGATCCCGCCGCCCACGGCGCGCTCGGTGAGCGGCGGGGACGGGTTGAGCGCGGCGTGGGCGAAGGGGACGGCGGCGGTACGCAGGTACGCGCCGCCCAGCGCGGTCGTCAGGGCCCGCCCGTCCCGTACGGCCGTACCGCCGACCGCCGTGACCAGGGCGAGGGCGCCGAGCGGGGCGCGTACGGAGCCGCCGTGCACCTCGTGCCGGGAGACGGCGGTGACGGCGTAGGTGTGCGCCCCGAGCACGGCGGCGGCCCGCACCACCCGGGCGGGGCCCGGCGGCACTCCCCCGCGGGCCGGTGCGGAGTGCGGTGTGCGGAGGTTCTGCGCCGGCCGCCGGAGGACCGGGGCTCCCCCGGAGCCGGCCCCGGTCGCCGGGCCCGCGGCGCGCCCCGCCGGGAGAGGCCGCGAAAAGCGCCCGGGATCCGGTACGGCCGGGTGCCGAGGGCTGCGCGCCGGTGCCGGAGACCGCCGGGGACGACCGGCTTCCCATCCGGCGGGGGCCGGACCCACCGCCCCGGCGCGCGCCGCCGTCGCCGTCGCCGTTGCCGTTGCCGTCGCGCCCAGGACGAGGTCCAGGGCGCGGGCCGTGGCCATCGCCGCCGGGCCCAGGGCCGTGTGCTTCAGCCGGAGGTCGTACGCCCACACCGTGGCCGCGAGCGGCACGGCGACCGCGAGCGCCGGGCGCCCGGCGCGGGCGGCGAGGGCGAGTCCGGTCGTGGTCAGGACACCGACCGCGGCCAGGGCGGCGGCGGGGCTGATCCGGCCCGAAGGGATCGGGCGGTGGGGGCGTTCGGCGGCGTCCTCGTCGCGGTCGGCCCAGTCGTTGAGCGCCATCCCCGCCTCGTACAGGCAGAGCGAAGTGCCGATGGCGAGCAGGGTGCCGCGGTTCGGTCGCAGTCCGCGGGCGGCGGCACCCGCGAGGGCGTCGCCGGGGACGGAGAGGACGGCGGAGACGCGCAGCAGCTCGGCCCAGGCGCGCAGGCGCGCCCCGGTGGACGGCCGACCGTCCCGGGAGCGCGCCGACCGCGCCCCCGGGACGGGGCCACCGGCCGCCGGGCGGCCGGGGTCGGGGGGCGCGGCGGCACCTCGCGCCGGGCGGTCCGGGCGTACGGCGACGGCCGCGGGGGCCACCGGTGTCGCCGGGCCCCGGGATGCGGCCGGCAGCAGACGGCGGAGCCCGGCCGTGACCTGCCGGCCAGGGACGAACAGGGCGCGCAGGCGCGGCCGTCCGGCCGGTTCCCCGGCCCGGCCCAGCAGGGTCGCCGGGGTCACCGCGGGTCCCGCAGCGTGTCCGCGAAGGACAGCAGCTCCGTGAACTGCTCGGCCAGCGCGGACGAGCCGCCGTCCGGGTCCTTGAAGTAGAAGCCGAGCTGGGGCAGCGGACCGGACAGGCCCCGTTCATGGGCGCGGGCCACCAGCCGGGCCAGGTCGAGCACCAGCGGTGCGGCGAGCGCCGAATCGCAGCCCTGCCAGATCGTCTGGAGGATCATCCGGGAGCCGAGGAAGCCGTCGAAGGCGATATGGTCCCAGGCCGTCTTCCAGTCGCCGAGCGCGGGCACGTCGTCGATATGGACCTCGCCCTCGGGTGCCGTACCGAGGACATCGGCGAGGACGCGCTCCTTGCCCGCGTTCTTCGCCGCGGCCGCCGCCGGATCGGCCAGGGCCGCCCCGTCCCCGCCGCCGAGCAGATTCGTCCCCGACCAGGCCCGTACGGTCAGGGCGCGCTGGACGAACATGGGGGCGAGTACGGAGCGCAGCAGCGTCTGGCCGGTTTTGCCGTCGCGGCCCGCGTGAGGAAGTCCGCGGGCCGCGACGGCGGCCAGGAGACCGGGGGTGTTCAGCCCGGTGGAGGGGGTGAAGTTCACGAAGGGGCAGCCGGCCCGGATCGCGGCGGTCGCGTAGAGGGAGCTGGGGGCGAGCCGGGCGGCGCCGGGGGCGGGCAGCGGTTCGGTGGAGGAGACGTTGACGACGACGACCCGGGCCAGCCGGTGCCGTTCGCGGAAGGCAACGATGTCGGCGGCGAAGGCGGTGATGAGTTCGTCGTCGCCCCGGATGTCGCCGGGCTGGGGGCCGCCGGGGCGGATCTCCGCGTCGGCGGCGGCCAGATCGGCCCGGACGGCGCGGGCCAGACCCGGCGGGAGCACCCCGGCCGTGGTCAGCTCCTCGGCCCGTTTGGGCAGGGGTACGCAGGCGATGTCGTGGCCCCCGAAGACCAGGGCGCCGGGGGCGGGCAGTCGGGCGGCGGCGAACGGCGGGGTCTCGGTGACCATGCCGGTCGGCGGGTGCAGTCCGGCGGTGACCGCGGCGCAGCCCGCGACGGCCGTCGTGGCGACGGAGCCGCGTGCGCCGATGAACCAGACGCCGGTGCGCGCCGGGGGGTGGGGGCCGTGGCCCGGGTCGCCGTGGGCGGGGGAAGCGGTCGCGAGGGGGTCGGTCGAAGGGGATGCGTGCGGGGCGGATTCCTGCGGCACGGGCTGCCTCCTTGCGTCGTTCCTGGTGCCGGGGCGCTGAGGGGTACCCGCACCGTCGGGCGCGGGTGAAGAGAGGGGCGGGGCGAAGGCGCCGACCGGCCGGAGCCGGTGGTGCGGCGCCTCCCCGTGAGGGACGGCGGGCGGGGGTACGGCGCCTCCCCGCCCGCCGCCGTTCATGGCTGCCGTACGACTACTGCGGCAGTTCCTTGAGGGTGATGTTCCGGAAGGACACCTTGTCCTGCGGGCCGTGGTTCTGGAGCCCGATGTAGCCGTCCTTCAGGCTGCGGGCCGGGTTGGTGTTGGTGAAGTCGTTGATCTTGGCGCCGTTGAGGAAGACCTGGAGCCGCTCCCCCTGGACCTTGATCTCGTAGCTGTTCCACTGGCCGGGCGGCCGCAGGACCCGGTCCCGGGCCTTGAGGTCGGCGGACTTGAAGCCGTAGACCGAGCCGGTCGTCCGCGCCGGGACGTCGGTGGCGTCGATCTGGATCTCGTAGCCCTTGTTCACGGCCGACCAGGGGTCGTCGGAGGCGGGGAAGCCCACGAAGATCCCGGAGTTGTCGTCGCCCGTGAGCTTCCAGTCCAGCTTCAGGGAGTACGAGGACAGCTCCTTGGCCTGGTACCAGAGGAGGCCCATGCCGCCCTCGGAGCGCAGTTCGCCGTCGGTGACGTTGAACTTGCCCGGTCCGGCCTGCTTCCAGCCGTCGAGGGTCTTGCCGTTGAAGATCGGGCGCTCGCCCTTCTGCGGGGTGCAGTCGGCCTTGACCTGGCCGGACGCGGTGCGCAGTCCGCCGAGGAGGTGCTCGCGGAAGGCGGGCTCGGCGTACGACTCCTTGGTGTGGCCGCCGCCGGTGTAGAAGGAGCGTCCGCCCTCGTAGGTCCGGCACCAGGCGATCGGGTGGTCGCCCTTCATGGTGCCGCCCTGGAAGGTGGTCTCGTCGAGGGTGGCGAGGACCCGGACCTTGTCACGCGGGTTGGTGCGGTAGTTGTACCACTCGTCGGTCCGGATCCACTCGGCGCCGAGGTGCTGGGTCGCGGGGTGGGTGCGGTCCTCGGTGCGGACGGTCGCGGACTGGATCTGCGGGTGGCCGGAGAAGTAGGCGCCGACGAGTTCGCCGTAGAACGGCCAGTCGTACTCGGTGTCGGCGGCCGCGTGGACGCCCATGTAGCCGCCGCCGGTGCGGATGTAGTTCTCGAAGGCCTGCTGCTGTTCGGCGTTGAGGACGTCGCCGGTGGTGGAGAGGAAGACGACGGCGTCGTAGCGGGCAAGGTTGCTGGTGGTGAACTGGGCCGCGGACTCGGTGGAGTCGACGGTGATGTTGCTGCCCTTGCCGAGTTCCTTCAGGGCCGCGGTACCGGCGGCGACGGAGTCGTGCCGGAAGCCGGCCGTCTTGGTGAAGACCAGGACCCGCTTGGCGGTGCGGTCCGGCGGGCTGCTGGAGAACTCGAAGTCGTCGAGGTCGTACAGCGCCCCGGCGCCGCCCTTGAAGACGAGGAACAGTTCGGTGGACGCCTTCGGGACGCCCCGCAGCGGGATGTCCACGTCCTGGAAGACCTCCCAGCCGCCGGTCACGGGGATCGGCCCGGAGCCGAGGATCTTGCCCGTGGGGGAGCCGGTGCGGACCTCCAGGAAGCCGCCCGCGCCGCCGGAGGAGATCCGGGCGGTGAGCTTGGTGGACCCGGCGAGGCTGTAGGGCTTGAAGGAGATCCAGTCGTCGTTGTCGATGTCGCCGACGGTCTTGCCGCCGTTGGCGGCGGGCTTGTCGTAGGTACGGATGCCGGACTGGGCGCTGAAGTGCTCGGCCTGCCGGTGGCGGGGCTGGAGCATCAGCTCGTCCTTGGCGGGCAGGGCCTCCTGGCCGCCGCCGCCCTGGTCGGTGTACTCGGCGACGAGGACGCCGTAGATGTTGGCGTTGGGGTCGTGGCCGCCCTCACCGGGGGTCTTGATGGTGCCGGAGCAGCCCTTGGCGCTGGTCAGCTTGTGGGCGTGGCTGTCGTGGCCGAGGAAGTAGCTGACCTCGACCTTGGAGCAGTCGACGCCGCCCGCGGCGTCGTCCTCGGGGTCGGTGACCTTCACCTTGAAGGGGACCTCGTCGCCGAAGGCGAACAGGGCTCCGTCGGCGGGCGCCTCCAGGACGACCTTGGGGGCGGTGTTGCCGACCACGACGCGGACACTGGCGCCGCCGATGCGGCCGGTGGGGTCCTTCACCGTGAGGGTGGCGGTGTAGGTGCCGTTCTTGCGGTAGGTGTACGTCGGGTTGGGCTCGGTGGAGGTGCCACCGTCGCCGAAGGCCCAGGAGTAGGTGAGGGCGTCGCCGTCGGGGTCGGTGGTGCCGGCCGAGGAGAAGGCGACCTTCAGCGGGGCCTTGCCGGAGGTCCGGTTGGCCTTGGCCTCCGCGGAGGGCGACCGGCCGCCGGTGGCGTTCTCGATGCGGTAGAGCGCGGAGTGTTCGTTGCCGCCGAACCAGGCGGTGCCGTAGTCGAGGACGTACAGGGCACCGTCCGGACCGAACTGCATGTCCATGACCTGGGTGCCGCTCCACGGGAACGGGTTGATCTTGGCGACGGTGCCGTCGGCGTTCTGCTCGACGCGCTTGATCCAGCGGCGGCCGAACTCACCGGCGAAGTAGTCGCCGTCGTACGCCTCGGGGAACTTCACCGGGGACGGGTTGTCCTTGTCGTAGCGGTAGACCGGGCCGCCCATCGGGGATTCGCCGCCGGTGCCGAACTCGGGCACCGAGCCGCCGTCGTAGGGGATCCACGCCTTCTGCGCGGGCGGCAGGTCGACGAGTCCGGTGTTGTGCGGCGACTCGTTCTTCGGGGCGTCGCAGTCGAAGGTGGCGCCGGGCTGCTTGGTGGCGAAGTCCCAGTCCACATACGGCTGCTTGAAGGTGTTGCAGTACGGCCAGCCGAAGTTCCCCGGCTTGTCGACCTTGACGAAGCCGACGGCTCCGGCAGGGCCCCGCTTGGGGTCGGCGGTGGCCGCGTCGGGCCCGTAGTCGCCGACGTACGCCGTACCGGTCTTCTGGTCGACGCTGAACCGGAACGGGTTCCGGAAGCCCATCGCGTAGATCTCGGGGCGGGTCTTCGGGGTGCCGGGCGCGAAGAGGTTGCCCTCGGGGACCGAGTAGGAGCCGTCCTCGTTGACCTTGATGCGGAGCAGCTTGCCGCGCAGGTCGTTGGTGTTGCCCGAGGTGCGGCGGGCGTCGTAGGCGGGGTTGCGGCCCGGCCGGTCGTCGACCGGGGTGTAGCCGTCGGAGGCGAAGGGGTTGGAGTCGTCGCCGGTCGACAGATAGAGGTTGCCCTGCGCGTCGAAGTCGATGTCACCGCCGACGTGGCAGCAGATCCCGCGGGTGGCGGGGACGTCGAGGATCTTCTTCTCGCTGGCGTTGTCGAGGGTGCCGTCCGCCTTCAGGACGAACCGGGAGAGCCGGTTGACGCCGTCCCACTTGGCGAACTCCTCCGCGGTGCCCTCGTTGGGGGCGTCACCCGCGGGGGTGCTCATCGGGGGTGCGTAGTAGAGATAGACATAACGGTTCTGCGCGAACTTCGGGTCCAGGCCGATGCCCTGGAGCCCCTCCTCGTCGTGCGAGTAGACGGGGATCCGGCCGACGATCCGGGTGGCCCCGGTGAAGTCGGTCATCCGCAGCTCGCCGTTGCGCGAGGTGTGCAGCACGCTGCGGTCCGGCAGGACCGCCATGGACATCGGCTCGCCGGTTTCGGCGGCGCCCTTGGCGAGGGTGATCTGCTGGAAGGAGTCGGCGGCCGGTTCCGCGGCCGACTGCCGGGACTGTCCGGGCCCGGCCGCGGCGGCGGACTGCGGGGCGCCGAGGGTGAACGAGGTGGCGGCGAGCAGGGCGCCGGTCAGAAGCGCGAGGGCTCTGCGCGCTCGTGGTCTGCTTCGGTTCGGGTGCACGAATCTCCTCCGGTAGGGACCGGTCGAACGGGCGGGACGCCGTAGCGGCGGGGGAACCGGAGTGCGCCGTCACACCGGGGACCACCTGGGTCGCTTCCGGTGGCTCCGGTCCGGCACTGGTCCGGACCCGGGGCCTCGGATGCTCCCCGTGGGCTGTACACATCTGGGACGGTAGTTGCGTTCGTCCCAAACGGAAAGCCCTTGCGCAGAAAGGAAGTTGAACTTTCCCCAGGGACGGGACAAAGCCGGTTGAGGGCAGGTCTGACCGGCTCGTCGACTCCGATCGCCACCGGACCGACGAGACCGTTCCCACCTGCGGCTCCGCCGCCCTGCTGGGGTCAGTCGGCGCTGCCGAAGGCCGCGTCGAAGGAGGCGGCGGGCGGCTCGAAGTCGTACTGCTTCAGCGTGGCAAGCGCTTGTGGCGCTCCGGTGAGCCGGTCCATCCCGGCGTCCTCCCACTCGACCGAGACCGGGCCGGAGTAGCCGATCGACCGGAGCATCCGGAAGACGTCCTCCCACGGCACGTCGCCGTGTCCGGCCGATACGAAGTCCCAGCCGCGCCGCGGGTCGCCCCAGGGCAGATGGGACCCGAGCCGGCCGTTGCGGCCGTCGAGCCGTTTCCGGGCGTCCTTGCAGTCGACGTGGTAGATCCGGTCCCGGAAGTCGTAGAGGAAGCCCACCGGGTCCAGGTCCTGCCAGACGAAGTGGCTGGGGTCGAAGTTGAGCCCGAAGGCCGGGCGGTGGCCCACGGCGTCGAGGGCCCGCCGGGTGGTCCAGTAGTCGTACGCGATCTCGCTGGGGTGGACCTCGTGGGCGAAGCGGACGCCCTCCGCGTCGAAGACGTCGAGGATCGGATTCCAGCGTTCGGCGAAGTCCTCGTACCCCCGGTCGATCATCGCTTCGGGGGCGGGCGGGAACATCGCGTTCAGATACCAGATCGACGAGCCGGTGAAGCCGACGACGGTGTCGACACCGAACGCGGCCGCGGCCCGCGCGGTGTCCTTCAGCTCGGCCGCGGCCCGCTGCCGTACGCCTTCGGGCTCGCCGTCGCCCCAGATCCTGGCCGGGACGATGGCGCGGTGCCGCTCGTCGATGGGATGGTCGCAGACGGCCTGGCCGACCAGATGGTTCGAGATCGCCCAGCACTTGAGGCCGTACTTCTCCAGCAGGGCGTGGCGGCCCTCGACGTACGAGGGGTCCGCCAGCGCCTTGTCCACCTCGAAATGGTCGCCCCAGCAGGCCAGCTCCAGCCCGTCGTAGCCGAAGTCGCGGGCGTGCCGGCACACCTCCTCCAGCGGCAGATCGGCCCACTGGCCGGTGAAGAGCGTGAACGGACGTGGCATGGCGTCTCTCCTGACCTTTCCTGTGCTGTCCTGATCAGCGAGCGGGGTCGGGGGTACGGGGTGCGGGACGGGCCGCCCGGGGCGGACGCGGCGCGGGGGGCGGACGGGTCCGCCGGGGGCCTCCCGAACCTTCTTGCCGGTTACACGGGGGTGTAGACCGCATCCTGCGCGGCGCTGCGCTCCACGGCCGAAAGCACCCGCTGCACCTGGAGTCCGTCGGCGAAGGACGGTGCGGCCGGGGCACCGGCGGCCAGCGCCTCGACCAGGTCCCTGGCCTGGTGGGTGAAGGTGTGCTCGTAGCCGAGGGCATGGCCGGGCGGCCACCAGGCCGCCAGATAGGGGTGGTCGGCCTCGGTGACCAGGATCCGCTTGAAACCGGAGGACGACGCGGGCTCGGTGTGGTCGTGGAAGGAGAGTTCGTTGAGCCGTTCGAGATCGAAGGCGAGGGAGCCGAGTTCGCCGTTGATCTCGAACCGCAGGGCGTTCTTGCGGCCCGCGGCCATCCGGGTCGCCTCGAAGGACGCCAGCGCCCCGGACGGCAGCCGCCCGTTGAACAGGGCCGCGTCGTCGACCGTGACCCGGCCGTAGGCGGGCTCACCGCCGCCGGACCCGCCGCCCGAGAGCCCGGCGGACGCGCCCGCGAGCAGCGGACGCTCGGTGACGAAGGTCTGCGCCAGGGCCGAGACCCCGAGCAGCCTCTCCCCCGCCAGATACTGGGCGAGGTCGACGATATGGGCGCCGAGATCGCCGAGCGCGCCGGAGCCCGCGTGCTCCTTGAGCAGCCGCCAGGTCAGCGGGAACGCGGGGTCGACCAGCCAGTCCTGGAGATAGGTGAAGCGCAGATGGCGCAGGGTGCCGAGGCGGCCGGCGGCGATCAGCTCCCGGGCGTGGGCGACGGCCGGGACCCGGCGGTAGTTGAAGCCCACCATGGCGAGCTGGCCGCGGGCGGCGGCCGCCTCCGCGGCCGCCGCCATGGCCTCGGCCTCCGCCACCGTGTTGGCCAGCGGCTTCTCGCACAGCACGTGCTTGCCCGCCTCCAGAGCGGCGATCGCGATCTCCGCATGGGAGTCGCCCGGGGTGCAGATGTCGACGAGCTGTACGTCGTCCCGGGCGATGAGGTCGCGCCAGTCGGTCTCGGCCGCCGCCCAGCCGTGGCGGTCCGCGGCGGCTCTCACCGCTGACGGATCGCGTCCGGCTATCGCGGCGAGCACCGGCCGGACCGGCAGGTCGAAGACGCGGCTCACATTGCGCCACCCCTGGGAGTGGGCGGCGCCCATGAACGCGTATCCGACCATGCCGACGCCGAGCGTCGGCGCTGCGGCCTCACTTTCCTGCTGTGCCATGCGGAATCCTCCTCGTCGGTCTGCTCGGTGGGGGCGGGCGTGCCGGTCAGATGAAGCCGGTGGGCAGGTACTGGTCGACGTTGTCCTTGGTGACGACGGCCGAGTAGAGGGTGATCGAGGCGGGGATCTCCATCTCGGCCATGCCGCCCACCCCCTTGCCCTGGGCGACGGCGCGCGCGATGTCGATGGCGGATGCGGCCATCGTCGGCGGGTAGAGGACGGTCGCCTTCAGCACGCTGTTGTCGGCTTTGATGGCGTCCATGGCGGATTTGGCGCCGGCGCCGCCGACCATGATGAAGTCCTTGCGGCCCGCCTGGGCGATGGCCCGCAGGGCGCCCACGCCCTGGTCGTCGTCGTGGTTCCAGAGGGCGTCGAACTCCGACTGGGCCTGGAGCAGCTGGGCCATCTTGGCCTGCCCGGACTCGACGGTGAAGTCGGCGGCCTGGCGGGCGACCTTCCGGATGTTGGGGTAGTTCTTCAGGGCGTCGTCGAAGCCCTGGGTGCGCTGTTTGGTCAGTTCGAGGTTGTCCACCCCGGCCAGTTCGACCACCTTGGCGTTCGGCTTGTCCTTCAGCTGTTCGCCGATGTAGTTCCCGGCGTTCAGGCCCATGCCGTAGTTGTCGCCGCCGATCCAGCAGCGGTAGGCCTGGGGCGATGCGAAGATCCGGTCCAGGTTGATCACCGGGATACCGGCCTTCATGGCCTGGAGGCCGACCTGGGTCAGCGCCTTCCCGTCGGCGGGGAGGATGACGAGGACGTCGACCTTCTTGTTGATCAGGGTCTGCACCTGCCCGATCTGGGCGGCGGTGTCATTGGACCCCTCGGTGATCTCCAGGGTGACGTCGGAGTACTTCTTCGCCCGCTGCTTGGCGTTGTCGTTGATGGCGTTGAGCCAGCCGTGGTCGGCCTGCGGTCCGGCGAAGCCGATGGTGACGGCCTTCCCGGGGGAACCGTCGGTGACCGGGGCGTTGGCGGGGGCGGCGGAGTCCTTCTTTTCGGGCTCGTTGCTGGTGCAGCCGGTGATCAGGGCTCCGGCGGAGAGGGCTGCGGTTCCGAAGAGGAGGCCTCTGCGGGAGGTCGATGAGATTTCGGGCATGACGATCGGACCCTTCGGCTCGGCGGATGGTGAGGGTGGGCAGGTCGGTTGGTACGAGGCCGGGCGGGGCCGGTCAGGTCTCCCCGCGGCGGCGCAGCGTGTGGTGCTGCACCAGGACCGCGACGACGATGATCGCGCCCTTGGCGATCTGCTGGACCGCGGTCTCCAGGTTGTTGAGGGCGAAGATATTGGTGATCGTGGTGAAGATCAGGACTCCGAGGACGGAGCCGACGATGGTGCCGCGGCCGCCGCTGAGCAGGGTGCCGCCGATGATGGCCGCGGCGATCGCGTCCAGCTCGTACAGATTGCCGTTGGTGTTCTGGCCGGAGCCGGAGAGCACGACGAGCATGAACGCGGCGATACCGCAGCAGAGTCCGGAGAGGACGTAGAGGTAGAGGCGCTGGCGGCGGACGTCGATCCCGGCGAGCCGGGCGGCCTCCGGGTTGCCGCCGACGGCGAAGGTGCGGCGGCCGAAGGTGGTGCGGTTCAGCACCAGCCAGCCGATGACGACGACCGCGGCGAAGATCAGCACCAGCGGCGGGATACCCAGGACGTAGGCGTCCTTGACCCCGAGGTCGAGCACCGAGTCGACGGTCACGATCTGGGTCTTGCCGTCGGTGATCTGGAGGGCGAGACCGCGGGCGGAGGCGAGCATCGCGATGGTCGCGATGAAGGGGACGAGTCCGCCGTAGGCGATCAGCACCCCGTTGACCAGTCCGCAGCCGACGCCGACGACGATCGCGGTGAACAGGATGCCCGCGAAGCCGTACTCCTGGGTGGCGAGCGTGGTGGCCCATACGGACGCCAGGGCCACCATCGCGCCGACCGACAGGTCGATACCGCCGCTGGTGATGACGAAGGTCATGCCGACGGTGACGACCCCGATGATCGACGCCTGGGTGAGGACCAGCTGGAGATTGCTGACGGCGAGGAACTCGTCCGGTTTGGTGAAGCCGCCGACCACGATCAGGGCGGCGAGCACCCCGAGCAGCGACAGATTGCGGAGGTCGAGCCGGAGCCCGAAGGCGGGGCCCGCCCCCTTCGGTTCCTTCTGCTGCGGTGTCTTCACCAGGCCGGGCGCGTCCTGGCGCGCCGCGGATGCGGGCTGCGTCATGCCGTCGGGTTCCCTTCCATCACAAGGTCGAGGACGCGGTGCTCGTCGAGGTCGCGGGCGTCGGCCGTGTGCACGACGCTGCCCTCGCGCAGCACCAGCACCCGGTCCGCGAGGCCCAGCACCTCGGGCACCTCACTGGAGACGAGGAGCACGGCCAGCCCCTCGTCGGCGAGCCGCCGGATGACGGCGTACAGCTCCGCGCGGGCCCCGACGTCCACACCCCGGGTCGGCTCGTCCAGGAGCAGCACCTTGCAGCCGCGCAGCAGCCAGCGGGCGAGGACCGCCTTCTGCTGGTTGCCGCCGGAGAGGGTGCGCACGGCGGCGTCGGGGTTGTCGGGGCGCAGGGAGAGTTCCCGGGTCGCGGCGCGGGCCGCGGCGCGCTCCGCGGACCGGTCGATCCAGCCCAGGCGGGCGAAGCGGGAGAGCGTGGAGACCGAGACGTTGCGGGTGACGGATTCGGTCAGCAGCAGGCCCTGTGCCTTGCGCTCCTCGGGGGCGAGCCCGATACCGGCGGCGACCGCGGCCCGGACACTGCCGGGCCGCAGCGGCCGGCCCTCGACCAGGACCCGGCCGGAGTCGGGGCGGCGGGCCCCGTAGACCGTCTCCAGGATCTCGGAGCGGCCGGAGCCGACGAGCCCGGCGAGGCCGACGATCTCCCCGGGGCGCAGCTCCAGATCGACGGGGGCGAACTCGCCCGCGCGGCTGAGCCCCTCCACCCGCAGTACCGGTTCTCCGGCCGCCCGGGCGGGTCCGGTGGGCCGCTCGGGGAAGATGTACTCGACCTTCCGGCCGGTCATCAGGGAGACGACCTCGTTCGTCGGGGTCGAATCGGCGGGCAGTCCGCGGGCCACGGCCCGGCCGTCCTTGAGGACGGTGACCCGGTCCCCGATCCGGCGGATTTCCTCCAGCCGGTGCGAGATGTAGACGACGGCGACCCCGTCCCCGGTCAGATCGGCGACGATCCGGAAGAGGTTGTCGACCTCGTCCGGGTCGAGGGCGGCCGACGGTTCGTCCATCACGATCAGCCGTACGTCGTGGGAGAGGGCGCGGGCCATGGAGACGATCTGCTGCTGGGCGGCGGAGAGTTCGCCGACCGTCCTGGCCGGGTCGATCTCGGGGTGGCCGAGCCTTCGCAGCAGCGCGGCGGTGGCGGACCGGGCCGCGGCGGCGCGGACGACGAACCCGGCGGTGGTGGGCTCGTGTCCGAGATGGACGTTCTCGGCCACCGACAGGCCCTCCACCAGGTCGAGTTCCTGGTAGATGGTGGCGATACCGAGCCGCATGGCGGCGATCGGCGAGCGCAGCGCGACGGGTTCGTCGCGCCAGGTGATGGTGCCGTCGTCGGGCTGATGGGCCCCGGCGAGCACCTTGATCAGGGTGGACTTGCCCGCGCCGTTCTGGCCGAGGAGGCAGTGGACCTCACCGGCCGCGACCTCCAGGTCCACGCCGTCGAGCGCGCGGACCCCGGGGAACGACTTGGTGATGCCGGACATGGTGAGCAAGGGAGGTTCTGGTGCCATGGCTGTTCCCCTCGGCGGGTGCGGCCGTCCGGCGGCACGCCGGACGGGGCCCGCGGACTCGGCCGCGGGCGCGCGGAGGCGCGGTGCGGTACGGCAGGCGTCTGTGACGGGTGGGGGGAGCTGATGGTGTGCGCTGAAGGTGTGCTGATGGTGTACGGGGTGGGCGCGGCGCCGGAAGCGGGGCGCGCGGCGGTATGTGCCGGACGGCGAAAAGCCTGGTGGCATCTGCGTGGTGGCACGTGTTACCTACGGCACGGCCGGAGCGTTCCGGTGGTGCGCGCGGGGTGTGCGGCGGGGTGTCGTGGGTGGCGGATCGGTGGGTGAGGGTGGGTGGGTGAGGGTGGAGGAACGGTGCGTCGTGCGTCGTGCGTCGTGCGTCGTGCGTCGTGCGTCGACGATGGTGCGGGTTGGTGTCCGGCGGTGCGGCCGCGCCTCGTACCGGGTGGTGCCGGTGGTACTCGGCGGTGCGGCCGCGCCCTTGCGATGACGAGTGGTGCGGAGGTGCTCGGTGGTGCGTGCGGTGGTGCGGTGGTGCCGCCGGCTCTGTCAGGCCGGCGAGAACAGGTGGTCGCTGATGAGCCGGGCGGCGCCGATGACTCCGGCGACGGCGCCCAGTTCACCCAGGACGATGGGCAGGTTTCCGGTGGCCAGCGGGAGCGACTGGCGGTAGACCTGGGTCCGGACGGCGGCCAGCAGCGTATGACCGAGGCCGGTGACCCCGCCGCCGATCACCACCAGACCCGGATTGAAGAAGCTGACGAGACCGGCGACGACCTGGCCGACGCGGTTTCCGCCCTCGCGGATCAGTTCCAGCGCGGCGGTGTCCCCGGCGGAAGCGGCGGCCGAGACGTCCGCGGCGGTCAGTCTGCCTGCCGCCGCGAGCCGTTCGGCCAGTTCGGGCGAGCGTCCGGAGCGGGCCGCCTCCTCGGCGTCACGGGCCAGTGCCGCACCGCTGAAGTGGGCCTCCAGACAGCCCTTGTTGCCGCAGGCGCAGGCCCGGCCGTAGGGGTCGACCTGGATATGGCCGATGTCCCCGGCGCTGCCGGTCGTACCGCGGTAGACCTCGCTGCCGACGACGATGCCGCAGCCGATCCCCGTACCGATCTTGACGCAGAGGAAGTCGGCGACCGAACGGGCCACTCCGGCGTGCTGTTCGCCCATGGCCATCAGGTTCACGTCGTTGTCGACCATGACCGGGCAGCCGAGGTCCTGGCTGAGCGCCTCCCGGACGGGGAAACCGTCCCAGCCGGGCATGATCGGCGGGGCGACCGGGACGCCCTCGGGATAGCGGACCGGGCCCGGGACGCCGATGCCGGCGCCGTCGAAGCCCTCGGCGAGTCCGGTGGCCTTCAGCTTGGCGGCCATCGCGAGGACCTGCTCGAAGACCGCGACGGGTCCTTCGCGGACGTCCATCGGGTGGTTGAGGTGTCCGAGCACCTCCAGTTCGGCATTGGTGACCGCGACGTCCACGGAGGTGGCGCCGATGTCGACGCCGAGGAAGCGGAGTTCGGGGGCGAGCCGGATGTTGTGGGAGCGCCGTCCGCCGCGGGAGGCGGCCAGACCGTCCGCGACGACCAGCCCGGTCTCCAGCAGTTTGTCGACCTCGACGGCGAGTTTGGAGCGGGAGAGGTCCACGAGATCGCCGAGCTGGGCCCGGGAGCTGGGCCCCCCGTCACGCAGCAGCTTGAGCAGCTTCGCCTGGTGCGCGTTCGCGGGTCGAGCGGTCATGCGTCTCATTTCCCCTCCCTTCCCCCGGCCGTCGGCGTGGGGACCCCGGTGGCTGATCCGGCTTTCGAGGGGAACGTAGCAGCGCTTTCCCCGAGGGGGAAGAACTTGCGCAGAGTTCTATGACAACTTCTTCCACAGTCTGGACAAAGATGGGGCGGTACGAGGACGATCGCCGATGAGAAGGGGCTCAGCCCGGACAGGGCCTACGCGCGGCCCGTGCCGTCCGCCGTCAGCTCGGCCAGCTTGTCGAGGAATGCGATTTGCCCCTTGACCAGCAGCCGCCGGGCCGTCGGCAGGTCCGTCCAGGCCACCCGGTCGAGTTCCGGGAACTCCTGGATCCGGCCGGACCGCGGGGGCCACTCCATGCGGAACAGCCCCGGAACCACCCGATCGGGGTCGAGTTCGCCCGCGAGGGCCCAGAGCGTGACGAGCTTCCCGTTCGGCTGGCGTACCTCGCCCAGGGGCTGCCAGGGGCCCTCGGGCGGGGCGAGACCCAGTTCCTCCTCGAACTCGCGCCGGGCCGCGGCCTCGGGCGTTTCGTCGTCGCCGTACTGCCCCTTCGGGAACGACCAGGCGTGCTCGTCCTTGCCCGCCCAGAGCGGACCGCCCATATGCCCGATGAGGACCTCGGTCCCGCCGTCGCGCTCGCGGTACAGCACCAGCCCCGCGCTCCGAATCGCCGCCATGCGCCCAGTCTGCCCGGCGCCGGTCCGCCCGGCACCCGTTCGAGCGGACCGGACCCGTAGCCCACCGTCGCCGATCGCACGCTCTCCGTGTTGCGCGGTCCGGGGTGCCGTGCTGCGCTGGGCAGCAGGGGCGGGGGCCGGCAAGCCCATCGACCGAGGAGCACCCGCCCGTGAGGACGACGCGCCGAACACGCCCGAGCCGTACCGTCGCCCTGGCCGCCGCAACACTGGCGCTGGCACTGGCCGGACCGGTCGCCGGGGCGCAGACCCTGCGGGCCGCCGACCCGGCCGAGGCAGCGGGGCAGCCCGCCGCAGCGGCTCCGGCTCCGGCGGCACCGGGTGGCTGCGGTGAGGCGGCCGCACGGGCCGGGGTCGCCGCACCGAGGTGCCGGGCCACCAGCTGCCCCGCCTGTCACACCTGCCATCCCCTCAGGGGATGCGTCCTGGTGCGCTGCCCCGCCGGGTCGAAGTGCGACCCCGAGCTCAACCTCTGCCTTCCCGATCGGCTGCTGTCCGACGGCGGGACGCCGCCGTTCGCACCGGCGTCCGCGGCCCTGCTCGCCGCCGGGCCCTGACCGGCCGGGGCCGCGGCCGCTTCTCTCCCGTGCCCCCTCAGGGGCAGCGGACGATCTGGCCCGCGTACGAGAGGTTGCCGCCGAAGCCGAAGAGGAGCACCGGGGCGCCCTTCGGGATCTCGCCGCGCTCGACGAGCTTGGAGAACGCCATCGGGATCGACGCGGCCGAGGTGTTGCCCGATTCGACGACGTCCTGGGCGATCACCGCGTTGACCGCGCCGATCTTCCGGGCCAGCGGCTCGATGATCCGCAGATTGGCCTGGTGCAGGACGACCGCCGCCAGATCGGCCGGGTCGACGCCGCCGCGCTCGCAGACCGAGCGGGCGATGGGCGGCAGCTGGGTGGTGGCCCAGCGGTAGACGGTCTGCCCCTCCTGGGCGAAACGGGGCGGTGTGCCTTCGATCCGTACGGCATGGCCCATCTCGGGCACCGAACCCCAGACCACCGGCCCGATACCGGGAGCCGGCGCCTCGTCGTGGCCCTCGTACCCGGCCGCCTCGACGACCGCCGCGCCCGCGCCGTCACCGGTGAGCACGCAGGTCGTACGGTCGGTCCAGTCCGTGATCGCGGTCATCTCGTCGGCGCCGACGACCAGGGCCCGGCGGGCGGAACCGGCGCGGATGGCATGGTCGGCGGTGGCCAGGGCGTGGGTGAAACCGGCGCAGACCACATTGAGGTCCATCACGGCGGGCGAACCCATGCCGAGCCGGGCCGCGACCCGGGCCGCGGTGTTCGGGGAGCGGTCGATCGCCGTGGAGGTCGCGACCAGGACGAGGTCGATATCGCCGGGGGTCAGCCCGGCTCCGGCCAGGGCCTTCGCCGCGGCGTGCGCCGCCAGCTCGTCCACCGGCTCGTCGGCGGCGGCCCGGTGCCGGGTACGGATGCCGACCCGCGAGCGGATCCACTCGTCGCTGGTGTCCACCAGGGCTTCGAGGTCCGCATTGGTCAGGACGGACGCCGGCTGGTAGTGCCCCAGTGACGTGATACGCGATCCGATCATGGCCGGGTTTCCCTTTCCGCGGACGTACGAACTCCCCAGTGTTCGCGGCTACCCCCTGGTACGGCGGCGGGTGACCCAACAGGATTCGCCCCCTGTTTTCTGTAGCTTTCCGGTGGAGCCGAGGGGGCCGGTGTGGCATGGAGGTACGCGGGGAGGGCGTCCCGCGCCTTCCCGGCGGCCGGGGAACGGGCACGGAACGGGCCCGGCACCGGCACCGCGAGCCTGCGCCGGTACCGGAGAATGGGTCCGCCGCCGTACGGCCCGACCGGGCCGTACGCCACCGGGCGGCGCCGCCGAAGAACGGGATGTGATCACCGATGGGACGGGTGACCGAGCGCCGCCGCACCCTCCGGATCAGGGACGGCGCGGTCTCCGACCGCCCGGACACCCTGGTCGTCGAGGAACCGCTGGAGATCCGGCTCAACGGCGAACCGCTGGCGATCACCATGCGCACCCCGGGCGACGATTTCGCCCTCGCCACCGGTTTCCTGGTCAGCGAGGGCGTGATCGGGGCGGCCGACGACGTCCGGCAGATCCTGTACTGCGCGGGGGCGACCGCCGAGGGTGTGAACACCTACAACGTGGTCGATGTGAAGCTGGCGCCGGGCGTACCCGAACCCGAGACCGATCTGCGGCGCAAGGTGTACACCACGTCCTCGTGCGGGCTCTGCGGCAAGGCCAGCCTCGACGCCGTACGCACCCGGACCCGCTTCCCCGTCGCCGACTCCCCCGGGCTCCGGCTGTCCCCGGAGCTGCTCGCCGGGCTCCCGGACCGGCTGCGCGCCGCGCAGCGGGTGTTCGACCGTACCGGCGGACTGCACGCGGCGGCCCTCTTCTCGGAGGGCGGTGAGCTGCTGGACGTACGGGAGGACGTGGGGCGGCACAACGCGGTCGACAAGCTGATCGGCCGGGCGGTGCAGAACGGCGGTCTGCCGCTGTCGCGTGCCCTGCTCCTGGTCTCCGGCCGGGCCTCCTTCGAGCTGGTCCAGAAGGCCGTGATGGCGGGGATCCCGGTGCTGGCGGCGGTCTCCGCGCCGTCCTCGCTCGCGGTGGACCTGGCGGCGGAGTCGGGGCTGACGCTGGTGGGTTTTCTGCGCGGCCCGAATATGAACGTGTACACGGGCGCGGAGCGCATCACCGCCGCCGGGAGCGCGGCGCCGGACGGCGCGGACGCCTGAGGTCACGGGCTCCGCCCGGAAGCGCCTTTGCGCCGAGCGTGCGCGCTGCTCCGCGCGCCGTCTTATATGCCGTTGTGCGCCCCAACGGGAGGTAAAGTTCGGCAAAGTAGACGTGTCCTGACGGGTCGGATTTGATGGAGATCCGACTCCGCGGGCCGTCCGCCCCGCCCCGGTTCCGGGGGCCGGCCTCCGCCTTTTGTCCCCTCAGCGCCTCTGACCTGTGGCGATGCCGTTCATCGCCCTGCGTGGCCATTCCTCCAATAGTTCTGCAACGGTGTCCCGCGGGGCTTCCCGGTGGGGTAGCGTCGCGCGCGCTGTGCGGAGCGCCACAAGGAGCAGGCCATTGCGCGAGTTCACTGTCCCCCCGCTGGACGCGCCCCCTCTCGTCGGCGGACTGGCCGACGCGGTGTTCCACCGCGCCGGACGGTTCCCGGACCGGGTCGCCCTGAGTCGCAGAGGCGCGAGCGGCGACTGGGAAGAGGTGACCTCGGCGCGCTTCCGGGACGAGGTACTCGCCCTCGCCAAGGGCCTGATAGCCGACGGGGTCCGGTTCGGCGACCGGGTCGCGCTGATGTGCCGTACCCGCTACGAGTGGACCCTCTTCGACTTCGCCCTGTGGACGGTCGGCGCCCACTCCGTACCGGTGTATCCGACGTCCTCGCGGGAGCAGGTGTTCTGGATGCTCCAGGACGCCGAGGTGTCCGCCGCTCTGGTGGAGCACGAGGACCACGCCATGACCGTGGGTTCGCTGATCGGCGGGCTGCCGCTGCTCAAACGCCTGTGGCAGCTCGACGCGGGCGCGGTCGACGGTCTGATGGCGGCCGGTGAGCGGATCGACGACGAGGTGGTGCACCGGCACCGGCGGGCCGTCACCCCCGATTCCACGGCGACCGTCGTCTACACCTCGGGTACCTCCGGCCGCCCCCGGGGCTGCGTTCTGACCCATGCCCATCTGATGTTCGAGTGCGACACGCTGAACGACCACTGGGAGGCGGCGCTGCGCGGCCGGCCCGGCGAGGACGCGTCGACGCTGCTGTTCCTGCCGCTGGCGCATGTGTACGGGCGGACGGTGCAGATCGCGGCGGTGCGGAGCGGGGTGCGGCTCGCCCATCAGCCCGCGGTCGCGGGCGATGAGCTGCTGGCGGATCTGGCGTCTTTCCGGCCCACGTTCGTCCTGGCCGTGCCGTACGTCTTCGAGAAGATCTACGCCGAGGTGCGGCGGACGGCGGAGCGGGACGGGAAGGCGGGGAGCTTCGAGAAGGCGGCGGAGGCGGCCGTACGGTACGCGGAGGCGCTGGAGCAGCGGGCGTTCGGCCGGGGGCCGGGCCCGTCGGCGGCGATGCGGGTGCAGCACCAGCTCTTCGACCGGACGGTCTACTCGCGGGTGCGGGAACTGTTCGGTGGCCGGATGCGGCACGCCATGTCCGGCGGTTCGGCCATGGACCGGCGGCTCGGGCTCTTCTTCGAGGGCGCGGGCATCACCGTCATGGAGGGGTACGGACTGACCGAGACCGCGGGCGCGGCGACCGGCAACCCGCCCGGCCGGACCAAGTTCGGCACGGTCGGACCACCCGTACCGGGCACGACCGTCCATATCGCGGACGACGGCGAGATCTGGCTGCACGGGCCGCAGGTCTTCGCCGGATACCACTCCGACCCGGCGGCCACCGCCGCCGTCCTCCACGACGGCTGGCTGGCCACGGGCGATCTCGGGGCACTGGACGAGGACGGCTATCTCACCATCGTGGGCCGGAAGAAGGAGGTCCTGGTGACCTCCGGCGGCAAGAGCGTCTCGCCGGTGCCGCTGGAGCGGCGGGTGTGTGCGCATCCGCTGGTGGCGCAGTGTCTGGTGGTCGGGAACGACCGGCCGTTCGTGGCGGCCCTGGTCACGGTGGACCAGGAGGCGGTGGACCACTGGCTGGCGATGCTCCGCCGGCCCGCGCTGGCCCCTGGCGAGCTGGTCCGCGACCCGGAGCTGGAGACGGAGATCCGGCGGGCGGTGGTGCAGGCGAACGCGCAGGTGTCGCAGGCGGAGTCGATCCGTACGTTCCGGATACTGGCGCATCCCTTCACGGAGGAGCACGGGCTGCTCACCCCGTCCCTGAAGCTGAGGCGGCGGGCGATCGAAGAGGCGTACGCGGCCGAGGTGGAGGCACTGTACCGGTGACGGGCCGGGCGCCGAAGCCGGGGACGGACGGGAAAACCGTCCGAAAATCGTCGTAGTGGGCGTCAGGGGGACCTCCGTGCCCCACAATGCCCGCATGAAATTCAGTTACGCATTACTCCCCGACCACCCTGTCGCGGAGGCTGTCGAGACCATCGAACTCGCGGACGAGCTGGGGTTCTACGCTTGTTACGCGACGGACGAGACCTGGCACAAGGATCTGTGGGTGCTGTTCGCCGTGGCGGCGACCAGGACCCGGTCGATCCGGCTGGGCCCCAGTGTCACCCCGGTCCTGCTGCGTGAACCGACGCTTCTGGCCCAGGCCCTGGCCACCTTGGACGAGGTGTCGGGCGGACGGGCCGAGGCCGTGCTGTCCAGCGGAAACACGGGTCTGCTGGAGCAGTACCGGATCAACCCCGCGGGAATGAAGCCGCTCTCCCGCACCAAGGAGGCCCTGCATGTGGTGCGGACCCTGCTGGACGAGGGGGCCATCACCTTCGACGGCGAGTTCCACACGTACGACGGGCTGTTCACCTTCGCCCGGCCGGTGCAGGAGCGGGTGCCGCTGAAGCTCGGCGGGATGCGCGGGCCGCGCACCTTCGAGGCGGCCGGGGAGTTCTCGGACGGCTGCCATCACGCGCTGAGCTATACCCGGGAGGCGTACGAGTACATGGTCCGGCATGTGCGGGCCGGTGCCGAGCGGGCGGGCCGGGACGTGGCGTCGCTGGACATCGGGGCCTGGGTGGTCGTCGCCACCGCGGAGGACTCGGCGGCGGCGCGCGAGGCGGCCCGCAGCATGGTCGGGATCTACGCCTCGTCGATGTCCGACGAGCAGATCCGGCGCAACGGGGTGGACCCGGCGGAGCTGAAGCCGGTGGTGGACGCCATCAGGGCGGGAGACCTGGCCCGGGGCATCGAGCTGACGTCACCCGAGGTCACCGAGCGGCTCTCGGTGTCGGGGACGCCAGAGGAGTGCGTCGAGAAGATCCGGGACCAGATCGCCGCGGCCGGGGTCAACCATCTGATCTGCGCGGTGACCGACCGGACCCTGGTGAATGCCTTCACCGGGCGGGATCTGCCGCAGGTGCCGGGGGCACAGGAGCAGCTGCGGCTGATCCACGACCGGATCATGCCCGCGTTCGCCTGACCGGCGGCCGCGGGCCGGACCCGGCTGGGCGTCCCCGGCGCGGGTGACCGTGGCCGACCACGGACCGGCGGCCGCGGGCCGGACCCGGCCCGGGGGCCGAGGGCGGGGGGCGGGGATGCCCGATCGGTCCCGACGGCTTTTCATGGAGACAGGCGTCCGTCCGACGGCGCCCCGGTGAAACCGGGTCGCCGTCCCGGGCGCCTGCCCCCGTGTCTGCCGATCAGAGAAGGACGCACCCCCGTGAGCAAGGTCCCCTCCCTCACCCTCAACAACGGCGTCGCCATGCCGCAGCTCGGCCTCGGCGTCTGGCAGGTCTCCGACGACGAGGCGGTAGCGGCGGTCTCCACGGCCCTGGAGGCCGGCTACCGCAGCATCGACACCGCCGCCGCGTACGAGAACGAGACCGGCACCGGCCGGGCCGTCGCCGCTTCGGGCATCCCCCGCGAGGAGCTGTTCCTCACCACGAAGCTGTGGAACAGCGACCACGGGTACGACAAGGCGCTGCGCGCCTTCGACGCCTCGCTCGCCCGGCTCGGCACGGACTACGTCGACCTGTATCTGATGCACTGGCCGGTACCGCGGCGGGACGCGTACGTGGATACCTGGCGGGCGTTCGAGAAGATCCTCTCCGACGGCCGGGCCCGTGCCGTCGGTGTGTCGAACTTCCTGCCGGAGCATCTGGACCGGCTCATCTCGGAGACGTCCGTCGTACCCGCGGTCAACCAGATCGAACTGCACCCCCAGTTCCAGCAGGCGGAGTCGCGGGCCGTGCACCGGCGGCACGGCATCGTCACCGAGGCCTGGTCCCCGCTGGGCCAGGGCCGGGGGCTGCTGACGGTGCCCGCGGTGGCCGCGGTGGCCCGCAAGCACGACCGTACGCCCGCACAGGTGGTGCTCCGCTGGCATCTGCAGACGGGGAACGTCGTCATCCCGAAGTCCGTGACGCCCTCCCGGATCCGGGAGAACATCGACGTCTTCGACTTCGCACTGGACTCCGACGATCTGGCGGCCTTCGCGGCGCTGGACGAGGGGCGGCGGCTGGGCCCGGACCCGGCGGACTTCGGCTGAAGGAGTCCCGGGGCACGCGTGCGGCGGCGCGCCCGGCTTCTCGTACGATCGTTTATCGGACCGCGGACGGCGTGATCGGCGAAGCCGACGGGACCGGCGGAGACCGGCCGGGGCCGGCGGGGAACGGCAGTGTCGCCGAGTACGGCGGGAACAGGGAGTACGGACGGTGAGCGGGGCTTTCACACCGGGCCGCTATCTGGTGCGCAATATCGCCAGTGGGCTGGTCCTGGAGGTGTACGGCGGCGTCAAGAGCAGCGGCGCCATCGTGCAGCAGGCACGGGAGACGGGGGAGGCGGTCCAGCAGTGGCGGATCGAACCGGTGCCGAACGGCAGCGGGCTGTACCACTTCGTGAGCGTCTCCAGCGGTAAGCGGCTGGACGTCGCCGACGCTTCCACCGAGAACGGCGCCCGTATCCAGCAGTGGCGGCCCAACAACTTCGGTGCCCAGGAGTGGGTCATCGAGTCGCTGGTGGACGCGCCCGGCGCGTACGCCGTGGTCAGCTTTGTCAGCGGGCTGCTGCTGGAGGTGGCCGACGGCAGCAAGGAGCCGGGGGCCCGGGTCCAGCAGTGGGAGGACACGGACGGGGCGCACCAGCAGTGGCGTCTGGAGTCCTGCGGCTGAGGCGCCCGTTCCGGCCGGCCCGGTCGCACCGGGCCGGCCGGGAGTCGCTCAGGCGCGGCGGCCCGTGTGCACGGTGCGGGCGGTGAGCAGATGGAGGTCCGGGCGGCGGGCCAGCGACCGCGGGTCCGCCGGGTCGAGGAGACGGTCGAGTGCGGCGATGTCGTCGTCCGCGAGCAGCCCGTCGGCGGACTCCCGGCGGCGGGCGAAGACCGCCGTCACCTGCTCCCGGGCGGCTTCCGGCAGCGGAGCGGGCAGATCGAGGAGGAACGAACGGGTCGCGGTGTCGGTCAGTCCGACCGCGGTCAGCAGCGCCCGCCAGTCCTCGACCTCCTCCTTGGCCCCGGGCAGCTCGGCCCGCATCCGGCTGAACCAGTCGGTCTGCACGGCGTCGATCCGGGCTTCCAGACCGGGCCGCCCGATGCCGATATCGCGCGGCAGATGGCGGGTGGGCAGCCCGCCCTCGACGAGCGCGAGCAGCCCGCCCGGCCGCAGCAGACCCCCCAGACCGTCGAGCATCGCGCGCTGGTCTCCGATGTGATGGACCGAGTCACCCGCCCAGACCAGATCGGCGGTGCCCAGGGCGCCGAGGTCGCCGGGGAGTTCGGCGCGCACGGCCCGGAACCGGTCGCCGACCCCCGCCCGAGCGGCCCGGTCGGCGGCCCGGTCGAGCAGTTCGGGGGTGGCGTCGACGGCGACCACTTCCGCGTACGGGAACACCTCGGCCAGCAGGACCGTGAGCACGCCGGGACCGCTGCCGACATCCAGGACCCGGCGGACCGCGGCGGCCGGGATCTGCGCGGCGAGCCAGTGCGCGGCGTCGCGGTAGAGGGTGCTGTGGAGTTCGGCGCCGCGCTCCAGCAGGGGCGCCATCTCCTCCCAGTCCAACGCGTGGCCGCCGTGGGCGTGGGTGTGGGTACGGTCGGCG
Organism: Streptomyces sp. NPDC094448; assembly: GCF_044763775.1. Lineage (NCBI taxonomy): Bacteria > Bacillati > Actinomycetota > Actinomycetes > Kitasatosporales > Streptomycetaceae > Streptomyces > Streptomyces sp. NPDC094448. Next base: position 672,481 of record NZ_JBIWGU010000001.1, on the reverse strand, counting down.
GGAGCAGCGTGGTGATCATGGTGACGGGTCATGGCCACAGGGTGACCCGCCGGGGCCGTCAGTGCGAGATTTCTTGCGGCTCCGGCAAAACAGCAACGGCACCGCCGGCACCGCCCTCGGCAGGCGCGGCGGCACCGGCTTCGCCTTCGGCCCGGTAGCCGCGTCGGGTGCGGTGCTCCTGGGGGCTGATGCCCCGGACCCGTTTGAAGGCGGCGCTCAGCGCGAAGCCGCCGCTGTAGCCGACCCTGCGGGCGATCGACTCGACCGTCGCGTCCGTCTCCCTCAGCAGATCGGCCGCGAGGTCCAGCCGCCAGCGGGTGAGGTACGCCATCGGGGGCTCCCCCACCAGATCGTGGAAGCGCCGGGCCAGCGCGGCGCGGGACACCCCCGCCCCGGCGGCGAGGGACGCCACCGTCCAGGGGCGGGCGGGTTCGTCCTGCATCAGCCGGAGCACGGGGCCGGTGACGGGGTCGCCCATGGCCCGGTACCAGGCCGGGGCGCTGGACTCGGGCCGGGAGAACCAGGAGCGCAGCGCCACCACCAGCACCAGGTCCAGGATGCGGTCGAGCATCACGCTCTGCCCCGGCTCGTCCTTGGCGATCTCGTCCTCCAGCACCGGGAGCAGGGGGCAGGCCCACTCCCCGGCGCGGAGGTGCACCAGCGGCGGGAGAGCGTCCAGCAGCCGCCCGCTGACCTCGCCCTCCATCAGATAGGTGCCGACCTGCATCACGGCCGAGCCGCCGGGGTCGTTGCCCCAGGTCCGTACCCCGTGGAGCAGTGACTGCCCGAGCGGTTCGCCGTTCAGGGTGCGGCAGACCCCGCCGGGGCCGACGAGTGCCTGCGGCGGACTCCCGGGATCGTCGGCGATGGTGTACGGATCGGGGCCGCGGGCGATGGCGACGTCGCCGGGCCGCATCAGCACCGGCTCCCCCCGGTGGGGAACGAGCCACGCTTCGCCCTCGGTCATGCACATCAGCGACAGGGGCGCCCGGTCCTCGACCCGGACGGACCACGGCGGCTCCATCACCATGCGCAGCAGGAACGCGCCCCGGGCACGGGGGCCGTCGAGCAGACCGCCGAGTACATCCATACGGTGCAGCGTAGACGACCGCGTATGGGGCTGAGCCTGTGGCGCATGGAGAGTCCAGCGCCCGGCTGTGAGCCTTGAGGCATGACGGAACAGAACACCACAGAGCACCGGTCCACCACGAACACGAAGAGCACGGCGGACACGAAAGACACGAGGGACACGAGGGACACGGCGGACACCGCGGACACGCAGCACGCGGCGGGATCCCGGGCGCTGACGGTGCTGGTGACGGCGGCGACCGGGAAGACCGGACGGCGGGTCGTGGAGCGGCTGACCGCGGCGGGCCTGCGGGTGCGGGCGGGCTCGCGCACCGGGGAGACCGTCTTCGACTGGGAGACACCGGACACCTGGGGCCCCGCGCTCAAGGGCGCCGATCTGGCCTATGTGAACTACTTCCCCGATCTCGCCGCGCCCGGCGCGATCGCGGCGATGCGCGCCTTCGGGCAGGAGGCCGCCGCGGCCGGGGTCCGCAGGCTGGTGCTGCTCTCCGGCCGGGGCGAGCCGGAGGCGGTCTTCTCGGAGGTGGCGCTCGCGGACGCGGGCGTCCCGGTCACGGTGGTCCGCGGGGCGTTCTTCGCGCAGAACTTCAGCGAGGGGTGGCTCGGGGAGGGCCTGGAGCAGGGTGAGATCGCCTTCCCGGCAGGGGAGACCGGGGAACCCTTCGTGGACGCCGAGGACCTCGCGGACGTCCTGGTGGCTGCGCTCACCGACGAGCGGCACGCGGGCCGCACCTACGAGATCACCGGCCCGCGGGTGGTCACCTTCGCGGAGGCGGCAGCGGAGATCTCCCGGGCGATCGGGCGCGAGATCCGCTATATCCCGGTGTCGCGGGACGAGTACCGGGCAGGTCTTGAGGCGTCGGGACTCCCGCCGGCGGAGGCCGCCTGGCTCACCGAGCTGTTCGGGATGCTGCTGGACGGGCACAACGCGAGTACGACGGACGGCGTCCGGGAGGTTCTGGGCCGGGAGCCGCGCGATTTCGCCGAGTTCGCCCGGCGGGAGTGGGGCGGCGGGAACTGAGCGGGACGGCGGCCGGTCACGGGGTGTCGCCCGGGTTGCGGGAGCGGTACTCGTCGAGGACCCGGGCGACCGTATCGGCTTCGGCCGCGGTCTTGTCGGGCCGGTAGCGGACGACCCGGGCGAACCGCAGCGTGACCCCGGCCGGGTAGCGCGGCGAACGCTGGACACCGTCGTACGCGATCTCCACGACCAGTTCGGGCCTGACCCGTACGGTGAATCCGTCGTCGGCGACGGCCACTTCGCCGAGCTGCCGGGTCTGCCATCGCAGCAGTTCGTCGCTGAGGCCTTTGAAGGTCTTGCCGAGCATCACGAAGGTGCCGTCGTCGGCCCGGGCGCCGAGGTGGAGGTTGGAGAGCAGCCCGGTGCGGCGGCCGTGGCCCCGTTCGGCCGCCAGGACCACCAGGTCGAGGGTGTGGACCGGCTTCACCTTGAGCCAGGAGCGGCCGCGCCGTCCGGCGGCGTACGGTGCGTCGAGCGCCTTCACCAGGACGCCCTCGTGCCCGCGGGCCAGGGTGTCGGTGAGGAACGATTCGGCGGCGGCGAGCCCACCGGGGTCGGCGGGGTCGGGGACCACCAGGCGGCGTACCCGCTGCGGTTCGGCCAGGAGTCCGGCGAGTACGGCGTGGCGTTCGGCCCCGGGGAGGTCGAGCGTCTCCTCGCCGTCCGCGGCGAGAACGTCGAAGAAGACCGGGGTGACCGGCAGTGCGGCCCGGGCCGCGGTCACATCGGCGCGGGAGCCGACCCGGGAGGCGATCCGCTGGAAGGACACGGGGCGGCCGGTCGTCCCGTCCACGGCGATGACCTCGCCGTCGAGGACGAACCGGTCGCCGGACGCGGCCCTGGCCACGGCGACGACCTCCGGCAGCCGGTCGGTGATGTCGTCCAGGGAGCGGGTGAAGACCCGTACCGTATCGCCGTCGCGGTGCACTTGGACGCGGATGCCGTCGAGCTTCTCCTCGACCGCGCAGGCGGCGCCGACGGCCGCGACGGCCTCGGTCACCGAGGCGGCGGTATGCGCCAGCATCGGCAGGACCGGACGGCCGACCCGCAGTCCGAACCGGCCGAGCGCGGCGGGGCCGTCGGCGAGCAGCGCGGCGGCGACCCGCGGCAGGGAGCCATCGAGCATCACGGCCCGGCGGACGGCACCGGGGTCGGCTCCGGTGGTCCGGGCGACCGCCTCCAGGGCGATCGCGTCCAGCGCGCCCTGCCGGACCTCCCCGAGGAGCAGCCCGGTAAGAAAGGCCTGTTCGGCGGCGGTCGCGGCGCCCAGCAGGGTATCGAGGGTCCGGGCGCGGGCGGCCTTCGACCCGGGTCCGGCGATGGCGGCGAGCGCGGTCAGTGCGCGGTCGGTGGCCGTGACCGTCAGTGCCGGGGCCGCGGCGGGCGGCGGCGGGTCCTTGAGGGCGCTCCAGCCGACTCCGATCCGGCCCTGGGGGAGCCGTCCGGACAGATAGGCGATGACCAAGGGGGCCTCGGCGGGTTCGGTCTCCGCGAACACCTCCGCGAGCAGGGCGGTCTTCCGTGACCGCGCGGAGGCGTCGGCCACCGCCAGGGACGCTTCGGCGAGCCGTGCCAGCAGCATGCGGTCATCGTGCCCCCGGGCGGGCGGCGGCGCACCCGGGGCGGACCTCCGGCGGGGACACGTCCGGTGCGCCGGGAACGGCGAGCGGGGTCGGCAAGCTTCTCGGGCTCTCCGGCTCGCCGGCTTTCCGGCTTCGGGCTCTCCGGCCTTCGGGCTCTCCGGCTTGCGGGGCGACGGGGCGACGGGGCGACGGGGCGACGGGGCGATCCGTTTCCGTGGGCGGGCTCTCCCGTGCTGACCTGGCAGATTGTGCAAGAACCTTGTCCAAAAAATTTGCAACCCGCCCGGGATCCGGTACGTGTGTGCGAAACCGTGGGTACGGTGTGCTGCCGGAACCCCGGCGGCCCCGGCGGAACGCGCCGAGGGCCGCCGCCGAACGCCACGGTCGTCGAGCGGAGGGAGCCCCGTGGGCAGCAAGAGCACCCGGAGTGCGATGCGTGAACTCCGTGACGATCTGGCCCGTACCCTCGAACGGGCCCGCCCCGAAGGGGCCGATGAGGTATTCGACGCCCTCTGCGACCGATTGGGCGAGCGCCGGGGACGACCGGTGGTGCTCCGGCTGGTGGATTTCCCGCCGGGAACCGCGAGCGGGCTCTATCTCGACCTGGGCGACCGGGATGTCATCTGCGTCCAGACGAACACCCAGCCGCTGCATCAGCTGGTGATATTCGGTCACGAGGTATGGCACATGGTGGCCGGGCACGGTGTGCGGCATCCGGCGGAACCGGCGTCCGAGGCGCGCCGGGATCCGGCTCCCGACGGGCTGCGGGAGCGGGCCGGAGGGGTTGTCACCGTTCCCGCCCGCCTTCCGGTGACCGCGGACGTACCGGCGGGCGCGGGGGTCGCGCACTCCGCCGTGCAGAGCCTGGCCGCGCGGACCGACTTCCGGCAGCGGGAGGAGTCCGAGGCGGAGACCTTCGGTCTGGAACTCGGCTCCCACCTGCGCGGATGGCTGGACGGGACGCGTCCGGCGGCCCCGAGCACCGGCCTCGCCGGACGGATCCGGACCTCCCTGGGGAACCATCGCCTCCACTGACCCGGGACAGTGGACCGCCCCGGCCCCGGGGTGCCCGCCGGGGTGCGGCGGCGCCTGCCCCGTGCGGCGTACTACCGTCTCGGCTATGACAACTCCTGTGACTGCCCCGGGTGTCGGTCCGCTGCTGCGCGGATGGCGTGAGCGCCGCGGGGTGAGCCAGCTCGACCTGGCCCTGCGCGCCGATTCCTCGGCCCGTCACATCAGCTTCGTCGAGACCGGGCGCTCCCGCCCCAGCGAGGAGATGATCCTCCGGCTCGCCGAGCACCTCGACGTCCCCGTACGGGAACGGAACGCGCTGCTCCTGGCGGGCGGCTACGCGCCCCGCTTCCCGGAGACGCCTCTCGACGATCCGGCGATGGGGGCGCTGATGGAGGGCATCCAGCAGCTCCTGCACGGCTACGACCCCTATCCCGCGGTGGTCGTCGACGGTCTGTACAACGTCGTCGCGGCGAATCTCGGCATGACCCGGCTGCTCGAAGGCATCGCGCCCCATCTGCTGACTCCGCCGCTGAACGGGATGCGCATCACGCTGCATCCGGAGGGGCTGGCGCCGCGGATCCGCAATCTGCGGGAGTGGCGGCACCATCTGCGCCACCAGATGGAGCGGCAGCTCGCGCTGGTCCGCTCGGAGGAACTGCGGAAACTGTACGAGGAGGTGTCCGCCTATCCGGTGCCCGAGGGTCCGGGGAACGGGGCGGAGGCCGAGGAGCAGCCCCCGTACCCGTTCTTCGCGCTGCCGATGGTCGTCGAGCACGAGGGGCATGTGCTGTCCCTGGTCTCGTCGATCTCCACGTTCAACACGCCCATGGATGTGACCGTCTCGGAGCTGGCGATCGAAACGTTCCTCCCGGCCGATCCGGAGACCGTCGCCTATCTCCGGTCCCTGGTCTGAGTACCCGCCGCTGCCCGGTTCCGGAATCGGAATCGGAACCGGGCGGCGGGAAGCGGGAAGCGAAGGGGTACGGCGGGCCCGGGGCCGGTACGTCAGCGGTGGGCGGCGCCGGACCGGAGGGCGGACCACTGGACGGCGGCGAAGCCGGCGACCGTCATGGCCTGCATCGGGATCCACACGGCTCCGGCGGCGGTGGGGTCGAACCACAGGACGACCGAGAGCAGGCTGACGACGGTCCAGACGATATTGGCGTCGACGACGGCCTTCACGGCGCCCGGTGCGGGCTGCGGCCGGGAGCCGATGAGCCCGACTCCGACGGCGTAGGCGACCAGGAAGACGCCGAGCCCCAGCAGCAGGCCGCTGTCGACTCCGAGCAGCCGCCCCACCGGCCCCGAAGCAGCCAGGTAGACCAGCCCGTTGGCGCCGGTGACGACGGCGTCGGCGGCGAGGAACCGGCGGAGCATCCGGGTGGTGTCGCCGGTACGGGCAAGGCCGGCGAGCAGAGCGGTTGCGGTCATGGGGATCAGCCTCCATCAGCGGCGGACGGCCATCGGGCCGGGTTTCGTCTCCCGGAACCGGGCGGAGTGCGCCGCCCGGTTCCGGTAGGAGAAGACTGCCGCCGGGGGTCCGGCCGGGTCGATTACGCAGGAGGTAATGCCGCCGGAGTGGGCGCGAGGCGGTGGCGCGGGGGCCGGCCGGGAGCGGGCCCCGGCCGGCCCCGGTGTCAGGACCTGCTGTTGTCGCGGCTGCGGGCCAGGGCGGGTCCGGGTTCGGACCGGGGTTCGGGTTCGTCGCGCTTACCGCTGTCGTCGGCGGGCTGCTGCTTCTGCGAGCCGGCCCGCTTCTCGGCGAAGTCGGCCCGCGCGGCGTCGGCGCGCAGCATGGCGTTCAGGGCGGCGAAGGGGTCGATGGGCATGACGGTGCACCTCTGCTGTGGGAAGGGGACACGCCGCGGCCCTTCGGTGAGAGAGGGACGGAGCGGCGGTCTGCGGTCCGCTGACGCGGCCGGACCCATCGGGCCGGGCCGCGCGGCACCGTCAGCAGCGCAGCACCACACACCGGAGTACGGCGGGCGGCCGGGGCGCCGGGGGCAGCGCCCTCCCCGGGGCCGGGACCGGCACTGCCGCAAGCGTCGCGGGGCAACGGCCGGGCGGCCGGGCGGCGGACCTGGCACGGGAGACCGGGGCGGTCGCCCCGACGGCCTCTTCGAGCTGTCCCTCCGGGGCGGCGTCTCCCATGAAGGAGACCGGGGTACGCACCTCGGCCGCCTCGGCCGGCTGGGCGCCCGCGCCCAGAGAGAGCCCCGCCAGCGCGAGCAGCGCGACCACGGCCAGCAGACCTCGCCGGACCACGGCACAGCGCGAACGGCGGTGCGGGGCGACCGGCGGCTGGTTCATGGGGCGCGACCTCCTGGACATGCATCCAGTCCCCGCAATCCACCCCGACACGGCAGCAGCCCGTCAGGATCCCCTCTCCCGGGGGACGCGCATTAGCCCGATTCCCGCTGCGAGCGCGCAGCCCGGGAGCCTCCGGCGGTAATCGGGGAGGCATACGAGCCCGGCGAGGTACGGCAGCGGAACCTATCCGCGGGCCGTCGCGCCCGTGTCGCCCGGTGTACCCGGGACACCCGGGACACCCCGAACGCCCGGAACACCCGGAACACCCGGAACACCCGGGACACCCGGCCCGCCCGGTGTGCCCGGCGTGCCTCCGGCGGCCGGGGCCCGGTTCGCCTCGGCACGGGCCGCCTCCGCAGCCTCCGGTATCCGCGGCTCCTCGCACTCCCGCAGCCACCGGCGCAGCACCCGGTGCACCCGCTCCGCCCCCACCAGTTCGGCGCCGTCCGCCACAGGCGGCGACAGCTCCAGCGGCGACAGCAGGAACGGCTGGGACTGCTCTCCTCCGAGCCCGCCGTGGGAACCGATCTGCTCCTCGAAGGCGTGCACCCGGCCGGTGCCGCTGTCGCACATGGAGTTGATCATGATGTCGGCGACGTGCGGGAAGGTGTCCGTACGCCGCACGGCGTCCGCCGCGCCCCGCCCGAACGGCGCCAGCGGGCCTTCGTCGGCGAGTTCGGCGACCGGGATCTCGGCCCCCGCCGGGCCGAGGACGACCGAGCCGTGCTCTTCGCTGCGCACCAGCAGGAATCCGATACCCGGATGGTTGGCGAGGGTGCTCAGCAGCGCCGGGTGTCGGGCGTCGATCTGCTCCTTGCTGAGCCGCTCCGGCAGATCGCAGAAGGACACCAGCCCCAGATTCCCCGAGGCCAGGACCATCGGCTCGGCGCCCGGTACGGGCGGCTCCTCCGGGCCCGCCGCCGGATCGCGGTGCAGCGCGGTGAGCAGCGCCAGCCGCGCCGCCTCCCGCGCCTCGGCCCCGCTGCTGGACCGCTCGGCCTTCCGCGGCACGGGCAGGCCGCACCCGGCCCGCACCAGGTCCTTCAGCGTGAGCCCGTAGGCCCCTTCGAAGGTCTCGCCCGGACTCTGGCCGTGGTCCGAGAGCAGGACGAGGTGGTAGGGGCGGGGCGCGTGCTCGGCGGCCTTGGCGATCAGCGCCAGGGAGCGGTCGAGCCGCTCCAGCACCTGCGCCGCGTCCCGGCTGTGCGGCCCCGAGTGGTGCGCCACTTCGTCGTAGGCGACGAGGTCGGCGTAGACCGCGGTCCGTCCGGCGAGCATGTCGCCGATGACCGCCGCGACCACCACGTCCCGCTCCACGACCGTGGCGAAGGCGCGGATCAGGGGGTAGAGGCCGCCGCGCCGCACCCGCGGACCGTCGTCCCGCAGTCTGGCGCGGACGGACTGGGCGACTTCGCGGCCGACCTCGGCGACGAACGACACGGCGGTGCGCACGGCGTTCGCCGGATCGGAGAAGTAGGCGAAATACCCGGCGCGGGAGCGATTGGCCCGGCCGCGCCGGACGGCGACGGAGAGCACCAGCGCGACCTGCTCCGCGCCTCCGCTGAAGAGATTGCCCCGGCTCGCGCCGTCCCTCACCAGCAGCCCGCCGTGCCCGGCCCGCTCGACGGCACGGCGCTGGAGTTCGACCGCGCCCGCGGGGCGGTTGCTCACCATCAGCCGGCCGGTGTCCTTCTCGTACCACCGGAACGCGGGGACGTCGAAGGTGGAGCCGTGGAGGATGCCGAGCTGGCTGGCGCCGGTCTGGCTGGACCAGTCGGTGCGCCACGGGGTGATCCGGTGGCTGCTGCCCAGCCAGCTCGCGACCGTCGGCATCAGCCCGTCCTTGGCGGCGCGCAGCAGCACCTCGTGGCCGACGCCGTCGAGCTGGAGGAACACCGTGCCGTGGCAGTCGTCGCAGACGTCTCCGCCGCGTCGTCTGCGACGGGTCGCCAGCCGGGACAGCCGTCGGCGGTAGGCGTTGTCGTCGCGGACGGCGAGGGCTGTGGACGTCGCCGACGCGACGGCGGACATCACCGCGGCGACGACGACGGCGGTCTCCGGACCCAGCGCGCCCCGGCCGTCCGGGACGAACCGCAACGCGAGCAGCAGCAGCGACCCGTTGAGGAAGAAGACCAGCAGACCGAGGACAAGCGCCGGGACCAGCAGCAGCGCCCGCACCAGCAGCGGCCACACCAGCGCCGACAGCAGCCCGAAGGCGCCCGCGCCCCAGGCGGCGGTGAGCGCCGTCCGGGTCAGGCTGTCGCCGTCCGGCGACTGAAGCCGGAAGTCGGGCAGCGCCCCGGCGAGCGCCAGCATCGTCAGCGTGGACACCGCCCACACCACGATCACCCTCAGCAGAGCGCCGCCCGCCCTGTGCCATCGGCCTTCGGTCACGCCCTGCTCACCCCGTACTCGTACGTGCTGTGCTGTGCTGTCCGCACCATCCCCGGACATCCGGATATCCCGGCGAGGGACGTCCGCATCCGGCGGACGTCCGGCCCCGCACCGGCTCCCACGCCGGATCTCCAGACTGGCACAGCCCGGGGCCCGGCCCCGTCCCCCCTGTGGATAACCGGCCGGGCGCACCGAAGATCACACCGGGCACCTGTGCAACGGCAGTAGTGTGGGCGCCGGGACCCGGCGGTGCCGGACGGCCGGATGGCCGGACGGCCGGACGGCCGGACGGCCGGACGGCCGGACGGCCGGCCCGGACCCGACGACCGGCCGGACCGTCCGCGGCAGAAGGTCCGTCCGGGCCGGAAGGAACAGCCGGACCAGAAGGAACGCACGGAACGCACAGCACGGACGGAACAGGTGGACCGGCAGGTCAGGAGCCTCGGTTCGGCCGGCAGGGCCGGGAAGGAGGGGCGCGTGGCGGTCGAGGTCACCTGGTGGGGCCATGCCACCTGCACCGTCGAGGATTCCGGTACGCGGGTGCTGACCGACCCCCTGTTCGTGCGCCGGCTCGCGCATCTGCGCCGCCGGCGCGGAGCCCTGCCGCCGCCGGAGGCAGCCGTCGCGGACGCCGTCCTCGTCTCGCATCTGCACTCCGACCATCTTCATCTGCCGTCGCTGGCCCGGCTGGCACCCGGCACCCTGCTGGTGGTGCCGTACGGAGCGACCCGGGCCGTTCCCGCGCTCACCCGTCTCGGACTGCGGATCACGGAGGTCGCCCCCGGTGACGAGACGACCGTCGGCGGTCTGACCGTGCGGGCCGTCCCCGCGCTCCACGACGGCCGCCGACTGCCCGTCGGCCCGCGCCGCTCCCCCGCGCTCGGGTTCGTCGTCGAGGGCGCCGCACGCACCTATTTCGCGGGCGATACCGGGCTCTTCGACACCATGGCCGAGGAGGTCGGGCCGGTCGACGTCGCGCTGCTGCCGGTCGGCGGCTGGGGCCCGTTCCTCGGCCACGGCCACCTCGACGCGGGCCGTGCCGCACAGGCGCTGGCCGCTCTCGGCCCGGCCGCCGCCGTACCCGTCCACTACGGCACGTACTGGCCGATCGGTCTCGACCACGTCCGCCCGCACGAGTTCCACTCCCCCGGCGACGAGTTCGTCCGCCACGCGGCCCGGCTCGCGCCCGCCGTGTCGGTGCGCACGCTCGCCCACGGTGAACGGTTCAGACCGGGGGGCGAGCGGTGAGTTCACCCCTGTCGGAGCTGTTCGGGCGGGTCTCGGACGCGATGGCGCAGCTGCCCCCCGAGTCCACCCAGCAGGCCGTCGGCTATCCGTCCCTGTTTCTGCTGGTGACCCTGGGCGCGCTGGTGCCCGTGGTCCCGACGGGTGCGGTGGTCAGCTCGGCGGCGGTCGTCGCCTTCCACCAGACCGATCCGCCGGCGCTGCTGTACGTCTTCGCGGTGGCGTCGCTCGCCGCGCTCCTCGGCGATGTCACGCTGTACTGGCTGGGGCAGCGCGGGGTGCGCTCACGCAACGGTTCGCGCTGGCTGGCCGAGCTGCAGTCCCGGGCGGCGCCGGAGCGCCTCGCCCTGGCCGAGGAGAAACTGGACGAGCACGGTGTGGCGGTCCTGGTGCTGTCCCGGCTGGTGCCCGCGGGCCGGATCCCGGTGATGCTGGCGTGCCTGCTGGCGCGGATGCCGCTGCGGTCCTTCGTCCGGGGCGACATTCCGGCGTGCCTGGCCTGGGCGGCAACGTACGGGCTCATCGGCATCCTCGGCGGTTCCCTCTTCGACGAACCCTGGCAGGGCGTGGTGCTCGCGGTGGGGCTGACGATCGTCGTCAGCGGGGCGCCGGCACTCTGGCGCAGGCTGCGGCACGGCAGGCCGGGCTCGGCGGGCGGAGCCGCGTAGTCCGCCGGAGACGGACCGGCGCGGTGGCAGGCAAGGTCCACTGGCCCATGGCGCCCGGCACGGCACTCCCCCTGGGGCCTGCGGCCCGCATGGGAGCGCCCCCGGGCAGAGCCCAGGCGGAGGCACCCCCGGCCGGTAGTTCAGGGGGAGAGGGCCCCCACGGCCGCGTTGCCGGAGCACGCAGGTACTCCCCCGCGCCCCTCCGGGCGGGTAGCCCAGAGGGGTACCCCCATGTGTACACATGCCGTGGCCCCCTCCGCGCGATGGCCGTCCCGGGCCGAAGGCCTCGCGGGCGGCGCCCTCCCCGCCAGGCGCCTCTGCGCGGTTCGCGGGCGCCTCAGCGCAGTTCGTCGAAGGCCGTGCCCAGCTCCGACAGCGCCGCCGCGACATGCGGCAGCTCCAGGGGCGCGGGCGAGACCAACGACTCCTCCCGTTCCTGCGGGCCGGGCCCGGCCAGCGGTGCCGTCGGCAGCCGGGCGCGCAGGGCACCGAGTTCGTCGCCGAAGCGGTGACCGCCGGGTACGGGGGTGCCGAGCCGGGCCGTCAGATACTCCTCCAGCTCCATGGAGTCGCTCACCCCCCGCGCGGCGAGCCCGGCGCGCAGCGGCCCCAGGTCCACATAGAGATGCCGCCCGGCCTGCGGCGGCCTGGCCAGCGCCCCGGACGCAGTGACGGCCAGATGCGCGGCCTGGGCCAGAGCCCCGTGCAGCGCCGCGGCACGTTCGGCCCGCTCGACGACCGGCGGCGGTTCGTCCAGTGCGGTCGCCGCGGCAGCCGCTACGGGCTCGGAGATGCCCGCGCCGAGCACCGTGAGCACGTCGAGCACCCGTTCCCGCCGGGCGCGTTCCGCCGCCGGGAAGCGGGCGATCGCGGCGGGCCAGGCCGACGGCAGCAGCGCGCCCGCGAGATCGGCCACCACCGTGACCTGGTCCGGGCACATCTCCGCCGGGCTCACCAGCACCGATGCATGCGGATCGTGGAGCGTGTCCCGCCAGGTCTCGTCGCTGACAATGTGCAGGCCCTCGGCAACAGCGGCCTCACACGCCTCCCGTACGAGTTCGGGCGGGGCGACCGTCGCGGTCGGATCGTCGGCGACGGAGAGCAGCAGCAGCTTCGGAGCGCCGCCCTCGGCGCGTACCCTGCGCACGGCTTCCAGCAGCGCGTACGGATCGGGCACACCGCCGGACTCCTCGGAGGCCGGTACGTGGTACGCCGCCCGCCGCAGCAGGCGCGCCAGCGGGGTCCACCAGGCGGGGCTGGGGCGGGGCATGAGGACGTCGCCGTCGTGCGCCGCGATCAGGGCGCAGAGCAGGGCGGGCGTGCCGTGGGCCGCGACGGAGCCGGTGGCGGTGGTACGGAGTCCCCGGCGCGTCCAGTAGCCCGCGGCTGCTTCCCGCAGCTCGGGCGGCCCGCCCGGGGGGCCGGTCAGCGCGCGGTCCGCCGCGGCCGCGGCGACGGCCCGCAGTTCGGGGAGCACGGGCAGCCCGCTCTCGGGGGCGGGCGGGGCATGCCGTACGGTGCCGGGGTCGTCCGGTGGGCTGCGGTCCATGTCCGCGGTACCTCTTCTCGTCGCGCACTCCCCCTCCGTTATACGGAGCCGGGTACCCGCCCGCACCCGATCACCCCCCTCCGGGCCCCCGCCTGCACCCGATCGCGCTCTCCCGGGTGCCCGGATACACCTCCGTACCCCCACCGCCGTCCCCGGGCCCCGGGTCTCCGGCCCTGTCCGCAGACTCCCGTCCGGCCCACGGCACCCGGCCCGCAGCCCCACGGTCGTCCAGGTCGTCCAAGTCGACAGGTCGGACAGGTCGCCCAGGTCGGACAGTCGGCCGTCCCGGCTCCGGAGACCGCCGAATGGGCGCGGGGGAGGCGTGACGCGGGCGGTGCCGGGGTAACCGGGGGGAATGACGGATGCCGTGCGAAAGTCCTGGTTCAGCCGATGGGACCGGCGAGTGTTCCACCATGTCGCCGAACATGCCTGGCCCGCCGCCGAACCGGTGCTGCCGCGGCTGAGCCGGGCCGCCGACCACGGGGTCCTCTGGTTCGGGATCGCCGCCGGAATAGCCGCCGCGGGGCGCAGTGCCCGGACCCGGCGGGCGGCCGTCCGGGGCGTGGCCTCGCTCGCCGTCGCCTCCGCGGTCATCAACACGGTCGGAAAGCGGAGCGTCCGCCGCAGCCGTCCCCTGCTGGACGCCGTACCCCCGGTCCGCAGACTGCGGCGCCAGCCCTTCACCACCTCGTTCCCCTCGGGGCACGCCGCATCGGCCGCGGCCTTCACCGCGGGCGTGGCGATGGAGTCCAGGGGCTGGGGTGCCGTCGTCGCGCCGGTCGCCGTATCGGTTGCCTTCTCCCGCGTCTATACGGGGGTCCACTATCCGGCCGATGTGGTGGCGGGGGCGGCCCTCGGCATCGGTGCGGCCCTCGCCGTGCGCGGAATCGTTCCGGCACGGTCGCAGCTCGTACCGCCCGTGGCGCGGCCGGTGGATCCGCCCGCCCTGCCGGACGGCGCGGGTCTGGTCGTGGTGGCCAACCGCCGCTCCGGTTCCGCCGCCCTGACGGGCCTGGTCGGCGCCGCCCTGCCGCATGCCGAGGTCGTGGAGTGCGAGCCCGCCGAGGTCACCCGGGAGTTGGCGAAGGCGGCCGCCCGGGCGCGGGTGCTCGGGGTGTACGGCGGGGACGGGACGGTCAACGCCGCCGCCACGATCGCGGTCTCCGAGGGCATTCCGCTCGCCGTGTTCCCCGGCGGCACGCTCAACCACTTCGCGCACGACCTGGGGATCGAGTCCGTCGACGACACCTGCCGCGCGCTGGCGTCCGGGGATGCGGTCAAGGTGGACCTGGGCCGCTTCACGCCCGGCCCGGTCACGGCCTCGGGCGACCGCGCGCCTTGGGGGTACTTCGTCAACACGTTCAGCCTCGGGGTGTATCCGGAGCTGGTGACGTTCCGGGAACGCTGGTCGCCCCGGATCGGCGGCTGGACCGCGCAGGTCCTGGCCGCGGGCAAGGTGCTGCGGCACGGCCGGCCGCTGGAGGCGGAGGTCGACGGCAGCAGCCGGCCGCTGTGGCTGCTCTTCGCGGGCAACGGGATCTATCAGCGGCCGGGTCCCGCGCCGGGCAACCGGCAGAATCTGGCGGACGGTCTGCTGGACGTCCGGATCGTGCACGGCGGCGCCAATCCGGGGCTGCGGCTCGTCGCGGCGGCCTTGGCAGGCCCGCTCAGCCGGTCCCCGGTCCATGCGGCGCAGGAGCGGCGCCGCGTCCATATCGCGGACATCGCGGCGGGCACCCCGATGGCGTACGACGGCGAGATCACGGCCGCGCCACCGGAGCTGCTGGTCGACAAGGTGCCGCAGATCCTTACGGTCTATCGGCCCCGCACCCTGCTCTGACCTGGGCGAACGGTCCGGCAGTCGGGCGGTCGGCGCCGCGTCCGCGGGCCGGGGCCGCCCGCGGGCCGGGGCCGCCCCGACAACCCGGCTCTGACCATATAGCGAGACGGGTATCCCGACATGCGATATGCACGTTCTAGGCTGGAGGGACCGACAGCAGCTCTTCCGGGAGGTTCCCCGTGCGCGAAACCGCCGTCTACACCCATGGCCATCACGAGTCCGTCCTGCGCTCCCACACCTGGCGCACGGCCGCCAACTCCGCCGCCTACCTCCTGGGCGAACTCCGGCCCGCCATGCGGATCCTGGACATCGGATGCGGCCCCGGGACCATCACGGCCGATCTGGCGGCGCTGGTCCCCGAGGGCCGGGTCACCGGCGTCGACCTGGCACCGGAGATCGTCGACCGGGCGCGCGAGCACGCGGCCGAAAGGGGCCTGCTCCATACCGAGTTCGCCGTCGCGGACGTCAACGCCCTTGCCTACGAGGACGATTCGTTCGACGTCGTCCACGCCCATCAGGTGCTCCAGCATCTCGGCGATCCGGTCGGCGCACTGCGCGAGATGCGCCGGGTCTGCCGCCCCGGCGGTCTGGTCGCCGTCCGCGACAGCGACTACGGGGCGTTCAGCTGGTTCCCGGCCGTGCCGGCGCTCGACGCCTGGCAGTCGCTCTACCGGAAGGTCGCCCGCGCCAACAGGGGCGAGCCGGACGCGGGCCGCCGACTGCTGTCCTGGGCCCGCGAAGCGGGTTTCACCGACATCACGCCCGGCGCGGGCATCTGGTGCTTCGCCACCCCGGAGGACCGCGCCTGGTGGAGCGGGCTCTGGGCCGACCGCACGGTCTCGTCCTCGTACGCCGGGATCGCGGTGGACGGCGGCCATACGACGGACGAACAGCTCGCGGAGATCGGACGCGGCTGGCGCGAGTGGGGCGCGCACGAGGACGCGTGGTTCACCGTGCCCCACGGCGAACTGCTCTGCCGCGCCTGACCCGCCCCACCGGCCGGCCTCCGGCCGGTCCGTCCGGTTCCCGCGGCGACCGGACCCCAACTACCCTCCCGGGTATGGAAATTCTGGGAACGACTCTCCGCATCTGCGTCGACGACCTCGACACCGCCACCGACTTCTACGCGAAGCTGACGGGCGCCACCCCGCAGCGTTTCGACCGCGGCGGCGTTTCGGCGGCCGCGGTCGGCTGTTTCCTGCTGATGAGCGGCCCGGAGCGGGAGCTGGAAGTGCTGCGGAAGGTGACGGCGACCATCGCGGTGGACGATGTGGACCGGACCTACGCCACACTCTCCGAGGTCGGGGCGAAGGTCGTCGCCGGGCCGGTGGCCACGCCGATCGGCCGCAATCTGCTGGCCGTCCACCCCGATGGGTCGATCTTCGAGTACGCGGACCGCAGGACGACGGCCGACTGAGCCCGGGGACGCACCGGGACGGACACCCTGACGTGGCGTGAACTGCCGTGAAGTGCCATGACGGCGGTCCCGGCCCGGTGCGTCCGGCCCGACCGGGAGGCCCGGTCGGGCGGTAGACCATGGCCGGTGCACGACAGCCCGGAAGCGATGGCCGGTGAACGACGGCCGGCGGACGGTGGCCCGTGAACGAACGCCGGCGGACGGTGACCCGTGAACGACTGCCCGGAAGCTACTGTTCGGTGTGCGGCCGCATCCGGTACTCGTACGCGTCCGGCAGCGGCTCGTCGCTCAGCTCGGCCCACACCTCGCCGAGGATCTCCGAACCCTCCCGCAGATCCGCCACCTCGAACCCCCGGCCGAAGACCGCACGGGCTTCGTCCCGGTTCCCCTCGGCGATCAGCAGCCTGGCGTGCAGCAGTTGGAAGCGCCCGCGCCGCCGCACCGCCGGGAGCAGTCCCGCCCAGACGGTCCGGGCGTCCGCGGTACGGCCCACGGTGAGCAGCGCCTCCACCGCTTCCCGGCCCAGCGCGGCGGTCGCCGCCGTCCAGCTGTCGCCGTCGTCACGGCGCTCCTGGCAGAGGTCGGTGAAGGCCTCCAGCCAGCGTTCGGCGGCGCGTTCCGGATGGCCGCCCTCCTGGTCCGCGACCGCGAGGCAGCGCAGCAGCGGCCAGCGCGACGGTGCCAGGGCGAGGCCGCGCTCCCAGCTCCGTACCGCCTGTGCCCGGTCGTCCGCCTGCCACTGGGCGATCCCGAGGTGGTACTCCGTCAGCGGATCGGCGGGCGCGGTCTCCAGCATGTCGCGCCAGGCCGGGGAGGTCAGGGAGGGGCCGGGCGGGACGACCCGGCGGGGGCGGGGCAGCGCGCCGGTGGAGAGTAGTTCACGCCAGGGCGCCTGCTCCTCCCCCAGAGTCGATTCGGCGAACGGCGTGCCGGGCAGCTTGATCCCGCTGCGCAGCACTTCCAGCGCGCCCCAGCCGGAGCCGGTGGCCAGTCCGCGGACCGGTTCGGTGTCGGCGGCCGTCAGCCACTCCTCGTACGCGGCGTCGACGCCGGCCCTGGGCAGGGCCCGCTCCAGCCTCCCCTCGACCTCCGCGAGCGCCGCGGCCCAGTTGTCGCCGTGCACGGTCCCCGCGTCGGCGGCCAGCGGCCCGTACGCCTCCAGCCAGCTCAGCTCGGCGCCCGCCTCCAGTCTGACGTGTTCCATCTGGGTGCGGGCGAGACCGGCCTGGATCTCCGCGTACCCGGCCGTGCCGGGTTCGGTGAGCCACTGCTGCCAGCGACGGCCGCCGCGCCCCGCACCCCAGACGAACAGCTTCCGTCCGCGCAGGGCGTCGGTGGACGTCTGGACGAGTCCCCGCCCGTGCTCGTCGAGCGACGTGATCCACTTCCGGGCGGCGGCCGGGACCTCGTAGAAGTAGTCGGCGGGGTACTCGGCGCGCAGGGGGTACGTACGGTCGGCATCGCGGTAGTCGGGGACCGGGATCCGCCGCAGCGACCGCTCGTAGCCGTGGTACCAGGCCTCGTCGGCGGGGGCGAGGACCCGGGTCCTCGGGTGTTCGTCGACGGCGATGTTGGACCACCAGTAGACGGGCACGGCGCGTTCGTGCGGATTGCGGATACGGACGCCGACCCGGAGGAAGTCGGAGTCTGCGGGCAGCCAGAGGTCGACCTGGAACGGCAGGTCGCGCAGGCGCTCCCACTCCCACAGCCGGACCATCTCGCCGCCGTCGGGCGCGGGCACGACCGCCGCGTGGAGTGGTGCGCACGACAGGGTGGTGTGGCCGGTGGCGCCGATGTTCCACTCGATGCCGCCGGAGAACCAGGCGCCGTTGAGGGCGAAGGCGGCGGGCTGGAGGACGGGGTTGCGGTAGAGGAGTTCCCGGCCGGACGGTTTGTGGTGCAGGGAGTGGATCCGGCCGCCGAGTCCGGGCAGCACGGTCACCCGCAGCCGGTCGTTCTCGATGACGACGGCGTCGAGGCCGGTGGGTGTCCGCTCGCGCCCGTAGCCGTCCAGCATCCGGACCGGCAGTACGGTTCGCAGCGCCCCGTAGCCGATCTGCCGGGCCATATCGCGCGGCAGTTCGCGGCGGGTGCGCTCGTCGACCGTGTGCACCCGGCCGAGGGGGCGGAGCGCGGGCAGCGGGTTCGGGGAACCCAAGGGGGCCGCGGGCAGGGTCAGTACGGTACGCCGCACGGTCGTGGCCAAGGCATCCTCGTTTCGTCCGGATCGTTCACGCGTGCTCGGGGGCACCTCCGGCTCGCGCCGAGGCCCCGACGACCATGGAACAGCCTGATGCCCCGGCCTGCCAGGGCCTCGGCACCAGCTCTTCGGCAAAGCCCGCGGGGCCCTGCCTGCGGCGCCGTGGTGGGAGAGGCCGACCGGCTCCGGGCCGACGTAGGCCACGGTGCGCCGCCCGGCCGCACCCGGGCCGAGTGCGATGCCGTACGCCGGGGCGCGACCACCGCCGCCTCACCACCCCGCCGCACCCCCGCACCCCGGCCTACTGCCGTGCCGTGCGGCGGGACCCGGCCACCGCCCCCACCGCCCGTGCAATGCGCCGCCCGGCCCGCGCACAGCCCGGGGCGCCGTTGGACGCCGCCCCGTGGCCCGCCCGTATCCGGAGCGGCACGGCACGGCACGGCACGGCACTCAACGGGCCGGGGCGGATTCGGTACGGCGTCCGGGCATTCGCTCGTACGGTCCCGGACACCGCTCCCCGGCCGTCGGACCGCCTGCTCCGGTCCACGCTCCCCGGACGGCCGTGGCGCCACGGATCCGGTCCATCCACGGATCCGGTCCATCCACGCGGACGGGTCGGCCGCCGGTCAGCGGACCTGCCGTTCCTCCGCCGTAATGGCCCAGCGTTCGTGGTCGCGCCAGTCGCCGTCGACGTGCAGGAAGCGGGGCGAGTAACCCTCCAGCCGGAAGCCCGCCCGCTCGACCAGGGCGATGGACGCGGAGTTGCCCGGCTGGATGTTGGCCTCCAGCCGGTGCAGGCCCATCGCCGGGCCGAAGGCGTGGCCGATGACCAGTCCGAGCCCCTCCCCCATCAGACCGCGCCCGGCCGCGTGCGCGAAGGCTCCGTAGCCGAGGGCGGCACTGCGGAAGGCTCCGTGGACGATGTTGTTGACCGCGATGAACCCGGCGATCCGGCCGTCGTCGGCGAGACCGCAGACCAGGAATCCGGCCGGGCCGGACTCCTGGCCGAACCGGCCCGCGTACCGCGCGTACTCCTCCGCGGTCCGGGGCGGGAAGAGCCACGGCCGGTGCAGCCCGGTGGAGGCGCGGGCGGCAGCCGTGAACTCGTCCCCGTCGGCGGGGGTGAAGGGCCGGATCGCGACGCGCCGGCCGGTGGCGAGATAGGGCATCGGCCCAGCCTGCGGCCCCGGCGGCGCGGGGCGCAACCGCATCAAGGTGTACGACCCGGCGGGGCGCTTCCGCCCGGCGCGGTCGCGGCGCGGCAAGGTTCCCGGCCCGCGGCCTCAGCACGGGGCTCGGCCGCTTCCGGACCAGGCTTCCCGCCCACGGCCTCAGCGCGGCTGCTTGCGGCGGAAGAACAGCCCGCCGCACAACGCACCGATCACGAACATCAGCAGCAGCGCCAGATACAGCGGCATGGTGACCAGCGGGATGATCAGCCGGATCCGGACCTGCTCGGTGTTCTCCGCCATGAAGACGATCGCCAGAGCGACCAGAACGACGAGCGCGGTCCGCGCCGGGGTGAACCAGCCGGTGAACCCGCCGCCGCCCCTGCCTCGTCTCTGCACCCGCGGTGCGTCCTTCGGACTCATGGCCCCAGGATGGGACCCGCCCGGCCCGGAGACCCGGCGGACAGGGCCGTACGGGTGACGCACCGAATCCCCTACCCTCTCCCCGAACCCTGGCTGTCTGACAAGCTGGCCCCGCAGTGCCCGTGCCCTACCGACCCGTGCCCTACCGACCCGTGCCCCTACCGAGGAGGACCCGCGTGACGACCAGCCACCGGCAGCGCCGACCCGTCGTCGTCCTGTACGAGCGGATCGCCGACGCGATCCACCGGGGCGTCTGGCCGCCCGGATCCACCCTGCCGTCCGAGCCCAGGCTGGCGGCCGAGCTGGGGGTGAGCCGTCCCGCACTGCGCGAGGCGCTGCTGCTGCTCCAGGAGGACGGGCTGCTGTCGGTACGGCGCGGGGTGGGCCGTACCGTCAACGACGCCCCGCCCCGGCGCGGCTACGAGCAGCTCCAACCCCTGGAACAGCTGCTCGGCTCCGGCACCCCGCTGCGGGTCAGGCCGGTCGCCCGAGCCGAGGAGGAACCGACCGACTTCAGCACCCAGCATCTCCACGCGCCGACAGGTACCGAACTGCGCTTCTGGGAGTCCGTGCTGGTGGCGGAGGGGGTCGCGGCCGCGCTCAGCCAGGAGTGGGCGGCACCCGACGGGGTGCTGGAGACGGCGCACCCGGCCTTCGCCCGCGCCCTGCGGGAGCCGGCGGCACCGGAGGGCTCGATGCTTGCGGTGCTCTCAGCAGCCTCCCGCGAGGTGCCGCTGACCGCGCACAGCGGGGTGACGGCGACCCTCCTCGGGCAGCGCCGGGGCGAGGAGCTGGGCCGGGCCGCGGACACCCCGGCGGTCCTGGTGACCCAGGTCGTCAGGGCCGGTGACGTGCCCGTCATGGCGGCCAAGCACATGCTGCCGACGGGTTCGCCCGCGCTCCCGGTGCTCCAGTCGAACTGAGCCGCGGCACCCGGGCCGGACGACCGTGCGACCGGCCCGGGCCCACCACCGGGCCGGTGTGCCGTACACTCCCACCGCATGCACTTGTCTGACATCCTCCGCGCACCCAAGGTGGTCCTCCACGACCACCTCGACGGCGGTCTGCGCCCCGCCACGATCATCGAACTGGCCCGGGAGTGCGGCTACCGCGATCTGCCCACCGAGGACCCGGTGGAGCTGGCGGTCTGGTTCCGCGACGCCGCGGACTCCGGCTCGCTGGAGCGGTATCTGGAGACCTTCGCCCACACCTGCGCGGTGATGCAGACCCGGTCGGCCCTGGAGCGTGTCGCCGTCGAGTGCGCCGAGGACCTGGCGGCCGACGGTGTCGTGTACGCGGAGATCCGCTACGCCCCGGAGCAGCACCAGGAGGCCGGGCTGAGCCTGGACGAGGTCGTCGAGGCGGTGAACGCCGGCTTCCGCGAGGGCGAGCGCCGGACCGGCGGCCGGATCACGGTCCGCGCCCTGCTCACCGGCATGCGCCACACGGACCGGTCGCTGGAGATCGCCGAGCTGACCGTCGCGCACCGCGCCGACGGTGTGGCGGGCTTCGATATCGCGGGCGGCGAGATAGGCAACCCGCCGGCCCGCCACCTCGCGGCCTTCCGGCATCTGCGGCAGCACAACTGCCACTACACGATCCACGCGGGCGAGGCCGTCGGCGCGGAGTCGGTCCACGAGGCGGTCCAGGTCTGCGGAGCGGAGCGGATCGGACACGGGGTGCGGATCACCGACGACATCACCGTCCACGACGACGGTACGGCGGTGCTCGGCCCGCTGGCCGCGTACGTCCGGGACAACCGGATCGCACTGGAGGTCTGCCCGACCTCCAACCTCCAGACCGGCGCCGCGAAGGACTACGCCACCCACCCGATCGACCTGCTCCGCCGGACCGGCTTCCGGGTCACCCTCAACACCGACAACCGGCTGGTCTCGGGGACGTCGATGAGTGAGGAGTTCGCCCATATGGTGACCGCCTTCGGCTACGGTCCTGACGTCTTCGAGGAGTTCACGGTCGCCGCGGCCGAGGCGGCGTTCCTGCCGCTGCCGGAGCGCCGCAGGCTGATCGACGAAGTCATCCGACCGGGGTACGCGGCCCTGCGGGACGCCTGACGGATCCGCCGGGGCGCCGAGCGCGGCGGCCGGACCCGGTGCGGTCCCGGCCGCGGGCTCCCGGCGCCGTCCGGCCCGGCCCCTCGGCCGCCGGCCCGGGTCTGGTGGGTCTTCGCGAACCGCGGCACCCTGGACGGCTATCCCAGCCACTCGGACGCCTGTCCCAGCAGCAATATCCCGCGGCAGTGGCCCAACTGGATCCCCGCCTGATCCCGGTCCTGGGCCCCCGCGCCCGCCCGGTCCGGACCCGGCGGATACCCGGACCCGGACCCGCGGAAGCCTGAACCCCACCCGGGCCCGGACCCCGCGCGGCAGCCCCCGTCACACCAGCGCCGGCTCCTCCAGAGTCAGCGTCGCCGCCTCCGCGTCCGCGTCGAGGACGGCGGGGACACCGAGCGGGATCGTGAGATTCGTCGGACCGTGGCCGAAGCCCAGCTCCTCGACGACCGGGACGCCGAGATGGCCCAGCCGGTCCCGGAACAGCTCGCGCAGCCGGTCCCAGGAACCGCACTCCGCCCAGGAACCGAGGGCGATGCCCGCGACACCGTCCAGCCAGCCGCTGCGGATCAGCTGGGTGAGGATCCGGTCGAGGCGGTAGTCCTGTTCGTCCACGTCCTCCAGGAGCAGCAGTCCGCCGGCTGTGCCGGGGCGGGCGTGCCGGGTACCGAGGTCGGAGGCGAGCAGACTGGCGCAGCCCCCGAGGGTGACGCCCCGGGCCCGGCCGGGCACCAGGGCCCGCGCCGTCGGCAGGGCCAGGGTGAGCCGGGACTCGGGCTCGAAGAGGGTGGCCCGCAGCGACTCGCGGGTCGCCTCGTCCTTCAGGAACGTCACCGCGCCCGGCATCGGCCCGTGCAGGGTGGCGAATCCGGCGCGTACCGCGAAGGCCTCGTGGAGTGCGGTGACATCGCTGTAGCCGACGAAGACCTTGGGCCCGGCGGCCCGGATCGCGGCCCAGTCGACGAGATCGGCCATCCGCTGGGCGCCGTAGCCGCCGCGGGCACAGAACACGGCCGCGTACGCGGGGTCGCACCAGGCCCGGGTGAGATCGGCCGCCCGCTCCTCGTCGGTGCCGGAGAGATAGCCGAACTCCCGGTGGGTGCCGCGTGCGTGCGGCATCACCACGGGCTCCAGGCCCCAGGCCCGTACCGGGGCCAGACCCTCGTCGAGGGTGTCGCCGGGGACCGGCCCTGCGGGGGCGACGATCGCGACCCGGTCGCCGGGGTGCAGCTTCCGGGCCCTGGCCAGCGGCCGGACGCCCGGCGCGCCCGCGGGGGTGAGGGGGTTGTGCCAGGTCATGGGGTCAGCTCCAGCGCGGGGACATCGGGCCGTTCGAAGCCGAAGGTCCGGGCGTACAGGGAAAGTTCCGCCTCCAGGGCGCGGACCATGGTCTCGGCGCGGCGGAAACCGTGGCCCTCGCCCTCGAAGGCGAGATAGGCGTGCGGGACACCGCGCCCGGCGATTCGCTCCAGGAGCGCCTCGCACTGCTCCGGCGGGCAGATCGCGTCGTCCAGGCCCTGGAGGAGCAGGAAGGGCGCGGTGATCCGGTCGGCGCGGTGCAGCGGCGAACGCTCCCGGTAGCGGTCGGGGACCTCGTCGACGGGCCCGATGAGGGAATCCGTATAGCGGGATTCCAGATCGTGGGTGCCGCCGTCGGCCCAGGCCAGCGGGTCCAGTACGGGGTAGACGATGGTGCCGCAGGCGTACGGGAACTCCTCGGGCCTGGTCAGCGACGCGGCCGCGGTCCAGCCTCCGGCACTGCCGCCGCTGACGGCGATCCGGGCCGGGTCGGCCGCTCCCTCGTCGGCCAGTGCCCGGGCGACGGCCGCGCAGTCCGCGACGTCCGCGGCGCCCCAGTTGCCGCGGAGCCGGTTGCGGTAGGCCCGCCCGTAGCCGGTGGAGCCGCCGTAGTCGACCTCGGCGACACCGATGCCCCGGGAGGTGAAGTAGGCGACCTCCAGATCGAAGGCGAGGTAGTAGCGGCCGGTGGGGCCGCCGTGGGCGCGTACCACGTACGGCGGCCGTTCGCCGTCGGGCCCGGTGTATCCGGGGTGGTGCGGCGGATGGACGATGGCGTGGATCTCCCGCCCGTCGGACCCGGTGAAGGTACGGACCTCGGGCCGCGGGTAGTAGGCGGGGTCGACCGGATCGTGGTGGGCGGCCCCGGTGACCCGGGTGTGGCCGGTACGGGTGTCCAGTTCGACGATCTCGTAGCCGCGGTCCGGCCCGGCGGCCACGCCGGTCACCCGCTCGCCCCGGACGACGAGATCGGGCGCCCATTCGGTCCACGGCCCCACCACGTCGACGACGTCACCGCTCGCCGGGTCGAGAATGCCGAGCACCGCGGTGCCCTTTCCGTGGACGACGGCGATCAGCCCGTCGGCCAGGGGAGCGAACCAGCGCATACCGGGCTTCCACAGGGCGCTGCCGAACTCCTCGCCGCGCCCGGGGCAGAGCGCCCGCGGGCTCTCCTCACCGGGCCGCAGGGAGTACGGCTCCCACCAGCCGGCCGCGTCGGAGACGTACAGCAGGGCACCGTCCGGGGCCCATTCGGCCTGGCAGACGGACTCCTCGGGCCCTCCGGCCACCACCCGGACGCCCTCGATACGGCCGTCGTCCGTGACGGAGCCGGTGAGGAGTTCGGTGCCGTCCCACGGCATCCGGGGATGGTCCCAGACGATCCAGGCGACCCGGCTGCCGTCCGGCGAGAGCCGGGGACCGGTGCTGAAGCGGTGCCCGTCGCCGGTCAGTTCGCGGACCGCCGTACGGTCGTCCGCGGCCGAGCCGTCGAGGGGGACGGCGGCGATCGTCCGGCGGACATCGGTGGGCGCGGGCCCGGTGAACTCCTCCAGGACGCACCACACCTCGCCCCGGTCGGGCAGGATCACCGGATCGGCCCAGCGCAGCCCCCCGCCGGTGCCGGAGACCGGGGTCAGGGGCCGCGGCGCGGCGCCGGGCTCATCGGGCTGCCAGCCGTACAGCCGCTGGTCGGGGAAGTGGACGAAGACGACGAGCGGACGGCCGTCCGTGCCCTGCACCCCGGCCCAGGGGCAGCCGCCGTACTCGGTGAACCCGCTGCGCACGTTCCACGGCGGCGGGAGGACGGACTCCTCGGCGCCGTCCGGGCTGCGGCGGACCAGGGTCCGGCGGCCGCCCTCGGCGGGCCGGGGCGCGGTCCACCAGATGTCCTCGCCGACGGCGCCCAGGAATTCGGGGCGCCCGTCGTGCGAGGCGGCGAGCGCCGCCCCGACCGGTGAGGGCCAGGTGCCGTAGGGGGCCGTGGTGACGGTCGTCATGGACGACATGGCTGCATTCCTTTCCCGTTCCCGTTCCCGGTGTCCCGGTTCCGGCTTTCGGTTCTCGGTCCGCGGACCGGCCGGCGGGCCGGGTCCGCGGAGCGGCGGCGGGTGTCACGGGCCGGGCGGGAGCGTGACATCACGGCCCGGGGCCGCACTGGGTTCCGGCAGTACGGCCGGACCGTACCGCCGGAAATCCGCTCGGCCCGCGTGCGGCCGCGCGATGCCGCCGGCGCGCCCCGGGCCGCCTGCCGGGCCGGTACGGCTCTCCCGGCCAACGCCGGGAGTACGCGTCCCTTCGGGCCCAGGGCGGGGGTACCAGCGGGCGGAGCCCGGGAGGCGTGCCCCCGCCCGCTGATCCGGCCCGGTCCACCGGAGGCTCCTCAGGCGGACCGCAGATAGTGGTCGAGGACGTCGACGCCGAAGTGGAGGGCCTCGACGGGGACGCGTTCGTCGACGCCGTGGAAGAGGGCCGCGTAGTCGAAGCCCTCGGGCAGCTTCAGCGGCGAGAAGCCGTAGCCGGTGATGCCGAGGCGGGAGAACTGCTTGGCGTCGGTACCGCCCGCCATGCAGTACGGAACGACGTGCCCGTCGGGATCGAAGCGTTCGACCGCGGCCTTCAGCTTGGCGAAGGTCGGCGAGTCGACGGGCGCCTGCAACGGCACCTCCCGGTGCTGGAACTCCCATTCCACGTCCGGGCCGGTGAGCCGGTCCAGCGTGGTGCGGAACTCCTCCTCGCCGCCCGGCAGCATCCGGCCGTCGATATGGGCGGTGGCCTGCCCCGGAATGACGTTGATCTTGTATCCGGCGTCCAGCATCGTCGGATTGGCGCTGTTGCGGATGGTCGGCTCGACGAGCGCCGCGGCCCGCCCCAGGGCGGCGACCAGCGCGTCGGGGTCGAAGCCCTCGGCGTACGGATCGGCGTCGATACCGTGCAGCCGGGCCAGTTCGGCCAGGGCGGCGCGGACGGTCGGGGTGAGCCGGACCGGCCAGGTGTGCTCGCCGATCCGGGCGACGGCCGCCGCGAGCCTGCTGACCGCGTTGGAGCGGTTGACCTTGGAGCCGTGACCGGCCCGGCCGTGTGCGGTGAGCTTCAGCCAGGCGGTGCCGCGCTCCCCGGCCCCGACCGGATACAGCGTCATACCGTGGTCGGCGTGGAAGCTGAAGGCGCCGGATTCGCTGATGCCTTCCGTACAGCCCTCGAAGAGCCCCGCATGCCGGTCGGCGAGGAAACCGGCGCCGTCGACGGCGCTGGCCTCCTCGTCGGCGGTGAAGGCGATAACGATGTCACGGCGGGGTGCGACACCGGCCCGGGCCCAGGCCCGGACCACGGCCAGGATCATCGCGTCCATATTCTTCATATCGACCGCGCCCCGGCCCCAGACGACGCCGTCGCGGACCTCCCCGGAGAAGGGGTGCACACTCCAGTCGGCGGCCTCGGCGGGGACGACGTCGAGATGGCCGTGGACCAGCAGCGCCTCGGCGGACGGGTCGCTGCCCGCGATCCGCGCGACAACGTTGGTACGGCCGGGTACGCGCTCCAGCAGGACGGGTTCGAGCCCGGCGGCGGCGAGCCGTTCGGCCGCGTACTCGGCGGCGGGCCGCTCGCGGCAGTCACCGCCGCCGCGGTTCGTGGTGTCGATACGGATGAGGTCGGAGGTGAAGTCCACGACCTCGTCGTAGGCCACCTTGTCCACCGGGGACTCCCCGCCCCCGGTGGCCGTTCCCCCGGTGAGCTGCTGCTCAGCCATACTGCTCCTCCGTCGCGGCCGATACGACGGTCGTGACCGCCTTGAACGTCCGAATGGCTTCGTACATCGTCGGGCTGGTGTAGGCGACACGGCGCGCTCCGCGCGGCCCGGTCGGCTCGACCCCGGGTACGACGGTGGCCGAGCCCGCCAGATGTTCGGCGTCGAACTCCAGCTCCACGGTGAAGGGTCCGGCGGCGGCCGGAGCACGGCGGACGGCGAGCGCCGTGGCCTCCTTGGCGGCCGCCCGGATATCGGCGGCGGTCCTGGCCGGGGTCCGGCAGATCGCCGCATACCGCGACACATAGTCCTTCACGGCCACCTTGCGGGCCTCGGGCGCGTACCCGTCGGCGTCCACACAGGTCAGATCGTCGCCGGTGACAAGGACGACGGGGACACCGTATTCGGCGACCACATGGGCGTTCAGCCAGCCCTCGCTGGCCCGATCCCCGTTGAGCCGGACCTCGGTGATGGAGTTGGCCAGATACGTATGGGCGAGGACGCCCTCGGCGCCCGCTCCCGTGTGGTAGCCGATGAAGGCGATACCGTCGACGTCGCCGTGCTGGACGCCCTCCACCATGGCGAGCGCCTTATGGCGGCCGGTGAGCATCTGCACCCGCTCGTCGAGCTGCTCCAGGAGCAGATTCCGCTGGGTCCAGTGGGCTTCGTTGACGAGGACCTCGTCGGCGCCCCCGTCGAAGAATCCGAGCGCCGCGGCGTTCACGTCCGAGGTGAACATCGACCGGCACCGCTCCCACTGGGGAGTGCCGGGCAGTACGTCCGCCGGCCAGGTCACTCCGGTGGCGCCTTCCATATCGGCGCTGATGAGGATCTTCATGGCTCAATCTAACCCCACGGGGTCAACCCCCCACGGGTCGTCCCCTCCGGGCGCGCCCCTCCGCGGCCGCGGGCGCGCCGACCGGCCCGGCGTTCACCGCTCGCGGCCGACGACCAGCCACTTCGACGGCAGTTCGATCCGGGAGCCGTCCGGTTCGTACTCCGTGGTCATCAGCGGCAGCTCGCCCCCGGCGAAGGAGGTCAGCCCGGCGGCCCCGAAGACTTCGGCGAAATCGGAGTCGGCGACGGCCCCGGGCACGATGCCGTGCCGGAAGACGGGCCGGACTTTGGGCGGCGGCCCGCCGAGGGCTTGGGCAAGCCGGGCGAGGCGGCGGCCCGCGCCCTCGGCGAGTTCGACGACGAAGGCCCGGCCCCGGTCGCCGACGAGAGCGGCGATCCCGTCTGCGAGGGCCTGGCGGTCCTTCGGGTCGGTCTGGTGGAGCACCCCGCGCATATACACGTTGCAGTCGCCGGTCTCGTCGCGGAGGGCGGCTACGGCCGCCGGGTCGGTGGCGTCGAGCACCCCGAACCGTACGCTTCCGGCCGTACTGCCGTCGGGCGGGGTCTCCCGGGCGGCCAGCGCCCGGTTCGCCAGCGCAATCGCGGAGGGCGACAGATCGACACCGACGACCGTCGGGAAGCGGCCGGCGAGACAGAAGGTCTGGGTGCCGTTGCCGCAGCCGAGGTCGACCAGGGGCAGACCCGGGACGTCGACCAGGGGTTCGTACAGGGCCAGATGCAGACCGGAGGTGAGGGCCGGTTCGGCGTCCCACAGCACCTCGCCCGGCTCCTCGCCGGGCACCTCGCTCCAGAAGCTCTCCCAGGCATCCCGGTACCGGCTCGTCACGCTCATGAACGCTCCCCCATCCCCCGGGTCGACCGGTGGTCGGTCAGCCGGCCCGCGCCGGCGGCACTGGTGGCACTGGTGGCACCGTGCCAAGATCGGTGTATCGCGCTCCGGTTGAACCGGCAAGCAGAAAGACAACACTTTTCGTACGTTTTTGACTGACCCCGACCGGTGGGTGCACCGGGGCCGGGCCCGGTGCACCCCGCCGCCCCGGCGGTACTCGTCTCAGCCGATCTGCCACTTCTGGTTCTTGCTGCCGTCACAGGCCTGCAGCTGGAGCCGGAACCCGGTCGAGCCGCCGAGGTCCACGGGCTCGACACACTTGCCGGACTCCGGGTTCACCAGCGATCCGTCGGTCCGGAGCTTGAAGGTCTGGGACGGATCGGACGAGCAGTCGGCGATCCGGATCGGCGTACCGTCGCTCTTCGCGCCTCCGGACACATCCATGCACGTCTTCTTCTGATAGAGCGTCCACACCTTGCCGTCCGGGCGGAACTCGAACCGCTGACGCGCCTTGCCGGAGCAGGCGTCGAGCCGCAGAGGCGTGCCGTGGGTGACATCGGCGCCGACGATGTCCAGGCAGCGGTTCACGGCGAAGCCCATGACCGGGCCTTTGACCTTGCCGTCGTCGAGCTTCGGTGGGCGGGGGATCTCCGCGCCGCCTTCCTTCGCCGGGGCCTGCGGGGCCTTCGCGGTCCCCGGTTTCCCCGCCTTGGCCCCGCCGCTCGCGGGCGGCTCTCCGTCCGCCGCGCCGGATCCGCTCGCCGCCCCGGAGCTCGATCCCGGGTCCGATCCGGAGCCGCCCGTCCCGGTATCGGACCCCTTGTCCGGTGACGTACCGGTTTTCGGGCCCGGTCCGCTTGCGCCCCCGGTGGTGACGGAGCCCTCACCGCCCGCTGCCGATGCGTCGCCGTTCTCCCGGTCCTCCGTGGTGACGCTGTCGGCCGGACCGCGGTCTCCCGGCCCACCGCTCTCCCCGGCGGCGCCGGTGTTCTCCGTCGCCTCCGAGCCGGATCCGGGCTGGTTCATCAGCGGGATCGTCACCAGCACGAGCCCCGTCACCGCGGCTGCGGCGGCAAGGGCGATCCACCCCCGCTTTCCCGGCTTCAGACTGCGCCGGGGCTGCGACGGATCCGGGCCGACGAGCGGGGCGAGTTCTTCCGGTTCTTCCGGACGCGCGTCCCCCGCCGGAGGGACCTGCAGCGGCGGGCCGAACCCCTGCGGCGATTCGAAGGGTTCCGCAGGGTCGAGACGTTCCGAAGGCTGGAAGCGCTGCGAGGGCTTGAACGGCTTCGACGGCTTGAACGGCTCGAAGGGCTCGGACGCATCGGACGGTTCGGACGATCGGCTGTCGGGCTCGGGCGGCACATCATCTCCGTTGGGGTACGACTGCGGTGACACGTGACGGCGGAGCGGCGGCCCCGGCCCGTCCGCACGGCTGCGCGTCCCGGACCGGCCTCGCCACCGTGGCATGCCCGGAAACCACCGCCGGGCGCGCGGGTGAAACGAGTGACACCAGCTCACATCCGTTCCCTAGGATGCGTTTTCCCGCCCCGAGGATCCGGATCCGGATGTGACGTTCGCATCCGTGGTCCCGCAGCGACCCGGGACGGCCCGCACCCGGCCCCATGGCGGACTTCCGGCCCGGGTCACTGGCGGAGACCGGTCTCGAACCAGACGGTCTTCCCGCCGTGGGTCCGGCCGCTGCCCCACTCCCGGGCCAGCGAACTGACCACCCGCAGCCCCCGCCCCGACTCGTCACCGGGGCCCGTGTCCCGCAGGACCGGCAGGGTGTGGTCCTCGTCCGAGAGTTCGCAGAGCAGGGTCTGCGCCCGCACCAGCCGCAGTTCGGCGCGGCGTCCCGAGGCGTGCTGCACCGCGTTCGCGACGATCTCGCCGACCAGCAGTTCCACGGTGCCCGTGATGGCGTCCAGGCCCCAGTGCCGCAGCCGGCCCCGGACCAGCCTGCGGGCCCTGGCCGCCTCACGGGGTTCCAGCGACAGCTCCCAGACGGCGACCGACTCGTCGGGGATGCCGTTGAGCCGGGCCATCAGCAGGGCCACGTCGTCCTTGCGTCCGCCCCGGGTGTTGAGGGCGCGGATGATGGTGTCGCAGGCGTCGTCCATCGACGCGGCGGGGTGGGCGGCGGACTCGCAGAGGGTGGCGAGCCCGACCCCGATGTCCTCGCCGCGCACCTCGACCAGCCCGTCGGTGCACATCACGAGCCGGTCACCGGGGGCCACCCGGATCCGGCGGCTCTCGAAGGGCACTCCGCCGACCCCGATGGGGGCGCCGGTCGGCAGGTCGAGCAGTTCGCTGCGGCCGTCGGCGGCCCTGACCAGCACCGGCGGCACATGCCCGGCGTTGGCGATGACCAGTTCGTGGCCGATGGGGTCGTAGACCGCGTAGAGGCAGGTGGCGAGGTAGTTCTCGCCGAGGCGCTGGGCGAGGTCGTCGAGATTGCGCAGCAGTTGCGCGGGCGGTACGTCGAGGGCCGCCATGGTCTGGACGGCGGTACGCAACTGGCCCATCATGGCGGCCGAGTTCAGCCCGTGGCCCATCACGTCGCCGACGACCAGGGCGACCCGGGAGCCGGGGAGTTTGACCGAGTCGAACCAGTCCCCGCCGACCCGGCCGAGCAGGGTGCCGGGCAGATAGCGGGTGGCGGTGTCGCAGCCCGCCATCCGCGCGGGGACCTGCGGCAGCATCGAGTCCTGGAGGGTTTCGGCGACATTCTCCTGATACGTGTACATCCGGGCGTTGTCGAGGACGAGACCGGCCCTGGCGGCGAGCTCGGCGCCGGTCACCCGGTCCATATCGTTGAACTCGTCCCGCTCGGGATGGCGGAGCAGGATCATGAAGCCGAGCACGACGTTGCGCGCCTTGAGCGGCACCACCAGCATGGACCGGCCGTTGATCAGCGGCCGGATGTCCCGTTTCTCGAACTGGGAGGCGATGGCGGTGCCCATCTGCTCGCTGATCCGCGGCACCAGGACGGGGTCGCCGGTGGTCATGCACCGGAAGAACGGGGTGTGCTCGGGGAACGGCATGGACTCCCCGACCGGGACGACATCGTCCCAGCGGCCGGGTTCGTCGACGTGTTCGACGGCGACCCGGTGCCACAACGTGGTGGCGTCGGGCGGTCCGTCGGGGAAGCCCTCGCCCGCGACGACCTGCTCCCGCAGATAAGTGCCCGCGACATCGGTGAAACGGGGTACGACGGCGGCGCTGACCTCGTGGATCGTCCGGGTCAGGTCGAGGGAGGAGCCGATGCGCCCGCTGACCTCGTTGAGGAATTCGAGGCGTTCGCGTACGGCGGCGTACTCCAGGTCCTCGGCGAGATCGGCCCTGGCCTCGTCGTCCAGCGTGTGCCCGGCGGCGGCAGCGGCCTCGGCGGCCCGGCGGCGGGCCCGGCGCTCGGCGCGCCGGGGCACTCCCCAGTCGGCGGTGACGGGCACCCGGTCGTGATGACTGAACTCCAGTACCGGATAGCCGAGTTCGAGGATCTGGGAGACGATCCGGGTCGCCTCGGTGACGCTCATACTGGGGAGGATCTCGGGCAGTCGCCGGGCGAGTTCGTCGGCGCCGGGGAAGTCGGTGTGGAGGGCGAAGGCGGGGCTGATGCGTTCGACACCGTCCGCGGCGGTCCGGGCGGCGGAGTCTCCGCCGTCTGCGCCCCCGGTGAACTGGGCGGCGCCGGCGGCCAGCACGATCAGCTTCTCCGGGCCGGGCCCGACCATGGGGTAGGCCCACCACAGCACGTCGATCCGGTCCCGGCCGGGTTCGGAGAGCCGGGCCCGGCCCGCGGACGGGTAGGAGCCGCGGCCGGTGAGGGAGGCGCGGAGCCCGGGGCCCGCGAAGTCCTCTGCGCCGCCCGGCTCGTCGAGCCCGGCCGGATCCGCCGGCCCGTCGAGCCCGTCGTCCCCCACCCCGTACGGATGGTCCGCCAGCGCACCCGAGACGGG
Organism: Streptomyces sp. NPDC094448; assembly: GCF_044763775.1. Classification (NCBI taxonomy): domain Bacteria; kingdom Bacillati; phylum Actinomycetota; class Actinomycetes; order Kitasatosporales; family Streptomycetaceae; genus Streptomyces; species Streptomyces sp. NPDC094448. The sequence goes on along the minus strand of NZ_JBIWGU010000001.1, from coordinate 639,797 downwards.
GAGTAAATCGGCCGCGGCCCGGCCGACCGCCTCCTCCCGTCCGGGGCCGAACAGCCGTCGCGCACCGGTCGACCAGTGGGACACCAGGCCGTCACCGTCCACGACGACCACGGCCAGCGGAATCCGGCCGTCCACGGCATGCTGCCGCGGCACTCTCGGCGGAACACCACTGTCCATGGGTGGGAGGCTCCTTCCGCGCCGCGGGGCTACGCGGCCTGTGACCACCGTACGGCGCACAGGACTCCGTGCGTGGCGCAACGGCCGAATCGGTCGTGCGCCCGCGCGGATCCGGCGTGCGGCGCGCTCTTGCGCGAACCGGTACCGGGAGTCGCGACCCCGGGCACACCGGTGCCGCCGGACCGGCACGGCCCGGCGGCACGGAAGGAATCAGTCCGCGTGGCCCAGTTGGAGGTCGCGCTCGGTCCGGCCGCCGCCTGCGACCTGGAGCACCGTCGCGACCGGCGGGTAGCCCGCGGCGATCACCGTGTACTCACCCGACGACAGATCGACGAACCGGAAGGTGCCGTCGGCTCCGGTGGTGAGGGTGTCGACCACATTCCCGGCGGCGTCCAGCAGCGTCACCCGGGCCTCCTCGACGGGCCGGCCGCCCCCGGCGCGCACGGTGCCGCGCAGCACCGCGCCCCCGGCCAGTTCGATGTCCTGCCGGGTCTCGCGGGAGGCCTGCACGCTCACCGCGAGCGCCGTGGGCCGGAACGCGGGGGCGCTGGCGGCCAGGGTGTACTCCCCGGCGACCAGTTCGGCCATCACATAGCCCCCCTCGCGTCCGCTGCGGGCGGTGGCGACGACGTCCCCGCGGACATCGGTGAGGGTGACGGTGGCGTCGCGTACCGGAATGCCGTCGGCGGTGCACACCGAGCCGGCGAGCCGTCCGGCGCCACCGAGCACGACGTCGAGTTCGACGGGCCGCTCCCCGACGGTGACGGTCACGGCCTGCGGCTGGTGGCCCCCGGCCGCCGCGATCATGACGTACGAGCCGGGGCCGGGGACGCTCAGGGCGTAGCGCCCGTCGTCACCGCTGGCACCCCGCCCGATCTGCTGCCCCCGGACGTCGATGAGGGTGAGGGCGGCGCGCGGCACGCTCGTACCGTCGTAGTGCTGCACGGTCCCGCAGACCGGGACGCCGAAGGGAGCCGGCTGCGCCGGGGCGCTGCGGGCCGGTGGCACGGATGCGACGGTGGCATCGTACGAGTCGGACCGGTCGTACCGCTCGTACGGAAGGCTCTCGGTGGTCTCGGCGAGGGGGACGTTCTGGGACACCAGGGGTTTCTCCTTGAGGAAGCAGGCGATCAGGAGGCCGAGCAGCAGGACGGGCACCAGATAGAGGAAGATCCGCGGCATCGCCTCGGCATAGGCGGCGATGTACGCGTCCCGGACCTCGGGGGGCAGCCCGTGGACCAGTTCGGGCGTGACCGATTCGGGGTCGATTCCGGCCGGGAGCCCGGTGGCGCCGGGCAGTCTGCCGGCGAGGGCTTCGGTGAGCCGCTGCGCGAACAGGGTTCCGAAGACGGCTGCGCCGACGCTGCCGCCGATCTGCCGGAAGTAGGTGTTGGCGCTGGTCGCGGTGCCGAGGTCGGCGGGGCGTACGGAGTTCTGGACGGCCAGGATCAGCACCGGCAGTACCAGTCCGACGCCGATGCCGAGGACGGCCTGCCAGATGCCGTACTCCCAGCGGGGGGTGTCGGCGTCGAGCCGGGAGAGCAGCCACATGCCGACGGCGGCGACCAGCGAGCCGACGACGGGGTGGGAGCGGTAGCGGCCGGTGCGGCTGATGAGCTGTCCGGAGACGATGGACGCGACGACGATGCCGCCCATCATGGGCAGCATCAGCAGCCCGGACTCGGTGGCGGAAGCCCCGTCGACCATCTGGAGGAAGGTCGGCAGATAGCTGCCGGCGCCGAAGAGCGCGATGCCCGCGGCGGCGCCGACGAGTCCGGTGATGTTGAAGACGGAGTCGCGGAAGAGGCGGAGCGGGATGATCGGTTCGGGGGCGTACGCCTCGACGACGAGGAAGAGCAGGGCCGTTACGGCGGCCCCGGCGGCCAGTCCGATGATCGTGGGCGAGTCCCAGGCGTGTTGTGTGCCGCCCCAGCTCGTCAGGAGGACGAGGCAGGTGGAGGCGGCGGCGAGCAGCAGGGTGCCGAGGATGTCCAGCCTGCCGCGCCGGTCGGGCCGCGGCAGTTTCAGTACGGCGCTGACGACCAGCAGGGTGACGATGCCGAACGGCACATTGAAGTAGAAGCACCAGCGCCAGGAGACATGGTCGGTGAAGAAGCCGCCGAGCAGGGGTCCGGCGACGGAGGCGAGTCCGAAGGCGGCGCCGATGAGGCCCATGAAGCGGCCGCGGTCCCGGGCCGGGACGATGTCCGCGATGATCGCCTGGACACCGATGATCAGTCCGCCCGCTCCGATGCCCTGGAGGGCGCGGAAGGCGATGAGCTGGTCCATGGAGCGGGACCAGCCCGCGAGGGCGGAGCCGATGACGAAGACGACGATGGCGAACTGGAAGACGCCCTTGCGGCCGTAGAGGTCACCGAGCTTTCCGTAGACGGGCAGGGTGATCGTCGAGGTCAGCAGATAGGCGGTGATGGCCCAGGACATCCGGTCCAGGCCGTGGAGTTCGCCGACGATCTTCGGCAGCGCGGTGGCGACGATCATCTGTTCCAGGGCGGCGAGGAGCAGCGCGAGGAGCAGCCCGAAGAAGACCAGGCGCACCCGGCGGGGGCCGAGCGCGACGCCGGGGCCGGGCGGGGGCGCGGGAGGTCCGGGCGGTTCGGGAGGTCCGGGCGCGCCGGGGACCGGTGGCGCGGCCTGCTCGCCCTTCATCAGAGTGCTGCCGCCCACGTGTCCGCTCCCCTCGATCAACGCCTTGCGCGGCCGTCAGTCTGCGGGGTCGCGGGAGGGGGGAGGGGTGGGCGGGCGGCGCGGAGAGGGGTGCGGGCCGTGGGGGTCCGGGGTCAGGCCGGGGCGCACGTCGGGCGCTCATCAGCGGCTTTCCCTGGGGGCCGGGATGCGCGGGGCGCACGGGCCGGCCGCTCCGGAAACCACCCGATCCGGTGACGGCCGCGGCACGGGTCCGGGCGGGTGACGGCCGCGGGACGGGGCCGGATGGCCGAACGGGGGTGGGGCGCGGGGACCGGGTGGCCGGACGGCGGCGAACCACCGGGAGCGCCTCCCCGGCGGCTGCCGGACCGCGGGGCCGGTGCCCGGCACGCGGTCCACCGTCCGGCCGGGCGACGGGCCGCCGGGAGCACCGCCCCGGCTGCCGGGCCCCGGCCCCGGTATCCACTGTGCGGGTCACCGCCCGGCCGCCCGGTCCGGAGGCGCGGGCCGTACCGGCACAGGACCCGGCCGCCGGGCCGCTTCAGGGCCCTCGCCGGGGAGACCGGTACGGGTGCCCGGGTTCGGCCGCACGCGGTGGGACGGGGTAAGGCGACGCGGCGGTCGGCACCGGTGGCCGGTGGCGGGCTGCGGAGCCCTGGCCGGGCGGTGCCGTTCCGGTCACCGTGGCGCGCCGCCCGCCCCGGACGGGGGCCCTGCGGGGGAACACGGCGGCCCGCGGCCGCCGGGACCGGGCGGGTGCGCCCCGCGGCCCCACCCGGTAGCACAGCGTGGCGCGTCGCCCGGCCGCCGGGGTCAGGCCTTCTCGACCTCCGCCGCGAGCCGGGCCAGGACGCCGTCGTAGATACGGGCGAGGCCCTTGGGCGCGAAGGTGCGCTCGAAGAAGCCGCCGATTCCGCCCGCGCCGTTCCAGACCGTGACCACCACGGCCTTGGACTTCCCCTCGCCCGCGGGGGTGACGGTCCAGGTGGTCACCATGGACGAGTTGCGGTCCTTCTCGACGAGCTGACCGTCCGTCGGCTCGGTGACCTCCAGCAGGCAGTCGCGGACGCGCTTGCTGGTGGCCTGGAGCCGCCAGTGGACCAGGGTGCCCTCGCCGTCGCCGCCCTCCCGGACCTCGTATTCGCTGAAGTGCTCCGTCAGCAGCTTCCCCCGGCTGTTCTCGTAGTCGGCCAGGGTGTCGAAAACGTCCTCTGCCTTCGCCGCGATGATGCGTTCCGTCGTGGCCTCGACCTGCGCCATTGCCGTTCCTCCAGCATTCGGTTGTTCGGGGGTGGCGCTAGCCAACCACCTCGTCCGCACGGGCCCAAATCCGGGGGGCGGCATACGGCACACCACCCCGGGCGCGACGGGCGCACCGGCGCGGCCCCACGGCGATCATGGGAACACTTGTTCTATTGTGTGTTTCGAGCACCGCCGAGGAGGCCGACCATGCGCTGGGACCATCTGGCCGACGACACCACCCCCGCCCGGGGCATCGCGAACCCCGCCCTGTTCGGTACGGAGGCGGTGACCACCCGGACCTTCGACACACCCGAATTCCGGGGCATCACCTTCCACGAGGTGCGGGCGCGTTCGATCGTCAACCAGGTGCCCGGGGCCTCCCGGATGCCGTTCGAATGGACGGTCAATCCCTATCGGGGGTGCACCCATGCCTGCGTGTACTGTTTCGCCCGGAAAACGCATAGTTATCTGGACCTGGACACCGGACTCGGCTTCGACTCCCAGATCGTGGTGAAGATCAACGCCCCTGAGCTGCTCCGCCGACAGCTCGGCTCCCGGCAGTGGCACGGCGCCCATATAGCGATGGGCACCAATGTGGACTGCTATCAGCGCGCGGAGGGACGCTACCGGTTGATGCCCGGCATCATCGCGGCCCTGCGCGACCACGCCAACCCCTTCTCCATCCTCACCAAGGGCACCCTGATCCTCCGCGATCTGGAGCTGCTGCGGCAGGCCGCCGAGGTCACGGAGGTCGGTATCTCCGTCTCCGTCGGCTTCCTCGACGACGAGCTGTGGCGCACGGTCGAACCCGGCACCCCTTCGCCCGAACGCCGGCTCGACGTCGTTCGAACCCTCGGCGGCCACGGCATCGGCTGCGGAGTGCTGATGGCGCCGGTGATTCCCTTCCTCGGCGACCGCCCCGAGCAGCTGCGCGCCACCGTGCGGGCGATCGCGGCGGCCGGGGCGACCTCGGTGACCCCGCTCGTCCTCCATCTGCGGCCCGGCGCCCGCGAATGGTTCATGCAGTGGCTGGCCGAGCACCATCCCCGGCTGGTCCCGCGCTATGAGCGGATGTACGGGGCCGGGGCCTGCGCCCCCACCTGGTACCAGCGGCGGATCACCCGCCAGGTGCACGAACTGGCGGCGGAGTTCGGCATCGGCCCCGCGGACCGGGGGGCGCCCCGGCGGATCACCCTCTCCGAGCCCGAGCCCGCCGCGGCGGCGGCTGCCGGATCGACGCAGCTGACCCTCCTGTGAGATCACCACAGGACGAGGCCGGGGGCCTCAAAGGGATTGCTACGAACGGGCGGGATTCCTTCCGGACGGCGGCGATGCACCGTTCGCGGTGGGCGGCGCGGAAGTGCGGTACGCCCGCGGGCTCGGCCCCGTAAAGCCCTCGCTTCCCTCGTATCCGTCGTATCCCTCGTATCCCCCGTGGCCCTCAGTGCCGGGGCCGTCGGAGGTCGCGTTCGGGCCGGAGCCTTCGGCGTTCCAGCGCCGGGCCCCGGGGTCGTACTCGTACACCGGCCGGCCCGCGACCGCACTCGTACGGAAGGGGCGCCCGCCGTCGTCGATCCGGACCACGCCCCGGCGCCCGGCGCTGCTCCACTCCAGCTCCAGGTACCAGTCGCAGTCGCACTGCGCGGCGTTCGCGACGACCAGCAGCACCTCGGGGTCGCGCAGCGACACCCGGTAGGGGAACGACACCGCCGGGATCGGACCGTTCTCGCCGTGCCCGGCGACGGAACGGGCCACCGGGCGCCGCCGGTCCAGGTCCACCTCGAAGAGGCGGGGGGTGAGCACTCCCCCGCAGCCCTGGTCCATCCGGTAGACACCGCCCGTGCGGGGAGGTTCGCGGCGGGCCGCGGTACGCACCTGGAGCCCGTGGAGCACGACCGCTTCCTCCCGGGTGCCCTGCACGGTGATCCGTACCCGGGTCTCCCCGCCGTGCACCGCGCCGATGGCGCCCGCCCAGGCCGGGGCGTCGGCCTCGACGGGCGGCGGGGGTACGGCGGACGGCGGCCGCGCCACCAGATACTGGTGGCCGCAGCCGTACGTCCACTGGTGGTCGTCGGCATCGACGGTGAAGGGGGCACCCGCGACCGGGGTCGCCGCGGAGGACCCCGGGCCCGCGGCCCGGTGCGGCGGGCGGGCGGACACGGCAGGCGGGGTGCCGGGCGGACGTGACGGTGCGGCACCCGTGGCGGCCGAAGGCCGGACGGGCGGCACCCCGCCGTCCCGGCCGCCCGCCTGCGCGACGGGTTCGCCGCCGTCCGGCGCCGCCGTGGCCGCGGGGCGCTCCGGGGCGTTCCCGTATCCGACGAGTCCGAGAACCAGACCGGTGGCGAGCGCCACGACACCGGCGGCGATCGCGGACCGGCGGGCGGCCGATGTGCCGACCCGGCCCGGACGGCTCCGGCCGCGGGCGAGAACTACGGTCTCGGCGTCACCGGTACTTCCGGCGCCCGCGGCGGTGGCGGCTTCCCCGGACTCCCCCGACTCCCCGGTGCTCCCGGCGCCGTGGCCGGGCGCCGGTGCGGCACGGCCCTCCGGCACATCCGGCTCATCCGGATGCGCAGGGCCCGCCGCACGGGCCGCCGACTCCTGCCGGAGCGTGCGTTCGGCGTCCGCAAGCACCCAGGCCCGGTGGAGAGCGACGACCTCGTCCCCCGTACAGCCGCAGAACCGGGCGAGCCGTTCCACCGGGGCGAACTCCGCGGGGACCGTGGCGCCCGAACAGTAGCGGTGCAGGGTGGAAGCGCTCACTCCGATCCGGCGCGCCAGGGAGCCGTAGCTCCGGCCCGACCCCTCGCGCAGCTCGCACAGCCGCCGGGCGAACGCCCCGGCGGCCGTGCCCTCCGCATCCCGCTCCATGCCCACGACCGCCTCCGCTTCCACCCCGCCGCGCCGTCCCGGGCGGCATTCCACCCCCCTGCGTTCTCCCACGTCAACGGGGGTGGAATGGTTCCACGGTCCCGGAGGCGCCCGGAAGCCTTGCGGCCGTGGCGCCGCGCTCCCGAAGCTGGTCGCGGCTGCTCAGCCGATCCGCACCACCGACCTGCACCGACCTGCACCGACCTGCACCGACCTGTACCGACCTGCACCGACCGAGCAAACGGGGACCGTTCCTATGACTCAGCCGAAGATGCTCCGCTCCGCCGCGGTGACCACCGCGGCCCTTGGTTTCACGTTCACCGCCCTCTCCTGGGCCAGCGCCGCTCCCGCCCCCGCGTTCCTGTCCGCATCCCAGCTTCCGCCCGCACCCACCCCGTGGACCGCCGGGCCGGTCAGCCCGGGGCTGCCGGACGACTTCTGCACCGGCAGCACCGCACCGCCCGCGGCATCCAAGCACCGGCTGTTCCACACCGAACTGGACACCGGCGCCCGCCAGACGAACACGGTCGCCGCCAGCGAGGCGAAGGCCAAACAGCTCGTCACCAACCTCCGCAAGCAGATCGCGAACTGCTTCGACCGGATGCGCGCCCAGAATCCCGATCTGGTCGGCACGAGCGTCTACCACGGCGCCCTGCCGGTCGAGGAGGGCGCCTATGTCTACGGCATCGACACCGAGGACCCGGTGGGCGGGACGAACGACGCGGCCCTGTACGCGTTGGGGCGCGACGGGCGGACGGTCACCGTGGTGGCCTGGGGGCAGCTCGGAGACGTGTCCGCGGCGGCGGTGACCGCGTTCCGGACGACCACGGTCACCGCCGTCGCCAAGCTGCACTGACGCGCGGTCCGCTCCGGAGAACGGCCGCCGGGTCAGCGCCCGGCGGCATCCGCGAGCACCGCCGACAGCCGCGCCCGGCATTCGGCGACGAACGCGGGATAGGTGCGCAGGTAGTACGGGATCCCGTTCACCGCCACCGCGATCGCCCAGGAACGGGCGCGGGTCCAGGTCGCGTCGGAGAGGTCCGCGGCGTCCCAGTAGGCCCGCCGGGCCTGCGGCGGCAGATCCCAGACGGCGGCGTGTTCGGCGTCGGGCAGGCCGACCGAGAGCCCGCCGAAGTCGATCACGGCGTGCAACCGCCCGTCCCGGACCAGCAGATTGCCCGGCTTCAGATCGCCGTGGAGCCACCCCCGGGGCCCGCCGGCCCCGGGCAGGGCGAGCCCGGCCCGCCAGAGGCGCTCCAGGGCGTCTATGTCCGGTCCGCCGCCGTCGACGGCCCGCAGGGCGGCGAACGCCTTGTCGACCTGGGGGGCGAAGGGCGCCAGCTCCCCGCCCCGGTATCCGGCGAGGTCACCGGTGCGCTCCGCGCCCAGGAGACCGGTACCGTGCAGTTCGCGGACGAAGGCCGCCAGATCCGCGCCGAGGGCCGGCCAGTCCCGGACGGTGTCCGGGCCGACGGTGTCGCCGTCGATCCAGCGGTGCACCGACCAGACCGCGGGGTAGGCGCCCTCCGGCACTCCGGCGTGGACGAGTGCGGGGATCCGGACGCTCCGCAGCAGGGGCGCAAGGCGCGGCAGCCACTGCTGTTCCTTCCGTACCGAATCCCCGTGCTCCACGGTCCGCGGCAGCCGGACGAGAAGCTCCCCGCCCAGCCGGTACATCGTGTTGTCCGTGCCGGCGCCCGCGGGCGACAGCGGCAGCCCGGCCCACTGCGGGCACTGGGCCGCCAGCAGGGACCGGACGAGCGGGGCGCCGACGGGGATCTCGTGGTCGTGGAGGGTCATTCCGGCAGTCTCACCACAGGGCCGGCGGGAACACCAGCGACTTTTCGGGCCGCGGGCTCCGGTGCCGGGCGGCAGCCCCGCCGCCGTGCCCGTGCGCCGCAGCCCGTGCGCCGCAGCTCGCGCGCCGCGGCGAGGGCGACCGCGGCGAGGGCGGCCGCGGATCAGCCGGACGGCAGCCGCGCCAGCGCCGCCGACGCCGGGGCGGCGAGCGCCGGGTGGGCGCGCGCCGCGTCCAGGACCGGACGGGCCCGCGGATCGCCCAGCGCCCCCAGGCCCTCCACACAGGCCAGGGCGATCCGCCGGTACGGATCACCGGGGGCGAGCCGGCGGCGGAGCACGGTGATCAGGGCCGGGGCGGACTCCGGTGCGCGGAGCCGGATCAGGAGCCGTACCGGCGTCAGCGCGTAGGCGATCCGCAGTTCGTTGGTGGCCAGCGCCGCCGCGGCCCGGGGTGTCCGGGGGTCGGCCAGCTCGTAGAGGGCGTGCGCCGCGGAGACGCAGCGTTCGGCGTCCCGGTGGTTCAGCAGCAGGACCAGCGCCTCGAAGGCCCTCGGGTCCCCCGCGCGGCCGAGCCGGAACGCGGCCAGCTCCCGCGCCCACAGCGGGCGTTCGTATGCGGTGAGGACCTCCGCCAGCTCCTCCCGGTCCTCCGTCACCAGGAGCCGTTCGTACGCCGGTGTACCGCCCGACTCGGTCCGCAACCGCCTGGCCAGCGACCGTAACTCGTCGTAGTCGTCCATCCGTTGAGCGTAGCGACGATCCGGGGTCCCGAAGCGGACGAGGTTGACCCAGATCACATGTGCGGGGGCCGTCGGAGGTCTGGTGCGCTCGTTACCCGCCGGTTAACCTCAGGTGAGCGGGGTATCCCCCGTACGGCACGACCGCGACGGCCTGGTGACGCAGCCGCCGCGGGCGCCATCGGTTCGGCGAGCACGACAGTTCGGCGCGTGTGTCGGTGATGCGCCGCCTCGGCAGGACTCCGGGACAGGGTCCGCCACCCCGTACCACTTCAGCACCGGTTCCGGGCCCGTGCCCGGGCGCGACCGTTCGCCCTTCCGCGCCCGCGGCCGGCCCCGCTCGGCCCGCCGCGCGCCGCCAATCCCTCGCCCGGCGCGCGGCGTCTCCTCAGCCGTCACTCACTTCCCTGGAGTCCCCCCATGGACCCTGTGAACCCGATGAACCCCCCTGTCTCCGTCGGCACCGTGGCCGTCGTCGGCCTCGGCACGATGGGCACCGGTATCGCCGAGGTGCTCGCCTGCGCGGGCCGCGAGGTGGTCGGCATCGACATCAGCGAGACCGCCGCCCGCCGCGCCGTGACCGCGGTCGAGGCCTCCACCGCGCGCGCCGTGGAGCGCGGACGGCTCGGCGCGGAGGCCCGGCAGGCGGCCCTGGCCCGGCTGCGGACCGCGACCACCCTGCGCGCGGCCGTGGACGCGGACCTCGTCATCGAGGTGGTCTCGGAGTCGTACGAGACGAAACAGCAGGTCTTCCGCGAGCTGGACGGCATCGTCCGGCCGGACGCGATCCTCGCCACCGGCACCAACGCGCTGTCCGTGACCCGGCTCGCCGCCGACTCCCGCCATCCGGAACGCGTCGTGGGGATGCACTTCTTCAACCCGGCCCCGGCGATGAGACTGGTCGAGATCGTCTCCTCGGTGCTGACCTCGCCCGCGGCGGTCGCCGCCGTCACCGGACTCGCCCGCGATCTGGGCAAGGAGCCCGTCGCGGTCGGCGACCGGCCCGGGTTCGTCGCGGACGGGCTCCTGTTCGGCTATCTGAACCGGGCCGCCGCGATGTACGAGTCGAACTATGCGTCCCGGGAGGACATCGACGCCGCGATGCGCCTGGGCTGCGGACTGCCGATGGGTCCGCTGGCGCTGCTCGACCTGATCGGCGTCGATACCGCCCGTACCGTGCTGGAGGCCATGTACGCCGCATCCCAGGACCGGCTGCACGCGCCCGCTCCGGTGCTGCGGCAGCTCGCCGCAGCGGGGCTGACGGGCCGTAAGGCGGGCCGGGGCTTCTACACCTATGCCGCGCCGGACTCCGCCGAGGTGGTGCCCGACGCGCTCACCCCGGCCCCGGTCGCGGCGGGGGCGGTGCCCCGGGAGGTGCGGACCGTCGGAGTGGCCGGTTCCGGGACGATGGCGAGCGGGATCGCGGAGGTGTTCGCCAAGGCGGGATACGACGTGGTGCTGGCGGCCCGGTCGACGGCCAAGGCCGAAGCGGCCAGGGAGCGGGTCGCGGCCTCGCTGACCCGCTCCGTCGCCAAGGGCCGGAGCACGGAGGCCGCCCGGGACGCGGCCCTGGGGCGGATCGCGCCCGCCGGAACCCTGGACGCCCTGGCCGGAGCCGATCTGGTGCTGGAGGCCGTGGCCGAGGACCTCGGTGTCAAACAGAAGCTGTTCGCGGCGCTGGACCGGATCTGCAAACCGGGCGCGGTCCTCGCCACCACGACCTCGTCGCTGCCCGTGGTGGCCTGTGCCAGGGCCACCTCCCGGCCGCAGGACGTCATCGGGATGCACTTCTTCAACCCGGCCCCGGCGATGAAACTGGTCGAGGTGGTGCGGACCGTCCTGACCGGGGACGACGTCCACGCCACGGTCCGCGCGCTGACCGCCACCCTCAAGAAGCACCCGGTGGACTGCGGGGACCGGGCCGGGTTCATCGTGAACGCGCTGCTCTTCCCGTATCTGAACAACGCGGTCAAGATGCTGGAGCAGCACTATGCGTCGGTCGACGACATCGACGCGGCGATCCGGCTGGGCGGCGGCTATCCGCTGGGCCCCTTCGAACTGCTCGACGTGGTCGGCCTCGATGTGTCGCTGGCCATCGAGAAGGTGCTGTACGAGGAGTTCCGCGAGCCCGGACTGGCCCCCGCGCCGCTGCTGGAGCATCTGGTCGCGGCGGGCTGTCTGGGACGGAAGACGGGGCGCGGTTTCCGCGAGTACGCCCGGCGGTGACCGGACGGCGGCCCGGCGGCCGGTCCTCCCGGCGGGGCGGGCCGGCCGCTCCGCCGGGTCTTCCCGGGCCTTCCCGGGGCCCCGCGGGGGCCGTCCGGGGGCCGGACCGAAGGCGCGCTCTCCTGCACCGATGCAGTACGTTCAGCTCATGGCCCAGCCCGCTGATCCCCCTCGTCGTACGACCCGTCCCAAGAGCACCGCGGACGCGCCCGAGAGCGCCGCGGGCACCCGTGCGGCCGCGCAGAAACTGAAGATGCGCCGCGAACTGGCGGCGGCGGCGATGGAACTCTTCGCCACCAAGGGGTACGAGGCGACGACCGTCGACGAGATCGCGGCGGCGGCCGGGGTCGCCCGGCGTACGTTCTTCCGGCATTTCCGCTCCAAGGAAGAGGCCATCTTCCCGGACCACGACGACACCCTGGTGCGCGCGGAGGCCGTTCTGAACGCGGCCCCGCCGCACGAGCACCCGCTCGACACCGTCTGCCGCGGAATCAAGGAAGTCATGCGGATGTACGCGGCGTCCCCGGCGGTCTCCGTCGAACGCTACCGGCTGACCCGCGAGGTGCCGACGCTGCGGGAGCGCGAGATCGCCTCCGTGGCCAGGTACGAGCGGCTGTTCACCCGCTATCTGCTGGGCCACTTCGACGAGCGCGACCACCACGACGGCAATGACGATCCGCTGCTGGCGGAGGTCGCCGCGTCCGCCGTGGTCACGGCGCACAACCACGTTCTGCGGCGGTGGCTGCGGGCGGGCGGCCAGGGCGATGTCGAGGGCCGGCTCGACCATGCGTTCGCGATCGTCCGGGACACCTTCGGCAAGGGGATCATGGCGGCCGGCCGGGCCACCGGCACGGAGGCGCCGGCGGCGCTGGTCGCGACGGTGTCGGAGCCGCACGATGAGGTCTTGGTGGCGGTGGCCCGCACGGACGCGCCGCTGCCGGACGTGATGCGCACGATCGAACGCGCCCTTCGAGGCCGGGGCGCCTCCGGCTGAGGGTCCTGGACCGGGGTCCCCGGGGGTGCCGTTCCCTGCGGGGTGCGGGGCGTCCTGATGCCCGGGGCCCCCGGGTGCCGCTCCCCCGAGGGTTGCGCAGCGTCCTGATGCCCCGGGCCCGGGGGTGCCTTCGCCCGGTGGGTGCGGCAGGCTCCTGCGCGAGCGCCGGCGGGGCTGACCCGTCGGCCGCGCGCCGCATGTTGCTTGCCGCGCAGTTCCCCGCGCCCCCTTCTTGCCCGCACGGCCCCTGCCTCGGCCGCCCGCCAAGGGGGTTCCCCTTCCAGTGGAGCGCGGCCCTGAGCGTTCAGGGGCGCGGGGAACGGCGCGAACGGCTCACGACGGCACGCAGTCGGGCGGCAGGCCCCGCAAGGCCGGGCGCTTCCCCGCAGCCAGGCCGGACCGGTGGGGCGAGTGCGGCGTCCAGCCGCGGGGCGCAGAGCCGCACCCGCCACCCCCACAGAAAGAAATGGCACGGAGTGTCTTGTCGGCTGGCACGGCGTGCCATAACGTGAGTGGTGTCCGGACGGCCGGCCCGCGGGTCACCCCCGCGCGCCGGCCGGGTCGCCGCACCCGCGCGCACCGCACCGGACGCCTGCGTCACAGGCTCCCCGCCGTGTTCCCGCGCGGCCGCACCACCCCCGCCGAACCGACGGCACACCTCCACCGCAGCTGCACCGCCCCTCACCCTCATCGGGGTCCGCGAGGACACCCCGACGCGCTTTGCCGGAGGCAACACCGTGAAGGAAATCCTGGACGCGATCTCGTCGGCGGATGCGACGCCGGCGGACTTCGCCGCCCTCGCAGTCCCCGAGTCCTACCGCGCGGTGACCGTGCACAAGGACGAGGCCGAGATGTTCGCCGGCCTGCCGAGCCGGGACAAGGACCCCCGTAAGTCGCTGCACGTCGAGGACGTCGCGGTGCCCGAACTCGGGCCCGGTGAGGCGCTCGTCGCCGTGATGGCCAGCTCCGTCAACTACAACTCCGTGTGGACGTCGATCTTCGAGCCGCTGTCCACCTTCGGCTTCCTGGAGCGCTACGGGCGCGTCAGCGAACTCACCCGGCGGCACGATCTGCCGTACCATGTCATCGGCTCGGACCTCGCGGGCGTCGTCCTGCGCACCGGGCCCGGGGTGAATGCCTGGAAGCCGGGGGACGAGGTCGTCGCCCACTGTCTGTCGGTGGAGCTGGAATCCTCGGACGGGCACAACGACACCATGCTCGACCCCGAGCAGCGGATCTGGGGCTTCGAGACCAACTTCGGCGGCCTCGCGGAGGTCGCGCTGGTCAAGTCGAACCAGCTGATGCCCAAACCCGCCCATCTGTCCTGGGAGGAGGCCGCGGCGCCGGGGCTGGTGAACTCCACCGCGTACCGCCAGCTGGTCTCCCGCAACGGCGCCCGGATGAAGCAGGGCGACAACGTGCTGATCTGGGGTGCGAGCGGAGGGCTCGGCTCGTACGCCACCCAGTTCGCGCTCGCCGGGGGCGCCAACCCCATCTGTGTGGTCTCCAGCGACCGGAAGGCGGACATCTGCCGGTCGATGGGCGCGGAGGCGATCATCGACCGGAGCGCCGAGGACTACCGGTTCTGGAAGGACGAGCGGTCCCAGGACCCGCGCGAGTGGAAGCGGTTCGGCGCCCGGATCCGTGAGCTGACCGGCGGCGAGGACGTCGACATCGTCTTCGAGCACCCCGGTCGGGAGACCTTCGGCGCCTCCGTGTACGTCACCCGCAAGGGCGGCACGATCGTCACCTGTGCCTCGACCTCGGGCTATCAGCACGAATACGACAACCGCTATCTCTGGATGTCGCTGAAGCGGATCATCGGCTCCCACTTCGCCAACTACCGGGAGGCGTGGGAGGCCAACCGGCTGATCGCCAAGGGGAAGATCCACCCCACGCTGTCGAAGGTGTATCCGCTGGCCGAGACCGGCCAGGCGGCGCACGACGTCCACCGCAACGCGCACCAGGGCAAGGTCGGCGTGCTCTGTCTGGCGCCCCGCGAGGGGATGGGTGTGCGGGACGAGGAGATGCGTGCCCGGCACCTCGGCGCCATCAACCGGTTCCGCAATGTCTGAGGCGAGCGGACCGGCGGCGGCCGGGCGGCCGCCGCGGCGCAGGGACCGCCCCTGGCTGATGCGCACCTATGCCGGGCACTCCACGGCCGAGGCCTCGAACGAGCTGTACCGGCGGAACCTCGCCAAGGGGCAGACCGGTCTGTCGGTCGCCTTCGACCTGCCGACGCAGACGGGGTACGACCCCGATCATCTGCTGGCCCGCGGCGAGGTCGGCCGGGTCGGGGTCCCCGTCGCCCATATCGGCGATATGCGGCGGCTGTTCCGGGAGATCCCCCTGGGGCAGATGAACACCTCGATGACGATCAACGCCACCGCGATGTGGCTGCTGGCGCTCTACCAGGTCGTCGCCGAGGAGCAGGGCACCGAGATCGCCGCCCTCCAGGGCACCACCCAGAACGACATCGTGAAGGAGTACCTGTCACGCGGGACGCATGTCTTCCCGCCCGGCCCTTCACTGCGGCTGACGACCGACATGATCGCGTACACGGTCGGCCGGATGCCCAAGTGGAATCCGATCAACATCTGCAGCTACCACCTCCAGGAGGCCGGTGCCACCCCGGTCCAGGAGATCAGCTACGCCATGTCGACGGCGGTCGCCGTACTGGACGCGGTCTTCGCCTCCGGGCAGGTGTCCGACGACCGCAGGGGCGAGGTGGTGGGCCGGATCTCGTTCTTTGTGAACGCGGGTGTCCGGTTCATCGAGGAGATGTGCAAGATGCGGGCCTTCGGCCGGATCTGGGACCGGATCACCCGGGAGCGGTACGGAATCGAGGACCCCCGGCAGCGCCGCTTCCGCTACGGCGTCCAGGTCAACTCCCTGGGGCTGACCGAGGCGCAGCCGGAGAACAACGTCCAGCGGATCGTGCTGGAGATGCTGGCGGTGACACTCTCCAAGGACGCCCGGGCCCGCGCCGTACAGCTTCCGGCGTGGAACGAGGCGCTCGGGCTGCCCCGGCCGTGGGACCAGCAGTGGTCGCTCCGTATCCAGCAGGTCCTGGCGCACGAGTCGGATCTGCTGGAGTACGACGATATCTTCGCGGGCTCCCGGGTGATCGAAGCCGAGGTCGCCGCCCTGGAGGCGGAGTGCCTGGCCGAGATCGCCCGGATCGGGGAGATGGGCGGGGCGATGGCGGCCGTGGAGTCGGGCTATCTGAAGGCGCAGCTGGTCGCCTCGCACGCCGAGCGGCGGGCCCGGATCGAGGCCGGCGAGGAGAAGATCGTCGGCGTCAACGTCTTCCGGAGCACCGAGGAGAATCCGCTGACCGCCGATCTGGACGGCGCGATCATGACGGTGGATCCGGCGAACGAGGCCCGGGTGGTCGCCGCCCTGCACGCCTGGCGCGAGGAGCGGAACGAGCCCCGCGCCGCCGAGGCGCTGACCGCGCTGAAGAAGGCGGCGGCGGGTACGGACAATCTGATGACCGCCACGCTGGAGTGCGCCCGCGCGGGTGTCACCACCGGCGAGTGGAGCTGGGCGCTGCGGGACGTGTTCGGCGAGTTCCGGGCGCCGACGGGGGTGTCGGGCGCGCCGCTCGCGGTGACCGCCGAACCGGGGAGCCCGCTGGCGGCGGTCCGGGAGAAGGTGGCCCGAACCGCCCGGGAACTGGGGTCCGGGAAGCTGCGGCTGCTGGTGGGCAAGCCGGGGCTGGACGGGCACTCCAACGGTGCCGAGCAGATCGCGGTACGGGCCAGGGACGCCGGGTTCGAGGTGGTGTACCAGGGCATCCGGCTGACCCCGGCGCAGATCGTGTCGGCGGCGCTCGCGGAGGACGTGCACTGCGTGGGTCTGTCGATCCTCTCCGGATCGCATACCGAGCTGGTGCCGGATGTCCTGGCGCAGCTCCGGGCGGCCGGGGCGGCCGAGCTGCCGGTGGTGGTCGGCGGGATCATTCCGGCGGCGGACGCCACCGCGCTCAAGGCGGCCGGGGTGGCCGCCGTCTTCACCCCGAAGGACTTCGGTATCACGGAGATCATCGGCCGTATCGTCGACGAGATCCGGCAAGCGAACCAGCTCGACCCCCTGGAGGTCCCCGTATGAACCGCTACTCCGCCGAACGGCCGCTGCGGCCCCGCCGCTCCTGTCTCGCGGTGCCCGGTTCCAATCCGCGGTTCCTGGAGAAGGCCCAGCAGCTCGCGGCCGACCAGGTGTTCCTGGATCTGGAGGACGCCTGCGCCCCGCTGGCGAAGCCGGAGGCCCGGCACACGATCGTGAAGTTCCTGAACGAGGGGGACTGGGGGACGAAGACCCGGGTGGTCCGGGTCAACGACTGGACGACCGAGTGGACGTACCGCGACGTGGTGACGGTCGTCGAGGGCGCGGGCGCGAACCTGGACTGCATCATGCTGCCGAAGGTGCAGGACGCCCAGCAGATCGTGGCGCTGGACCTGCTGCTGACCCAGATCGAGAAGGCGATGGGCTTCGAGACCGGCCGGATCGGTATCGAGGCGCAGATCGAGAACGCGGCGGGGCTGGTGAACGTGGATGCCATCGCCGCCGCGTCGCCCCGGCTGGAGACGATCGTCTTCGGTCCGGCGGACTTCATGGCGTCCATCAATATGCGGACGCTGGTGGTGGGCGAGCAGCCGCCGGGCTATCCGGCGGACGCCTACCACTACATCCTGATGCGGATCCTGATGGCCGCCCGGATGCACGGCCTCCAGGCGATCGACGGCCCCTATCTCCAGATCCGCAATGTGGACGGCTTCCGCGAGGTGGCCGGGCGGGCGGCGGCCCTGGGCTACGACGGCAAGTGGGTGCTGCACCCGGGGCAGGTCGAGGCGGCGAACGAGGTCTTCTCGCCGTCCCAGGAGGACTTCGACCATGCCGAGCTGATCCTGGACGCCTATGCCTGGCACACCTCGGACGCGGGCGGCCGCAAGGGTTCGGCGATGCTCGGCGACGAGATGATCGACGAGGCCAGCCGGAAGATGGCGCTCGTCGTCTCCGGAAAGGGCCGGGCCGCCGGAATGTCCCGTACCAGCACCTTCACACCCCCGGAGGGATGAGCGCGATGCAGTTCGGCCGCACCTTTGAGGAGTTCGAGGTCGGCGCCGTGTACAAGCACTGGCCCGGCAAGACGGTCACCGAGTACGACGACCATCTGTTCTGTCTGCTGACCATGAACCACCATCCGCTCCATCTCGACGCGCACTACGCGGAGGGTTCGACGGACTTCGGGCGGAACGTGGTCGTGGGCAACTACGTCTACTCGCTGCTGCTGGGCATGTCCGTACCGGATGTGTCGGGCAAGGCGATCGCCAATCTGGAGGTCGAGTCGCTCCGGCACGTGGCGCCGACCTTCCACGGCGACACGGTCTACGGCGAGACGACCGTCCTGGGCAAGACCCCGTCGAAGTCGAAGGACGACCGGGGGATCGTGCAGGTGGAGACCAGGGGCTACAAGCAGGACGGCACTCTTGTCTGTGTCTTCCGGCGCAAGGTGATGGTTCCCACGGAGACGTATGTGAAGGAGCGGGGCGGCGATCAGCCGGGCCGCCCGGAGCCGGTGGAGCGGGGGGAGCGGTGATGGCACGGCTGGGGCAGACGCACGGGCTGACGGAGGTCCAGCGGGAGATCCTGGGGACGGTCCGGGACTTCGTCGACAAGGAGATCCTGCCGGTCGCGACCGAACTGGAGCACCGGGACGAGTACCCGGCGCAGATCGTGGACGGCCTGAAGGAACTGGGCCTGTTCGGGCTGATGATCCCCGAGGAGTACGGGGGTCTCGGCGAGTCGCTGCTGACCTACGCCCTCTGCGTGGAGGAGCTGTCCCGGGGCTGGATGTCGGTTTCGGGCATCGTGAACACCCACTTCATCGTCGCGTACCTGCTCAAGCAGCACGGCACCGCGGAGCAGAAGGACGCCTTCCTGCCGCGGATGGCGGCGGGCGAGGTACGGGGTGCCTTCTCGATGTCGGAGCCGGGACTGGGCTCGGATGTGGCCGCGATCACCTCCAAGGCGGTACGGGACGGCGACGAGTACGTACTGACCGGCCAGAAGATGTGGCTGACCAACGGCGGGACCTCGTCCCTGGTCGCCGTGCTGGTGCGCAGTGACGAAGGCCACCCGGAGGGGACGGCGCCGCATAGGTCGATGACGACCTTCCTGGTGGAGAAGGAGCCCGGCTTCGGCGAGGTGAAACCGGGGCTCACCATCCCCGGCAA
This sequence comes from Streptomyces sp. NPDC094448, assembly GCF_044763775.1. Lineage (NCBI taxonomy): Bacteria > Bacillati > Actinomycetota > Actinomycetes > Kitasatosporales > Streptomycetaceae > Streptomyces > Streptomyces sp. NPDC094448. Next base: position 620,844 of record NZ_JBIWGU010000001.1, on the reverse strand, counting down.
GATCGAGAAGATGGGCTACAAGGGCGTCGACACCACCGAGATGATCATGGATGGGCTGCGGGTGCCCGCGGACCGGGTGCTCGGCGGTGCCACGGGCCGGGGCTTCTACCAGATGATGGACGGCGTCGAGGTGGGCCGGGTCAATGTCGCCGCCCGTGGCTGCGGGGTCGCGCAGCGCGCCTTCGAACTCGGGATCTCCTACGCCCAGCAGCGCCGGACCTTCGGCCGGCAGATCGCCCACCACCAGGCGGTTCAGTTCAAACTGGCCGAAATGGCTACCAAGGTCGAGGCGGCCCATGCCATGATGGTGAATGCTGCACGCAAAAAGGACTCCGGGGAGCGAAACGACCTGGAGGCCGGGATGGCCAAGTATCTGGCGTCGGAGTACTGCAAGGAGGTCGTCGAGGACGCGTTCCGTATCCACGGCGGTTACGGCTTCTCCAAGGAGTACGAGATCGAACGTCTCTACCGGGAGGCCCCGATGTTGCTGATCGGTGAAGGCACCGCCGAAATCCAGAAAATGATCATCGGGCGGCGACTGCTGGAGGAGTACCGATTCCAGGGTTGATTGTCGCGTTCACCCGGGTTTAAACCTGGCGGCGACGCGAAGTGGATCACATCCGGCCCCGGTCACTCCACTCTTCCCGCCGCCGACTCGGCTGCCGGCTTTCCCAGTTGCTGCCGACAACCGCTAGCATCGCCGGAAAGCCACCGTCCCCTGACACCCGCGGCATCGTCCGCTACGAAGGTCATCCATGCCCCACAGCCAGAACTCTGCACCACGCGACGGTTTCCCGAAAGTACGCCTGGCCCGTGGAAGCTCGCCGTGGCTCCTGCCGACCGTTGCCACCGCAGCCGTCAGCCTGGCCCGTGCCCGCCGCTCCCGCAGCGCCGCGGTCATCGCCGGACCCGCCACCGCTCTCGCGGCGGGCATGCTGTGGTTCTTCCGCGACCCCGAGCGCGAGATCGCCGAGGGCCGGGTCATCTCGCCCGCCGACGGCGTGGTGCAGAGCATCATGCCGTGGAAGGACGGACGCACCCGCGTCGCGATCTTCATGAGCCCGTTGAACGTCCATGTCAACCGCGCTCCGCTGGCCGGCACGGTGACCTCCGTCGAGCACGTCCCCGGCGGCTTCGTTCCGGCGTTCAACAAGGAGAGCGAGAACAACGAGCGCGTTGTCTGGCACTTCGACACGGAGCTGGGCGATATCGAGCTGGTCCAGATCGCGGGTACCGTCGCCCGGCGCATCATCCCCTACCTCCCCGAGGGCACCAAGGTCGAGCAGGGCGACCGTATCGGGCTGATCCGCTTCGGCTCCCGCGTCGACATCTACCTCCCCGAGGGCATCGAGGTCGCGGTCGAAGTCGGGCAGACCACCACCGCGGGGGTGACTCGCATTGACCGTGCTTGATCCCGACACCCAGGCCTCTTCGCAGACCTCGGGCTGGGCCGGGGACACGGCGACCGAGTCCGGCGGGACCGACACCGAGGAGATGCCTCTCTCCCTGCGGCTGTCGATAGCGGACACCCTCACCCTGGGCAACGCCACCTGCGGTTTCATGGCGGTGTACTTCACCACCACGGGCATCCTCATCCCGCACCTCCAGGGCAGCGGGGAGTCCGGTATGGCGCGGCACAGCGCCGCGACCGCCGTGATCCTGATGCTGCTCGCCGCGATCTTCGACCTCTGCGACGGACTGGTCGCGCGCAAGCTGCGCAGCTCGCCGATGGGCGCGGAGCTGGACAATCTCTCCGATCTGATCAGCTTCGGTCTGGCGCCCGCGTACTTCGTCCTGGTCTACGGGATGGTCGCGGACGACGCCCATCAGCGGGTCTCGGCGGTGGCCGCGATCGTGGTGCTGCTGGCGGTGGTGCTGAGACTGGCCAGATTCTCCTGTGTGACGATGAAGGACGGCATGTTCCAGGGCATGCCGAGCCCGTTCGGCGCGCTGACGGTGGTCTCCATCGTGCTGCTGGAGCTGCCGTTCATCCCGACCCTGCTGGCGATCATCGGTACGGCATGGCTGATGGTGAGCCGCGTCGAGTACCCGAAGCCCCGTGGGGTGCTGGCGGTGGCGATGCTGGGTTGGATCGTCTCTGCAATGGGGCTCCTGGCGGCCTGGGCGTTCGACGCCCCCAATGGTCAGCTGCTGCTCCAGACCGGCTGTGCGCTCCAGGTGGTGCTGGGTGCGGTGATCCCGCTCTTCGCCACCGCCCGCCGGGTGAACACCTTCCGGTACAACCGCCGGGAGGCGCGGGCGGCGCAGCTGCCGTAGCGAGTCTCTGCCGGATCGGGCCTGATCCGGCAGAAGCGACACGGGTACGGACGGCTTGGGTACGGCCCGGAGGCCCGGATGCACGGCGCATCCGGGCCTCCGGCATGTTCGCGCGCACTTCCCCGGCCACCGGGACCGCCGGAGGTTCCGTCTGCGGGGGTACGCCGGCCGGGCCGGGCGCCCTCCGTACGGGCCGGCCCGCCCCGAGTGCGGTCCGGCGCCGTCTCCGGCGCGTCGCGGGAGGCACGGACACGCGCCGCAACAGGCGGTGGCACGGCGTTGCGGACGGTAGTGCGGCGCCGGGCGCGGTGGCGCCGCACTACCGTCGGCGGCGCTGGGCGCGGTGGCGCCGCGCCGGGCGCCCCTCAGCTCAGGAAGTCCCGGGCGATGTCCCCGGCCACCCGTTCCAGCAGTTCGCCCGCGTGGGCCATGCACCGCTCCGGGTCCGGCTCGACGGCGAGAAGGGGGTAGGCGCGGCGGATCCCGGCCCGCCCTAGCTCCTTCGGGGCCAGGGCGAGCCGGCCGCAGACCGCGACCGTGTCGACGCCGCGGGCCCGTGCCGCCGCCGCGACCCCGGCCGGGGCCTTGCCGTGCAGGGTCTGGGCGTCCAGCGACCCCTCCCCCGTGATCACGAGCGTGGCCCGGTCCAGTGCGGCGGCGAAGCCGAGGACGTCGAGCATCACGTCGATCCCGGGCCGGAAGCCCGCTCCGAGGGCGACGAGCGCGGCATAGCCGACGCCCCCGGCAGCGCCCGCGCCCGGCGCGTCCGCGAGCCCCGGGCCGAGGACCGTGGCGTAGTGGGCGAGGGCCGCGTCCAGCGCGGCGGTCTCGGCCGGTCCCGCGCCCTTCTGCGGGCCGTACACGGCGGCGGCGCCCTTGGGGCCGGTCAGGGGATTGTCCACGTCGCTCGCGAGCACCAGCCGGATGTCCCCGATCCGGGGGTCGAGCCCCGACAGATCGGCCGTGGCGAGCGCGGCCAGCGCACCGCCGCCGGGCGGCAGGGCCGCACCGTCCGCGGCGAGGAACCGGGCGCCGAGGGCGGTGAGCATGCCCGCGCCGCCGTCCGTCGTCGCACTGCCGCCGACACCCAGCACCACGGTGTGCGCCCCCGCGTCGAGCGCGGCGCGGAGCACCTCGCCGCAGCCGTGCGTGGTCGCGGTCAGCGGGGCGAACACCCCGCCGGGGAGGAGGTGGAGCCCGGAGGCCTCCGCCAGCTCGACGACCGCGGTGCCGTCCCGCAAAGCGTAGGCGGCGGTGACCGGCTCCCCGAGCGGTCCGGTGACCCGTACCGTACGGCGGTCGAAACCGGCGGCCACCGCGGCCGCGACCGTACCGTCACCGCCGTCGGCGACGGGCAGGGACTCCACGGCCAGACCGGGCAGGACCCGCCGCAGCCCAGCCGTCACCCGCTCGGCGACCTCGACGGCCGTCAGCGAACCCTTGAACTTGTCAGCCGCCACGAGCACCCGGGGCTCGCGCGCGGACTGGATAACTGCGCCGTCCGTCACCTTGCGTCCTTTGCTGTCGAACAGGCAGTCGCGCCACGCCGAGCCTATCGGGGGTCCCGGGGACGTACCAGCCCTCACGGGGTGCGAAACGGATATGACAGGCATGGCGAAGACGGCCCCGCGGGGGCGCGCAAGCGGGGCGCACGGCGCGCTGTGAAAGGGATCCGGGAGACGACCGGATCACCGTCTTCCGGACAGCTCCGGCGCCCCGGACAATCAGGCCGGAAACGGAATCGGCGCCCGCGGCAAGGACATCCCGCGGCCCGGAAACCGGACCCGGGCCGCAGAATTCGTGGAATTGCACCTAGGCTGCGGGGGTGACCACGGATCATGACAGCGACAGCGCGTACAGCGCCTATATCGCCACCCTGCCCCGTGTCCTTTCGGGCGCTGCCGTGCTGCTCAGGGACGAGCTGGGCCGACTGCTCGTCGTCGAGCCCAACTACCGGGACGGCTGGGCGCTGCCCGGCGGCACGGTCGAGTCGGACGGCGGCGAGACCCCGCGGGAGGCCGCCCGGCGGGAGACGCTGGAGGAGATCGGGCTGGACGTGGAGCCGGGCAGGCTGCTGGCGGTCGACTGGGTGCGCGGCCCGCTGCGGCCGCCGATCGTGGCCTATGTGTACGACGGCGGGGTCCTCGGCCCGGAACGGCTCGACGCGATCAGCCTCCAGGAGGACGAACTGCTGTCGTGGCGGCTGATCGGGCGCGACGACATCCCCGACCATCTCCTCGGGTCCCTGGGCCACCGGATCACGGCGGCACTGGCCGCGCTGGAGTCGGGCTCGGGCGCGGTGGAGCTGGTGGACGGACTTCCGGCCCACTGAACCGGGTCCGGGCGGAATTCCCTTACCCGCGGCCGGTGTTGAGACGGTACGGGGCGCATGGGGCGCCTCGGACCGACGGCCCGGCGGACGGCAGTACGTCCGCCCGGCCCCGACACGGGGAGTACACCATGGCCGGTGACCGGGCGATCATCTTCCGGGGCGAGGACACGGCGGACGGCGGGGAGCCCCTGGCGCCCGTGGTCCGCAGGGGTCCGGACGGTTCGGCCGTGCACATCCTGACCGCCCCCGATCCGGCGTCCGCGGCGGCTCTCGCCGCGGAGTACGCCGACCGGGGCGTGACCGGTATCGAACTCTGCGGCGCCACGGGCTTTCCGTGGCTCTCCGAGGTCGAGGCCGCGGTCCGGGGACGGGCCCGCGTCGGCACGGTCCTCTTCGGCTTCGAGTCCCTCATCGGCATCGCCCGCTACAAGGAGCGGGCGATCGCGGGCGAGGCCCAGCGGGCCCTGTTCCTGTACGTCCAGCCGGGGGCCGACCCGGCTGTGGACCGTTTCGTCCGTACGGCGGGCCCGAACACGTCGACGTATGTCGCGGTGCCGGAGCCGGGCGCGGGAGCGGCGGTCGTGTCCGGGTTCACGGACGGGGCCGACCTGATCGAACTGTACGGCGGCTGGGACGGGGACGCGGTGGCGGCGGTGATCGGTGCGGTGGACGAGCGGGTCCCGGTGGGGGTCGCGGTCTCCTCCCCCGCGACCGGTCCGCGCTGACACGCAGGCGGCGGGCCCTCCGGCCGGTGGGCCGGGCCCTGCGGCGCCCGGCTCAGTGCGGGCCGCCGCCGCCCCTCAGCGTGCGCAGGGCCTTGTCGAGCCGGAGCTGCCCGGCCTCCGGTGTGAGCGCCTGGAGCAGCGGCAGGATCAGCTGGTAGCGCCCGGTCCTGTCGAGCGCCTCGAACGCCTTCCCGGCCTCGGGGTCCGCCGCGAGCGCCGCGGCGAGGGCGGGCGGTACCGCCGCCGTGCGCTGTGATGCGTAGGCCGCCGCCCAGCGCCCGTCCTCCTGCGCCCTGCGGACCTCGGCCAGCCCCGGTTCGCGCATCCGGCCCGCGGCCGTCAGCGCCGCCACCTTGTCGACGTTCACCCGGGACCACAGGCTCCTGGGCCGGCGCGGCACGTACTTCTGGAGGTAGTACTGCTCGTCGATGGACCGCCGCTGTCCGGAGACCCAGCCGTAGCACAGCCCGATGTCGACCAGTTCGTCGTCGGTGACCGTTGGAATGCCGGACTTCTTCTTGGCGACCTTCACCCACACGCCCTCGTGGCGCCCGTGGTGCTCGGCAAGCCAGCTCTCGAACGCCGCGGCGTCCGGGAAAGCGATGATCTCCACCCCAGCGATCTCAGCCATGCGGCACAGGCTATCTCCCGGACCGCGCGGAAGCCCTGCCGGGCGCCGGCGGCAGGGTCCGGGCCAACTGCTAGAACAGCGCGTCCGGTTCGGTGTCGCGGCCCGATTCGAAGGCGAGGAGCCGCTGTTTGCGGGGCAGGCCGCCGCCGTAGCCGATGAGGCTGCCGGTGGAACCGATCACGCGATGGCAGGGCACGATGATGCTCACCGGGTTCTTGCCGTTGGCCAGTCCGACGGCGCGGGAGGCGTTGGGGTTGCCGAGGTCCTCGGCGAGTTCGCCGTAGGTGCGGGTCTCTCCGTAGGGGATGAGCAGCAGTTGCTCCCAGACGCGGCGCTGGAACTCGGTCCCCGCGAGGTTCAGCGGCAGATCGAACTCGGTCAGTTCGCGGGCGAAGTAGGCGTCGAGTTGGCGGATCGCCTCCCCGAACGGCTCCGCCGACCGCCGGCCGAAGGTCTCGTCGCCGGGCCGGTGGCGCTGTTCGCTCATATAGAGGCCGCTGAGGACGCCGTCGGTGGCGACGAGGGTGAGGGGGCCGTAGGGGCTGTCGACGACCGTGTGCTCGGTCGTGGTCGTGGACGGGTGCTGTCCCGTCGTCAGGGGCGTGCGGGTCATGCGGGAACCTTCTCGTCGTGCGGGAGGAAGTTGATCGGATGGTCGCCGGTGGCCCAGAGGTACTGGACGGCGTACGCCCGCCAGGGCCGCCAGGCGGCGGCGTGCGCGGTGAGGGCGGCCGGGCCGGAGGGGAGCCCCAGTGACTTCGCGGCCCGGCGCACGCCCAGGTCGGTGGGGAGGAAGGCGTCCGGATCTCCGAGCGCCCGCATCGCGACGACCTCGACGGTCCAGGGGCCGAAGCCGGGCAGCGCGGACAGCCGGGCCCTGGCCTCGTCCCAGTCGCTGTCCACGCCGAGGCGGACGGTGCCGTCGGCGAGCGCGGCCACCAGTGTCGTGAGGGTGGTGCGTCTGCTGCGGGGCAGGGCGAGGGCCTCGGGGTCGAGCCCGGCCAGTGCGGCGGGCCCGGGGAAGAGCCGGGTGAGTCCGCCCTCCGGGTCCTCGACGGGCTCGCCGTGGGCGGTGACCAGCCGGGCGGCGTGGGTACGGGCGGCGGCGGTCGACACCTGCTGCCCGAGGACCGCGCGGACGGCGAACTCGGCCGCGTCCACGGTCCTCGGCACCCGGCGTCCGGGCGCCTTGTCCACCAGGGGCCGCAGCAGGGGGTCCGTGCGGAGCTGCTCGTCGACGGCGGCCGGATCGGCGTCCAGGTCGAGCAGCCACCGGGCGCGGCTGATCGCGATGGTCAGATCGCGGGCGTCGGTGAGGTGCAGTTTGCAGGCGATGTGGTCGGGGCGGGGGGCGAGGGCGACGATGCCGTGCCCGTACGGCAGGTCGAGCGTGCGCCGGTACGCGCCGTCGCGCCACTCCTCGACCCCGGGTACGGCGGTCGCCGCGAGGTGTCCGAAGAGATTGTCCGGGTTCAGCGGGGCGCGGTACGGGAGCCGCAGGGTGATCGCCCCGGGGGTGCCGGACCCGGTGGCGGCGGACGGACTCCCGGCGCGCCGGGCGGCGCGGGCCCGCAGTTCGCCCGGGGCCAGGGCGAAGACCTCCCGCACGGTGTCGTTGAAGGTCCGTACGGAGGCGAATCCGGCGGCGAAGGCGATCTCCGCCATCGGCAGGGCGGTGGTCTCGATGAGCACCCGCGCCGTCTGCGCCCGCTGCGCCCGCGCGAGGGCGAGGGGCCCGGCGCCCAGCTCGGCGCGGAGCTGCCGTTCGAGCTGGCGGGTGGAGTAGCCGAGCCGGGCGGCAAGACCGGGGACGCCCTCGCGGTCGACGACACCGTCGCCGATCAGCCGCATCGCCCGTGCGACGGCGTCGGCGCGGGCGTTCCACTCGGGGGAACCCGGCGAGGTGTCGGGCCGGCACCGTTTGCAGGCCCGGAATCCGGCCTGCTGACAGGCGGCGGCGCTGGGGTAGAACGTCATGTTCGCGGGCTTGGGAGGGACGGCCGGGCAGCTCGGGCGGCAGTAGATCCCGGTGGTGCGTACGGCGGTGAAGAACCAGCCGTCGAAGCGGGCGTCCTTCGACCGAACGGCGCGTACACAGCGTTCCGTGTCGTGGTGCATGGCTCCAGCATCCTGCATCCGGAACCCCGGGGCTGGCGGATTTCCGACATGGCCCTTGTGCCTCCGGCATCCCGGCCGGCAGCGGGGGCGCTCCGCCGGCGGCATGCGCCGATGCCGCCCGGTCGCCCTGTCCGCACCTCATACAGCGACGAGCCGCACCCGGTCGCCGCAGAGCTTGGCCATATCGTCGATACCGGACGTCAGCATGACCACCGGACGCTGTTGCCGCAGGGCGGCCTCGCCCACGGCCGCGTCGATGGCGTACTTGCGACCGTGCAGGCCGGCGCCCATGAGCAGCGCCGACGCAGCCTTCGCCTCCTCGTCCCCCACCGGGATCACACGGAGGCCGGACAGCAGCCGGGTCAGCCGGGCCCTGTTCGTGCGGGCGTGCACGGCCCCGATGATGGTGAGCGCGCAGATCACCACTTCCATGCCACGGGAGCGCGCCTCCGCGACCAGGGCCACCACCGTCTCGTCATCGGCGAGCAGCTTGGAGAGCCCCTCGCTGTCCAGGACCAGAGTCCCCTCGTGGCTCAGCTTGCGGCGGGCCATCGGGCTTCCTCGGCGAACACCTCGTCGAACACCTGTCGGGCCTGCTGCCGCGCCTGCTCGGCGACCGGCCCCTTGCGGCTCTCGTAGTCGGCCAGGTACTCGTCCAGCACCTGCCCCCGCAGCTCCCGCTCGACCGCCGCCGCGACGAACGCGGAGAACTCCCGCTTACCGACCCTGGCGCGGATGGCCTCCGCGGTTCCTTCGGGCAGGGAGAGGCTGACCCGGGTCGCCGGTCCCTCGCCGATGCTGTACGCCGTCTCGGACATGACCCCATTGTGTCAAACAAGTAGGAAACGAGAAGGTCGCGGTACGGGCTTCACCCGGCTCGCCCGCACACGCACGCAGCGGCAACGCGGCAGGGGTCAGGGCGCCGTCGCGCGCAGGGCCGCGGCGAACTCCTCGTACGCGTACTCGTCGAACAGGACGAACCGCACCTCCGTCAGCGGCGCCGACGCGAATTCGCGGACCGCCCGGACCGCGATGCGGGCCGCGTCGTCCATGGGCCAGCCGTAGATCCCGGTCGAGATCGCCGGGAAGGCGACCGTGCGGGCGCCCAGCTCCGCCGCCACCCGCAGCGACTCGCGGTAGCAGGAGGCGAGCAGCTCGCTGCGGTCGTGTTCCCGGGACCAGACCGGGCCGGGGGTGTGGATCACCTGGCCCGCGGCGAGTTTCCCGGCCGTCGTGGCCACGGCCTGTCCGGTCGGCAGGCCCTTGCCGTAGTGGGAGGCGCGCAGGGCACGGCAGGCCGCGAGGATCTCGGGGCCGCCCGCGCGGTGGATCGCACCGTCCACCCCGCCGCCGCCGAGGAGGGAGGTGTTCGCGGCGTTGACGATGGCGTCCACCCGCTGCTCGGTGATGTCACCGCGGACGAGGACGACGGCGGGGCGCTGGGTCATGGCGTCATCATCCCATCGCGCGGGCGGTGTTCCGGCCGGGCCCGGACGCCGCCCGGACCGGGTCAGCCCGTGGCGCGCAGCTTCCGCCAGACCGCCTTCGCCGCCCAGTGGCCCGACATGCCGTGGACACCGGGTCCGGGCGGGGTGGCCGACGAGCAGAGGAAGACCGCGGGGTGCGCGGTGGCGTAGGGCACCCGGGCGAGCTTGGGCCGCAGCACGGTCTGGAGTCCGGCGAAGGCGCCGCAGGCGATATCGCCGCCGACGTAGTTGGCGTTGCGCGCGGCGAGCTGCGGCGGGCCGGCGACGGCGCGGGCGACGACGAGATCGCGGAAACCGGGCGCGAAGCGTTCGATCTGACGCTCGACCACATCGGTGGCGTCGCCCTCCCAGTGCGCGGGCACGTGTCCGTACGCCCAGAACACCTGCTTGCCCTCGGGTGCGCGTGACGGGTCGACGAGGCTGGGCTGGGCGGTGATCAGGAAGGGGGTGTGCGGTTCGCGCCCGGTGACGGCGGCCTGGAGGGCGGCTTCGATCTCCCCCGCGGTGGGGCCGATATGGACGGTGCCGGCGGTACGTGCCTCCGGTGCGGTCCACGGCACCGGCCCCGACAGCGCGTAGTCGATTTTGAAGACGGAGGCGCCGTAGCGGTAGCGGTCGTACGCCCCGCCGAGTCCGGCGATCCGGGCCAGCGCGGACGGGGAGGTGTCGAAGACATAGGCGCGGGCGGGCGGGAGTTCGTCGAGCCGTTTGACCTCGACGCCGGTGTGGATCGTGCCGCCGAGTTCGCGGAGGTACGCGGCGAGGGCGTCGGAGATCGCCTGGGAGCCGCCGCGGGGCAGGGGCCAGCCCCGCTCGTGCGCGGCGAGGGCGAACATCAGGGCGATACCGGTGGTGGCGATGCCCGTGCCGGAGGCGATGGCGTGGGCGGCGAGCCCGGCGAAGAGTCCGCGGGCCTTCTCGTCGGCGAAGCGCCGCATCGTCCAGGAGGCGGGCCGGAGCGCGGTCAGCCCGAAGCGGGCGAAGCGGTACGGGTCGCGGGGCGGCCCGTCCCAGGGGACGCGCAGGAAGTCGGCCGCGAGGTCGTCCCAGTGGCCCAGATAGGGGGCGACGAGGCGCCGGTAGGTGCCCGCGTCCCGGACGCCGAGGGACATGGCGCTCTCGCCGACGGACCGGGCCAGTACGGCGGCGGTGCCGTCCGGGAACGGGTGGGCGAGCGGCAGTTCGGGGTGGAGCCACTCCAGTCCGTACCGCTCCAGCGGCATCGCGGAGAAGGCGGGCGAGCCGATGCCGAGGGGGTGGACCGCGGAGCAGGGGTCGTGCCGGAAGCCGGGGAGCGTCAGCTCCTCGGTGCGGGCACCGCCGCCGACGGTGTCGAAGGCCTCGAAGACGGCGACCGAGAATCCACGGCGGGCCAGTTCGGCGGCGGCCGTCAGCCCGTTGGGCCCGGCGCCCACAACGACGGTATCGAGCATCGACGGCACCTGCGGACTCCTTCGTCGGGCGACGGCCGGCAGCCTCCAGGATATTCGGGCCGCGGCATCCGGCGGGCCGGGGGTGCCCGGCGGTGGGCCCCTGCGCCCCTGGGCGCGTGCGCAAGTCCCGCCCGGTACGCACGCTCCCCTCGGGCACGGGGAGTCCCCGCCGGGCGGCAACCCGGGGGCGTACCCCCTGCGTACGGGGGGAAACCGCCCCCGGCTTCGCGCCCGCCGGAGCGCCCCGAGCCGCGGGCCGTGGCGTTCCCCGGCCCGCGGATACCGCCCGCGCCCGGCGACACAGCCGGTCGTCCGCTCACATCGTCAGACGGTCACGCCGCCAGTGCCTGGAGGACGCGGCGGGCCGTGGCGGCATCACGGGCCGCGGTGAACGGGAGCGCGTTCCCGCCGCCGATCCGGAACGGCACACCGGCCGATGTCAGATGCGCGCCGCCCGCCTCGGTCACCAGCAGGAGCCCGGCCGCATGGTCCCAGGCGGCCTCCCAGGAGAAGGCGACCGCGTCCAGCGCGCCGCGCGCCAGGTCGAGGTACTCCATCCCGGCCGCGCCGCAGGGGTTCGGGTCGATACCGGGGATCCGGAGGCCCAGCAGCGCGCGCTTCTGGGCGTCCGTCGTGTAGTCGGGGTGGGAGGTGGCGACCCGGAGCACCGCGTCCGGCGCGGGGGATCCGGCGTGCAGCGGAACCCCGTCGAGACGGGCGCCGCCGCCGCGGACGGCGACGGCGAGTTCGTCGCGGGCCGGGGCGTACGTCCAGGACGCGAGCAGTTCGCCCCGGTGCGCGAGGGCGACGAGCGTGCAGAAGCGGTCGTCGCCGCGGACGAACTGGCGGGTGCCGTCGACCGGGTCGACGATCCACACCGGCGCGTCGCCGTTGACGGCGTCGTACACGGCCGGGTCGGCGTGCACGGCCTCCTCGCCGACGACGACCGAGCCGGGCAGCAGTGCGGTCAGGGCGGTGGTCAGATGCTCCTCGGCGAGCCGGTCCGCGGCGGTGACCAGGTCGTGCGGTCCGCTCTTCTCGACGACCTCGTCCGCGGCCAGCTGCCGGAACCTCGGCATGATCTCCGCGGCCGCGGCCTTGCGGACCGCCTCCTCGACATCGGACAGGTCCCTTTGGAGAAAGTCTTCGATCATATGTCCAGCTAAGCACGGATGCGCGGGCTTCCGGAGCGCGGCCGGGGCCCGGGCACCGGGAGTTCATCGCGTCCCGGTGAAATGTTCCCCGTACGGGGCGAATCGCCCCTACGCTGCGGTGACATGGACCACAACTCCGCTCCTCCGGCCGCCGTGCTCGCCGCCTTCGGGGCAACCGGGCCCGCGGTGCCCCTGTCCGGCGGGCAGGGCAGGGCCCGGCGCTGCGGCGCCCTGGTGCTCAAGCCCGTGGCTCTGGCGTCCGAGACGCCCTGGCGCGCGGGCGTCCTCTGTCATCTGCCGGACGGCGACGGCTTCCGGGTCGCCCGTCCGGTTCCGGCGGCCGACGGTTCCTGGTCGTCGGGCGGCTGGGAGGCCTGGCGGTGGCTGCCGGGGGCCGCCGATCCGTTCCGGCCCGACGAGGTGATCCGGGCCGGTGCCGCCTTCCACACCGCGCTGGCGGGGCTGCCCCGGCCGCGGTTCCTGGATGTACGGAACGACCCCTGGGCCCGTGCGGACCGGCTGGCCTTCGGCGACAGCGAGGGCGGGAACGCAGGGAACGCGGTTGGCGCCGGGCCGGCCGGGACCGCCGAGGGCCCGGGAACGGTGCTGCTGAAGCCGCTGCTGGCCGAGCGCCGGCCGGTGTCGGCACCCTCGCAGTTGGTGCACGGGGATCTGCTGAACAACGTGCTGTTCGCGCCGGACGCGCCGCCGGTGATGATCGACTGGGCGCTGTACTGGCGTCCGACGGCCTGGGCGGCCGCCGTCGTCGCGGTGGACGCGATCTGCTGGTGGGAGGCGGGCGCGCCGCTGCTGGAGCGCTGGTCGAGGCTGCCGGAGTGGCGGCAGATGCTGCTGCGGGCACTGGTGTTCCGGATCGCCGCGCACACCGGACCGTTGAGCGGGACGCAGGAGGCCGCCTATGCCAGGGCCGTCGATCTGGTACTGGCGACGGCCGAGGAACCCCGATAGGGGGCTCGGGCCGGGCCGGGGGGCGTGGAGCCCGCCGGGCCGGCCGCCCCTCCCCCGCCGCCGGGGAACAACCCCTTCCGTGAGGCGGTTGTCCCGAGCAGGCGCTCCGCGGGCACGGCGTTCCGCGAGTGGACGCTCTGTGAGCGGGCGCTTCCCGAGCGGACGCTTCGGTGAGCGGGCGGAGGGTGTGTGGTGCACGGAGAGTACAAGGTCCCGGGCGGCAAGCTGGTGGTCGTCGATCTGGACGTGGCCGGCGGCAGCCTGAAGGACGTCCGGGTCAGCGGCGATTTCTTCCTGGAGCCGGACGACGCCATAGCCGGGATCGACGCGGCGCTGGAGGGGGCCCCCGCGGATACCGACACCGCCGGACTGCGGGCCCGGATCGACGCGGCGCTCCCCGCGTCCGCCGTGCTGTTCGGCTTCACCTCGGAGTCCGTGGCCGTCGCCGTGCGCCGGGCACTCGCCCGGGCCACGGACTGGCGCGACTACGACTGGCAGCTGATCCACGAGCCCCCGCAGCCGCCCGCCCTGCATATGGCGCTGGACGAAGTGATCACGGCCGAGGTGGCGGCCGGGCGCCGGCCGCCGACCCTCCGGGTCTGGCAGTGGGACTCCCCCGCCGTGATCATCGGCAGCTTCCAGTCGCTGCGCAACGAGGTAGATCCGGAGGGCACGGCACGGCACGGGGTGACCGTGGTCCGGCGGATCTCCGGCGGCGGCGCGATGTTCGCGGAGCCGCACAGCACCATCACGTACTCCCTCTCGGTGCCCGATGCGCTGGTCTCCGGGCTGTCCTTCGCCGATTCGTACGCCTATCTGGACGACTGGGTCATCGGGGCCCTCGGGGATATGGGCATCCGGGCCTGGTACCAGCCGCTGAACGACATCGCGACCGAGGTCGGGAAGGTCGCGGGGGCCGCGCAGAAGCGGATGGTCGGCCCCGACGGCGGGCCCGGTGCGGTCCTGCACCATGTGACGATGGCGTACGACATCGACGCCGGCAAGATGACCGAGGTGCTGCGCATCGGCCGGGAAAAGCTCTCCGACAAGGGCACCAAGAGCGCGAAGAAGCGCGTGGACCCGTTGCGGCGGCAGACGGGTCTGCCGCGTGAGACGGTCATCGAGCGGATGATCGACTCCTTCCGCGGCCGGTACGGGCTGACGAGGGGCAAGGTCACCGACGAGGAGCTGGCCCAGGCGCGGGAGCTGGTGCGGACGAAGTTCGCTTCGGAGGAGTGGACGGCCCGCGTCCCCTGACCCACGGGCGGGCGCACCACCGCGGGCACCACGGGTACCGGCGCCGTCGATCCGCTGACCGAGATCGCCGAGGTCTGCGCGGACCAGGGGCTGCATCTGCACGTCGACGGCGCATGGGCGGGCGCCGTCGCACTGTCCCTCCGTCCGGCCCCGCTGCTGTCGGGCATCGAGCGCGCCGACTCCGTCACCACCGGCGACCGGGCGGCTGCGCTCCGCGGCCCGTTTACCCCGGGAACCGCCGGGCACCCGGGGGTCATCGGCGCCGTACCGGAAGGCGCCCTCCCCCGGAAGGGTGCGACTTCGATGACCCACCACGAGAAGGCCAAGGGAAAGGCCCAGGAACTCAAGGGCAAGGTCCAGAAGGGAGCCGGCCGGGCGGTCGGCAATGAGGAGCAGACGGCGAAAGGGCGGGCCAAGGAGGCCGAGGGCAATGCCCGGCAGGCCAAGGAGAAGGCCAAGGACGTCTTCCGCGGCTGACACCCCGCACCGCGACCGGGTGCCGCACCCGGCAGTCCCTGTGCACCCTCTGCGCTCTGCGCCCTCAGGAGGTGTCCGTGCTGCCGGACTTTTCGGGGCTGCCGGACTTCTCGGGCGGGCCCCGCAGCGCCAGCCGTACCGACCAGAGCACGGCGATCAGGGGCACCGCCACCACCGCACCGATCACGCCCGCCGTGACGGCGCCGCCGATTACGGCGAGCGCCACCACCACGGGGTGGAGGCGGACCGCCCAGCTCATGACCAGAGGGTGCAGGAGGTGGCCTTCGATCTGGCCGATGACGACGATCAGCGCCAGTACGAGACCCGCCACCAGCGGGCCCTTGGACGCCAGCGCGACCACGACGGCGACGGCGAGGGCGATCGGCGAGCCGATCAGCGGGATGAACGCGGCGAAGAACTCCAGCAGCGCCAGCGGTAGCGCCAGAGGCACGCCGAGCAGGGTCAGCGCGATACCGACGAGGACGGCGTTGACCAGGGCGACGAGCAGCACGCCGTGGGTGTATCCCGTGAAGGTCCGCCAGGCGGCCCGTCCCGCAGCTGCGGTACGGCCGCGGAACCGCTGCGGCAGCTCCGCGCAGAACCAGGCCCAGTAGCGTTCGCCGGAGTGGATGAAGAAGACGGAGCAGAACACGGCGAGGGCGAAGACGGTGAACAGCTCCACCACCTGCCCGGCGCCGCTGAGGGCGGTGCTCAGGACATCGGAGCGGTGGGTCGAGAGCACATCACCGAGCTGGGACTGGAAATCGTGCAGGGTGTGGCGCGGCAACCGGAAGGGCGGCCCCGCCAGCAGATGCGCGATCCGGTCGAAGCCACTGCGGAACTCCCGCGACAGCGTGCCGGTCTGCCCGGCGACGACCTCACCGATCAGCGCGAGCACACCCAGGACGAGGGCGATACTGCCGACCACCGTCAGGCCGACCGCGAGAGGGCGGGGCAGCCTCCGGGCCAGCAGCCCGGCGGTCGGCCGGAGTACCGCCGTGGCCACCAGGGCCAGAAAGACGGCGAGCGCGAGCTGGTGGAACCGGCCGAGGAGGGAGAACACCCCGTAGACGACGACGGCCACCACCCCGACGCGCCACGCGTAGGCGGCGGCGACCCGCAGTCCTTCGGGGACCACCGGGCGGGGGGCCGGGACGGGCGGTGGTGGTTCGGCTGGGCGGGGCATCCCCATAGCTGTTACCACCGCCGGGCCGGGTGACCACGGGCACGGCGCCCGGTTCACCCGCAGGTACTCCCCCTGTCCGCCGACCGGTGCACCCGGGGATCACGGCCTCCTCCCGCAGGCTGACCGACGCGCTGGGGTGGCGGGCGCGGATCGGGTTCACCGACGGGACGACGCAGTTCGCGCACAGCGGGCCTCGGGACGCCGAGCGGCGGAACACCTCGGGACTCGTAGCCGCAATGCCGGGAATCCCCATGGCGGCTCTCTAGGGTGGGCGGGTGCCCGAGCCCAGCCCCGCGGCGGTGGATGTCGTCCTGCCCTGTCTGAACGAAGCAGCCGCGCTGCCCTGGGTGCTGGCGCGTATCCCGCCGCACTGGCGGGCCGTCGTCGTCGACAACGGTTCGTCGGACGGTTCCGCGGAGATCGCCGGAGCCCATGGCGCGACCGTGGTGCACGAGCCCCGGCGGGGTTTCGGCGCCGCCTGCCATACGGGGCTCCGTGCGGCCACCGCCGAGATCGTCTGCTTCTGCGACTGCGACGCCTCCCTCGACCCGGGGCTGCTGCCCGCGCTGGTACGCGAGGTGACCCTCGGTCGAGCCGAGCTGGCGCTCGGGCGGCGGCGCCCGACCGGCCCGGGGGTCTGGCCCGTTCACGCCCGGGTGGGGAATCTCGCGCTCTCCCGGATGGTGCGCAGCCGTACGGGGCTCCGGCTCCGTGATCTCGGGCCGATGCGCGCCGCGCGCCGGGAAGCCCTGCTAGGTCTGGGGCTGACCGACCGGCGCAGCGGCTATCCGCTGGAGATGGTGGTCCGCGCCGCGGACGCGGGCTGGCGGGTGCGGGAGACGGATGTGCCCTATCTCCCCAGAGCGGGCAGGTCGAAGGTGACCGGGACCTGGCGGGGCACCTGGCAGGCGGTACGGGACATGCGGGCGGTGCTCGCCCTGCAACCGCCGGCCCCCGGCCGCCGGATCGTCCCGTGACCACGCTCCTGGTGATCGCCAAGGCGCCGGTACCGGGCCGGGTGAAGACCCGGCTCACCCCGCCCTACTCCCCGGTTCAGGCGGCACTGCTCGCCGAGGCGGCGCTCGCCGACTCGCTGGCCGCGGTGGCGGATGCCCCGGTACGGCGCCGGGTCCTCGTCCTCGACGGGGCGCCCGGCAGCTGGCTCCCGGGCGGTTTCGAGGTGGTGGCGCAGTGCGCCGGTTCGCTGGACGTCCGGCTGGCCGCCGCTTTCGCGCTCTGTACCGGACCGGCCGTACTGATCGGCATGGACACCCCGCAGATCACACCCGCTCTGCTCGCCCCGGTTCTCGCCGGGGACGCCTGGCACGGCTGCGACGCATGGTTCGGGCCGGCGGCGGACGGCGGATTCTGGGCACTGGGGTTCGCCGTACCGAAGCCCGAGTTGGTACGCGGAGTGCCGATGTCCCGGCCGGACACGGGCGCGCTCCAGCGAAAGCGGCTCGTCGAAGCCGGTCTGACCGTGCGTGATCTGCGGGTGCTGCGGGATGTCGACACGGCGGATGACGCGCTCGCGGTGGCCGGCGAGGCACCGCACACCCGATTCGCCGAGGCCCTGGCCCGCCTGCCGGCCGGCGGAGGCGACACCCCGTGAGAGGGACCCGGGCCGCCGGAGGCGTACCGCTGTGAGCACCACCGGCGGCAGCCCGGAAGCCGGGCCCGGCCCACGCGGGTTCTCTCCCGCGCGGGCCAGATCCGTGATCGGTCCACAGATCGTCCGTACGGGTCTGCTCCTCACCGCGCTGGTCACGCTCCTGGTCCTGACCGTCCGCTGCGACGGCTACTACGACGATCCGGCGGGGCTGTTCGGGTGGTACGCGGCGTGCTGGTTCCTCTTCGCCGCAGCGGCGTGGTCACTCCGCCGGGTCTCCGCCCGGCATGCGGCAGCCGTGGTGCTGCTCGGCGGTATCGCGGTGGCGGCCACCGGATTGACGGCGGCACCGCGTACGAGCACCGATATGTTCCGTTACGCGTGGGACGGCCGGGTGCAGGCCGCCGGTATCTCCCCGTACGACCACGCGCCTCGTGACGCGGCACTGGTCCCGCTGCGCGACGGGTGGCTCTTCCCCTCCGGCAGCGCGTGCACCGGCCCGGACAGGACACGCGTTCCGGGCCCGGCCGGGCAGGTCCGCTGTACGCGGATCAACCGGCCCGGGGTGCCCACCATCTATCCGCCCGTGGCCGAGGGGTATTTCCTGCTGGTGCATTCCGTGTCGCCGGACGGTTCCCGGCACAAGCCGCTCCAGGTGGGTGGCGCGCTGCTGTCGGTCGGGACCACCGCCGCCCTGCTTCTGGTCCTGCGGCGGCGTGGTGACGTCCGGTGGGCCGCGTACTGGGCGTGGTGTCCCGCGGTCCCGGTCGAGGCGGTCAACAACGCTCACGTCGATGTGCTGGGGGCGCTGCTCGCCGTCGTGGCGCTGGGTGTCGTGGTACGGCACCGGGCCCGGGGCGGGGCGCTGCTGGGGGCCGCCGTCGCGACGAAACTGCTTCCCGTGGTGGTGCTGCCGGGTGCGTTGAGCGGAGTGCGGCGGGCCCGGGACACGGCGGCCGTCCTGGTGCCCGCCGCCTTGGTGACCGCACTGGTCTATCTGCCCTATGCGCTGGTGTCCCGGGGTTCGGTGCTCGGCTATCTCGGCGGCTACGTCACCGAGGAGGGATACGACGACACATCCTCGGCCAAGAACCGTTTCGCCTTGTTGCGTCTGGTGTTCCCGGACGACTGGGCGCTGCCCGTCCTGGCGGTGATCCTGGTGTCCGTGGTGGTGTGGGTGGTGCGGAATGGTGATCCGCGCCGGCCGTGGAGCGGTGCTCTGCTGATCACCGGCACCGTCTTTCTGCTGCTGACTCCGGGCTACTCCTGGTACGCGCTCCTGCTCGTCGCCCTGGTGGCGCTCGACGGCCGCTGGGAGTGGCTGACGGTCGCGCCGGCGGGTGCGGGCAAGTACGTGCTGGCCGAAGCGTTCGACGACGGGTACGCGGTGGGCACCACCGCGTATGCGATCGCGGCGGGTGCGGTCCTCGCGGGCTGGGCGGTACGACGGTCCGCTCCGGGCAGGTCCCGGGAACAGACACCCCGTCATGGTGATGTCCGTGATTCCGGCGCCGACCGGCCGACTCAGCCAACTCGGCCGAACGGGTGAGACCCTCGGATGCCTCAGAGGAGTCCTCAGAAGTCCTGAGGGGTCCTGAGGGGTCCTGAGGGGCTCCGAGAGCCGGCGGCGAGGTCCCACCCGAACAGCGCACCCGACTTCGCCGGTCCGCCTCCCGGTGCGCACACTGGCCACGATGAGCCCTTCAGCCTCTCCCCCGCGCCATGCCGCGCCGCTGGGGCGGACCAGCCGCCCACCGGCGCGAGGGCTGCCGTGACAGACCCCTGGACCGGCTCCGCCTACGACTCCGCGCTGCTGACCGGCCGGGGCCGGCTGTTCCTGCGCAGTGCGAACGGCTGGCTGCTGCCCCTGGAGCTGGACCGGTGGTGCGCTCGGGCGGACTCGTGCGACCTGGCCGTCCTGCGGCGCTGCGAGGGGCCGGTGCTGGACATCGGCTGCGGCGCCGGCCGGCTCGTGGAGGCGCTCACGGTGCGCGGCCACCGCGCCCTGGGCATCGACGTCTGCGCCTCGGCCGTCGTATCGACCGTGCGGCGCGGGGGTCGGGCCCGATTGGGGTCGGTCTTCGACTCACTCCCCGGTGAGGGGCATTGGGGCACCGTTCTGCTGATCGACGGGAATATCGGGATCGGCGGCTTCCCTTCCGTACTCCTGGAACGGACACGTCAGCTGGTCCGCCCGGGTGGCCGTCTGCTCGTCGAGACCGCCGCCGTCGATATCGACGCCCGGCACCACGTCCGCATCGACGACGGCCGCGGGAAGCGGGGCGCGGTGTTCCCGTGGGCCAGTGTCGGACGCCGGGCGCTGCTCGGGTATGCGCGTACAGCGGGATGGACGGCTACGGAGCATTGGACGACGTCCCGCGGACGTCACTTCTCCGCCTTGGCGGCCGCTTCTTGAGCAGGGCCCCTCGCACGGATCTCTCTGTACGAGTGTTTTCGTACGGGTCTCTGGTACGGGTCTCTGGTACGGGTCTCTGGTACGGGCACGGCCCGGGTCACTCCGGCCGCGCCGACCGGCCGGACCGACCCGCCCGGCGCATACGGACCAGCAGGCAGATCGCGGACACGGTGAACAGACCGGCCGTGATCAGCAGCCATCGCCCCAGGAACACATCGGCGGGCAGCCCGGTCACCGCCGTGTACTCAGGCACCCGGCGCAGGATCAGCGGCCACCAGACGAGCAACAGCAGCCCCGAGAGGAAGGCCGGCACCCGCAGATAGTTGAAGCTCGGGCGGTGACGCGCCGGGGCGCCGGACCCGCGTTCCGGCGCGCGTCGCCCCGGGAGCGGACGGCACAGGAGCCGGGCCGCCCGATCGGTGACGGAGTAGGCGGGCAGCAGGACCAGATCATGGATAAGGGCGGCTCCGACGAACCAGACGAGTACGCCCACCGTGTCGCCTCGGAGCAGCCTCACCCCCGCGTAGAGGGTCAGTGCGAAGGACGCGAGCACCAGCAGCAGATGCAGCGGAGAAGCGCCGTAGCGGTCTCGGAAAGCGCTCATACCGGCTCTCCGAAGGTGAGGCGGGTGACCCATTTGGTGTTGTGGACCCCGGGCGCGCCGGGGACGATGATCCTGGCCGGATAGCCGTGGTCGGGCGAGAGCACCGCCCCGTTGACCCGCAGGGCGAGCAGGGACCGCCGGTCGCGGACCTGGTTGTCCCGGAGGACGGCCGACGCGAACGCGCCTCCCCGCTGGACGGATTCCACCAGGACGTGCGGCGGGTCCGTGCCGAGTCCGACCAGTGCGGCCAGCTCCGTCAGCCGTACTCCTCGCCACAGTTGATCCGTGGTCGACCAGCCTTCCACGCAGGCGATCGGGAGTGCGGATTCGTACTGGGGCAGGGCGCGCAGTTCGTCGAGGGTGAGTACGGCCCGACGGCCGCCGCCGCGCACGGTCAGCCGCCATCCGGTGCCGATGTCGCTGGTACGGATACCGAGGGAGGCGGCCGTCTTGTTGATCTGGAACCCGTTCGGTCCGGTCCCGGGGTTCTGGCCGTGCGGTGCGAGCACCGCCGTCCTGCGGAACCAGCCGCCCACGCTCTGCCCCGCCGTGACCAGCAGCAGCACCCCGGACCCGGCGCCCACCAGCGCCACCGCGCCACGGCGGGACAGGGTCGGCGCCGCCGGGCGGGGCGACACGAGTGCGGCGGACCGGTCGTCGACTGCATCGGGCCCGGCCCGGCCGGGGCGGACCGCACGCAGCGCTCTGGGCAGCCGGAAGGCGACATGGACCACGAAGGCGCCGATGAACACCCATGCGCCGTAGAAATGGAGGGTGTAGAAGGAGCCCGGGAAGATGTAGTGGAGCTGCACGTTGAGGATTCCGGTGGCGAACTCGAACAGGGCGCCGCCCACCAGGAGGAGCAGTGACAGTCGCTCCACCGCGTGGCTGAGCGAACGGACCGGTGGCCAGGAGAACAGCAGGGGGATGACGGACCACAGCTTCGCCAGCAGCACCGGCACAAGCACGATCCCCAGGGTGACGTGGATGCCCTGGGTCAGCCGGTAGATCCAGTACGGCGAGGTCGGCCAGGAGAACAGATAGAAGCCGAGGAGCCCCTTGTCGGGCGTCTCGTCGTTGGTCCGGGCCAGGTCGGGGTTGTACGCGGCGTAGGACAGCAGCCCGGTCACGAACAGGATCGTCACGCCGAAGAGCAGGATCAGCCCGAATACGGCCGTCAGCCACGGCCCCCGCAGCGGACTGCGCCAGAACTCCGGACGGGCCGGGCCCGGCGGTGGGCCCGGGGGAACGACGCGCGACATCAGCCGCCGTGCACGGCCCGGCTTCCGGGGCGGGACCTCGGTCCGCCCGGAACGATCGGCACCGTCGGACGGCACTTCTTGCGGCCGAACCGCCTCCGGCCCGGTCGCGGCGCCTCCGGCAGATCCCCGGCCGGCCGTGCCGTCCGGACCCTCGGCGGGACGCCGGCCTTCCGAGGCACCGCCTTGCCCGTCGTCACCGGGTGATACGCCCTGCCCCCGGGATCCGGATCCCGGCTCCGGGGGATTCTTCTCCTCCTCGCTCCTGTCCACCGATGCCCCTTCATGTGGCCCGCACCGAACCGTCGGGCGTCCCCGCCGCAGCGCCGGGAGTATCGACTCCGTCGTTCGACCGGCCTGCAGGAGACGCCGACACACCTGGCCACGCTGACGCATCGCGGGGCCGCCCGAAGGCAGCCGACCGGGCGCGTCCCGTCATCCGCGCCCGATGTCACTCGACCGGTCCGCCCGGGGCGGGCCGTGCCGGGCGGACCGGGAATCGGTGGCGGATGCCGCGCCTGCTCCGGGGAGTGCCCGCCGGTGGAGACCAGCCGCATCCCCCACAGCGCCGCGGCCGACAGCGGGCCGCGGCCGTTGCCGGGGCACCGGTGACGCGACCGACCCGGCCGGTATGTCATGTGTTGATTGCCGGGATGATGTGCTTCCCGTAGGTGTCGATCAGGTCCTCCCGGGCGTCGTGCATGTTGTACACGGCGAACTGGTCGACTCCGAGGTCGCGCAGGGTCCGGAGTTTCTCGATATGGGCTTCGGCGGGGCCCAGGAGGCAGAAGCGGTCGACGATCTCGTCCGGGACGAAGTCGGTGGACGGGTTTCCGGCGCGGCCGTGGTGGCTGTAGTCGTAGCCGTGGCGGGCTTTGATGTACGAGGTGAGGGCCTCGGGCACCAGGTCGGAGTGTTCGCCGTAGCGGGCGACCAGGTCGGCGACGTGGTTGCCGACCATGCCGCCGAACCACCGGCACTGGTCGCGGGCGTGTGCCAGGTCGTCGCCGACATACGCCGGGGCCGCCACGCAGATCGTGATGGCGGCCGGGTCCCGGCCTGCCGCCTCGGCCGCCTCCCGTACCGACCGGATCATCCACTCGGTGAGATACGGGTCGGCGAGCTGGAGGATGAACCCGTCGGCCTTCTGCCCGGTCAGCGCCAGTGCCTTCGGCCCGTACGCCGCCATCCAGACCGGGAGCCTGCCGTCCCTGATCCACGGAATGCGAATCGGGTTGCCGTCGACGACGGCCTCGCGGCCCTCGGCCAGATCGCGGATGACGTCGACGGCCTCGCCCAGCCGGGCGAGGGTGTTGGGCCTGCGCCCGGCGACCCGCATCGCCGAGTCGCCCCGCCCGATACCGCAGACCGTGCGGTTGCCGTACATATCGTTGAGGGTGGCGAACGTCGAAGCGGTCACCTCCCAGGTACGGGTGCCCGGATTGGTCACCATCGGGCCCACGATCAGCCTCTCCGTGGCGGCCAGGATCCGGCTGTGGATGACGAACGGCTCCTGCCAGAGCACCGCCGAGTCGAAAGTCCAGCCGTAACGGAACCCGTTGCGCTCGGCCCGCTCCATCAGGCTGACGACCTCGGAAGCGGGCGGGTCGGTCTGCAAAACGAGGCCGAAGTCCAAGGGACGGCTCCTTGCTGCGCGCGGTTGCTTACAGGTACTGGCAGGTGGCACGGGCGATGTACTGGCCGTGCCCGGCCCGGCCGGTGTAGGTGCGCCGGTCGATGACGACCTCGCCGCGCGAGAGCACGGTCTCCACCTGCCCGGTGATCCGCCTGCCCTCGTACACCGAATAGTCCACGTTCATATGGTGCGTCCCGGCGGAGATCACCTGCTCGGCGTGCGGATCGTAGAGAACGATGTCCGCGTCGGCACCCGGGGCGATCGTCCCCTTGCGGGGGTAGAGGCCGAACATCCGCGCCGGGGCGGCGCAGGCGATCTCGATCCAGCGGCGCCGGCCGATCCGTCCGTCGACGACGGCCTGGTGGAGCAGGTCCATCCGGTGCTCCACCCCCGGCAGCCCGTTGGGGATCTTCGAGAAGTCGCCCCGGCCCAGCTCCTTCTGGCCGGTGAAGCAGAACGGGCAGTGGTCGGTGGAGACGACCTGGAGATCGTTGCCGCGCAGCCCGCGCCAGAGCGCCTCCTGATGGTCCGCCGGCCGCAGCGGGGTGGAGCACACGTACTTGGCACCCTCGAAACCGGGCCGCGCCAGATCGTCGGTGGAGAGGAACAGATACTGCGGGCAGGTCTCGCCGAAGACCGGGAGACCGAGATCGCGGGCGGCCGTCAGTTCGGCGACGGCCTCCCGGGCGGAGACGTGCACGACATAGAGCGGGGCGCCGGCGACCCGCGCCAGCTGGATCGCCCGGTGCGTGGCCTCGGCCTCCAGCAGGGCCCTGCGAACCTCGCCGTGGTAGCGCGGGTCGGAGTGGCCAGCGGCCAGGGCCTGTTCGACGAGGACGTCGATGGCGATGCCGTTCTCCGCGTGCATCATGATCAGCCCGCCGTTGTCGGCGGCGCGCTGCATGGCCCGCAGGATGCGTCCGTCGTCGCTGTAGAAGACGCCCGGATAGGCCATGAAGAGCTTGAAGGAGGTGATGCCCTCCTCCACCAGCCGGTCCATCTCCTTCAGCGAGCGTTCGGTGACATCGGAGAGGATCATGTGGAAGCCGTAGTCGATCGCGCAGTTGCCGTCGGCCTTGGCGTACCAGTCGTCCAGTCCCTCACGCAGCGAGTGTCCGACGGACTGGACGGCGAAGTCGACGATGGTCGTCGTGCCGCCCCACGCGGCGGCGCGGGTACCGGTTTCGAAGGTGTCGGAGGCGAACGTGCCGCCGAAGGGCATCTCCATATGGGTGTGGCCGTCGACTCCGCCGGGGACGACGTACTTTCCTCCGGCGTCGATGACCCGGTCCGCGGTCCAGGCCGCGGCGGCCTCGGAGCCGTGGGCGGCGAGCGCGGCGATCCGCCCGTCCTCGATCAGTACGTCGGCATGGGTCTCCTCGGCCGCGGTGATCACCAGTCCGCCGCGGATCAGGGTGCGGGTACTGCTCATGGCGGGGCGCTCCCTCTCGTACAGGACGGAACAGGACGGGATCGGATGGGGCGGGACGGGTTGGTTGCAGTGGGGGCGGGGGCGGCAGGGGTCAGAGGGTGCGCAGGGACCGTCCGAGGATCGCGGCGCCTTCCTCGGCCTCGGCCACGGTCAGGGTCAGCGGCGGGGCGATCCGCAGGGTGCTGGTGGAGTGGCCGCCGCCCTTGCCGATGAGGAGTCCGCCCTCGCGGGCGGCTTCCAGGACGGCCGTGGCCGCCGCGGGGTCCGCCTCGTCGCTGCCGGGCCGGACGATCTCGATGCCGATCATCAGTCCCCGGCCGCGGACCTCACGGACCGCGGGCACCCCGGCGGCAACGGCCCGCAGCCGTTCGATGAGCAGTCCGCCGACCCGGCGGGCATTGCCCTGGAGGTCGTGTTCCAGCAGGTACGCAAGGTTCGCCAGGCCCGCGGCCATGGTGACGGGCGAGCCGCCGAAGGTGGAGATGGAGTTCGCGTCGATGGAGTTCATGATCTCGGCGCGGGCGACGACCCCGCCGACGGACATACCGTTGGCGATGCCCTTGGCGAAGGTGACGATATCCGGCGGGCCGTTGCGGTCGTGGGCCTGCCAGCCCCAGAAGTGGTCGCCGGTCCGGCCCCAGCCGGTCTGTACCTCGTCGGAGATCCACAGCACCCCGTGCCGGTCGAGGACCTCCCGGAAAGCGGCGTACAGACCGTCGGGCGGGGAGGTGAACCCGCCGACGCCCTGGACGGGTTCGGCGATCAGGGCCGCAGGGGTACGGCCCTGTCCGATGAGGTCTTCCAGGTCCGCGACGCAGGCCGCGGTGAACTCCGCGTCGGTGAGGTGGGCGTACGGGCCACGGGTCCGCACCCCGCCGTGCACGTACAGCGTCTGGAGCGGGGAGAGGCCCGTCGGGGACCAGGCCCGGTTGCCGGTGATGCCTACGGTGGAGAAGGAGCGGCCGTGGTAGCTGTTGCGCATCGCCAGGAGCTGGTTCGAGCCGCGGTACGCGGTGGCCAGCAGCAGGGCGGTGTCATTGGCCTCGGTACCGGACGAGGTGAAGAAGACCCGGGCGTCGGGGATCCCGGACAGGGCCGCGATGCGTTCGGCCAGCTCGACCATGGGCCGGTTGAGGTAGAGGGTGGAGGAGTGGACGATCCGGCCGGCCTGTTCGGCGACGGCCTTGGTGACCTCGGGCAGGGCGTGGGCGGTCATCGTGGTGAGGATGCCGCCGAAGAAGTCGAGGTACTTGTTGCCCGCGGCGTCCCAGACGTACCGGCCCTCGCCGTGGCTCAGTTCCAGGGGGTCGGCGTAGTAGAGGGCCAGCCAGTCGGGGAGCACGGCCCGGTGGCGGTCGTGGAGCGGGTTCGGGGCGGGGTGCGCCGGGGCCCTGCTCACGCCGGGGTTCGCGGCGGGGTTCACGGGCGCACCAGCCCTTCGTACGCGTCGGGCCTCCGGTCGCGGTAGAAGGCCCACTGCTGCCGCACCTCGTCGATCAGGCCGAGGTCGAGATCGCGGACGACGAGTTCCTCGTCGGTGTCGCCGGCGATACCGCCGACGAACTGTCCGCGCGGATCGACGAAGTAACTGGTGCCGTAGAAATCGTTGTCGCCGTACTCCTCGCGGCCGACGCGGTTGATGGCGGCGACGAAGTACTCGTTGGCGACGGCGGCGGCGGGCTGCTCCAGTTTCCAGAGATGGGCGGAGAGGCCGCGGGAGGTCGCGGAGGGGTTGTACACGAGCTGGGCCCCGGCGAGGCCCAGCTGGCGCCAGCCCTCGGGGAAGTGCCGGTCGTAGCAGATGTAGACGCCGATCCGGCCCGCCGCGGTGTCGAACACGGGCCAGCCAGCATTGCCCGGCCGGAAGTAGTACTTCTCCCAGAAGCCCTTGACCTGCGGAATATGGTGCTTGCGGTACTTGCCGAGATAGCTGCCGTCGGCGTCGATCACGGCGGCGGTGTTGTAGTAGAAGCCCGAACCCTCGATCTCGAAGACCGGGACCACGATCACCATGCCGGTCTCCCGGGCCAGCTCCCGCATCCGGCGGACGGTCGGGCCGTCGGGGACGGGCTCGGCCCAGCGGTAGTGCTCCGGCTCCTGCACCTGGCAGAAGTAGGGCGCGTTGAAGACTTCCTGGAACCCGATCACCCGGGCACCCTGTGCGGCGGCCTCGCGGGCGTAGGCCTCGTGTTTGGCGATCATCGACTCGGTGTCGCCCGTCCAGGCGGCCTGGACCAGGGCGGCGCGTACGACTGGGGCCATGGGCTGCTCCTTCGGCCGGGCGGCTCCCGGCATCGGCGCATCGCCTCTACGCACGTAGACGCGGAACGTAGATGGAGAACGTAAGCCCCGTCACAGAGCGGGGCAAGACCATTGCGGCCAACCCGCGGAGCCGATCGCGTTTCACCCGGTCGGCGGCGAGGCGCTCCCCCGGGCGCGGCCGCGGACGGACGCACCCGGGCGGGCCGGGGGCCGACGGCACCCCGGGACGACGGCGCGTCGTCGGCACCGGTCCGGTGCGGGCGCCGGGCGGCGGTTTCGAGTGCCGGCGCCGGGCGGCGGTTTCGGTGGGTCCTTCCCCTGCCGCGGGCTGCCCGGGGCCGTTCCGGGGGCATGCCCTCGCGCCGAGAGTGCCCCGGGCCCGCCTGCCGTGGCCGTCAGGCCGTGGCCGGGGGTTCCCCGAGCGTGACGGCGATACCCGTATGCGGCGTCTTCCCGCGCCGGACGAGCCGGGCCGGCCAGTCGACGGCCCGGAACTGCCAGCCGTACTTGCGGGCGACGAGATCGCGGGCCCGGACCGTGCCCTCCCGGTCCAGCAGCTCGGCGGTGCCCTCGGCGCGCGGGGCGCCCTCGGCGATCCGGCCCCGGGCGTCGCAGACCGCGACGGTCGCCCGCGGATCGCGGCGGAGCCGCTTGACCTTCCAGGAGTCGCTGTTGGTCCAGACGTACAGCCTGCCGCCGTCCTCGGCGAACCAGACCGGAGTGGCGACCCCGGTTCCGTCGCGGCGGAACGTGGTCAGGCTGAGATAGCGGGCGGGGGCGATGTCTTCGACGGAGGTCACGCTCCGAGCGTACGCCGCCGGGGCACGGCCGGGGTGGACACCGTACGCCTCCGCATGCGGTGTGCCGCCGTGTTACGGGACGGGCGCCGGGGAGCAGGCGGCGGCGAGCTGGTCCGTCGACAGGCGGAGCACGGCGGCGAGCGCGGCGACGGTGAAGAAGGCGGGGGTGGGCGCCCGGCCGGTTTCGATCTTGCGCAGGGTCTCGGCGGAGATCCCGGCCGCGGCCGCCACCTCCACCATGCTGCGGGGGCCGCGCGCCTCGCGCAGCAACCGGCCGAGCCGTTCGCCGCGTTCGCGCTCTTCGGGGGTGAGGGGGGTACGGACCATACCGTCATTGTAATACCGGAAGCGCCGTCTCGACCGGTATAGTAATTGGCATGGTAGAGATCAAAACCGAACAGTCGATCGAAGCAATGAGGGCGGCGGGCCGAGTCGTCGCGCAGACTCTCGCCGCGGCCCGGGACGCGTCCGCGGTCGGTGTCGAACTGCGGGAGCTGGACCGGGTCGCACGGGGTGTGCTCGACGGGGCGGGCGCGGGCTCGCCCTTCCTCGGCTACCACCCGGACTGGGCGCCCGTCCCCTTCCCCGCGGTGCTGTGCGCGTCCGTCAACGACGCTGTGGTGCACGGGATCCCCGACGGCTACCGGCTGCGCGACGGCGACCTCGTCAGCCTCGACTGCGGCGCCCTGCTCGACGGCTGGGCCGGTGACGCGGCGGTCAGCTTCACCGTGGGCCGCGCCCGGCCCGAGGACACCCGGCTCGTCGCCACCGCAGAGGAGGCCCTGGCCGCGGGAATCGCCGCCGCCGTACCGGGCAACCGGGTGGGCGATATCGCCCATGCGGTCGGCCGGGTCTGCCGCGCCGCGGGCTACGGCATCCCCGACGGGTTCGGCGGTCACGGCATCGGACGCGAGATGCACGAGAACCCCGGCATCCCCAACGAGGGCCGGGCGGGGCGCGGCATGGTGCTCAGGCCCGGCATGGTGTTCGCCATCGAACCGATGCTGACGGCGTCCGGCACGGACGATACGTACACGGCCCGGGACGGCTGGACGATCCGCACGCTGGACGGGAGCCGCGCCTCCCACGCGGAGCACACGGTCGCGGTCACAGCCTCGGGACCCCGGGTCCTCACGGTGCTCTGACCGCGCTCCGCCCCTGCCGCCCCGGGCCCGGCGGCCGTCAGTTCGCGGCGACGAACGAGCGGGCCAGGTTCTGGCCCAGCCGGGTCGCGGCCGCGCGGCTCTCGATGGGGGTGGCGCGGGAGCGGGTGAAGAAGATGTACGTCACCCCGCCCGACACCCCGCCGGAGACCGGGTCGGGGTCGATGCCCAGCGATTCGGCCATGGCGTAGGACGCCTCTCCGACGATCTTCGCGGGGCCGGTGTCGCCGACGACTCCGTACCGCACCCGGTTGCCGTGGACGACTGCGACGACCCCGCCGCCGCGGATGCCCGAATCCGGGTACTTCCAGATCGTGCTGGGCACGGGCACCACCACATAGGGCAGGCGCGCGGCGTCGAGGGCCTTCCCGTCGGACTGACGGAACGCGGTCTCCGACAAGAACCAGGGGTCCGTCTTCCGGTTGCACCGGGCGGTCTTCCGGCCGTCGCAGGCGATGTCCAGATCCGCCTTCCAGTAGACCGCGCCGGCGGCCCCGCACACCGGAACGGTCGCCTTCGCACCCGCGTCCTTGCGGTACTTCCCCCGGGAGATCCGGTCGCAGCCCCGGGTCTTGGCGAGTAGGTCCGCGGCGCCGACGGCCTTCGCCCGTACCGGGCGGGGCGGCGCCTGCCCGCCGGCCGCCGTCGCGGGCGGCGCGGGGGCCGCCGCTGCCGCCAGGAAGGCCGCTCCACAGGCGGTGGCGAGGGCGAGGGTACGAACGTGCATGGCGGGGGGTCGCCTTTCTGAGCGGACCTGCGCGGATACCGCGCGGAAAAACGTCCTTACCCGCTTCCCGTGACGACCGATCCCCCCTCCCCGGGGGCCGTTCCCGCCCGCCCCGCCCCAAGTCCTCCGATATGCACCTCGGTTGGGACGCCGGGGGCGTACCGAACGGGGAGCCGGATGGAGTACGCCCGTACGGCCGTACCTCGCGGCAGACTCCTCACCACGCGGTACGGCCCCTTGCCCCGTCCAGGGAGCGACCGGACTGCTACGGGCTGCCGGTCTACAGGCTCCCGGACTACGGACGGCCGGACTACGGGCGGCCGCTCGGGTGGACCACCATCGCCGAACCGCCGCCGCGGCGCGTCTTCTCGGCGGCGGCCAGCCAGCGGCCGTCGGGAAGCCGCTCGACACCGGTCGCCGCGCCGATCTCGGGGTTCTGCCGGAAAGCGTGTCCGACGGCCTCCAGTTCGGCCCGGAGGGGGCTGTTCCAGAGGCCGGGCTCCAACTCGGTCGTCGTCTGGTTGCGCTGGCTGGCGCGCGGCGCCGCGATCGCCTCCACCAGCGGCAGGCCCCGGTCCAGACGGCCCGTCAGGGTCTGGACGACGGTGGTGATGATGGTCGCTCCGCCCGGGGAGCCGAGGGCCAGCACCGGGCGGCCGTCGTCGAGGACGATCGTCGGGGAGATGGAGGAGCGGGGGCGCTTGCGGGGGCCGGGCAGATTCGGGTCGTGGACCGCCGGGTTCGCCGGGGCGAAGGAGAAGTCCGTCAGCTCGTTGTTCAGCAGGAAGCCGCGTCCCGGCACGGTGATTCCGCTGCCGCCGGTGGACTCGATGGTCAGGGTGTACGCGACGACGTTGCCCCAGCGGTCGGCGACCGTGAGGTGGGTGGTGTTCTCGCCTTCGTACGTGGTCGGCGCGGCGGTTCCGGTGGCGCCGCACGGCACCGGGTTCCGGGGGTCACCGGGTGCCAGCGGGCTGGTGAGAACCGCGTCGTCCTGGATCAGGCAGCTCCGGCTGTCTGCGTACCGCTGTGACAACAGCCCCTTGACCGGCACGTTCTCGAACGCCGGGTCACCGACCCACCGTCCGCGGTCAGCGAACGCGATCCGGCTCGCCTCGATGAACCGGTGCAGATACCGGGACCCGGAGGCCCGTGAAAGGTCGGTTCGCTCCAGCATGTTCAGCGTCTGGCCGACGGTGGTGCCGCCGGAGGAGGAGGGCGCCATTCCGTAGATGTCGAGGCCCCGGTAGGAGATCTTCGCCGGGGCGCGGCGGATCGTCTCGTACGCCCGGAGGTCACCGGTCGTCAGATCGCCTGGGCGGACGGTCCGCGAGGAGCCGGGGGCCACCGGCGGTCTGCGGACGGTGTCGACGATGTCCTCGGCGATCTCCCCGCGGTACAGCGCCTGTACGCCCTCACGGGCGAGTTGCCGGTAGGTTGCGGCGAGATCGGGGTTCTTGAAGGTGGAGCCGGTGACGGGCAGCTCCCCGCCGGGCAGGAAGAGTTCGGCGGTCGCGGGGAAGTCGGCGAACCGCGCCTGGTTGGCTTCGGTCTGGGCCCGGAAGGTCGGGTCCACGGTGAACCCGTGGCGGGCCAGCTTCTCGGCGGGCTCCAGGAGCCGGGCCAGCGGGCGGCTGCCCCAGGAGCGCAGCACGGTCTCCCAGGTGGCGGGCGTGCCGGGGGTGCCGACGCCGAGTCCGCTGGTCTGCCCCTGGTCGAAGGGGATGGGCCGGCCGTTCTCCAGGAAGAGGGAGGCGTCGGCGGAACGGGGCGCGGTCTCCCGGCCGTCGACGGTGTGGACGGTACGGGTGCGCGCGTCGTAGTAGACGAAGTAGCCGCCTCCCCCGATACCGGCAGAGTAGGGCTCGGTGACCCCGAGGGCAGCGGCGGTGGCGACGGCCGCGTCGACGGCGTTGCCGCCGCCGCGCAGGACCTCGATCCCGGCGGCGGAGGCGTCGGCGTCGACGCTGGCGACCGCGCCGCCGTAACCGGCGGCGACCGGCGTTTTGACCGGTTTGCCGGGCCCGGTTTGGAACGGCGTATGGAGCGGGGGCGCTGCCGGGGGGCTGCCGGGCGAGGGCGCGGCGGGCGGGGCGGCCGCCCCGGCTGAGACGACGGCCGCGGCAGCGGCCAGGAGCGCGATGTTCCGTGCGGTGGAGCGACGCATCCGAACGAACCTCCAGTCGACACAAGTCCGCCCAACCTAGCGGCCGTTCCCGCCCTGCGTCAGGGCCGCAGGTCCGTGGAGGGGGCTCGCGCGCACGGGCGTGGGGGGGCCGGCGGGCCGTTGCCGGGACCGGCAGTGAGGGCGCCGATCGGCCACCGGGGCGTGTCGTACGGAAGCGGTGCCCGTGCCGACCGCCCGTGCGGCACGGGCACCGCTCCTCCTGGACGGGGCCCGCTCCGGGCGGGAGGTCCCGTTCCGGCCGACCCCGGCGGCGGCTGACCTTCTCCTCGTCCATGCGGACGGCGTATACGGCGTGTTCGCCGCCGCCGCCGGACGAGGAGTGATCACCGGCTGCCGCCGGGGTCGTACCGGGGGAAGGGAGCATTGCCCCGGGGCCGGCGGCCCTCGGGACCGGGCCCCGGCGGTCCTAGGGCCCCGGCGGCCCCCCGGGCAGCAGCGTCCCCGGTTCGGCCGGAGCGACGTCCACGGCCTCGGTCTTGGGGCTGCGGCGCTGTCTCTTCGCCACCCAGTTGGCGAACCAGGAGAGCAGCATGCACAGCCCGATGTAGATCGGCGCGATCACCATCACGACGGGGATGAACGGCAGATCGTAGTCGAGGTTGGAGGCGATCAGCTTGCCCGCGTGGAGGAACTCCTCGTAGGTGATCAGATATCCGAGGGAGGTGTCCTTCAGGGCGACCACCAGCTGGCTGATGATCGCCGGCAGCATCGCCCGGACCGCCTGCGGCACCAGGACGTAGGTCATCACCTGGGTCTTGCGCATGCCGAGCGCGTACGCGGCCTCCCGCTGGCCCCGGTCCACGGCGTTGATTCCGGTCCTGAAGACCTCGGCGAGCACCGAACCGTTGTAGAGGGTCAGCCCGGCGACGAGCGCGGGCAGCGGCTGGACCTTGAGCGCCACGAAGATGAAGAAGATCATCACCAGTACGGGCATCGCGCGGAAGAACTCCACCAGCAGGGTGGCGATCCAGCGGACGGCCCGGTGTTCGGAGAGCCGCCCGGTGGCGAGGATCCCGCCGAGGACGAGGGAGAGCACGGCCGCGTACGCGAACGCCTTCAGGGTGTTGCCGAGCCCCTGAAGCAGCAGTTCCTGGATGCCCTT
Source organism: Streptomyces sp. NPDC094448 (assembly GCF_044763775.1). NCBI lineage: Bacteria > Bacillati > Actinomycetota > Actinomycetes > Kitasatosporales > Streptomycetaceae > Streptomyces > Streptomyces sp. NPDC094448. Next base: position 587,600 of record NZ_JBIWGU010000001.1, on the reverse strand, counting down.
GTACTCGAAGGGGGTCCACTTCGCCGCGGTGAACTGCCCGGTGTCGAAGAGCAGATACACGATCCAGCCGAGGAGCGCGGCGATGGCGGCGGTGGCGGCGATCCCGTAGATGCGGTGCCGCCGCCGGGTCCGTGGGCCCGGGATGTCGTAGAGGGCGGTGGAATCGGTCATCGGGCGACTCCGTAGCGCTTCTCCAGCACGTGGAAGAGCGCGCTGATGGACAGGGTGATGATGAGGTAGCCGACGGCGATCCAGACGAAGGTCCAGATGATGTTGTAGCCCAGTTCGCTCAGCGTCTTGTAGGTGCCGAGCAGTTCGGTGACGCTGAACGCGCCCGCGATCGCGGAGTTCTTCGCCAGGGCGATCAGAGTCGAGCCGATGGGCGGGATGACGGTGCGGAACGCCTGCGGCAGCACCACCGTGTGCAGGGTCTGTCCGAAGGACATGCCGAGGCTGCGGGCGGCCTCGCCCTGCCCCTTGGGGACCGTGTTGATACCGGCGCGCAGCGCCTCGCAGATGAAAGCGGAGGTGTAGCAGCCGAGGGCGAGGATCGCGAACAGCTGGAACGGCAGCACGATCCCGAACCGGGGCAGCCCGAGGACGACGGCGAAGAAGAGGAGGGTGAGCGGGGTGTTGCGGAGTACGGTCACCCAGACCGTGCCGAAGACGCGCAGCGAGCCGACGGGCGAGACCCGGAAGGCCGCGATCAGGAAGCCCAGCACCAGGGCGAGCACCGAGGAGTAGAAGGTCAGCTCGACGGTGCCGAGGAAGCCCTGCCAGTAGAGGGAGATGTTGTCGGTCAGTACGTCCATGCGCCGGTTCTCCTCCTCAGCTCGCCGGGTAGCGGTCGATGGGCGGCGGCTGGGGCGCGGGCACCCCGGAGAGGCCGAGGGTGGCGTCGTAGGCCTGTTTCCACTGCCCGTTCTTCTCACCGGCCGCGAGGGCGTCGTCGATGGCGAAGCGCAGGGCGTTGTCGGAGCGCGGTACGCCGATGCCGTACGGCTCCTGGGAGAAGGGTTTGCCGACGACCTTCAGCTCGTCGGGGGCCTTGGCGGCGTAGCCGATGAGGATGGCGTCGTCGGTGGTGACGGCGTCGACCTGGTAGGTGAGGAGGTTGTCGACGCAGATGGAGTAGGTGTCGTAGCCGACGAGGACCGCCTTGGGGTAGTCGGCTTTGATCCGCTGGTAGGGGGTGGAGCCGGTAGCGGAGCAGACCCGTTTGCCGTCCAGGTCCTGGGGGCCGTGGATATCGTGCTCGTCGGTGCGGACCAGCAGGGACTGTCCGGCCATGAAGTAGGGCCCGGCGAATCCGACGAGCTTCTTGCGCATGTCGTTGATGGTGTAGGTACCGACGTAATAGTCGATCTGGCCGTTCTGGAGGGCGGTTTCCCGGTTGGCCGAGGCGATCGTCCGGAAGTGGATGCCCGCCGGGTCGAAGCCGAGGTAGGCCGCGACCATTTTGGCGATCTCGATGTCGAAGCCCGAGTAGACGCCGGTGGCGGGGTCCTTCTCGCCGAGGTAGGGCTGGTCCTCCTTGGCTCCGACGGTGAGGTATCCGCGGCTCTCGGCCCGGCGCCAGGTCGGGGATCCGGGGAGCTGGAAGCCGGTGTTGACCGGGTAGACGGGGAGGGTCTCCGGCTGGGGGCCCTTGACCGGCGGGCTGCCCTCCTTGCCGCAGGCGGCGGCGAGCACGGCGGTCAGGGCGAGGAGCAGGGCGGGCAGCAGGGTGCGGCGGAGCCGCCGGAGTGCGGGCCCGTGAAGCGGGGCGGGCGCGAGGGCGGTCGGAGCGGTGTGGTGGCGTCGCGGCATGGCGGTTCCCCCAGTCAGTGCTTGAGGATCTTGGAGAGGAAGTCCTTGGCACGGTCGCTCGACGGGTTGGTGAAGAAGTCCTCGGGCGTGCGGTCCTCGACGATCCGGCCGTCGGCCATGAAGACGACCCGGTTGGCGGCCGAGCGGGCGAAGCCCATCTCATGGGTGACCACGACCATGGTCATACCGTCGCGGGCCAGCTGCTGCATGACCTCCAGCACCTCGTTGATCATCTCGGGGTCGAGGGCCGAGGTCGGCTCGTCGAAGAGCATGACCTTGGGGTCCATGGCGAGCGCACGGGCGATGGCCACGCGCTGCTGCTGGCCGCCGGAGAGCTGGGCGGGGTACTTCGCCGCCTGGGCGGCGAGCCCGACCCGGTCGAGGAGTTCGCGGGAGCGGCGTTCGGCCTCCTCCCGGCGGCGCCCGCGGACCTTGAGGGGTGCGAGGGAGACATTGTCGAGGACGGTGCGGTGGGCGAAGAGGTTGAAGGACTGGAAGACCATGCCGACCTCGGAACGGAGCCGGGCGAGGCCCTTGCCCTCCTCGGGGAGCGGCTCTCCGTCGATGGTGATCGTGCCGGACTCGATGGTCTCCAGCCGGTTCACCGTCCGGCAGAGCGTCGATTTGCCCGAGCCGGACGGGCCGATGACGACCACGACCTCGCCGCGTCCCACGGAGAGGTTGATGTCCCGCAGGACGTGCAACTGCCCGTAGTACTTGTTGACGTCCCGCAGCTCGATCAACGGATCGACGACGGCCATACGCTGCCCCCACTGGTTGCTGTGTCGAGGTCAGCGCAAACTATCCACCCCGAAAAGGGACTTCGCGCGCGACACGCATAAAAGGGGCATAAGCCGTATTTATTGGCTATATATCAGCTCATGTACGAGGGATACCCGAGGATGGCGGCGGTCAGGCCTCGGCGGCCTCCGCATAGACCTGGGAGAGTTCGGGCGCCCCGTTGACCGCCCAGTCGAGCCCCGCCTCCACGACGCCGATCTCCCGGCCGGAGGCCAGCCGTACCACGGGGTGACCACCGGGCCAGACATGCCAGCCGGCGCCCGGCACGGTCCGTACGATCACCGTCCCGAGGTACAGCCCGGCGTCGTTGCCGATCCACGGCAGCTCCTCCGGATCGTCGCGCCAGCGCGGCGGCAACTGGTCGAGAGCGGACAAGGAGGCCGCGCTGTCGTCCAGTTCCAGTCCCATACGGCCGACCCGGACCCGGAGCAGCTCGCACTCGGCGAACAGTTCGGCCATCGCCGCGGCGCGCTCGGGATCGTCCAGGGCTCCCGCGACGGCGCCCCGCGCCCCGGGACCCTGCTTCTTGAGCCAGTTGTCCAGGAAAGGGATGTTCATACCACTAAGCCTCGCATCTTCCCCGGTCCGCACACCACAGGACGCGCACCGGTGATCACCCGGATCGGCGGGTAATTCCCCGGTCCGGGCGCCCCGACCGCGCGCCCCCGGACCCGGACCGGCCCTGTCCGCTCAGACTTCAAGGTCGACCACCACCGGTGCATGGTCCGACGCGCCCTTGCCCTTGCGCTCCTCGCGGTCCACATAGCCGTCCTTGACGGCCGCCGCGAAGGGCTGGTTCCCGTACACCAGGTCGATACGCATACCCCGGTTCTTCGGAAAGGCGAGCTGGCGGTAGTCCCAGTACGTGTACGGGTGGTCGTACTTCAGGGGGCGGGGCACCACATCGACGAGACCGGTTTCCCGCAGCCCGGCCAGCGCGGACCGCTCCGGCTCGGTGACATGGGTACTGCCCTCGAAGACCGAGCGGTCCCATACGTCGTCGTCCGCGGGCGCGATGTTGTAGTCGCCGAGCACCGCGAAGGGCCGGCTGCCCGCAGCGTCCTCGGCGACCGCGGTGCGCAGCGCGTCCAGCCACTGGAGCTTGTACGCGTAGTGGGGGTGGCCGACCTCGCGGCCGTTGGGGACGTACACCGACCAGAGCCGGACCGGGCCGCAGGTCGCGGAGACCGCGCGCGGCTCCTGGACGCCGTCGTACTCCGGACCGCCGGGCAGTCCCTTCACGACCGCGTCCAGACCGACGCGGGAGACCAGCGCGACCCCGTTCCACCGGCCGTCGGCGTGGACGGCGGACTCGTAGCCCAGTTCCCGCAGCTCGGCGGCGGGGAACTGCTCGGCCGTGCACTTGGTCTCCTGGACGCACAGCACATCGGTGCCGCTGCTCTCCAGCCAGGCCAGGAGGCGGGGCAGCCGGGCGGTGATCGAGTTGACGTTCCAGGTGGCGATGCGCATGGCAGAAGCGTATGCGCTCCGCGGGGGCGGGCGGGCCCCGGCCGGGCGAAGAAGGGCCTTTCCGGCGGGGCGCCGGGAGCGGGCCGTGCGTGGCTTGTCGCGTTGTTCCGCGTTCTTGCGCCCGGCCGCGTGGGTGAAACCCCCAGGCCCCTCATGGAACCCAGCCGCCTCAGAGCGCGTGGGTGGTGCCCGGGGTCAGGCGTTCGTGGCGGGCGTCGGACAGGTTGGCGAGATGGCGGTCGTAGATCGGGCGGGCAAGATCGGTGAGCAGGGCGTCGTGGATGTCGATGGTCAGCCGCGGGCCCACCTCCCGTACGTAGTCGACGACCTCGGAGAGCTTGTTCCAGGGCGCCATCACCGGCAGCATCAGCGTGTCCACGGGGCGCTCGGGCACGGTGAGGGCGTCCCCGGGGTGGAAGACCGATCCATCGACCAGGAAGCCGATATTGGTGATCCGGGGCAGGTCCGGGTGGATCACCGCGTGCAGTTCGCCGTGGACCTCCACCTCGAATCCCGCCGCGGTGAAAGTGTCGCCGTGGCCGACGGTGCGGACCCGGCCCGGGAAGGCGGCGGAGAGCGTGTCCGCGACGCTCCGCAGGGTCCACACCTCGGCCCCCGCCTCCAGGGCGGCGCGGACCCTGCCCTCGTCGTAGTGGTCGGGGTGCTCATGGGTGATCAGCACCGCGTCCGCCCCCGCCGCGGCGTCCTCCTCGGAGAACGCCCCCGGGTCCACGACGAGGGTGGCACCGTCCTTTTCGATCCGTACGCAGGAGTGGAGCTTCTTCGTGAGCCTCATGGACCCATCCTGCTACGAGCGGGGCGTGGTCTCCTCCCGTACGACGGTACGGGCGACCCCGAAGGCGGCGTTCGCGGCCGGCATTCCGCAGTACACGGCCGTGTGGAGGAGGATCTCCTTGATCTCGTCGGGGGTGAGCCCGTTCCGGAGCGCGGCCCTGACGTGCACCGCCAGCTCCTCCAGCCGTCCCCCGGCGACCAGCGCCGTCATCGTCACGGCGCTGCGGGTGCGGCGGTCGAGGCCCTCGCGGTTCCAGACCTCGCCCCAGGCATAACGGGTGACCAGCTCCTGGAACTCGGCCGTGAACGGATCGTCACCGGCGGTGGCCGCGTCCACATGGGCGTCCCCGAGGACCTCACGGCGGGTCTTCATCCCCGGTCCGTACGGATCGGGGCGGCCCGCGGGCTCGGGGACCCCGGCGGACACGGCATCCACGGCGTCCGGCGCCGGGGCTGCCACGGGGGCGGCCGGAGCCGCCGGCGCGATGGGCTGGGCCTGGAGGGGGATGGCCGTGAGGGTGTCCTGCGGGGCCGCCGAGAAGTGCTGGACCAGCAGGTCGGTGACGGCCGCGGGCTGCTCCACCGGGGCGAGGTGGCCGGCCCCCGGCACCAGCGCGAGCCGGGCGTCCGGTATCCCGGCGACCAGGGTCCGGGCCTCGGCCGGTCCGGTCACCCGGTCCTCGGCGCCGACCAGGACCAGCGCCGGGACGGCGACCCGGCCCAGTTCGGTGCGGACGTCGAAGGTCGCGAGCGCCTCGCAGGCGGCGATGTAGCAGACCGGGTCGGTGGTACGGACCATCTGGACGGCCCAGTCCACGATCGCGGGCTGGGCCGCGGCGAAGGCCTCGGTGAACCAGGCGGCCGGGGCCGCCAGGGCGACCGGTTCGAGGCCGTTGGTCCGGACGATCACCCCGCGGCTGCGGAGTTCGTCGGCCGTGCCGAACCGGGGCGAGGCGGCGACCAGCGCCAGCGAACCCACCCGGTCCGGGCGGCGCAGCGCCAGATCGAGGCCCACCGCGCCGCCGATGGAGCAGCCCGCGTAGCCGAAGCGCTGGACGCCGATGGCGTCGAGGGTGGCCAGCAGCCGGTCGGCGAGTTCGGCGACGGATTCCGCGGGTTCGGCGGGGGCTCCGCCGTGGCCCGGCAGGTCGTAGCGGACCACCCGCCATTCGGCGGACAGATCGGCGACCTGCCGGTCCCACATATGCCAGGTCGCGCCCAGGGACGGGCCGAGGACGAGGACGGGCGCGTCGTCGGGCCCGTCGATCCGGTACTGGAGGAGGGCGGGCCCCGCCTCCTCGGAACTCCCCTCGGAATCCCGGTCGGGGCCCGGTTCGGGGACCGGCCCCGGGACCTGGTCCGGGACCGGTCCCGGACTCTGTTCGGGGCGCTGTCCGGCGTCGGACTCAGGGCTCTGTCCGGGGCTCTCCTCGGCGCTGGGCTCAGGGCTCTGTTCGGGCGTCTGCGTCTCACTCACCCGGTCCACCGTAGTGACCGGGCGGCCGCGGGGTGGGCGGGCCCCCTCAACTCACCCCGGAGGGTGGCCCGGCGGGGGCGGGCATCACGGCGTGGTGGCGGACACCACGTACACGCGGGGCGCGAAGACCAGCGTCTCGTCGACGACGATGTGCTGGCTGGGCCGGGGGGCGGCCCTCGGGTGGACCAGACCGGACCAGGCCCGCTCCCCCGGGGTGAAGTTCCAGCCGACCGTCGCGGCGTCCTTGGCACTGATCGCCGGGACCCCGGGCTGGAGGGCGGCCCGGTCGGCGCCGATGGCGCCGAGGAACTCGTCGAGCCCTGCGGGGGTCGTCGTGAACTGCACGAACAGCCTGCTGGTCCGCCAGTTGCTGGTCTCGTAGTAGGCGACCCGCTCGGAACCGCGCGGGATCGGCACCTCGAAGATCCGCCGCTTCATCTGGGACGGCCAGGCGTCCCGCAGCCCCGTCGACGAGGACTCCGCCGCCTTGTCCCGGCCGCTGGCCCGGCTCTGCTCCGCGGAGACCACGAGATACCCGGCCGGAATCCCGATCAGCAGCAGGATGACCGCCAGCGTCAGGGCACGCCGGATGATCATATGGCGCCGGCCCTCGGGCGGCCGGAAGGCGGTCTCGTCCGGCGGCGGGGCCGGTCTGGGTACGACACTCATGACTGCGGTTCCTGGTCGGTGTGCGGACCTGAAGTCTACGGTTCGCCTCCGACACACCGCCCCGGCAGCGGCCGGAACACGATCGTCGGGGCCGTACGGAGAAGGCTCAGGTCTCCCGGGAGGGACGGCCCGCTCCGGGGTTCCGCAGCGCCTGCGCGTACCGCTCGTAGCGTTCGTAGCGCTCCACCCGGCGGCGGTTGGCGCGGCGGAAGCGGCGGGCGACCAGCCGGGCGAGGTCGGCCGCCCCGACCATACCGGCCTCCGGACCGAGCTGGGCCTTCACGATCCGTGCCTCGGGCCGGTAGCCCCGGCCGGTCAGCTGGCGGCGGAAGGCGTCCCTGGCGGGGCCGATCAGCAGATCGTCGGCCGCGCTCACCCCGCCGCCGATGACGAAGCACGAGGGGTCCAGGGCGGCGGCCAGATTGGCGATGCCGACTCCCAGCCAGCGGCCGATGTCCTCCAGCAGCTCCACGCACATCGCGTCGCCCTCGCGGGCCAGCTCGGTGATCAGCGGTCCGGTGATGTCCCCGACGGCGCCGCCGACCCGTTCGATCAGTACGTGCGCCACGGGCGAATCGGCGGCCGCCAGCTCCCGGGCCTCCCGCACCAGGGCGTTTCCGGAGCTGTACTGCTCCCAGCAGCCGCGGTTGCCGCAGGGGCAGCGATGCCCGGCCGGTACGACCTGCATATGCCCGAACTCGCCGGCCACCCCGTACTTGCCCCGCTTGACCTGCCCGTCCTCCAGGATCGCGCCGCCGATCCCGGTCCCGAGCGTGATCATCACCAGGTGATCCTCGCCACGGCCCGCACCGAACCGCCACTCGGCCCAGGCGGCGGTGTTGGCGTCGTTGTCGACCAGGACGGGTACGGCGAGCCGGGCGGAGAGCGCATCCCGCAGCGGCTCGTTGCGCCAGGCGAGATGAGGGGCGAAGAGGACGGTCGACCGGTCGGCGTCGACCCAGCCCGCGGCGCCGATGCCGACCGCGTGCACATCGTGCCGGTCGGACAGGTCGAGGACCAGCTCGCAGATGACGTCCTCGACGACCTTCGGGCTCTTGGACTTGTCCGGGGTCTCGGTACGGATCTTCTCCAGGATGACGCCGTCCGCGTCGACGACGCCCGCCATCACCTTCGTACCGCCGATGTCGATCCCGACGGTGGGGACCCGGGGCGCGGTCAGGTGCGAGCGGCGCTCGCGGGTCCCGACGGTACGCAGGACGGTGGCGCGGGCGGAGCCGCGGTGCGTGAAGTCGCGGTAGGTGCTCATGTCCCTGCGGGTGCTCGGAGTCAAGGGGGCGGGTGATGCGGCGGGTCTCCCCGCGCGGTGATTCTTTCACGGCGCCCCGTACGGCCCTCGGCCCGACCGGTACGGGGCCGGGGGCTCCGGACCGCCGGCGCCCCGCAGCACGGGGCCCGGCGCCGCCCGCACGGGGCACGCCCCGCACGAGTCCGGGCCCGGCGGGGCTCCGCGGACCGGGCTCAGGCGCCGGGCGTGGCGCGTTCCAGCTCGTGGCGGAGGTCGTCCAGCTCGGAGCCGCCGGCCATCTGCCGGGTCAGTTCGTCGAGGGTCACCGACTCCCTGGTGTGGCTCGCCGTCATGGTGCCCCGCTTGAGCAGGACGAACCGGTCCCCGACGAGATAGGCGTGGTGGGGGTTGTGGGTGATCAGGACCACCCCGAGGCCCGCGTCGCGCGCCGCGGCCACGTACTTGAGGACGACCCCGGACTGTTTGACTCCGAGTGCCGCGGTCGGCTCGTCGAGGACGAGGACCTTGGCGCCGAAGTGGACCGCGCGGGCGATGGCCACACACTGGCGTTCACCGCCGGAGAGGGTGCCGATCGGCTGGTCGACGTCCCGGAGGTCGATACCCATCCGCAGCAGTTCGGCGCGGGTGGTCTCGCGCATCTTCTGCACGTCGAGCCGGCGCAGCGGCCCGCTGCCCTTCACCGGCTCCGAGCCGAGGAAGAAGTTCCGCCAGACCGGCATCAGCGGCACCACGGCCAGATCCTGGTAGACGGTGGCGATGCCCCGGTCCAGGGCGTCCCGCGGATTGACCAGCCGGGTCTCCTCGCCGTCGAGGGAGAACGTGCCCGAATCGTGCTGGTGCAGACCCGCGATGATCTTGATGAGGGTGGACTTCCCGGCGCCGTTGTCGCCGAGGACACAGGTGATCTCCCCGGCGTGGACCTCCAGGGAGACGCCCTCCAGCGCCCGGATGTTGCCGTAGTACTTGCTGACCCGGTCCAGGGCGACCAGCGGGGGCCGGTCCGGGTCCGCCGCCGGGGTCCCCGGGTCCGGCTCATGGGCCGATCCCCGGTCCGGCCCGTGGCCGGGCCCGTGCTCCGGTTCCTGTCGGGGCTCCGTCATCGTGTGGCCTCCGCCCGTTTGCGTACCCATGCGTTCAGCAGGGCGGCGAGAAGCAGCATCGCCCCGAGGAAGAACTTGAACCAGTCCGGGTTCCACTCCGCGTAGACGATGCCCTTGCTGGTCATGCCGAAGATCAGGGCGCCGACCGCGGAGCCGATCGCCGAACCGTAGCCGCCGGTGATCAGACAGCCGCCGATGACGGCGGCGATGATGTAGATCAGCTCATTGCCGACGCCTTCGCCCGACTGCACCACGTCGTACGAGAAGAGCAGGTGCTGACCGGAGATCCAGGCGGCGAAGGCGACGCCCAGATAGAGGCCGATCCTGGTCCGGACGACGGGGACGCCCACCGCGCGGGCCGCGTCCGCGTTGCCGCCCACCGCATAGATCCAGTTGCCGAAGCGGGTGCGCAGCAGGATCCAGGTGGCGACGGCGACCAGTGCGAACCACCACAGGACGGTCACCTTCAGGGTGACGTCCCCGATGACGAACTCGGAGGCGAAGAGCTTCTTCGCCGAGTCGAAGCCCTGCATATCGCTGATGGAGTCGGTCGAGACCCGGCCGGTGATCAGCTTGGTGAAGCCGAGGTTCAGTCCGGTCAGCATCAGGAACGTACCGAGCGTGATGATGAAGCTGGGCAGCTTCGTCAGGGTCAGCAGCATGCCGTTGAAGGCACCGACCGCCAGGGTGACCAGCAGCGAGACGAAGACGCCGACCCAGACGTTGGCGGTCATCTGGTAGCTGAACATCGACGACACCAGCGCGGAGGTGGTGACGAGGACGCCCGCGGAGAGGTCGAACTCGCCGCCGATCATCAGCAGCGCGACCGGGACGGCCATGATCCCGATGGTGGAGGCCGCGTACAGCACGGTCGAGAGGCTCGACGTCTGGAGGAAGTCGTCGGCGACGACCGAGAAGAAGACGAAGACGGCGACCGCGCCGACGACCGAGCCCAGCTCGGGCCGGCCCAGCAGCTTGCGCAGCGGGGAGACCGCCAGCAGCCGTTCGTCCCCGGCGGACCCCTTCCCGAGGTCCACCGGTGGCGGTGCGGTCGAGCTCATCGGGTTCCCCGCTTCGTGTAGTCCTCCAGCTGCGCCGCCTGGTCCTGGGTGACGATCTGCGGCCCGGTGAGCACGGGAAGGCCGCCGCCGAGCATGTCGGCGTTGTACCGGTAGAGCCAGAGCAGGTCGACCGCCTCGTACCCCTGGAGGTACGGCTGCTGGTCGACGGCGAAGCCGAGGGCGCCGGACTTCAGCCCGGCCGCGACCTTCGGATTGAGGTCGAAGGTGTCGATCTCGGCCTTGCTGCGGGCCGTCTCCTTGGCGCGGACCGCGGTGTCGGCGAACGGGGCGCCCAGGGTGACGACCGCGTCGATCGCCCGGTCGGTCTGGAGCTTGGCCTCGATGGACGCCTGGACGTCGGGCATGTTGGTGCCGTCGACGTACAGGTTCTGCATCTCGCCTTCGAAGGTCTTCGCCGCCCCGGCGCAGCGCTGCTCGTGGCCGACGTTGCCCTGCTCGTGGAGGACGCAGACGGCCTTCTTCTTCCCGCGCTGGTTCAGCTCGGTGCCGACGGCCTCGCCCGCGACGGTCTCGTCCTGCCCGATATGGGTCAGGGCGCCGTACTCCTTGGACTGGGCGGATCCCGAATTGATGGTGATCACCGGGATACCGGCGGACACGGCCTTCTTCACCACGTCCTTCATGGCGTCGGGCTTGGCGAGGGTGACGATCAGGCCGTCGACCTTCTTGTCGATGGCGGCCTGGACCAGCTGGGCCTGCTGCTGGCCCTCGTCGCTCTTGGAGTAGAGGAAGTTGATGTTGTCCTTGGCGGACGCCTCCTTGGCGCCCTTCTGGACGATGTCCCAGAACGTGTCGCCCTCGCCCGAGTGGGTGACCATGGCGAAGGTCCAGCGGGGCGTGGAGACCGCGGCCTTCCCCACCGCCTCGGCCTGGGCCTTGCGGGCGTCCGCGGCCCGCTTGCCGCCGGTGCTGCTGCATCCCACCAGGGAAGCCCCGAGCACCGCCGCCAGCAGCGCGCCGACCGCGCGTACCCCTGTCCTTGCCCTAGCCACGACGCCGTGCCCTTCTTGCCGTACCGCTCGCCCTCGGGACCACCGCGCCCGGTGGCGCGGCAGTGGGGCGAAATGTCGTGCCCCAGCCGCCCAAGTATGGGTCACGGCAGGTCGGAGGGTGGGCATCGGGTACGCCGGGGAGGTTCCCGGGCCTCCGTGGCGCCCGATTCTCCGGGGCGCCCGTGGCGAGCGGGGCTGGTGCCGTGCGGTGCCTGCGCATGGTGGATCCGCCTTCCCTCCCGGCCTGCCGGTTGCGGCTGGGTGAGTTTCTACGGCTGCGAGAAGGCCCCGTCAAGAGTTTGTCCGAACATTCTTACGCGACCTTCTTATGCGGGGAGCTTCGGATCTGCCGGGGTCGGTGGAGGTGCCCCGGGCGGGCGGTCGGAGCGGGGGCAGAGGCGGGGGCGGGGGTCAGGGGCGGACGAGGAGCTGGAACTCGAAGGAGTAGCGGGAGGCGCGGTAGATATGGGCGCCGTACTCGACCGCCCGTCCGGTGTCGTCGAAGGTGGTGCGCTCCATGGTCAGTACGGGCGCGCCGGGCTGCTCGGTCAGCCGCAGGGCCTCGATACCGGTGGCGGCGCGGGCGCCCACCGTCTGCCGGGCGCTGTGCAGGGTGATCCCGGCGGCCCGCATCAGCCGGTAGAGGCCCGTGCTCTCCAGCGGCGGGGTGTCCAGGGCGAGCAGTCCGGTCGGCAGGTAGTTGGTGAGCAGGGCCATCGGCTCCCCGTGGGCGTAGCGCAGCCGCTCGACGGAGTGGACTTCGGTGCCCTCGGCGACCCCGAGGGCGGCGGCGACCCGGTCGGTCGCCGCCGTTGTGGTGTTCCGCAGGACGGCGGTGGCCGGCCGCTGCCCGGCCGCTTCCAGGTCGTCGTAGAGGCTGCTCAGCTCCAGGGGCCGTCTGACCTGGCTGTGCACGACCTGGGTGCCGACACCCCGGCGGCGGACCAGCAGGCCCTTGTCGACGAGGGACTGGATGGCCTGGCGGACGGTGGGGCGGGAGAGTCCGAGCCGCCCGGCCAGCTCGATTTCGTTGCCGAGCAGGCTGCCGGGGGTGAGCGCCCCCCGCTCGATGGCGGACTCCAGCTGCTGGGCCAGCTGGAAGTACAGCGGGACCGGGCTGGTGCGGTCCACGCTCAGCGGGAGTGACCGGGACGGGTCCGGCTCTGGTCTGGGCTGCTTGGGCACGGGCCGAGCGTAATCGGGTCTTCAGTTGACGGGAAGTCGTGAAGTCCGGTTGTCAGGACAAAGTCTTGACAGCGTCCGTGGGCGAGCTTCATTTTGGGCGCATGCGCATCGGACTCATCGGTACGGGACGTATCGGCACTTTCCATTCGGAGGTCCTCGGCCGCCATCCGGACGTGGACTCCCTGGTCCTGGCGGATGCGGACGCGCCCCGGGCGGCCGCGGTGGCGGAGCGGGTCGGGGCGGAGTCGGTCGCCGAGCCCGGCGGGGTCTTCGCCGCGGGCGTGGACGCGGTGGTGATCGCCTCGGCGACGGCGTCCCACGCGGAGCTGATCGGGCGGGCGGCGATGGCCGGGCTGCCGGTCTTCTGCGAGAAGCCGATCGCCCTGGACCTGGCGGGCACCGGACGGGCCCTGGCCGAGGTCGCCGCGGCGGGCACCGAACTCCAGATCGGCTTCATGCGGCGCTTCGACACCGGCTTCGGGGCGGCCAGGGCCACGGTGGGCTCGGGGGCGCTGGGCATCCTGCACACCGTCCGGGCGGTCACCGCGGACCCCGGGCCGCCGCCCGCGGGCTATCTGCCGCTCTCCGGTGGCCTGTACCGGGACTGTCTGGTCCATGACTTCGACGCGATCCGGTGGGTGACCGGACGGGAGGTCGACGAGGTGTACGCCGTCGGGGAGAGCCGGGATCCGCGGACGCCCCACGAGGCGGGGGTGTTCGCGGAGGCGGGCGACGTGCACACGGCGGGGGTGGTGCTCACGCTCGACGACGGGACGGTCGCGACGGCGACCGCGACCCGGTTCAACGGCGCCGGGTACGACGTCCGGATGGAGCTGGCGGGCCATCTGGACCAGATCACGGTCGGCCTCGACGACCGGACGCCGCTGGTCTCGGTGGAACCGCGGGGGCCACGGCGGCCGGCGCGGACCTGGCCGAGTTTCCTGGAGCGGTTCGGCCCCGCGTACGAACGGGAGCTGGACGCCTTTCTGAAGCTGGTCCGGGGCGAGATCGCCAACCCCTGCGACGGCCGCGAGGCGCTGGAGGCGCTGCGGATCGCGGAGGCGTGCGAGCTGTCCCGGAGTGAACGGCGCCGGGTGGCTCTCGCCGAGATCCCGGGCGGCGCCTGAGCCGTCCGGCGGGTGCGCGGGCCGGGACCGCCCGGCCGGCGGCACGGTCGACCGGGTCGGCGCGGCCCGAACCGCTCCGGCCCGAACCGCTCCGGCCGGACCCGCCCGGAGCGGGTGCCGAGCCCGAACGGCCGGTGTGCGGGCGCGAGCCCGTCCGGCGGCCCCGGCCCGGTGGGCGTGGGCCGGCTTGAGCTGTTCAGCCGTTGTCCGGGCCGGGGCCGTGCGGCCGGGGCGAAGAGTCGGGCGGCGGGCCGGGCGGCACCCGGTCCGGCGGTCCGCCGGTCACCGGTGAACCGCCGGACCGGTGGGACCGGTGGACGGCCGGACCGGTGGGACCGGTGGACCGGATCACCAGCGGACGGGGAGGGTGCGGGTGCCGCGCATCAGCAGTCCGGGCAGCCATTCCAGCGGGCCGCCCCCGGCGTCGGCCTCCAGTCCCGGGAAGCGGTCGAGCAGGGCCGTCAGCGCGATCCTGGCCTCCAGCCTGGCCAACGGGGCGCCGACGCAGAAGTGGACGCCGTGGCCGAAGGCGAGATGGCCCCGGGTATCGCGGCGGATGTCGAAGGTGTCGGCGTCGGGGAAGCGGGCCGGGTCCCGGTCGGCCGCGCCCAGTCCGACGAGGACGATCTCGCCCGCCGGGATCACGGTGCCGCCGACCGGGACGTCCTCCGCGCTGTAGCGGATGGTCGCGGTCTCCACCGGCCCGTCGTACCTGAGCATCTCCTCGACGGCGCCGTCGAGGAGGCCCGGGTCGGCGCGCAGGGCGGCCAGCTGGTCGGGATGGGCGAGCAGGGCCCGTACCCCGTTGCCGATCAGATTGACGGTGGTCTCATGGCCGGCGATCAGCAGCAGAAAGCCGAGGGCGCGCAGTTCGGGCGCGGAGAGCCGGTCGTCGGATTCGTCGCGGGCGCGGATCAGATCGGAGAGCAGGTCTCCGGTGGAGCCCCGGCGGCGTTTGGTCTCGATCAGCTCGTCCAGGTAGGTGCACAGGGCGATCAGCGCGGGCTCCACCTCGGACTGGTCCTCGGGGGCCACGATGCTGTGGGACCAGGCCCGGAAGGAGTCGCGGTCGCCCGGCGGCACCCCCAGCAGTTCGCAGATCACGATGATGGGCAGCGGGAAGGCGAAGGCGCCGATCAGATCGGCGCGGCCGGCGGGGACCATGGCGTCGAGCAGTCCGCCGGTGATCTCCTCGATGCGGGGGGCGAGTTGTTCCACCCGGCGCATGGTGAACTCCCGGGCCACCAGTTTCCGGAGTCTGGTGTGGTGGGGCGGGTCGACCTCCAGCAGGTTGGGGCCGATGATCTGCCCTTCGGTGGAGGTGAATCCCACCTTCTGAGGTGATTTGACGAGCCGTTCGTCGGTGAGGGCGGCGCGGGCCTCCTCATGGCCGACGATCAGCCAGAAGGTCCCTTCCGTGCCGTGGACCCGGTGGACGGGCCCCTGTTCGCGCGCGGCCGCGTAGTACGGGTAAGGGTTCTCGGTGAAACCGTGCCAGTCGCTCAGGTCGATGGTCCCCATGGGCTCAGGCTACGTCGCCCGGCCCGGCCCGTCGTCGTCGAGCAGCCCCGCGTCATGGGCGAGGAGCGCGATCTGGACACGGTTGTTGAAGCCCAGTTTGGCCAGGATCCGCGAGACGTGGGTCTTGACCGTGGGGACGCTCATATAGAGGGTGCTCGCGATCTCGGCGTTGGACCGGCCGCGGCCGATACCGACGGCGACCTCCCGCTCCCGCTCCGCGAGCAGGGCGATTCTGGTGAGCGCGGCGCCCCGGCGCGGATCGCCGCCCGGCGCCGGCGGCTGGGCGGCGACGTGGCTCATCAGCTGGCGGGTGACGGCGGGCGACAGTACGGGCTCGCCGCCCGCGACCCGGCGGACCGCCTCGACGATCTCGGCGGGCGGGGTGTCCTTGAGGACGAATCCGGCGGCGCCGGCCCGCAGTGCCCGCAGCACCTGCTCGTCGGCGTGGAAGGTGGTGAGGACGACGACCTCGGGGGCGCCGGGCCGGCGGCGCAGCTCCTCGGTGGCGCGCAGCCCGTCGACGTGGGGCATCCGGATGTCCATCAGGACGACGTCGGGGCCGAGCCGTTCGACCAGGGCGGGGACTTCGGATCCGTCCGCGGCCTCGCCGACGATCAGCAGGTCGTCGGCGCCGCCGAGCATCAGGGAGAGTCCGGCGCGGACGAGGGGGTCGTCGTCGACGACGAGGAGTCGGATGGTCATGCGGCCCACGGTAGCCAGGCCCGGACGTGGAATCCGCCGTCGCCCGTCGCTCCGTGTTCCAGGCTGCCGCCCGCAAGGGTGGCGCGTTCGGTGAGGCCGATCAGACCCTGGCCGGAACCGGGGACGGTTCCGACGGGCCCGGAGGGTGCCGGATTGTCGACGGCGACGACGACTCCGGTGCCGGGGGCGCCGGTGACGGCGACGGTGACCTCGGCCCCGGGGGCGTGTTTGCGGGCGTTGGTCAGTCCCTCCTGGGCGATGCGGTAGACGGTACGGCCGAGGACTGCGGGCACCTGGTCGGGGTCCTGGACACGGTTGTCGAGGACGACCGCCATCCCGGCCTCGCGGACCTCCTCGACCAGGGCGTCCAGGGTGGCCAGCGTCGGCTGCGGGCGGTCCTCGGGGCCGCCGTCGCCGGGGGCGCGCAGGACGCCGATGATCTGGCGCAGGTCCTGGAGGGCGTCGTGGGCGCTGTCGCGGATCACCCCGGCGGCCCTGGCCACCTCGGCGGGGGGTGCGTCGGGGCGGAACTCCAGGGCGCCGGCGTGCACGCTGAGCAGGGTGAGCCGGTGGGCGAGTACATCGTGCATCTCGCGGGCGATGGCCTCGCGGGCCAGCCGCTGTGCCTGTTCGGCCCGGAGCGCGGCCTCGGTCTCGGCCCGGTGGGCGCGTTCGCGCAGGGCGACGTACAGCTGCCGCTGGGAGCGGACCAGCATGCCCCAGCCGAGCGCCAGCAGCAGGATGACCAGTCCGGCGACGACGGAGGCGACGACGGACGTGGCCGGATCGGGGCGGACGAAGGGCTGGACCGTCCCGAAGGCGATCATGATCGGGCCGGCGATCGCGACGGGTTTGAAGGGCCGGTGGACGGCGAAGCTGAAGACAGCGACGATCAGGGCTCCGGCGACGGCCGGGGAGAAGACGCCGACCAGGGCGAGACCGAGGGCGAGCTGGACGGGCCAGCGGCGGCGCAGCCAGACGGCGCAGCAGCTCAGCAGGCCGACGATCTCGTCGAAGCGGACGACTGCCTGGTTCTCGTTGAACTGATGGCTCTGGTCGATGACGATCATCGCCATCAGGGCGGCGAAGAGGAAGAAGAGCAGATCGACGACCCAGTCGCGCACGGTGCGCCGGACCCGGCCGCGGGCGTTGGTGCGGACACGCCGTTCGCCCGCGGGTTCGGGGTCGTACAGATCCGGGTCCGCCGCCATGGCCGAAGGCAGGAGCCAGGAGTATTCCGTACGGGTCATGGGACCACGTTACGCAGCCGGCCCGGGTCCCGTCGCCGGGTGGCGGCGGGCCGCTACCAAAGTCGGGAAGACCGAGACCTTCGGCTGACGGACAGGTGCCGACGGCGGACGCGCCGAGGGGCGCGGGCCGCCAGCATCGTTCGTATGAAGAAGATTCTGGGGTCCGTGGGCGGGGTGGTGCTGCTCCTCGGGCTGGCCGGGGTGATCCGGGAGCTGACGGGCTGGTTCCCCTTCCTGGGGGTGACGGGGCTGCTGACGGAGAACGTGGGCCTGCTGCGGGAGCACGCGCTCCTCACGAACGTGGTGATCGGCGTGGTCGGCTTCGTCACGGTGATGATCGGGGAGTCCCGCGCCCGTTGACGGGACGGCGGGTTGACGGGAGAGCGGGACTCCCGGGCGGTTCCGGGTGGTCAGCCGTCGAGTTCGCGGTGGCGCGCGGCGAGGCGGGCGGCGGCCTCGGGGGTGAGTGAGCCGAAGAGGCGGAGGCGGGAGATGCCGCCGTCGGGGTAGATGTCGATCCGGACCTCCCGGGCCGTGACGGGGGCGTCGAGGAGGAAGCGGTGGTTGGTGTCCGGCTGGAGGCGGGTGCGGGACAGTATCCCGGTCCATTCGCCGGTGTCCGTCGCCGTGTCCCGGACCGAGACGGCGGCCCAGCCCGCACTGTTGCCCTTGAGACAGGCGGTGTCTATCTCCATCGCGCGGATCTCGGCCCGCTCGACGAGGCGGTAGCGGATCCAGTCGTTGCCGTGGTCGCGGCGGCGGCGGGTCTCCCAGCCGTCGTCCATCTGCCGGGAGCGGCCGGGCCTGATGGTGTTGGTGGCGGGTGAGTAGAAACGGTCGGACGCGTCCTCGACCCGGCCGCCGTTCTCCAGGGCGGCCAGGTCGAAGGTCCCGAGGGCGGCCAGCCAGGCGGGGTCGGGGACGACGTCTCCGTGGACCCGCAGCCGGGCGATCCCGCCGTCGGGGTGCTGGTTCAGCCGGAGGTGGGTGAAGCGCTGTCCGGCGGAGACGGTGAAGCCGTTGGCTGCGTGCCCGCCGACGGGGGTACGGGGGACGAGGGTGGTCCACTCGACATCGTCAGCGAGGAGGTCCTCGGGCGGGGGGCTGCCGGGTACGGAGGTGGCCTGGACCGACACCGAGCGGGGGTAGTTGCCGCGGAAGTGGGCGGTGTCGACGACGATGCCGCGGACGATGCCGGGGGCGCCGAGGCGGATCAGGGCCCAGTCGTGGTCGTCGGCGGCGGGGTGGGGGGTGCAGGCGGACGTGCCGCGGCGGCGGCGGGTCTCCCAGCCGTCCATGACCTTGCCTTTGTGGCCGAAGTGTTCGGGGTCGAACACGGCGGGGGTGGGGATGAGCAGGTTCTCGCGGTCGGCGAAGAACTCGTCGTTGGCGGCGATCACGGCCGCGCCGAGCCGCCGGTCGGCGAGATCGACGCAGTGGCTGAAGGGGAAGTCGGCGGCCCGGTAGTCGGCGTAGGGGTCGCCGCCGCCGTAGGGGCGGGCGTCACCGGTGAACGCGGGTGGGGTGGTGGGAACAGAAACAGCTGGGGTGGTGGGAACAGAAACAGCCGGGGCGGTGGGAACAGGCACAGCAGGGGTGGTGGAAGCGGGGGCAGCCGGGGTGGTGGAGGCGGGCTCGGCCGGGGAGACGGCGGTGGGTTCGGTCGGGGGCATGTTCAGTTGTTCCTTTCCAGGAGGCGGCCGGTGGGTCCGGCCGGGGTTCCGTCCGTCGCGATGCGCACTCCCCGCAGCCAGGTCGAGCGGACGGTTCCGGCGAGGGTGCGGCCCGCGTAGGCGGTCACCCGGTTGCGGTGGTGGAGCCGGGCCGGGTCGACGGTGAAGGTCTCGTCGTCCGCGAGGATCGCGAAGTCGGCGTCGCGGCCCGGTTCGAGAGCGCCTTTGCGGCCGAGTCCGGCGAGCCGGGCGGGGCCGGCGGACATCCAGCGGACGATGTCGTCGAGGCGGTGGCCGCGGCGCCGGGCTTCGGTCCAGACGGCGGGCAGCCCGAGCTGGAGCGAGGAGATCCCGCCCCAGGCGGAGCCGAAGTCGGGGGTTTTGAGGTTCTCGGTGCACGGGGAGTGGTCGGAGACGATGCAGTCGATGGTGCCGTCGGCGAGCCCGGCCCAGAGGGCGTCCTGGTTGGCCGATTCCCGGATGGGCGGGCAGCACTTGAATTCGGTGGCCCCGTCGGGGACCTCTTCGGCGGTGAGGGTGAGGAAGTGCGGGCAGGTCTCGGCGGTGATCCGGATGCCCTCGGCCTTGGCCCGCGCTATCAGCGGCAGCGCGCCGGCGGACGACAGATGCAGTACGTGGACGCGGGCGTCCAGTTCCCGGGCGAGGGAGACGAGGGTTTCGACGGCCGCGTTCTCGGCGTCCCGGGGGCGGGAGGCGAGGAAGTCGGCGTACCGGCCGCCGGACGGTTCCGCGGCCAGATGCCGGGGGTCCTCCGCGTGCACGATGAGCAGTCCGCCGAAGTCCGTGATCCGTTCCATGGCGCGGGCGAGGTGCTCCCGGTCGAGGTGGGGGAACTCTTCGACGCCGGAGGGCGAGAGGAAGCATTTGAAGCCGAACACCCCGGCGTTGTGCAGGGGGCGCAGTTCGTCGGTGTTGCCGGGTATCGCGCCGCCCCAGAAGCCGGTGTCGACATGGGCCGCGGGCCCGGCGACCGCTTGTTTGACGCGGAGGTGTTCGACGGTGGTGGTCGGGGGCAGGGAGTTCAGCGGCATATCGAGGAGGGTGGTGATACCGCCCGCGGCCGCGGCGCGGGTCGCGGACCGGAAGCCCTCCCATTCGGTGCGCCCCGGGTCGTTCACATGGACATGGGTGTCGACGAGGCCGGGCAGTACGGCGTCGTCGCCGGCGTCCTCCAGCGGACAGCCGGGCGGGGGGACGGTGTCGTACGGGAGGATCGCGTCGATCCGGCCGCCGCGGACGGTGATCAGGGCGGGCCGGGTGCCGTCCGGGGTCACCACCCGGGTCGACCGCACCGCCAGCCGGGCTTCAGGTTCCGTCGCCGTATCCGCCATCGGTCACCCCATCCGGAGAGTTCAACGTTTTGTTGAATTCCTGCTGAGGGCATCTTCATCACGGCGACCGAAGCAGTCAAGGGTTGGACGTTTCCGTAAAATGGAAGCAGAATCTCATAATGCAGAAGAGAGGGTGGGCTCGATCGTCCGGCCGCCGGCCGTCCCGCGGGCTGGGCGCATCGGCGCCAACACCCCCTGACCGGCGCGGATTCCGGTACGGCAGCGGTGTGCCGACGGCGGCCGACCGGTAGGCTGCACTCTTGCCCGCCCGCTCGAAAGGACCGCCGCCCGTGCCGACGTCCAGCGCCAGCGCCCGCTCCACCGACGCCGCCAAGCCGTCGAACAGCGGGGGTGTGCAGTCCCTGGAGCGCGCCTTCGATCTGCTCGAACGCATGGCCGACGCCGGTGGCGAGGTCGGGCTGAGTGAACTCTCGGGCAGCAGCGGGCTGCCGCTGCCCACCATTCACCGGCTGATGCGCACACTTGTGGCCTGCGGATACGTCCGCCAGCAGCCCAACCGCCGCTATGCGCTCGGCCCCCGGCTGATCCGCCTCGGCGAATCGTCCGCGCGGTTGCTCGGCACCTGGGCCCGTCCCTATCTGGCGCGGCTGGTGGAGGAGACGGGCGAGACCGCGAATATGGCGCTGCTCGACGGGGACGAGATCGTATACGTGGCCCAGGTGCCGTCGAAGCATTCGATGCGGATGTTCACCGAGGTCGGGCGGCGGGTGCTGCCGCACTCCACGGGGGTCGGCAAGGCCCTGCTCGCGGACTGCCCGCCGGAGGAGGTGCGGGCGCTGCTGGCGCGGACCGGGATGCCGGCCGCGACGGAGAAGACGATCACCACTCCGGAGGGTTTCCTCGCCGCGCTGGAGCAGGTGCGCCGGTCCGGTTATGCGATCGACGACAACGAGCAGGAGATCGGCGTCCGCTGCCTCGCGGTGCCGGTGCCCGACTCCCCCACGGCGGCGGCCATCTCCATCTCGGGTCCCGCGGGGCGGGTGACGGAGGCGGCGACGGAGAAGATCGTGCCGGTCCTCCAGGAGGTGGCCCGCGATCTGTCGGCCGCACTGGCGAACACCGGGGGCCACTGACCCCGCAGGCCCGGAGCGTACGGCAGTGCCGAGGGGCGGACCCGTGGTGAACGGGTCCACCCCTCGGCACTGCCGTACCGCCGGACCGGATCAGGCGCTCGCGGCCTCGTCGATCAGATCCACGACCGCCTTCGGCTGCGAGGCCAGCGATGCATGGCTGGCGTCGAGTTCGATGACCTTGCGCGGGTTCATCCGGGCGGCCATCCGGCGTTCGTTGTCCGGGTTGATCATGCGGTCCTCGGTCGACACCTGGTACCAGACGGGCTTGTTCCGCCACGCCGGTGCGGTGATGTTGTCGCCGAAGGTGGAGGCCAGGGGTGCCTTCTGGGTGACGGCCATGGTGTACGCCTCGTCCTCGGCCAGATCCTGGCCGAAGCTCCAGTGGTACTTGTCCTGCTTGACCCAGAGATAGCCGTCGGAGTCCGGGACGATGTTCTCGAACGCGGCCGGCGGGTGCTCCTGGCTGATCTGGCCGGGGCTCTCGCCCGCGTCGGGCGCGAAGGCCGCGATATAGACCAGTCCGGTGACATTGGGCAGATCGCCCGCTTCGGTGATGACCGCGCCGCCGTACGAGTGGCCCACCAGGACCACGGGCCCGTCGACCTGCTTGACCATCTTGCGGGTGCGCTCGGCGTCCTCGGCGAGGGACGTCAGCGGGTTCTCCACCGCGTGCAGCTTGTCGTAGCCCCGGCTCTTGAGTTCGAGGATCGCCTTGTTCCAGTGGGCGGCACCGCCCCAGAATCCGTGCACCAGAACGATCGTCGGCTTGTCGGCCATGTCCGCACCTTCATATCGCTTGTGTGGGGGACCCCCTGCCGATCCACGCTAGAACCGGGCGGGGCACGCCGCCACCGCAGCCGGGTGCGGGCCGGTGCGGGATCGGGGACCCGGTCTCAGCGCTGCCGGGGCACCTCCCCGAACATGTCGACGGCGTTGCGGACCGCGAGCACCCCGGGTGCCAGTGCGCTGACCGAGCCGATGGCCCCGGCGATCAGCAGCAGGGCGCGGCGCATGCGGGCGATGTCCGGATCGCCCCGGGCCGCCATCGCCGCCAGCACCGCCAGTTCGTCCTCGGCGACCTCCCGGTCGGAGAACCGGCCGGGGTGCGCCGCCAGTTCCCGGCGCAGCCGGGAGACCGCGGCACGGAGCCCGGTCACTCTCGGGTCCTCATCGCTGTCCGTCACACGCGTCTGCCCCACGCTCCGCAACAGACCACACCCCCCTCGCCGCCCACCGGGCGCATCGACGACTCTCAGTCGACACTCAACCACCCAGAGTTGCGGGTCAGTTAACGGCATCCGAGGTGGTGTGCGCCACTCCGCGGACGGAAATCAGCCCGGATGCAGGCATGATTCAGGCCGTTTTCAGGATGCGGACTGGACGGGCCCCATCGCGTACCGGCAGGTGATGGCAGAGATCGTCTTTGGCCCACGGCGGTCGAATCAGGCTATTTCCCCTGGTAGGTGACCACATCGACATGGCCGGAGTTGACCGGCGGACAGCGGGAGGGCGCGCTCGGGGAGTACGCGGGGGCCGGATTTCCGGACGTAGCGGGGTTCACTCCACCAGGTGGCGCGATCCGGCCCACAGGTGACGGACGGAGTGCAAAGGGGATGCGGGTGTACGGGACGGACAGGACAGACGGGGCAGGTGCGGCAGCCGGGGTGCCCGTGGTCGCGGGGCTGGTGCTGGCCGCGGGCGGGGGGCGGCGGCTGGGCGGCCGGCCGAAGGCGCTGCT
The DNA here is from genome assembly GCF_044763775.1 of Streptomyces sp. NPDC094448. Taxonomy (NCBI): domain Bacteria; kingdom Bacillati; phylum Actinomycetota; class Actinomycetes; order Kitasatosporales; family Streptomycetaceae; genus Streptomyces; species Streptomyces sp. NPDC094448. The sequence continues at coordinate 564,496 of NZ_JBIWGU010000001.1, read as the reverse complement.
GCGCCACCGGGGGCGCCCACTGGTGGAACACGCGCTGTCGGCGCTGCGCTCGGGCGGCTGCGGGCCGGTGCACGTGGTACTGGGCGCGGCGGCCGAACAGGTGTGCGCCGAGGCGGATCTGACGGAGGGTGTACCGGTGGAGAACCCGGACTGGGCCGGAGGGATGGGGTCGTCGCTCCGGTCGGGCCTGGACTCCTTCGCGGACTGCGGGGCCGCCGCGGTGGTGGTCGTCCTGGTGGATCAGCCGGGCATCGGAGCGGCCGCGGTCCGCCGGGTCCTGGCAGCCGGAGGCGGTAGGCGGGACGCGCTGGTGTCGGCGGCGTACGGGGGCGAGCGGGGCCACCCGGTGCTGTTCGGGGCGGACCGCTGGCCGGAGATCACGAGGACCGCGATCGGGGACCGGGGCGCGCGGGCGTATCTGCGGGCGCATGCGCCGGAGCTGACGCTGGTCGAGTGCGGTGATGTGGCGGAGCCGTACGACATCGACACCGTGGCGGACCTCGACCGGCTGGAGCGACCGGGGATGGAGTCACCGCGAGGAGAGCGACGGCAAGGGGAATGACCGCGGCTGGAGTCACCGCGGGTCGAGCGACCGTGAGCGGAGTGCCGCGAGCCGAGCGCCCGCGGGGCCGAGGTTTCTCGATATCAACACACCTTGTAGTTCCACGATGAGGAAACTACTATCCGTTTTGATCACTGCTCGTCTTCCGGACGACTCCTGCCACGCACCGCCCGCTGAAGGAAGTGACCACCATGTCCGCACCAGCGCCGTCCTCGCCGGCCGTCGTCGAAGCCGCCCCCCTGCCGCGCCAGGAGGAGGTGCTGACGGAGGCCGCCCTCGCCTTCGTGGCGGAGCTGCACCGGCGCTTCACCCCGCGCCGGGACGAACTGCTCGCCCGCCGCGCCGAGCGCCGGGCCGAGATCGCCCGTACCGCCACCCTCGACTTCCTCCCCGGGACCGCGGCGATCCGGGCGGACGATTCCTGGCGGGTGGCCCCCGCGCCCCGGGCGCTGGAGGACCGGCGGGTGGAGATCACCGGCCCCACCGACCGCCGGATGACGGTCAACGCACTGAATTCGGGGGCCCGGATCTGGCTGGCGGACTTCGAGGACGCCTCGGCACCCACCTGGGAGAACGTGGTCCTCGGCCAGCTGAATCTGATCGACGCCTACCGGCGCCGGATCGACTTCACGGACGAGCGGACCGGGAAGGCGTACGCCCTGAAGCCGGACGAGGAGCTGGCGACGGTCGTGATGCGGCCCCGCGGCTGGCATCTGCCGGAGCGCCATCTGCGGGCGGCCGACGGCACCGCGATCCCCGGCGCCCTCGTCGACTTCGGCCTCTACTTCTTCCACAACGCCCGGCGCCTGCTGGAGCTGGGCAAGGGCCCGTACTTCTACCTCCCGAAGACCGAATCGCATCTGGAGGCCCGCCTCTGGAACGACGTCTTCGTCTTCGCCCAGGAGTACACGGGCATCCCGCACGGCACGATCCGGGCCACCGTCCTCATCGAGACGATCACCGCCGCCTACGAGATGGACGAGATCCTCTACGAGCTGCGCGACCATGCGTCCGGGCTCAACGCGGGCCGCTGGGACTACCTCTTCTCCATCGTGAAGAACTTCCGCGACGGCGGCGCGGAGTTCGTCCTCCCCGACCGGAACGCGGTGACCATGACCGCGCCCTTCATGCGCGCCTACACCGAACTCCTCGTCCGCACCTGCCACCGTCGCGGTGCGCACGCGATCGGCGGTATGGCGGCCTTCATCCCGTCGCGGCGCGACCCCGCGGTGAACCGGGTCGCGTTCGAGAAGGTGCGGGCGGACAAGGACCGGGAGGCGGCGGACGGCTTCGACGGCTCCTGGGTCGCCCACCCCGATCTGGTGCCCATCGCCATGGCCTCCTTCGACGCCGTCCTCGGCGACCGGCCGAACCAGAAGGACAGGCTGCGCGAGGACGTGTCGGTGGCCGCCGGGGACCTGATCGCGATCGACTCGCTGGACGCCCGCCCGACCTACGACGGGCTGCGCAACGCCGTCCAGGTCGGCATCCGCTATATCGAGGCCTGGCTCCGCGGTCTGGGCGCCGTCGCCATCTTCAACCTCATGGAGGACGCGGCCACCGCGGAGATCTCCCGCTCCCAGATCTGGCAGTGGATCAACGCGGGCGTGGTCTTCGAGAACGGCGAGCGGGCCACCCCGGAGCTGGCCCGCCGGGTGGCCGCGGAGGAACTGGCCGCGATCCGGGCCGAGCTGGGTGCGCAGACATTCACCGCGGGCCACTGGCAGCAGGCCCACGACCTGCTGCTGAAGGTGGCGCTGGACGAGCGGTACGAGGACTTCCTCACGGTTCCGGCGTACGAACAGCTCACGGGCTGACCCGGTGGTCCCGGCGCGGCGGGCGCGCCGGGACCGTCCGCGCCGGGGCGGCGGACTGCCGTCATCAGCCCATGCCGGGAACACGCGTCGCCGTTGTCGGCGGCAGCATCGCGGGCTGGGCGGCCGCGCTCGCCCTCCATCGCACGGGCCACCACGACATCACCGTCCACAAAAGCGCCCCGGGCCCACTCTCCGCCCGGGGCGTCGGCGTCGGGGTCCACGAAGGCCGCTACCGGGAGCCGGCGGCGGCCGGGTACTCGATCCGGCCGCCGAGCATCCGAGGCTCCACGACCGCCACTGGTACGTACGCGGTCCCGGCGACGGTCCGGCCGGTCCTCTGGGGCGGGCGTGGTGAACGCGCTCCAGGACGCGACCCTGCTGGAGTCGGCGCTCCGGGCCGGGGGCGCCCTGCCGGACGCGCGGTGACCCCGCCGGGCCGAGGCGTACCGCCACACGCTTCCGGGCGGGGCCGTCACCCGGACGGTCGGGGCCGTCACTCTCCCGGCACGCCGGAGCGTGCGCTGGTGTCCCCGGGCGAAAACGCTGAGGACGACAGCCCCCTTCGAAGGAATCGAGAACAGATCATGGCTGTGTCCCCCTCCCCCGCGTCCCCCGCCCGCCGCCGGATATCCCGGGCCCTGGCGCTCACCCTCGCCCTGTCCGCGGCGGCGCTCTCCGCCGCGCCCGCGGCGGCGGCCGCGCTGCCCGCCGCCGAAGAGACCGACCCGAAGGGCGTCAAGCCGACGGTGGTGCTGGTCCACGGCGCGTTCGCGGACGCCTCCGGCTGGAACGCGGTCGCCGAGGAGCTGACGGACCACGGGTACCAGGTCGTGGCACCGGCCAACCCGCTGCGCGGACTCGTCTCCGACTCCGCGTACATCGCCAGTGTGCTGAAGAGCATCGACGGGCCGCTCGTCCTCGCGGGGCACTCCTACGGCGGTGCGGTGATCGGCAGCGCGGCGGCCGGCAACCCGAACGTGAGGGCGCTGGTGTACGTGTCGGCGTTCATGCCCGACAAGGGGGAGAACCTGGGGGCCCTGGCGGCCAAGTTCCAGGGCAGCGAACTCCAGCCGGCGCTCAACCCGGTCCCGTACTCGGACGGCGTCCGCAAGGGCACCGATCTGTACATCAAGACGGACAAGTTCCACAGCGTCTTCGCCGCCGACCTGCCGGTATCGCAGACGAAGCTCATGGCCGTCGAGCAGCGGCCGATCGCCCAGGCCTGCTTCGAGGAGGCGGCGCCCGGGGCGGCCTGGCGGACCGTCCCGTCGTGGTTCGTCGTCTCCAGGCACGACAAGGCCATCGCGCCCGATCTGGAGCGGTGGGAGGCCAAGCGGGCCGGATCGAAGACCGTCGAGATCGACTCGTCGCACGTGTCGATGATGTCGCACCCCGATGTGGTGACCCGGCAGATCCGTGAGGCGGCGAGCGGTACCGCGACGGGCGCGGCGAAGAGCGCCGCACTGGCCGACACCGGTTCGCGCACGATGGCGCTGGTCGGGGTCGGCGGGCTGGCGGGCACGGCGGTTCTGGCGGGGACGGCCCTGCTGGTGACGGCACGCCGGCAGAACGCGGCCCGCGGCGACTGAGGCAAGCGGTACCGGTCCCGGTCGGCCGCCGGGCCGACCGGGACCGGACGCACGACCGGCCTACTGGACGACCACCGTCCGCTGGGCCGAGAAGTCGCCCCATTTCCCGTCGGGGAGTTTGGCCCGGAGCTTGACGCTGTAGCGGGTGCCCGGCGGGTCGGTGACGGTCATGGTGTACGCCGCCTTTCCGGCGGGCGGCTCGCCGCCCCAGACGATCGTGGTGGCCAGCTTGCCGTTGAGATACAGCTCGTGGCTCGCGATCTCGCCGTCCGCCTCGGGAGGCAGCCAGCTCAGATCCACGCTTCCCTTGCGGGCGGTGACGGTCAGTCCGGTGGGTGCGGTGGCGGGTCCCTTCCCGGCCGCGGCGGGCGTCGTCAGATCCACGGCGTTGCTGTCCGGTGAGGAGTTCTCCCCGGCGTCCCGGGCCCGCACGGTGAAGCTGTAGACCGTGCCGGGGCGCAGTCCGGCGACCCGTGCGGTGGTCTCGGTGCCGGAGACGCTGTGGATCCGGGTGTCCTCCTGGTAGACGTCGTACGCCGTCACCTTCAGATTGTCGCTGGCGGCGCGCCAGTTGAGGGTGACCGCCCGGCCGCCGTCGACGGTGCCGCGCAGCGCGGCGGGGGTGGTCGGGGCCTTTCTGTCGTCCGGGGTCGGGGCGGGGGTGGTGACGGAGACCGCGGCGGTGGGCTCCGACAGATTGCCCGTGGCGTCCCGGGCGCGGACGCTGAAGGTGTAAGCGGTCGACGGGCTGAGTCCGTCGATATCGACCATGGTGCGGTCGCCCGCCACCGTCTTGACCTTGCGGTCCTTCTCGTAGACCTCGTAGCCGTTGACGGCCCTGTCGTCCTTGGCGGGTTGCCACATGACATGGACGGAGGTGGCGCTGCCCGCTTGGGCGGTGAGGCCGGTGGGGGTGGTGGGGGGTTCGGTGTCCTTCTTCTCGCCGGGGTCGGAGCAGCCGGTGAGGAGGAGCAGGGCGGCGGCCGCGCCGACCAGCGCGGTGCGAGTGGTGCTGCGGGGGGTGCTGTGAGTGGGGGGATGGTGCACGATCGGGCCTCCGCTGGCGAAAGCGTCGAAGTGGGGGTGGGGGGTGCCGGGTGGGGACGGACGGTGGGGGGGAACGACGGGGCCCGAAGACCCCTATTGGTCCAGACCAGCCAGACCAATATCCCCGCACCCGGGCGCGACAGCAAGCCCCCTGCCCTGTTCAGCACACCGGGCAACCCGCGCGACGGGCAGGGAGGTCGGGCCCGCGTCCGACGCGGGGGCGGCGGCACCCGGTCCCGGCCGGAGGCCACTTCGTCCACGAAGGTCCGGACCCCGGCGGACAGGACCTCGCAGCACAGGTCGCCCCTGTCATCGTTGTCCGGGACGGAGCGCGGGTCCGGCGGCCTCCTCCGGGGGTTCGGCCTCCGGACCCCCGAGGGGCTTTCGGTCAGTCCTGTGTCCCCGGCCGCGCCGCAGGCGTGTGGCGGCTGAGGGGGACCACCATCGGGGTGCCGCTGACCGGGTCCTCCGCGATCCGGCACCGCAGGCCGAAGACCTCCTCCACCAGCGGTTCGGTGATCACGTCCGCCGGGCGGCCCTCGGCGACGAGACGGCCGGACTTGAGGGCGATGAGGTGATCCGCGTACCGGCATGCCTGGTTGAGGTCGTGCAGAACCATCACGACCGTCCGGTTCCGGGTCCGGTTGAGATCGGTCACCAGGTCGAGGACGTCGACCTGGTGGGCCAGGTCGAGATAGGTCGTCGGCTCGTCGAGGAGCAGCACCGGGGTCTCCTGGGCGACGGCCATCGCGATCCACGCGCGCTGCCGCTGGCCGCCGGAGAGTTCGTCGACGGGGCGGTCGGCCAGTTCGGTCATCCCGGTGGCGTGCAGCGCCTCGTGTACGGCGCGTTCGTCCGCCGGGGACCACTGGCGCCACCAGGTCTGGTGGGGCGAGCGGCCGCGGCCGACGAGGTCGACGACGGTCAGGCCCTCGGGGGCGACCGGCGTCTGCGGGAGGATGCCGAGGCTGCGGGCGAGTTCCCGGGTGGGGATGGAGTGGACGGAGCGCCCGTCGAGGGTGACCGTGCCGGTCCGGGGGGTCAGCAGCCGGGCGAGCGCCCGCAGCAGGGTGGACTTTCCGCAGGCGTTGGCTCCGACGACGGCGGTGATCCGGCCGGCCGGGAAGGAGACGTCGAGGCCGTCGACGACGACCCGGTCCTCGTACGCCAGCCGCAGACCACCGGCGTGCAGGCCGCCGGCCGGGGCCGCCGCGGAGGCCGGGGCGGGTCCGGCAGTGGGGTCCGGGACGGGTGCGCTGTCCGGGGCAGCCGGTGCGGTGACGGACTTCTCTGACATGGGTTCAGCCTCCTGAGCCCGCGCGGTTGGCGCGGACGAGCAGCCACAGCAGGACCGGCGCGCCGAGCACCCCGGTGACGACACCCACGGGCAGTTCGGTGCCGTCGATCAGCCTGCGGGCGATGAGATCGGATACGAGGACCATCAGGGCCCCGGCGAGACCCGAGGCGATCAGCGGCGGCCAGGCCGCACGGGCGAGGCGCTGCGCGATCTGCGGGGCGGCGAGGGCGACGAAGGCGACCGGACCGGCGGCGGCGGCGCCGAACGCGGCCAGGCCGACCCCGGTGAGCAGCGCGGCGATCCGGACCCACTGGACCCGGATGCCGAGACCGCGCGCCACGTCGTCGCCGAGCTGGAGGTCCCGCAGCTGACGGCCGAGCAGCAGGGCCGCGGGCACCAGCACGGTCAGCGCCCACATCAGCGGGGTGATCTGCGGCCAGTCGCGGCCGTTGAGGTTGCCGACCAGCCAGCCCAGCGCCGCCTGCGCCTCCTGCTGTGCGCCGCGGGCCATCAGGAAGTCGGTGACGCTGGTGCAGATCCACGCGATACCGATGCCGACGAGGATGATCCGGTAGCCGGTCGCACCCCGCCGCCAGGCCAGCAGGTAGACCAGCGCGGCCGTGACGAGCCCGCCGAGCAGCCCGAGCAGCTGGGTGCCGAGGCCGCTTCCGACGCCGAGGACGAGTCCCGCGACGACCGCCGTGCCCGCGCCCTGGGTGATGCCGATCATGTCGGGGCTGGCGAGCGGATTGCGGGTGAGGGTCTGGAAGAGGGCTCCGGCCAGGCCGAAGGCGCAGCCGACGAGGAGCCCGGCCAGGGCCCTGGGGAGCCGTAGTTCGGTGACGACGAGCCGGTTGCCGGGATCTCCGTGGCCGAACAGGGCGCGGACCACGTCGGCGACGGCGATCGGGATGTCCCCGACGGTCATGCCCCAGCAGAACACGGCGAAGACGGCGGCCGCGAGGCCCGCGGACACGGCCGTGAGCCGGGGCCGCAGGATGCCGGAGACGGGCGGCACCGCGAGCCGGAACGGCAGCCGGTCGCCGCGGCGGCGGGTGCCGGGTGCGGCGGCCGGCGGTTCACCGCGGCGGGTGAGGAGATCGGTCATGGGTTCACAGCTCCGCGAGTCGTCGGCGGCGGACCATCACGATGAACAGGGGTCCGCCGACGAAGGCGACGAGGATGCCCGCCTGGATTTCGGCGGGCCGGGCCAGCAGCCGTCCCGCCACGTCCGCGGCGAGCAGCAGGACCGGTGCGAGCAGTGCCGAAAGGGGCAGCAGCCAGCGCTGGTCGGGGCCGATCCCGGCGTACTGGAGCAGGACCCGTACGACATGGGGGACGACGAGCCCGACGAAGATGATCGGACCGACGACGGCCACGGCCGCCCCGACCAGCAGGGTCACGGCGGCCACGCCGAGGGTGCGGATCCGGCCGGTGCGCAGTCCGAGGGAGGTCGCGACGTCGTCACCGAGGGCGAGGCCGTTCAGCGACGGGGCGAGGGCGAAGGCGATCAGCGCGCCGACCGCGAGGAACGGCAGGATCCGCAGCAGATCGTCACCGGACTGGTTGGCCAGGGTTCCGGCGGACCAGAACCGGAAGCGGTCGAGCGCCTCCGGGGAGGTCAGCGCGATCGCGCTGGTCAGCGAAGCCAGCAAGGAGGTGACGGCGACCCCGGACAGGGCGAGTTTGACCGGGGTGGAGCCGGACCGGCCGAGCCCGCCCATCAGGTACACCAGCAGACTGGCCGCGAGCGCCCCGGCGAAGGCGAACCAGATGTACCCGTACGCCGAGCCCAGGCCGAGGACCCCGACGGCGACGACGATCGCGAACGCGGCTCCCGCGCTGACCCCGAGCAGTCCGGGGTCGGCGAGGGGGTTGCGGGTCAGGGCCTGCATCAGCGCCCCGGCCAGCCCGAGGGCCGCCCCGGCGGCGACACCGAGTGCGGTGCGCGGGATCCGGACGGACCAAACGGCGTTCTCCACCCGGGCGCCGGGCGGATCGCCCAGCAGGGTGCGCCAGACCTCGGCCGGGGGTATGTCCAGAGCGCCGTACAGCAGGGACACCGCGATCAGGGCGAGCAGCAGGGCGGTCGCGCCCGCCACCAGCAGCAGGCCACGGGCCCGCCGGGCGGGGCCGGCCGGGCCGGCCGCCGCCGTGGGGTCCGTGGTCTTCTCCGGGGTCGCCGGATGCACCGGTTGTCTCCTTCTCCCGGGTCGCCGGGTGCTCTGTGTTCCGGGACGGTTCGTCAGGACGCGGGCTGCTGCACCGGGGTCTCCGGCTTGCCGTCGAGGGCGGCGGTCAGCTGGGGCGCGAGGCGCTCGACCACGTACGGCAGGCTGAGCACGGTGCCGAAGGACATGGCGTAGCCGTAGTCGCTCGACTCCTGGACATAGATCTCGCGGCCCTCCCGGACGAGCTTCAGATCGCCGTACGAGGGGTCCTTGCGGAGCTTGGCGGAGTCCTTGGCGACGTCCTTGACCATCCACACCATGGCGTCCTGGTCGAGGAGGTCCGTGCGCTCCTTGCTGATGTTGGCGCCGAACTGGTCACCGATCACCTTGTCGAGGCCGGTGGGGAGCTGGAGGCCGAGGCCGGTCAGCAGCCGGGAGCGGGTGTCCTGGCTGCCCCAGATGAAGATGCCTTCGAACGGGGTCCCGATGACCGCGGTCCTGCCCTTGAACTCGGGCTTCACCAGCGAGGCGATCTTCTTCTCGGTCGCGGCGACGGCCTCGGCCGCCTCGGCGGGGCGGCCGACGGCAGTACCGACGATCTTGGTCTGCTCCTGCCACGGCACGCCCCAGTCGTTGTACTGCTTCGGCTGGGCCACGACGGGCGCGAACTTCGACAGCGACGTGTACTGGTCCTTGGTCAGCCCGCCGTAGACCGCGAGGATCAGATCGGGCTTCAGGGCGGCGATCTTCTCGACCTGGGGTCCGGTGCCGGTGTTCTCAAGGGTGACGGGGAGCTTGCCGCCGCCCAGTTCGTCCTTGGCCCACGGGCCGATGGTGCCCTTGTGCGCGCCCAGCCAGTCCATCGAGGCGACGGGGACCTTGCCGACGGCGAGGAGGGAGTCCTGGTCGGTGAAGCCGATGGTGACGATGCGCTTCGGCTCGGACTTGACGGTGGTGCTGCCGTACTTGTGGTCGAGGGTGACGGGGAAGGTTCCGGAACCGCCGCCCTCGGCGCCGGTGTTCTTCTCCGCGGCACCGGCGGAGCTGTTGGAGCCGCCGGAGTCGGCGCCGCAGGCGGTGGCGGCGGTCAGGAGCAGCAGGGCGGAGGAGACCGCGGCGGTGATCCGGGCGGTCCTCGGGGAACGGGCCATGAGGGTTTCCTTCTGGTTCAGCGGGTACTGCGAGTGATGCGGGTGGTACGGGTTCGGGGCCGGCGCGGCCGGTGGCCGGGCGGTCCGGCGGTACGGGCGGGGGTCCGGCGTCACCGGTCCGGTCCGCGGGTACGGGACCAGGCGTCCCACAGGGCCGCGTACGGGCCCCGGGCGGCGCGGAGCGCGTCGTGGGTACCGGATTCGACGATCCGTCCGGCGTCCATGACGACGATCCGGTCGGCGCTCGCCGCCTGGGTCAGCCGGTGGGCCACGATCAGTGCCGTACGCCCCTCGACCGCTCGGAGCACCGCCTTCTCCAGACCGCGCGCACCGGCGCTGCCGGCTTCGGCGGTGGCCTCGTCGAGAACGACCACCGGCGGGTCGGCCAGGATCAGCCGGGCGAGGGCCAGGGCCTGGACCCGGGCCCCGTCGATCCGGTGGCCGCCGTCACCGACGACGGTCGCGAGGCCGTCGGGCAGGGATTCGGCCCAGGTGAGGGCGGACACCCGGTCGAGGGCGTCCCTCAGTTCGCCGTCGGTGGCGTCCGGGCGGGCGAGCCGGAGGTCGTCGGCGAGGGGCCCGGCGAAGACATGGGTCTCCTGGGAGACGAGGGCGACGGTCCGGCGGAGTTCGGCGGACGGCAGCGCGGACAGCGGCGTACCGCCGACGGTGACGCTTCCGGAACCGGGCCGGTGGATACCGGCGATCAGTTTGGCGAGGGTGGTCTTCCCGGCGCCGCTGGCCCCGACGAGGGCCACGCGCTCACCGGGCCGGATCGTCAGATCGACGCCGTGGAGGACGGGATGCCCGTTCTCGTAGGCGTGGCCGAGCCCGGTGACCGTGACGGATGCGTCCCGCGGGCCGGGGACCGGCGCCGCGGACCGCTCCGGGCCTTCGTCCGCCGGCGGCCGGTCGGCGACTCCGACGATCCGGGCCAGGCCCGACAGTGCGGACTGGGCGTCGTCGAGGAGGATCAGCGCCGCGTTGATCGGCGTGAAGAGGCTGTGGAAGTAGAGCGCGGCGGCGGTCGCCGTGCCGATGGACGCCGATCCGTCCCGTACCAGCACATATCCGGTGACGAGTACGGCCGCGAGCCCGGCGAACTCCGCGAAGTGGAGCCTGCCGTAGAAGCCGAGGACCAGCTCGACGCCCCGCATCGTCACCCCGACCAGCGACCGGGAACGCTCGGTGACCCGGGCGGTGTGCTCGCGCTCCAGCCGGAAGGCCCGGACGGTGGCCGCGCCCCGCACGGTGTCCAGGAGCTGCTGTTGCTGGGTGCCGCCCGCGATGCGCTGCCGGGCGTAGAGCGGGGCGGCACGGCGGAGGTACCAGCGGGCGGTCAGCACCTGGAAGGGCACCGCGACCAGGGCGGCGAGCAGGAACCGCCAGTCGAGGATCGCCAGGGCGCCGAGGGTCAGGACGATGGCGAGGACGGAACGGACGAACTCGGGCAGGGCCCGGCGTACGGCCTCCGCGACGACGGAGACGTCCCCGGTGACCCGGGACGTCAGATCGCCGGAACCGGCCCGCTCGACCCGCTCCAGCGGAAGCCCCAGCGCACGTTCGATGAAACGTTCCCGCAGTTGGGCCAGGGCGGTCTCGCCCAGCCGGGCCACCAGTCCCAGCCCGGCGGCCGTGGCCAGGCCCTGGACCAGGGCGACGGCGACGAGCAGCAGGACCACCGGGGTCAGCGCGCCGACGGCCAGATTCCCGGCGGCGATGTCGACAATGCGGCCGATGAGCGGCTGGGTGGCCAGCCCGACGGCGGTGGCTGCGGTCAGTACGGCGAGTCCGGCCGCGGCGAGCCCGCGGTGGGGGCGGACGAGTTCCCGGACGGCGGTACGGGTACGGGCGGGCGAAGCAACGGGCAGCAGGTCCCGGGCCGCGTCCTCGTCGGTGACGCAGCCGGTACCGGGGTCGGAGCCCGTGCCGGTGCCGGGTGTCGTACCGGGGTCCGGGGGCAGGTTTCCGTCGTCGGCGGAGGGGTTCACGAGAGCACCGCTTCCCGGTAGGCGGGGCTGGTCAGGACCAGTTCGGTGTGGGGGGCCGTGGCCGTGACCCGGCCCCGCTCCACCAGGACGACGGCGTCGGCGGCCGCGAGCAGCGCCGGGCTGGTGGTCACGATCACGGTCGTACGGCCCCGGCGCAGCGCCCGGACACCGGTGGCGATCCGGGTCTCGGTGACCGAGTCGACCGCGTTCACCGGGTCGTGCAGGACGAGCACGGGCGGGTCGGCCGCGAGCGCGCGGGCCAGGGCGACGCGCTGGCGCTGGCCGCCGGAGAGGGAACGGCCGCCCTCGGAGATCTCGGTCTCCGCTCCGCGGGGCAGCGTCCGGACGACTTCGTCGGCGGCGGACGCCGCCAGCGCGGGACCGGTGTCGGCACCGGCACGGGGTACGGCGGCGGCGACATTGGCGGCGAGGGTGCCCGCGAAGAGGTCGGCCTCGTGCGGGGCGACGAGTACGGCGGCGCGCAGGGCGTCGGGGTCCAGGCCGGGGAACGGCACCCCGTCGAGTTCGGCGGAGCCGTGTTCAGGGTCCCGCCGGCGGGCGAGGGCATCGAGCAGCGCCTCGGCGTCGGCCGGGTCGGTGGCCACGATGCCGGTGAAGGCACCGGGCGGCAGCTCCAGTTCGAAACCGTCGAGGCTGCCGTACGACAGTCCGCGCAGCCGGACTCCGCCGCGGACGGGTTCGGCGGGCGCCGATCCGCCGGGGGTGACGGCGCCGGGGGCGTCCAGCACGGACGCGATGCGGGCTGCGGAGGCGCGGGCCTGGGCGAGTTCGGCGTTGACGTAGGAGAAGAGGGAGAGCGGTCCGATGAGGAAGAGCGCGAGGCCTGCGGCGGAGACGAGTTCGCCGAGAGTGATGTCGCCGCGGGCGGCGAGCCGGCCCCCGACCAGGGCGACCAGGGCGATGAACACTCCGGTCAGGGCGAGGACCATCCCGTTCTGGGCAGCCTGGGCCCGAGCCGCGGACAGGGTCGCGGTGAGGGAGGCGCGGCTGGTGTGCCGGTAGCGGTCGACGGCGGCGGGTTCGGCGCCGATGCCCTTGAGCACGCGGAGCCCGGCGACCAGATCGGCGGCCACCCCGGAGGCGTGGGCGGCCCGCTCCTGCTCGGCGGCGCTGCGCGCCTCCAGCGGTTTGCTCAGCAGATGGCCCGCCGCCAGCAGCAGCGGGGTGCCGACGAGGACGACGAGACCGAGGAGCAGGGAGATCTTCAGCAGGACGACCGCGCTGACGACCAGTCCGGTGACCGCCCAGAATCCGAGGACCAGGGCCATGAGTGCGACGCCCACGCGTTTGGCGTCCTCGGTGGCGATATTCGTCAGCTCGCCGGGGAGCTTGCCGGTGTCGGCGCCGCCTTCGGGTGCGAGGATCCGGGCGGTGAGTTCGGTACGGAGGGTGTGTGCGGCGTTCTCGGCGGCGCGCTCCCCGGCGCGGGCGCCGTAGCGGAAGCCGAAGGAGAGTGCGGTGTAGACGGCGGCGAGGGCGGCGAGGCCGATGAGGAGTCCGGTGCCGTTTCCGTCGGCGACGCCGCGGTCGATCACGACGCCGATCAGGACGGGGACGAGCGCCTCACCGGCCTGGTGAGCGGCGCCGACTGCCCCGGCGATGCCGAGGTCGCGCTTCTGACCTGCGACGGCGCGCGCCAGTACGGAGCGCCGCGACAGCCTGGTGTCCCCCACCGCACTCCTCCGCCCGAACCCTTGTCGTCACGCCCGTGACCACACCCGGGCAGATTTAATTAGGTAAGGCTAGCCTACGTCTCCTTGGGTGTGGAGCGGGGGCCGGATGCGCTGTACCGGTACGGCGGTGCTATGCGCGCGAGACCCCCGGGCCGGTGGCACCGGGTGACACGGTCGTCCCCCGACCGCGCCGTGGACCCGGGCGGGGTCCGGCGCCGGGCGCCTGTTCCGGCCGGGCACGGCCTTTGGCGGCCGGTGCACCCGGGCATCGGGGGCATCCGCCGCGGGTGCGGCGATGAGTTCCGGCCGGCCGGGGAGTCATCCGTGCATGGAATCGACCGTACAGAACCCGGCGCCGGACTCTCCGGCCCCCCGGCCCGATCTCCGGCCCGCCGCCGGCGCCGTGGCCCGTCTGCTCGACGGGGTGGCGGACGGCCGGCTCGGGGAGCCGACGCCCTGCCCCGACTACGCGGTCCGGGAGCTGCTCGGGCATCTCGTCGGGCTGGCGACGGCCTTCCGGGACGCCGGGCTCAAGAACCTGGGCGCGACGACGGACACCCCGCCGGACAGCGCCCTGCCGGTGCTGGACCCCGACTGGCGGACGGCGCTGCCGGATCGGCTCGCCGAACTGGGCGAGGTATGGGCCGGTCCGGCGGCCTGGGAGGGCACGACCCGGGCCGGGGGCGTCGCCCTGCCCGCCGCGGTCGCGGGCCGGGTCGCCCTGAACGAGCTGATCGTCCACGGCTGGGATCTCGCCCGGGCCACCGGACAGCCGTACGACCCGCCGGAGGCGGGCCTGCGGATGTCGTACGCGTTCCTGGCGGCGACGGGCGACGACGACCCGATGCGCGGCACGATCTTCGGCCCGGCGGTCGCGGTGGCGGGGGACGCGCCCCTGCTGGAGCACGTCATCGGACTCAGCGGGCGCGATCCGGACTGGAGTCCCGGCACGGCGGCTTGAGGTTCTGTGCGGCCCGGTGGCCCATGGCGCAGGCGGGCGGCAGCGGCGGGCCGCCCCCGCCACTGCGGCATCCGCCCGACCGGGACGGCGTTCAGGTCCGGGACCACCGGACAGCACGGGGTCATCCCGCCGAAGCCGCGTCCCGGCGCGGGACACCCGTCGTCCCCGGGCGCCGGCCCCCGGCCGTCCGTACGCGTCCGGTCCGGCGGCCGCTTCAGCGGCGGCAGGCCACCGTCCGCTGCCGCGCCTCCACCGGTCTCGCCCCGCGCGGTGGGGGCCGGGCGGCAGTCCGCCGGGCGTCGGCAGCACCTCCGGCCCCGCCGGCCGATGGCCCGGCCCGGGTCAGGTGCCGTCCGTACGGCCCGCGAGGAGGGCGCGGGCCCGGATGCGTATCCGCTGGTCCGACCGGACACCGAGCCGGGGCGACGGGCCGGGGACCCGGACCCGCCGGTCCCGTTCGGCCAGCAGCTCCAGCCGGTCCGCCTCCTGTGGGGTCAGGGTGCCGGGGCCGAGGGTCTCCAGCGCGTCCAGACAGCTCACCGGATCCGTATCGCGCTCGGCACAGTCGAGAACCAGGGCCGCCGCCCCGGGCGGCGCGGCGCCGACGGCCGCGAGGGCGAAGACCGCGGCGGGCACCTGCTCCGGGTGGTCGAGCAGCGCGACGAGGCCGGGGGCCAGCGAGCGGGCCGCCGGGCCCAGTCGGGCAACGGCCCGGACGCAGTCCCGGACCGCCTCCGGCCGGTGGACCGGGCCGTCGGCCGCCTCGGCAAGGATCCCGGCCAGAACCGTCAGCGGCTCGGTGGCATCGCCGGTGAGCCGCCAGAGCGTGACCGCCGCCCGGATCCGGTCGGCGTGGCCGGCCGGGGACTGCGGGCCGCCCGCGGCACCGAGAACGCCCCGGACCTGCGGCACCAGCGGGAGCGCAGCCGGGCCGAGTGCGGCCGCCTTCGCCAGCACGGCTTCCCGGGGCAGCTCCGGCACCGGCTCCCCGGTCGCCCCGGGCCCGGCGGGGACGGCGGCGGCCGTCCGGAAACCGATCGGACCGCCGGACGGACGCGCCACGAGTCCGGACCGCCGCCGCTGCGCCGCACGCCGCGCCGGTTCCGCCGCCGCGCCGTCCTCCCCTCCGGCCGCCGGACCTGACCGCAGCCCTTCGGCCAGCGCCCCCACCAGCGGCCCGGTCTCCCCGGTCAGGGTGTACAGCGCGTCGGCCGCCGCGAACCGGTCCCGGACCGGGCCGGCACCGGCCGCCGGGCGCAGCAGGTCCGCCGTCCGGGCCCGGCTCTCCGGCGGGCAGACGGCGGACAGGGCCGCGGCGAAGAGTGCCGGGGACCGCTCGCAGAGCACCGTCAGCTCGGGCAGCGCGGCGGATGCCCGGGGGCCCCAGGATTCCAGCAGTGCGGTGAACCGCTCGGGGGCGCCCGCACCCGGATCCGCCGCCTCCGCAAGGGCGTCGAGTTCGATCCTGAGGGCGTTGAGCAGTTCGGGGTCGTACGGCAGGGAACCGGCGGGCCAGCATCCGGTCCCGCCGGGCCCGGCGAGCGCCGCGGTGCCGGCGCCGGACAGGGGTGAACGGGCCCGCAGGCGGCGGGCGAGAAGCCGGGCCGCCTGGCAGGGGTCGAGCCGGGCGAGCACCTCCAGCGCGCGGTCGGCCGAATCGCCGTCGGCGGCGACGAACGCCGCGAGGGCGGGCGCGGCGGCCTCGGCATGGCCACCGAGCAGCTCCAGCACCGGGAGGAGCGCCTCCTTGCGGCCGAAGGAGGCGTCCGAGAGCAGCGGCACCACGGCGGGTGCCAGCCTGGCCGGGGCGCCGCGCGACACCAGACAGGCGTGCTCCGCGGCCCACAGCGCCTCCGCGCGGGCCTCGGGCGCGGGTAGCAGGAGTGCGGACTCGATCAGGGCGCAGGCCGCTTCGCGGTCGGCGTCGGTGTCCCGGGCCAGCAGGCTGTCGACGATATGGCGCAGCGGCTCGTCCCGGGCCGGGTCGGCGCCACCCCGGACGAGGGGCCCGGCGGGCAGCAGGGAGAGCAGCGCCTCCCGGTGCTCCGCCGTCCACGGGACACCGTTCTCGGCGCAGATCATCAGGGCGACCAGCCGGACTTCGGCGGGCTCGCCGTCCGCCAGTGCCCCGGCCGCGGCCGGGGCCGCCCCGGCGGGGTCGAGGGCGGCGAGGGCGGCGAGCAGCTCGGCCCGTACCCCCGCGTCCTTCTCCTCGGCGCGGCGGGCGCTCAGCACGGACCGGGCGGCGGGGTCCCCGGTGGATCCGGCGGCGCGGACCGCGGCGCGGCGGACCCGCTCGTCCGCCGCGCCGGTGAGCGGGAGGATCAGGGGCAGCTGCCCGGCGACCGCGGCCCGGCACCCGCCCGGCTCCCCGGCCCCCGGCTCTTCGGCGCCCGCGGCCAGGGCGCCCAGCAGGGTGAGCAGTTCGACCGGGCGGATCCCCGCCGCGGCCAGCCGGGCCAGGAACGGGACCGCGGCCGCGCTCGCCGCGAAGACCGTCTCGTGGTGGACGATGGTGCCCCACAGCTCGTCCAGGGCCTCGGACGCCTGATCGGCACCGCCCGCGAGGGCCCGCAGCAGCCCGGGGAGGTCCTCCGCACCGCCGTAGGCGTGCTCGACATCGGCCCAGCGCACGGAGTCCAGATCCACGAAAAGCCGGTCGAGTTCCATAACTCCGAGCATGGCACGAGGGTCTGACACCGGGTCCGGAGCCGGACCCGGCCGCCCGGCACGGGCCGCCGGGCCGGGCAGGGCCACCGGGCCGGGCAGGGCCACCGGGCCGGGCAGGCGCGACCCGAGGCGGACACCCCTGGTCACACCGCCGCAGCCCCCGGACCGGAACCGGAAGGCGAGGCCTTGGGCATCCGGTCGGCCACGGTCCCGGCGAGTTGCGCGAAGGACTCCCGGCCCTCCCCCGGCTCCGTACCGCCGTCGCTTCCGCCCTTCCTCCCCAGGTGGTTGAAGGCGAGGTTCAGCACGATCGCCACGATGCACCCGGTCGAGATCCCGGAGTCGAGGACGACCAGCAGGTCCTCGGGGAAGGCGTGGTAGAAGTCGGGCGCCGCGATCGGTATCAGCCCGATCCCGACGGCCGCGGCCACGATCAGCGCGTTCTCACCCTTCTCCAGGGCGGCGGAGGCGAGCGTCTGGATACCGCTGGACGCGACCGTGCCGAAGAGGGCGATCCCCGCACCGCCGAGCACCGGCAGCGGCACCAGGGCGATGACGGACGCGGCGACGGGGAAGAGCCCCAGCAGGATCAGGATGCCGCCGGCCGCCGCGACGACGAACCTGCTGCGCACCTTGGTCATGGCGACCAGCCCCACGTTCTGGGCGAAGGCGCTGCACATGAAGCCGTTGAAGAGGGGGCTCAGGGCGCTGCCGAGGGTGTCGGCGCGCAGCCCGCCCTCGATGGTCCGCTCGTCCGCGGGCCGGTCCACGATCCGGCCGAGCGCCAGCATGTCGGCGGTGGACTCCGTCATGCAGACGAGCATCACCACGCACAGGGAGACGATGGCGGCGATCTCGAACTGCGGGCCGCCGAAGTGGAAGGGCGTGGGGAAGCCGATGACATCCGCTTCCCTGATGGCGTCCAAGGAGGACATTCCGAGCGGCAGCGCGACGAGGGTGCCCACCACCAGGCCGAGGAGGATCGCGATCTGCTGGAGGAAGCCGCGGAGCAGTCTCCGCAGGGCCAGCACCACGGCGAGGGTGAGCGCCGCCATGCCGATGTTCCGCATCGAACCGTAGTCGTCGGCGCCGGGGTTGCCGCCCTGGGCCCAGCGGAAGGCGACGGGCAGCAGGGAGAGGCCGATCAGGGTGATCACAGTGCCGGTGACCACCGGCGGGAAGAACCGGACGAGTTTGCAGAAGTAAGGGGTGAGGAGGAAGCCCACGATCCCGGCGACGATGATCGCGCCGAAGATCACGGCGATACCGTCCTCGCCGCGGTCCCGGCCGATGGCGACCATGGGTGTGACCCCGGCGAAGGAGACTCCGTTGACGAACGGCAGCCGGGCCCCGATCTTCCAGAAGCCGATGGTCTGGAGGAGTGTCGCGATGCCTGCGGTGAACAGGCTCGCGCCCATCAGGAACGCGGTGTCCTGGGCGTCGAGTCCGACCGCGGGGCCGACGATCATCGGGGGTGCGACCACGCCCGCGTACATCGCGGCCACGTGCTGGAGCCCGCTGGTGAAGAGCTTGACGGGCGGAAGGGTCTCGTCGACGGGGTGCTTGCTCCCCCCGTCCGCTGGGGAGTCCGTTGCTCGGTCGGCGCTTGGCGCGCTGTGAAACCTGGGCTCGGCGGCCACGGCGGTTCCTCCGGTCGGTTGCACGTCGGCGGAGACGTGGAGGTCAGGGAGGCGGAACGGAGTGGTGCGGCACTGGTGCGGCAGTGGTGTTCAGTTCGTCGGGCTTCGCTGAGGTGAAGGAGTTCATGGCTGTGTGTGCGGGGGGGGCCGAGGGGGGTGCCGGTGCCGGGATCCGCAGGGGGACGGTCCGGTCGGACGGGTACGGCGAAGGGCCGCCGGGCGGGTCCCGGCGGAGGCAGGAGCAGGGCAGAGGGAAGAGGGAGGGGAGGACGGGGGGTGGGGTGGGCCCTCTTCAGGCCCGGGGCCGCCCCGCCCGGACCCGTACAGCGGTACAGCGGTACAGCGGTACGGGACGGTGCCAGGTACGGAGGTGGTGCCGGGTACGGCGGACCACTCCGTACCGGCACCACCTGCGTACCCGAACACACCGTGAGGAATGCGGCCCCGCGGTCCCGCCCGGCTACCGCAGCGGGGCGATCTGCTATCCGGAGCGGGCGATCTCCGCGAGGCGCCTGGCCTCCCCGCGGGTGGTGCGGGCAACCGTTTCCTCGTCCACGGTCACCAGCCGGCCGTCCTCGACGACGGGGCGGCCGTCGACGAGGGAGAGCGCGACGGGCGCCGGAGCGCCGAGGACCAGCGCCGCCACCGGATCGGCCATGGAGGCATGCGCGAGGGTGTCCAGTCGCCACAGCACCAGGTCGGCGAGTTTGCCCGGCTCCAGTGAACCGGTCTCGTGGTGGCGTCCCAGCACCCGGGCGCCGCCGTACGTCCCCAGCCGCAGAGCCTGACGTGTGGTCAGTGCGGCCTCCCGGTGGGCTCCGAGACGGTTGATCAGCAGCGCGTTGCGGAGTTCGGTGCGCAGCTCGCCGGATTCGTTGGACGCGGTCCCGTCGACACCGAGACCGACGGGGACCTTCGCGGCCAGCATGTCCGGGATCCGGGCGATTCCGGCGCCGAGCCGGGCGTTGGAGGAGGGGCAGTGCGCCACTCCCGTGCCGGTACGGGCGAAGGCGGCGATGTCCGCGTCGTCCATATGGACGCAGTGGGCCATCCACACGTCCTCGCCGAGCCACCCGGTCGAGGCGAAGTAGTCGGTGGGCCCCATCCCGAACAGCTCCTTGCAGAATCGTTCCTCCTCCAGGGTCTCCGAACCGTGCGTATGCAGCCGCACCCCCTTCCGGCGGGCGAGTTCGGCGCCCTGCCGCATCAGTTCGGTGGAGACGGAGAACGGTGAGCAGGGGGCGACGGCGATCCTGGTCATCGCGTCCGGAGCCGGATCGTGGTGGGTGTCGATCGCCTCCTCGGTGGCGGTCAGGGCGGCGTCCAGGGTCTCCACGGCGAAATCGGGCGGCAGCCCGCCGTCCGAGGCACCCCGGTCCATGGAGCCGCGGGCCAGGGTGAAGCGGACACCCAACTCGCGGGCGGCGCCGACGAGGGCGCCGGTGAGGTCCCCGGCGCCGCGCGGATGGACGTAGTGGTGGTCCATGGCCGTGGTGACCCCGCCGAGGGCCATCATCGCCAGCGAACCCTGCGCCGCGGCGCGGACCATGGGTTCGTCGATCCGGGCCCAGGTGGGATAGAGCGCGACCAGCCAGTCGAAGAGGTTGTGGTCGGTGGCCAGTCCCCGGGTGAGCCACTGGTAGAAGTGGTGGTGGGTGTTGACCAGTCCGGGCGTGGCGAGACAGCCGGTGCCGTCGATCCGGCGGACCGTGCCGGTGAGCCCTTCGGGAGCCGGTCCCGGGCCCACCGACTCGATGCGGTTGCCGGAGACGACGAGATGGCCGCCGGCGTATTCGGTGTCGTGCGCGTCGACCGTGGCGACGGCGCAGTTCTCGATGACGATGCGCGTAACCGTCATGCTCGCCCCGTTTCAGAGGTTGGTGAGATCCACCGGAATGGCGGCCTCGGCGCCGTCCCGCAGCACGGTCGCCTCGATCAGCCCGTAGGGCCGGTCGGCGGCGAAGTAGACCTCGTTGTCGTTCTTCTGCCCGAAGGGTTCGAGGTCGACCAGGAAGTGGTGGTTGTTCGGGAGCGAGAAGCGGATCTCGTCGAT
Organism: Streptomyces sp. NPDC094448; assembly: GCF_044763775.1. Taxonomy (NCBI): domain Bacteria; kingdom Bacillati; phylum Actinomycetota; class Actinomycetes; order Kitasatosporales; family Streptomycetaceae; genus Streptomyces; species Streptomyces sp. NPDC094448. Next base: position 543,853 of record NZ_JBIWGU010000001.1, on the reverse strand, counting down.
CTCGCTCCGGCCGTCGATCACCCGCGAACCCATCTGGTACAGCGTCTGCTGCAGCGAGAGGGAGTAGCTCTCGGCGAAGGCCTCCAGCAGCTGCTGCTTGATCCGGGCGTAGGACTGCTCCCAGTCGGGCATCCGCTGCTCGTCGGAGGTCCAGTTGTGGCGCCAGCGAGCCGATACGTCGGTGGCCAGGATCCGGTCGTACGCCTCTTTGAGGGTGGTGTACTCGTCCTTGACGTACCCCCGGAATTCGGAGTTGGTGGAGTTCAGTACGGTCAGGCCGGTGAGCCCGGAGACGATCTGCCAGTGGTCGCCGTCGTAGGTGATCTGGGCCAGCCGGGTCTCCTGTCCCTTGCGGACGAAGGAGTGCCCGGTCTCCGCGGCACGGTCGGGGCGGGTGTCGGCGCCCGGGAGCGGGATCCGCTCCCAGGCGTACTCCTCGATCCGGATCCGGGCCCGGTGGATGGCGTCCTGGGAGGTCACGAAGTGGCGGGCCAGATGTACGCCGAACTGCTCGGCGGACTCGATGCCGTGCGCCTTGGCGAACGCGTACACCGTGTTCTTGGTGGTGTCGGTCGGCAGGACGCCGGTATTGGAGCCGGAGTAGTGGACCTCGTCCATGGCGCCGCTGAGGGCGATGGAGACGCTGAGGTCCTTGATGTGGTGGGTGTCGCCGTCCCGGACGATCCGCACCACGCGGTTCTCCGCTTTGCCGTACTGGTTCTGGCCGAGAATGGCGGGCATATTGCTAGCTCCCTCGGTAGACGGAGTAGCCGAACGGATTGAGCAGCAGCGGTACGTGGTAATGCTCGCCCGCCTCGACGGCGAAGACGATCGCCACCTCGGGGAAGAACACCGGGCCCGGACCGCCGGCCCGGTGCGCCGGGGCGGGTTGCTGCGACTCGGCTCGGCCGGTCTGGAAGTACGCCCCGGTGTCGAAGACGAGGCGGACGAGGACGGTGCCCTCCGGCGGTGCCGGGAGGTCCTTGCAGCGGCCGTCGGCGTCGGTGGCCGACGCGCCGAGCGCGGTCCACGGGCCCTGGCCGGTGGACCGGGCCGAGAGCCGGACGGGGACGCCCGCCGCGGGGCGTCCGACACTGGTGTCCAGGACGTGGGTGGAGACCGACGCGGTGGTCTGCGTGCTCATACGCCTTCGCTTCCTCGGAGATTCCGGTAGGCCGTCGACGGGCGGGGGGCTGCCGGGCGGGCGGTGGCAGTGGCGGTGGCCGCCGCGGGCACCGCCCGTCCGCCGGTCCGGGGCGGGAGCCCGGCCCGCTCCGGTAACGCTCTCGGCCGGGGCCGGGTCATGCGTCCGTTCCGGTCATGCCTCCGGTACGGGCCCGGGGCATGTTTCCGCTCCCGCCGGCCTCCGGCTGCGAGCGCGGATCGGTGGCGGATCGGTGGCGGTCGCGCAGTCGGCGGCGGTCAGGGGTCCAGTTGCTGCCGGGCGCAGGTCTGCGGTGAGGCGTCCGGTTGCTGTCAGGAGCCGGTGTTGTGGGGCGTCCGGTTGCTGTCGGACGTCGGTTGCTGTCAGGCGTCCGCTTGCGGCTGTACGAGGCGGGCGAGCCGGATCCGGTTGATTCCGGCCAGCTCCATGCGGACGATCTCCCGTTCCCGCTCCGGTGTGTTGCCGATCCGGTCCCGGGCCGCGTCCCGCAGTTCCTCCCCGGTGCGTCCGGTGGCGCAGATCAGAAAGACATGGCCGAACTTCTCCTGGTAGGCGAGGTTCAGCTCCAGCAGTTCGGTCTTCAGGGCGTCCGGCGCCCCGGCCATACCGCGCTGTTCGCGCGCCGAGACCGGGTCCCCGGGGCGGGGCCGGCCGATCGGCGGATGCCCCGCCACCGCCTCGGCGAGACCGTCTGCCGTCAGTGCCGCCGTGGCCGCGTCACCGGCGGCGAGCAGTGCCCCGACGGTCGGGTACGGACGGCGGGCGAGCACCGCGCCGCCCCAGGCCCGTGCGGCGCACACCTCGTGGAGCGCGGCGCTCGCCGCCTGCTCGGAAGCGGAGTTGAACCGGCTGAGGCCCTCGGGAACATGCACGGCTCCGCCCGCGGAGCCGGTCGCTCCGCCGGGCTCCGGAAGGCGCTGTGGACTCGATGTCACGGGTACCTCCGTGCTCTTGCTCGCAGCAATTTCTGGTCGGGCTGCGCATAGCTAACGCGCTCCACCACGGAAGGTCAACAGTTTGTTGAAAAGTTCGTTCGCCGTGCGCCCACCGCTCCGGCGCACACCCCGGCCGCCGTCCGGAGAGCCGGACGGCGGCCGGGGCGCACTGCTTTTCCGGGCCAGGATCAGCCGCCTTCGGCAGCGTTCTCCCTGTTGAGGTAGTTGTAGACGGTGAAGCGGCTGACCCCGAGCGCCCCCGCGACGGTCTCCACGCCGTGGCGGACGGCGAAGGCTCCGCGCGCCTCCAGGTTCCGTACCACCCGCTGCTTCTCCTTGCGGTCGAGCCGGGCGAGCGGCATGCCGTGAGTGCGCTCCAGCGCGGCCAGGATGCGGTCGAGGGAGTCGGAGAGCTGCGGCAGCCTGACGGCGAGCACCTCGCGCCCCTCCCAGGCCAGCACCACATCGTCGGGCCCGGCCAGTTCGGGGCGGACCAGTTCGGCGCCCATGGCGTCGACGAGCGGTCCGACGGCCCGCGCCAGCGGATGCTCCACATCCGCGGCGTCCGAAGCGTCCGAGGCGGCCGCGCCGCCGGGCGCCTCCGATGCCCCCGCGGGCGGCCGCGGCTCGGGCCGCCGCTTCACCGCCCCTCCCCCGGCACCACGTTCACCTGGAGGGATATCCGCGTCGCACCGGCCTCCAGCGAGCGGCGCAGCAGGGCGTCCACGGCCCCGAGCACCGCTTCGGCCGGCCCCTCCGCCGTATTGCCGAAGGGACCGACGTCCACGGCGTCCAGTTCGGCACCGAGGACCACCTCCCTGGCGACCACGGCGTGCGGGGGCGCTTCGTCCAGATCGAAGGGTTCGGTCGTGAATTCCACTCTCAGCCGCATTCCGCGCACTCTCCCCACACCGCCGCACCTGCCCTGACGTGCGGCCCGGCCCGTCCCGCCACCGCGAGCCGACCCTAGCCGACCGCGGTGGCCCGTGCGGGCCGGAGGTGCGCACCCCCTTGACAAGCCCCGGGCACCACCAGCACGCTTCCATTGAGCAGAAACTTACTTCCACATTACGGAAGGGGCGCGGCGCCTGATGGGCTACTCCGGCCACCGATTCGATGTGAACCTGTCGATCCTCTTCACCGAACTCCCGCTCCTCGACCGTCCCGCGGCGGCCGCGGCCGCCGGTTTCACGGCGGTCGAGCTGTGGTGGCCGTGGCCCGGCAGTCCGACTCCGCCCGCCGCCGAACTCGATGCGCTGAAGCGGGCGCTCGACGAGGCGGGCACCCGGCTCGTGGGGCTGAACTTCTACGCCGGACAGCTCCCGGGCCCGGACCGGGGCGCGCTCTCCGTCCCCGGCGACGAGTCCGCGCGTTTCCGCGCCAATGTGGAGGTTGCCGCCGGTTTCGCCGCCTCCGTGGGCTGCCGGGCGCTCAACGCGCTGTACGGGAACCGGGTGCCCGGCGTCGACGCCTCGGTCCAGGACGCCCTGGCCCTGGAGAATCTGGCATCGGCGGCCCGAGCCGCCGACGGGATCGGCGCGACCCTGCTGGTCGAAACCCTCAACCGGCCGGAGTCCCCGGACTATCCGCTGGTCACCGCCGCTGCGGCGGTCGAGGTCGCCGACAAGGTGAATGCCGCGACGGGCCTGGCGAACGCGAAGTTCCTTCTCGACGCGTACCACCTGTCGATGAACGGCGAGGATGTCGGCGCGGCGATCGACGCGTACGCGGGCTGCATCGGCCATGTGCAGATCGCGGACCATCCGGGCCGGGGTGCCCCGGGGACGGGTTCGCTCCCCCTGGAGCAGTTGCTGGACCGGCTGGCGGCCGCCGGATACGACGGCTGGATCGGCCTGGAGTACAAGCCGGGCGACGGGCCGAGCGCGGCGAGCTTCGACTGGCTGCCCCGGGAGGCCCGCGCCGCCCGCTGACCGCGGCGCGGCCCCGGCCCGTACCCCCGGGCGCCGAACCCGTATCCGCCCCCTTCCCCGCCCCCGTACCCCGGACGCACCACCGTCCCGCTGCCAGAAAGGCACACCCTCATGAGCACACTGCCCTCGGTGGCCTGGATAGGACTCGGCATCATGGGCTCCCCCATGGCCGAGAACCTGCTCAAGGCCGGCTACGCGGTCACCGGCTACACGCTGGAGCAGGCCAAGCTGGAGCGGCTGACCGCGGCCGGCGGCACCGCGGCCGCCTCGGTCGCGGAAGCCGTCCGCGACGCGGATGTCGTCATCACCATGGTCCCGGCGTCCCCGCAGGTCGAAGCGGTCGCCTACGGTCCGGACGGAATCCTGGCGAACGCGCGGCCCGGCGCCCTGCTGATCGATATGTCGTCCATCACCCCCCGCACCTCGGTCGAACTGGCCGCCGCGGCGCGGGAGAAGGGGCTGCGGGCGCTGGACGCGCCGGTCTCCGGCGGTGAGGCCGGGGCCGTCGAGGCGGTGCTGTCCATCATGGTCGGCGGGGACCAGGCCGACTTCGACAGCGCGCTGCCGCTGTTCGAGGCGCTGGGGAAGACCGTCGTACGGTGCGGTCCGCACGGCGCCGGACAGACGGTGAAGGCGGCCAACCAGCTCATCGTGGCCGTCAATATCCAGGCCTGTGCGGAGGCCGTGGTCTTCCTGGAGAAGTCGGGGGTCGATCTGGCCGCCGCGCTGGACGTCCTCAACGGCGGACTGGCCGGTTCCACCGTGCTGAGCCGTAAGAAGGACAACTTCCTCGCCCGGGACTTCCGCCCCGGCTTCCGGATCGACCTCCACCACAAGGACATGGGGATCGTCACGGACGCGGCCCGTACCGTCGGCGCAGCGCTCCCGGTCGGCGCCGTCGTGGCCCAGCTGATCGGCTCCCTGAGCGCCCAGGGCGACGGCGGGCTCGACCACTCGGCCCTGCTGCGGTCCGTCGAACGGCTCTCCGGACAGCCGGTCTGATCCGTCCGGACCGGCGGCCCCGACGCCGCCGGTCCGGCCTTCCCGGCCCGGCGGTTCCGCTCCGCCGGTCCGGGCCCGGAATTCCGGGCGGCGACGGCGCCGACACCTGTCCTGTCGCGCCCAGGCGCCGTCGCCGCCCGGATGCCCTCCATGGATCCCGCCCGGGGCGCGCACACCCAGGCCGTGCCCCGGGCGGCCCACCCGAACCCGCCGTACGGACCCCTGAGGGGTGGTCCGTACGGCCGGGGCGGGACCGCGGTGCGCCGTACGACACCAGTGCGGTGGTCCGGGTCCGCCGGCGGTACCTCCCGGCCTGAGGGGGGCGCGGCCGCGGACCGGTCGTCCGGCCGCCGCGGTCCCTTCCGTCTTTCCGGTACGCCGAGGGGCCCGCACTCCACACAGGAGTGCGGGCCCCTCGGCGTACCGCCGGTCCGGGAGCGGGACACGACCGCGCCCCCGGCGCCCGGAGCGTTCCGGGGCCGGGGGCGCGGGCCGGTCGCCGGTCAGATCTCCAGCGGCAGCACCGAGGTCGGGGCGTGGGCCGGCTCCGTCGCCGGCGGCTCCCACTCGTTGACCGCGTCGATCTGCACGCCCATCGAGATATTGGTGACCCGCTCCAGGATCGCCTCCACGACCACCGGCACCCGGTACTCGGCCGCCAGCTTCTTCGCCTCCTCGAACGCGGGCAGCAGCGCGTCCGGTTCGGTGACGCGGAGCGCCTTGCAGCCCAGGCCCTCGACGACCTTGACATGGTCGACGCCGTAGACGCCCAGCTCGGGCGAGTTGATGTTCTCGAACTCCAGATTGACCTGGAAGTCGATGTCCAGATTCCGCTGGGCCTGCCGGATCAGTCCGAGATAGGCGTTGTTGACCAGGACATGGACGTACGGGATGCGGTGCTGGGCGCCGACCGCCAGCTCCTCCAGCATGAACTGGAAGTCGTAGTCGCCGGAGAGCGCGACGACGGACGCCTCCGGGTCGGCGGTGGCGACACCGAGGGCGGCCGGGATGGTCCAGCCCAGCGGACCGGCCTGGCCGCAGTTGATCCAATGGCGCGGCCGGTAGACATGGAGCAGCTGGGCGCCCGCGATCTGGGAGAGGCCGATCGTGGTCACGTACCGCGTCTCGGGTCCGAAGGCGCGGTTCATCTCCTCGTAGACCCGCTGCGGTTTCATCGGCACATCGTCGAAGTGGGTGCGCCGCTGGAGGGTGGCCTTGCGCCGCCGGGCGGCTGCCGCCCAGTCGGAGCGGTCGGGCAGGGTGCCCGCGTCCCGGTGCTCACGGGCCAGCTCCACGAAGAGGGTGAGCGCGGCGCGGGCATCGGAGACGATTCCGTAGTCCGGGGCGAAGATCCGGCCGATCTGGGTGGGTTCGATATCGACGTGGACGAAGGTCCGGCCGCGGGTGTAGACGTCCAGCCCGCCGGTGTGGCGGTTGGCCCAGCGGTTGCCGATGCCGAGGACGAAGTCGGACTCCAGGAAGGTGGCGTTGCCGTAGCGGTGGGAGGTCTGGAGGCCCACCATGCCCGCGTTGAGGTCGTGGTCGTCGGGGATCGTGCCCCAGCCCATCAGCGTCGGGACGACCGGCACCCCGGTCAGCTCGGCGAACTCCACCAGCAGCGCGGACGCGTCGGCGTTGATCACCCCGCCGCCCGCCACGATCAGCGGCCGCTCGGCCGCCAGCAGCATCGCCAGCGCCTTGGCGGCCTGGGCCCGGGTGGCGGCGGGCCGGTGGACCGGCAGCGGGGCGTAGGTCTCCGGGTCGAACTCGATCTCGGTCTGCTGGACGTCCAGCGGCAGGTCGATCAGGACCGGGCCGGGCCGGCCCGAGCGCATCAGATGGAACGCCTGCTGGAAGACGCCGGGCACCTGCGCGGCCTCCATGACCGTGGTGGCGGCCTTGGTGACGGGCCGGGCGATCGCGGCGATGTCGACGGCCTGGAAGTCCTCCTTGTGCATCACCGCGGTGGGCGCCTGGCCGGTGATGCAGAGGATCGGCACGGAGTCCCCGATGGCCGAGTACAGCCCGGTGATCATGTCGGTGCCGGCCGGTCCCGACGTCCCGATGCACACCCCGATGTTCCCGGGCCGGGTCCTGGTGTAGCCCTCGGCCATATGGGAGGCGCCTTCGACATGGCGGGCGAGGGTGTGGTTGATGCCGCCGCCCTCCTTCAGCGCCTTGTAGAAGGGGTTGATCGCGGCCCCCGGCACACCGAAGGCCTGGGTGACGCCCTCCCGCTTGAGGATCTCGACTGCCGCGCGGGCAGCGGTCATACGAGGCATCTGCGCCCTCATTTCTGCTCGGACCCCACCGCGGAGCCTCCGCCACCCAGGCTCGACGATTTCCACGATGCGAAAGTTGAATTCTGTTATACGAAATCAATGTAGAAGGCGGTCCGGACAGCGTCAAGGGACGGCCGGGCGGGCTCCCGCGGTGGCTCCCGGGTGCGGGACCATGGACCCGACCGAACGACCAGTACCGTGACCGGCGCCACGACTGCCGACCGCGGCGGGGCCCGTACCCGCGCCGCGCGGACGTACGGGTGCGGAGGAGGGGGACACCATGACGGCGGCCGAGCCGGTCCGAGTGCGCTGCCCCGACTGCCATCGGGACCACCGCTACAGCTCCCCCCGCTACCCCTGCCCCTGCGGCACCCCGGTGGCCGTTCCGCTGCTGGCCACCGCCGAAGCCGCGGTGCTGCACCGCCGGGTCTGGGACGAGGAGTGGGTGGCCGTCCGCTGCGGGGAGTGCGGCGAGGAGAACCACTGGCCCAGGCCCGAAGTGGGCTGCCCCTGCGGGACACTGCTCCGGCCCGCCGTACGGACCGCGGACGCACCGCCCGAGGACCTGGACCGGCCGCAGCCCGCCACCACCGGGACGCGGCCCGGCGCCACCGGGACGGATCAGGCCGATGCGGCCACCGCGACGGATCAGGGCGAGCGGGTGCCCGCGCCCCGCTCCGGGGACGTCGACGCACACCCCGTGTTCCGCCCGGTCCCGATCCGTACCGCCCGGGACGCGGTCGAGACGGCCGCACGGTATCTGTCCTGGCTGGGCTTCGGCGATGTGGTCCCGCAGGTGGTGCACCAGCCCGAGCCGCGCTCCGGGTCCCCCGCCGGGCCGCGCCTCCCGGCGGGTACCGATCTCCGCGGCCGAGGCGTCGTCGCCCAGGTCGAACCGTCCACACTCCGTACGACGCTGCGCGATGTCGAATGCCTCTGGCTCAACGGGCTGACCGCGGCGGCGACCCCGGTCTACTTCGCCCTGGCCGGATACACCGATGAGGCCCTGGCCCGAGCGGACGACCTCGGGATACCGCTCTTCGTGGTGGACCTCGCGGGCGAACCACAGCCGGTGAACGGCCCGGCCCGGCGGCTCGCCGCGGCCGGCCCGTCCTGACGCCCGCCCGGCACCGGGGCGGACCGGGAACACCCCCGGCGGGGCCGCCCGGAGGTCTGCCGGTGGATACTGTCGCCTATGCGCATACGACGGGCCGAGGCCGCCGATCTGCCCCGCCTCCAGGACATCGAGCGGGCCGCCGGTGAGCCGTTCCGGGAGCTGGGAATGGTGGAGATCGCGGACGACGAACCGCCCGCGACGGCCGTCCTGGAGCGTTATCGCGCGGCCGGCCGCGCCTGGGTCGCCGTCGACGGCGACGACCGGCCGCTCGCCTATCTGATCCACGACAGCGTCGACGGGGCCGCCCATGTCGAGCAGGTGTCGGTCCACCCGGACGCCGCGCACCGGGGGCTGGGCCGGGCCCTGATCGACCACCTCGGGGAGCGGGCGGCGGCCGGCGGCCTGACCGGGCTCACCCTGACGACCTTCGCCGAAGTGCCGTGGAACGCCCCGTACTACACCCGGATCGGCTTCCGGGAGCTGGCCGAGCCGGATCTCACCGACGGGCTGCGGGAGATCCGGCGCACGGAGAAGGAACACGGTCTGGACCGCTGGCCGCGGGTCTGCATGCGCCGCGACCTGCCGCGGGACGACCCGCGCTGACGGCGCTCCGGGCCCGCCCGGAGCACGGCCCGCCGGTACTGCCGCGCCCCGGGAGACGGACACACCGCTACCGGCCCCCGGCGTCCGGACGGGTGTCAGCCCGCCCCGTACCGCTCCCGGAGTTCCACCTTCCGGACCTTCCCGCTCACCGTCATCGGGAAGGCGTCGACGATCTCCAGCCTGCGCGGGATCTTGTAGTGGGCGAGCCGCTGGTCGCAGAAGGCCGCAACGGTGTCCAGGGTCGGCGGGTCCGCCGGGTCCCGGGGGACCACACAGGCGAGGACCTCCTCCCCGTACCGCGGATCGGGCACCCCCACCACCTGCACATCCGCTATCTGCGGATGCCGGTGGAGGAACTCCTCGACCTCCCGCGGATAGACGTTCTCCCCACCCCGGATGATCATGTCTTTGATCCGGCCGACGATCTGGACGAAACCGTCGGGCCGCATCACGGCCAGATCGCCGGTGTGCATCCACCGCCCGGGGTCGATCACCTCGGCGGTGCGCTCCGGTTCGCCCCAGTAGCCCAGCATCACGCTGTAGCCGCGGGTGCACAGCTCCCCCGCCTCGCCCCGCGGCAGGGTCACCCCGCTCAGCGGGTCCACGATCTTCACCTCGATATGCGGCAGGGCGCGGCCCACGGTGCCGGTGCGGCATTCGAGGTCGTCGTCGCGGCGGGTCTGGGTGGAGACCGGCGAGGTCTCCGTCATCCCGTAACAGATGGCGACCCCGGCCATGTTCATCTCGGCGACGACCCGTTCCATCACCTCGACCGGGCAGGGTGATCCCGCCATGATGCCGGTGCGCAGGGACGACAGGTCGTGGCCGGCGAAGCCGGGGTGGTCGAGTTCCGCGATGAACATCGTCGGGACCCCGTACAGCGACGTACAGCGTTCGGCGGCGACGGCCGCCAGCGTGGCGCCGGGGTCGAAGGACGGCGCGGGGATCACCATGCACGCGCCGTGGGAGGTGGCGGCCAGATTGCCCATGACCATGCCGAAGCAGTGGTAGAAGGGCACCGGTATGCATATCCGGTCGGTCTCCGCGTAGCCGAGGCTCTCCCCCACGAACCAGCCGTTGTTGAGGATGTTGTGGTGGGAGAGGGTGGCGCCCTTGGGGAAGCCGGTGGTACCGGAGGTGTACTGGATGTTGACCGGATCGTCGCACGACAGAGCGGCCTCGCGGGCGGCGAGCGCCGCGTCGCTCACCCCTGCGCCCGCGGCCAGCAGCGCGTCCCAGGAGGCGTCCCCGATGTAGTGGACGGACCGCAGCCCGGGGCAGTCGCCGCGGACCTCGTCCACCAGGGCGCGGTAGTCGCTGGTCTTGTGCCGCTGCGAGGCGCAGAGCACCGAGATCCCCGCCTGCCGCAGGACGTAGGCGAGTTCATGCGACCGGTAGGCGGGGTTGATATTGACCATGATCGCGCCGATCCGGGCGGTGGCGTACTGCACCAGCACCCACTCGGGGCAGTTGACCGCCCAGATGCCGACGCGGTCGCCCCGGGCGATGCCGTGGCCGAGCAGCGCGCGGGCGAGCCGGTCGACGTCCGCGCCGAACTCCGCGTACGTCCACCGCCGCCCCGACACCACGTCGACCAGCGCCTCCCGCTCCGGGAAGGCGGCGACCGCCCGGTCGAGATTGCGGCCGATGGTGTCACCGATGAGCGGTCCGCCACCGGTTCCGTGGTCGTACGAAAGCCCCGTCCCCTCGCCCGGCCCGGCCGTCGCCGGCCGGTCCTGTGTCACGGTCATCGGTAGTCCTCCTCGTCGTACTCGGTGGTGACGGCGCCGGTGGCGGTCCGTTCGCGCAGTTCGATCCGGCGGATCTTGCCGGAGACGGTCTTGGGCAGTTCGGCGAACTCGATACGCCGGACGCGTTTGTACGGGGCGAGGACCGAGCGCGCGTGCCGGAACAGCTCCTTCGCGGTCTCGGGACCCGGCTCCCAGCCCTCCGTGAGGACGATGTACGCCTTGGGCACGGCGAGCCGCACCGGATCGGGCGCGGGCACCACCGCCGCCTCCGCCACTGCCTCGTGCTCCAGCAGCGCGCTCTCCAGCTCGAAGGGGGAGATCTTGTAGTCCGAGGCCTTGAAGACATCGTCGGAACGGCCGACGTAGGTGATGTAGCCGTCGGCGTCCCGGGCTCCGATGTCCCCGGTGCGGTAGTAGCCGCCGGCCGTGGCGTCGGCGGTGCGCCGCGGATCGCCGTGGTAGCCCTTCATCAGGCCCACCGGACGGGCCGACAGGTCGAGGGCGATCTCGCCCTCCCGGGCGCCGGGCCTGCCGGTCAGCGGGTCGAGCAGTTCGACCCGGTAGCCGGGGCTCGGCCGCCCCATGGACCCCGCCTTCAGCAACTGCCCGGGGCTGTTGGCGACCTGGACCGCGGTCTCCGTCTGCCCGAAACCGTCCCGGACGGTGACCCCCCACTCCCGCCGTACGACTTCGATGACCTCGGGGTTGAGCGGCTCTCCGGCCGCGACCACCTCACGGGGCGGATTCCGCAGCAGCTTCAGATCGGCCTGGATGAGCATCCGCCAGACCGTGGGCGGGGCACAGAAACTGGTGACGCCCACCCGGTTCATCTCGCCCATCAGCCGGGCCGCGTCGAACCGCCGGTAGGTGTGGACGAAGACGGTCGCCTCCGCGTTCCACGGGGCGAAGAGGTTCGACCAGGCGTGCTTCGCCCAGCCGGGGGACGAGATATTGAGATGCACATCGCCGGGGCGCAGCCCGATCCAGTACATCGTCGCCAGATGCCCGATGGGGTACGAGGTGTGGGTGTGCTCGACGAGTTTGGGGCGAGCGGTGGTACCGGAGGTGAAATAGAGCATCAGGGGGTCGTCCGAACGGGTGGGACCGTCGGGCGCGAACCCCGTCCCGGCGCCGTAGGCGTCGTCGTACGGCAGCCAGCCCCGCACCGGTTCGCCGACCGCGATCCGGGTGTAGTCCCCCGACACCTCGGCGAACTTGGGGACGTCCTCGGAGCGGACGAGGACATGGGAGACCCGTCCGCGCCGGACGCGGTCCCGCAGATCGACCGGGCCCAGCAGCGGGGTGGCGGGGACGACGACGGCCCTCAGTTTCATCGCGGCGAGCGCGGTCTCCCAGAGTTCGACCTGGTTGCCGAGCATCACCAGCACCCGGTGTCCGGCCCGGACGCCCCGCTCACGCAGCCAGTTGGCGACCCGGTCGGAGCGCCGCGACAGTTCGGTGAAGCTCAGCCGGGTTTCGGTGCCGTCCTCGTCGACGAGGTGGAGCGCGGTGCGGTCGTTGCCGTCGGCGATGGTGTCGAACCAGTCGAGCGCCCAGTTGAAGTGCTCCGGCCGCGGCCAGACGAAGCCGTCGTACGCGCTCCGGTAGTCCTCCCGGTGCCGCAGCAGGAAGTCCCGGGCCGCCCGGAACTCCTGCGTCGCGCTGCCTGTCACCATGTGACCTCCTCCTTGCCGCACCACTCAGTAGCATCGTGTAATCAGTGATGTAGGTCTCACCACCCCCGATCGGGGGTGGTGACGCGAGGCGAGTCTTGAGGGAAGCAGGGCCATGCCGGATCCGGCCGAGTCGGTGGAAATGCAGGCGGCGCTGGTGCGACTGCGCCGCACCAGCGGATTGCCCGTGGTGTTCGGCGGAATGCTGAACGACCCCCACCGATTGCGCATCGGGCAGGTCAGCGGGGCGCAGACGGCCGCACTGCACGGACTCGGCATCTCGGCGGGCAGCGGTCTCGGCGGAAAGTCCATCGCGCTCTCCCGGCCCTGCGCGGTCACGGACTACCAGGAGTCCCGGCATATCAGCCACGAGTACGACGCGGCGGTCTCGGCGGAGGGCCTGCGGTCGGTGCTGGCGGTGCCGGTCGTCGTGCGCCGCCGGGTGCGGGGCGTGCTGTACGGGGCGCTGCGCCGGCCCGTCATCCTGGGGGACCGGGTCTTCGACGCGGCGGTGGCCGCGGCGCGGGACGTGGAACAGGCCCTGGTCGTCCGGGACGAGGTGCAGGTGCTCCTCGCGTCCGCCCGGGAGCCGGTCGCGGACAGCGGCTGCTGGGAGGAGGTCCGCCAGATCCACACGGAGCTGCGGGCCCTGGCGGCGCAGGTGACGGATCCGGTGCTGCGGGACACGATCCTCGGGGTCTGCGGCCGGCTGTCCGGCGCGACCGTCCCCCCGGGCACCCCGGCACAGGCGCAGGCACCGGCACGGCCGGCGCTGGCCCCCCGGGAACTGGACGTTCTCGCCTGTGTCGCATCGGGAGCGACGAACGGGGCGACCGCGGAGCGGCTGGGGCTGCGCCCGGAGACGGTGAAGGGCTACCTCCGCGGCGCGATGCGGAAACTCGGCGCGCACACCCGGCTGGAGGCGGTGGTGGCGGCGCGCAGGGCGGGCCTGCTGCCGTAGCCGGTGAGGGCCGCGGTCCCGTCGGGCGGGCCCGGCCCCCGGACGGAAGGCCGTCCCGGCACGTCCCGCATCCATCGACCCGCGAACAGCCCCGCCCCGTAACGCTGTTACTCGGGTAAGGCCGCACGCTGTCACTCCGGTAAGGCCGCCGCCGGACGGAGGTCGGCGATCACCTGGAAACGCTCCAGCACCGTCCGCGTGGTGTCGTCCACCGTGAAGTCCGGGTCTCCCAGGGCCGTGCGCATGGTGTCGCTGTGCCAGAAGTGTTCGTGGGCGGTCCGCCACTGCCCGATCGTGGGGTCGCCTTCGCCCTCCGCGACGATATGGCCGAGGTCGACCTCGCCCAGGGGGACGACCCGGACCCCGGTCACCTCGATGACGGCGACGGGGCAGTCCTCGGAGTCGACCACCACCGACAGCTCCCCGGCCGCGGGCAGCGGCTCGTCCTCCCGCTCGTACTCGGCCAGCAGGCCCGTGGTGGCGGTCTTGGCACCGTCGAGGATCGCGGCGACGAGCCGGTCGCGCAGCGGGCCGGGGAAGGCGAACTCCGCACGGGGCAGGGCGGTCAGGTCCGCGGGGGCGAGGAATCGGTCCGGCATACCCAGACGGTAACAAGCAGGGAGCCGTACGGGCTCCCCGGCGCCCCGCGCCCCGGCTCGTTCGACGGACCGTCCGGGCCCGTCCCGCGCCAGGAAGGCGTCAAAAGTCGCCCCCGGAAGGTCAGCGACGCGTCATGGACCGTCCGTACCGTCCCGTTACGGGCATAGCTTCGGTGGCCGAGACACCTTTTCCGGAGGATCGCACACCATGATCACGCTCACCCCCGAGACCACCGCGTCCGGCGACGGCGCGGACCCCGACGAACGCCGCCCGGCGGGGCCCCTGTACGTACCCGTCAGGATCGGCTCCGCCGGAGGACATCAGCTGCGTTTCATGCGCACCCCGGTCGGCGTGCGCACGGCCGTCGGGTTCACCAGCCCTGAGCGGCTCGCCGCCGCACTGGGGCCGGAGGCCCGGTGGATCAGGCTCGCGGAACCGGCGCTGCGCGGTCTGGCGGCGCCCCTCGGGGTGGCCCTGGTGACGGTCGATCCCCAGTTCACGGCCCCCTTCCCCGGTGTGTCCCGGCCCTCGGACACGGCGCAGCCCTGCGCCAGGCGCCACGCCCCGGACCACGCCCCGGCGGGGCTGCCGCGGCCGGTACCGGCCCTGGTGCACCCGCTCTCCGACTGACGGCACCCCCCTTTCTCTTCCCTCGTGCTCCCCTGCCTGTCCCTTGTCCCCTGTCCCTTGTCCCTTGTCCCTTCCGGAGGTGTACGGATGACGGCGGTACCCGCGATACCGGTGTCCGCGCCCGTGTCGTTCCCCGAGTTCGCCGGTCCCCCGGTGTGGCCCGCGTCGGCCGTGGCCCGCCCCGGCGGGGACATCGCCCTGGCGGGTGTGCCGCTGACCGGGCTCGCCGAGCGGTACGGCACGCCCGTCCGGGTACTGGACGAGGAGGAGGTACGGGGCAGGGCCAGGGCCTGGCGGCGGGCGCTGCCGGACGCCGAGGTGGTCTATGCGGCGGAGGCGTTCCTCTGCCGGGCGGTGGTGGACTGGATGGCCGATGAGGGCCTCGGTCTGGCCGTACGCTCCGCGGAAGAGCTGGAGCTGGCGGCCTCCCGCGGATTTCCCGCTGACCGGATGGTGCTGCACGGCGCCGCGAAGTCGCCGCGGGATCTGCGGACCGCGCTACGGCTCGGGGTGGGCCGGATCGTCATCGACTCGCCGTGCGAGATCGCCCGGATGGCGTCGCAGGTCCCGGGGCCTGAGCCGCAGCAGGTACTGATCCGGGTACGGCCGGGGGCCGGGGCGGAGGGGGAGTTCGGAGTATCGGCGGCGGGCGGGGAGGCGGAGGACGCCGCGGCCCGGGTGCTGGGGCAGCCCGGTCTGCACCTGGTCGGCCTCCACTGCGAGCCGGGTTCGGGGGCCGCGTCCCTGTCCCCGGAGCCGTACGCGCGGGCCGTACACCGGCTGGTGGCCCTGCTGGCACGGATCCGGGAGCGGAGCGGCGTCGCCCTGCCGGAGCTGGTCCTCGGCGGCGGCTTCGGGGCCACCCGGGCGCCGGGCGCGTACGCCCGCCGTATCCAGGGCGAACTGCTGCGGGCCTGTGCCGAGTCCGATCTCCCCGTACCGCGGATCACCGTCGAGCCGGGCCGTTCGCTGGTGGCACCGGCCGGGGTGGCGCTCCACCGGGTCCTGGCGATCGGGCGGACGCCCGGCGGCCGGACGCTGGTCGCCGTCGACGGCGGCCGGGACGACGGCCCCGGCCCGGCGCCGTCGGTCCGGATGATCGGCCGGGTGTCCTCGGCGCCGATGCGGACGGCGACCGTGGTGGGCCGTGCCGGCGGCCCGGGGGACGTACTCGCGGACGGTGTCGAACTCCCTGAGGACGTAAGGCCCGGGGATCTGCTGGCGCTCCCCGGGTCCGGGGCCTGCCGGGTACCGGCGGCGCCCGGCTGCCCCGCGGCGGGGCGCCCGCCGGTGGTCGCCGTCCGGGACGGACGGGCCAGGCTGCTGGTGCGGCGGGAGACGTACGAGGATCTGAGGGCGCGGGACATCGGCCTGTGACATCGGCCCGGGGCGGTGGCCGGACCGCCGGGCCGCGGGGCCGGTTCAGCCGCGTACCGTCCCGAAGCGGACGTCGTACGCGGCGGAGCCGGGGGCGAGCAGGGCGAGGGTCCGCTCCGCCTCCTCGGTCAGCTCCGCCCGCCGCCGCGCGGACGGTTCGCCGAACGGCTCCATCACCAGCGCCGCCGTCCCGGTCCCCGGGTCCTCGTCCAGACGCCAGATCCCGGCGAGGAAACCGTCCACGAGGAAGACCGGCCAGGAGTGGTTGCCCTTCCGGGTGAGGCCCGCGTGGCGGTCGTCGGCGACGACGCGGCGCCGGTCGGCGTGCGAGAGCAGCAGATTGTCGTACTCGGGGAGGAAGCGCGGCGGCGCCGGGGTGTCCGCGCCGGGGCGCGGCGCTTCGGGCAGGTCGAAGAGTTCGGCGCCGTACACGCTGCGGAAGGCCGCGAGACCGGGGCGGAGCCGCTCGAAGGCGTCCCGGGTCCCGGTCAGTCCCGACCAGGTCCGGAAGTCCTTCACGGAGGCGGGCCCGAAGGCCGCGAGATAGCGCAGCACGGTGTCGTCCAGGGTGGCGGGCGGTCCTGGCTCGCGCCCCAGCCAGTGGGTGACCGTCGTCAGTCTCACCTGCCCGCTCCGTCCCCAGAGTCCGCGCGGGGTGACCTGTACCAGCGGCAGGAGGCAGCGGGCGGCGACCGACAGCGACGGCGGGTCGGCGTCCGGCCAGTGGGCGAGCAGCGCGTCCCGCAGCTCCTTCATGGTCCGCGGCTCGGCCTCGACCAGCTCCCGGGCGACCGCCCCGAGCCGGTCGAGGTCGACCCCGTCGAGCCCGCCGCGGGCGCGGAACGCTCTCAGCTCACGGTCGGGGCCGCCGGTCTGGAGCAGCGGGCGGAGGGCGAGCGCGTCGTCGGCGGTGTGGGTGTGGAGGGTGGAGCGCAGGGTGACGATCCGGACGATCCTGCGGTCGGCCATCGGCTCCGACAGCTCGGCAGGGGCGAAGTCCGCGAGCCGGGCGGCGAGGGCGTAGTACGGGGGCCTGACGTTCTGTGCCTGAAGCCCGACGAGCCGGGCGACGGCCTGCTCGACGCCGGCCTCGGACCGGGGGACGCGCAGCAGCAGCAACTGCCGTGCGAGGACGGCACGGTTGAGGGCGCGGTCGTCGAGGACGGGCGCGGGCGTGGTTGCCTTCGGGGCCATGCCTGCACCGTAGCGGGCGTTGCGGACGGTTTCGGTCCGCAAGGGGTATCGGACGTCCGGCCGTGGTTGTCCTGTCGGTCACCCCGGCCGGCACTCGGACGACGGGCTGCTCGGTGCGCTGGGGGAAGAAGTACGCCCGGGGACCCGGACCTCGTGGTTCCCCTGCCCGGAGCAGACTCCGGGCGCGGCGGCCGCGGGCGGCGCCGCGACCACCGTGAGCAGGACGGACATCAGGGCCAGGACGGCGATACGGAACGAACGGATACGCACGGACCAGGGATGCGCCGCCGGAACGGCGGGCCCGCCCGTTCCGGCGGCGGCCGGACCGCGGTGGGACACGGGGATCCGGGCGGCCCGGACGGGGCGCCCGGCCCGGCCCGGCTCCCACGGCCCGGGGCGGCGCCCACCGCCACCGCGCGGAGTACGAGCGGTACGAGCGGACCGGTGCGGGCACCCGTCTCTCTTCCTGCTCCGGTCATCGGTGGTCACGGTGCCTCCTCCGCAGTTCCTGGGCACGCCGGTCCGGTCCAGGTCGCCGGATACCGGATGCCGGTGAAACCGTGACGGACCGCGGGCGCCGGAGGCGCGTCCCTGTCGTCCACAGGGTCGCCCGCGGCCGGCCGTACTGTCATTGGCATCCGGTGACACGTTTCTTGCGCCAGAGTGAACCCGACACCGGTGTACCGCGCCCCCGTACCGCCCCGGAGAGGAGCCCGCTGTGTCCTGGACGAACCCGCCCGCACCCGTGCCGCTGCCCACGGCCATGTACTCGAACGGCCACCTCGCCCCGCCGGACCGCTTCGCCCACTGGCGCGATCTGCTGAGCCGCACCCATGCGCCCATGGACCTGAGCAGCGAACGCTCGGACGACTTCCTGGCGCGTCAACGCGTCATCGGGCTGGGGGATGTGACGGTGTGGCCCGCGGCCTTCCCGCCCGTGGTCTTCCGCCGGACCCCGAAGCTCATCCGCCAGTCGGACCCGGAGAGCTACCATCTGACCCTGATGCTCCGCGGCGAGGGGGTGGCCGACTGGGGCGACCGAACGCTGCGGGCCGGTCCCGGCACCTTCCACACCAGCGACTCCTCACGCCCGGTGGAGATCCGCTCCGGGGCGGCCCGGGGCCGGATCCTGATGATCGGGGTCGAGGTGCCCAAGGCCGTACTGCCGCTGCCCCGGCGGCTCGCGGACCGCTCCGTGGGGATACCCGTACCGGACTCCCACGGCGTGGGCTCCCTGCTGTCGGGCCTCCTCCGGCAGGTCGTCCAGGACCTCCCCGAGTACCGGCTCGCCGACGGGCCGCGGCTCGGTTCGGCCGTGGCGGACCTCGTGGCCGCCGTACTGGCCCAGGGGGCGGAGCACGGCGCGGCCCTGCCCGAGCACATCAACCGGGCCACGACCGTCCTGCGGATCAGGGCCTTCATCCAGCAGAACCTGGGCGACCCCGCCCTGTCGCCGTCCGCCGTCGCCGCGGCCCACCACATCTCCACCGGCTATCTCCACCGGATCTTCCGGAACGAGGACACCACCGTCGGGTCGCTGATCCGGCGGCAGCGCCTCGAACACGCCCGCGCCGACCTCGCCGACCCCCGCTGGGCGGGTCACTCCATCGGGACCGTCGCGGCCCGCTGGTGTCTGACGGCACCCGAGTTCAGCCGGTCCTTCCGGGCGGCCTACGGCATGACGCCGGGTGAGTACCGCCGTGCGTGTACGGGGGCGGGCGCCGCGCACGAGTGAGCCCGCCGCGCGCCGGTGTCGTTCGGTGTACGGCGGGCGGGGCGCGGGCCCCGGTCCGCCCTCCGGCCGGTCGGGCACCGACCGGGCGGGGTTGTCACGCCGCGCACTCGGCCACGGCGGCCGCGGCGGCCGGACAGGCCAGGACCAGGGGCCGTTCGTCGTCCCGGCGGGCGGAGTGGGCCGCCGGTGCCGGAAGGCCTCCGCACCGGGGCCCACCGCACCGGGGTCCAACGCAAGGGGATTTTCCGCCAACTACATACCCCCTACGGGTATTTGACAGGTCGACGGCAGCGGCCTAGCCTCCCCTTATGCATACCCCACCGGGGTATCACAATGGAGGGAAGGTCGATGAGCGAAACGAATTGGCACCTCAAGGGCGAGTGGTTCGACGTCTGCAGCTGTTCGATGCCCTGTCCCTGCACCTTCGCGCAGGCTCCGACCGGCGGCACCTGCCGGTTCACGCTCGTCTGGCAGATCCACGAGGGGCACTTCGGCGAGGTGCGCCTGGACGGCCTGGGCATCGTGGCGCTCGGAGAGTTCCACGGGAACATGTGGGTGGACGACCCCGACGCCACCATGACGGCGATGTTCTACATCGACGCGAAGGGGACGCAGGAGCAGCGCGACGCGCTGGAGGAGATCTTCCGCGGCAATGTCGGCGGCTGGCCGGGCAAGTTCGGCTCGCTGATCACCGAGGTCCGTGATGTGAAGTACGCCCCGATCCGCTGGGATGCCGCGGACGACCTCGCGTACTGGCGCGCGACCGTCTCCGACCGGGTGAGCGTGGGTGCCGTCGCGCTGACCGGGCCCACCGCCGACCCGAACCGCCGGGTGCAGCTGATCAACGCCCCGGGGGCGGAGGTGGGACCGGGGCAGATCGCGACCTGGGGTGTGGTGGACGACGACCGCGCCGAGGGCTTCGACTTCTCCGCCGAGTACCGCGGCGGGTCGAGCAAGCACTTCCCGTTCGACTGGCGGCCCGAGGCGTGAACGGACCCCGCAGCCCGGAAGCCCCGCCGGCCGTCGGGTCCGGGAGGGCGGCGGTCCGGGTGACGGAGGCGTGAACCCGGCGATCTGAGAGCGGGTCTCCGGCCGCCTGCAATGCGGCCGGAGGCCCGCTCGTCCGGGGAGGTGCCCGCCCCGCCGGGGGGCGGGGCGGGCCCGGTGAAGCGGGTCCCCGGGGCTCGGTCCCCGCGCGGGTGCGGGAACGTCAGTCCTCGCCCTCCAGCTCCCCCTCCGTCTCCAGATAGACCTGGCGCAGCGCCTCAAGCACCGCCGGATCCGGCTTCTCCCACATACCGCGCGACTCCGCCTCCAGCAGCCGTTCGGCGATCCCGTGCAGGGCCCAGGGGTTGGCCTGCTGGAGGAAGTCCCGGTTGACCGGGTCCAGGACGTACTCCTCGGTGAGCTTGTCGTACATCCAGTCCGCCACGACCCCTGTGGTGGCGTCGTAGCCGAAGAGGTAGTCGACGGTGGCGGCGAGTTCGAAGGCACCCTTGTAGCCGTGGCGGCGCATCGCTTCGATCCACCGGGGGTTGACGACGCGGGCGCGGAAGACCCGGGACACCTCCTCCACCAGAGTGCGGGTGCGGACCGTCTCGGGGCGGGTCGAGTCGCCGATGTACGCCTCGGGGGCGGTGCCGCGCAGGGCGCGGACCGTGGCCACCATGCCGCCGTGGTACTGGAAGTAGTCGTCGGAGTCGGCGATGTCGTGTTCGCGGGTGTCGGTGTTCTTCGCCGCGACCGCGATCCGCCGGTACGCCGTCTCCATCTCGTCGCGGGCGGCCCTGCCGTCGAGACCGCGGCCGTAGGCGTAGCCGCCCCAGACCGTGTAGACCTCCGCGAGGTCGGCGTCGGTGCGCCAGTCCCTGGAGTCGATGAGCTGGAGCAGTCCGGCGCCGTAGGTACCGGGGCGGGAGCCGAAGATCCGGGTGGTGGCGCGGCGTTCGTCGCCGTGGCCGGCCAGATCGGCCCGGACATGGGCGCGTACGTAGTTGGCTTCGTCGGGTTCGTCGAGCCCGGCCACCAGGCGTACGGCGTCGTCGAGGAGGCCGACGGTATGCGGGAAGGCGTCGCGGAAGAAGCCGGAGATCCGCAGGGTGACGTCGATCCGGGGGCGGCCCAGTTCTTCGTACGGGACCGGTTCCAGGCCCGTGACCCGGCGCGAGGCGTCGTCCCAGACGGGGCGGACACCGAGCAGGGCGAGGGCCTCCGCGACATCGTCGCCCGCGGTGCGCATGGCGCTGGTGCCCCAGAGGGAGAGGCCGACGGAGGTGGGCCAGTCGCCGTTGTCGGCGCGGTAGCGCGCCAGGAGGGAGTCTGCGAGGGCCTGTCCGGTCTCCCAGGCCAGCCGGGAGGGGACGGCCTTGGGGTCGACCGAGTAGAAGTTGCGGCCGGTCGGCAGGGTGTTGACCAGTCCGCGCAGGGGCGAGCCCGAGGGGCCGGCGGGCACGAAGCCGCCGTTCAGGGCGTGGACGGTGTGGTCGAGTTCGGCGGTGGTGGCCGCCAGCCGGGGCACGACCTCGCGGGCGGCGAAGTCCAGGACTGCGGCGACCTGCTCGCCGTGCTCCGCCGGTACGGCCGCCGGGTCCCAGCCCGCGTCGTCCATCGCCTGGACCAGGGCGCGGGCCTGTTCCTCGGCCGCGTCGGCCGTGGTGCGGGTGGCGGCGGACTCGTCGAGGCCGAGGGCCTCGCGGAGTCCGGGCAGCGCGGTGGTGCCGCCCCAGATCTGGCGGGCGCGCAGAATGGCGAGGACCAGGTTGACCCGGTCGTTCCCGGTGGGCGCGGCGCCCAGGACATGCAGTCCGTCGCGGATCTGGGCGTCCTTGACCTCGCACAGCCAGCCGTCGACATGGAGGAGGAAATCGTCGAAGCCGTCGTCGTCGGGGCGGTTCGCCAGACCGAGGTCGTGGTCGAGCCGGGCGGCCTGGATGAGGGTCCAGATCTGGGCGCGGATGGCGGGGAGCTTCGCCGGGTCCATCGACGAGATCTGGGCGTATTCGTCGAGGAGCTGTTCCAGCCGGGCGATATCGCCGTAGGAGTCGGCGCGGGCCATCGGCGGGACGAGATGGTCGACGAGGGTGGCGTGGGCACGGCGCTTGGCCTGGGTGCCCTCGCCGGGGTCGTTGACCAGGAAGGGGTAGACCAGCGGCAGATCGCCGAGTGCGGCGTCGGGCCCGCAGGCGGCGGAGAGTCCGGCGTTCTTGCCGGGCAGCCACTCCAGATTGCCGTGCTTGCCCAGGTGGATCATGGCGTCCGCGCCGAAGCCGCCGTCGGCGGCCGGGGCGGCCATCCAGCGGTAAGCGGCCAGATAGTGGTGGGACGGCGGCAGATCGGGGTCGTGGTAGATGGCGACGGGGTTCTCGCCGAAGCCGCGCGGGGGCTGGATGACGATCAGCAGATTGCCGTAGCGCAGGGCGGCCAGGACGATATCGCCGTCGGGGTTGGCGCTGCGGTCGACGAGCATCTCGCCCGGGGCGGGGCCCCAGTGTTCCTCGACGGCCGTGCGCAGCTCTTCGGGGAGGGCGGCGAACCAGCGCCGGTAGTCGGCTGCGGGGATCCGGACCGGGTTGCGGGCGAGCTGCTCCTCGGTCAGCCAGTCCTGGTCGTGGCCGCCGGCCTCGATGAGCGCGCGGATCAGTTCGTCGCCGTCGCCGGAGGCGAGTCCGGGGATCTCGGCGCCGCCGAAGTCGTAGCCCTCGTCGCGGAGCCGGCGCAGCAGGGCGACGGCGCTGGCGGGGGTGTCGAGGCCGACGGCGTTCCCGATCCGGGAGTGCTTGGTGGGATACGCGGAGAGGACGAGCGCGATCCGCTTGTCTGCTGCGGGGATATGGCGGAGGCGGGCGTGGCGGACGGCGATCCCGGCGACGCGGGCGGCGCGCTCGGGGTCGGCGACGTACACCGGGAGGCCGTCGGCGTCGATCTCCTTGAAGGAGAAGGGGACCGTGATCAGCCGGCCGTCGAATTCGGGGACGGCTATCTGGCTGGCGGCGTCGAGCGGGGAGACGCCTTCGTCGTTCTCCTCCCAGACCGAGCGGGAGCCGGTGAGGCAGAGGGCCTGGAGGACGGGCACGTCGAGGGAGGTCAGGGGGCCCGCGTCCCAGGATTCGTCGTCGCCGCCCGCGGAGGCTTCGGCGGGCCGGGTGCCGCCTGCCGCCAGGACGGTGGTGACGACGGCGTCGGCGGCCCGCAGCGCGTCGATCAGCTCGGATTCGGGGGCCCGGAGGGAGGCCACGTACAGCGGCAGCGGGCGGCCGCCCGCCTCCTCGACGGCATCGCAGAGGGCGTGGACGAAGCCGGTGTTGCCGCTCATGTGGTGGGCGCGGTAGTAGAGCACCGCGATCACCGGTCCGGCACTGCCCGGCCGGGGGGCGCGCTCCAGGGGCCCCCAGGTGGGGGCGGAAGCGGGGGCGTCGAAGCCGTGGCCGGTGAGGAGCACGGTGTCGGAGAGGAAGCGGGCGAGGTGCTCCAGATTCGCCGGGCCGCCGTGGGCGAGATAGGCGTGGGCCTCGGCGGCGATGCCGACGGGGACGGTGGAGGCGGCCATCAGCGAGGCGTCGGGGGCCTGTTCGCCGGAGAGGACCACGACCGGGCGGGCGGCGCCGGAGGCGTCCGGGGCGAGCAGCAGGTCCAAGCCGTCCTGCCAGGCGCGCAGCCCGCCGAGGAGGCGTACGACGACGAGGTCGGCGCCGTCGAGGAGGGCCGGGAGGTCGTCCAGCGGGAGCCTGGAGGGGTTGGCGTACCGGTACGGCACCGGACCGCCCGCCGCCCGCGCACTGAGCAGGTCGGTGTCGGACGTCGACAGGAGCAGGATCATGCGGCGCCTGGCCTTCCTCGGGGTCCGCGCCCCGGGCGGTAGTCGGACGGCGGGAGTTCCTGGCTCACCCGGCCCCTGGGGGCGGGCTCACAGTGGCGGGACCGCGCCGGAATCGCACCGGGCTTCCTCCCCTGTCGCCGTCGCGGCGATGGCGGACCGGATGGTCCGCCGAGGAGCATAGTAAGGGCCACGGCCGAACAGGGTGGAGGGTGCATCCGGTGTGATGGTCGGTATGCTCGCCGCCATGTCCACGGCCCCCTTCCCTCCGTCGTCCCAGGCCACAGCGGTCTCACGGGACCGGGGCGACGTCTGCCCGGGGACCCTGAGGCTCCACGAGGCGGACGACGGGGCGCTGGCCCGGGTCCGGGTGCCGGGCGGTGTGCTCACCGCCGTCCAGGCCGGGGCGCTGCTGGACGCGGCGCGGCGGCTGGGCGACGGTGCGCTGCATCTGACCTCGCGGGGCAATGTGCAGTTGCGGGGGCTGCGCGGCGGCTGCGGCGCGGAGCTGGCGGCCGTACTGGACGCCGCCGGGCTGCTGCCGTCGCCGCAGCACGAGCGGGTCCGCAATATCGTCGCCTCGCCGCTGTCCGGTCTGGACGGCCGGGGCGTACGGGACGTACGGCCCTGGCTGACGGCCCTGGACGCGGCGGTGTGCGCGAGCCCGGCGGCGCGGGCGCTGTCGGGCCGGTTCCTGTTCGCGCTCGACGACGGGCGCGGGGACACGGCGGCGCTGGGCGCCGATGTGACGGTACGGGCGGTGGCCGGGGACGCCGGGGCGGCGCTGCTCGCCGCGGGCGGGGCGGACGAGGCGCTGCGGATCGCGGGGCACGAGGCGCCGCGCGCGGCACTGCTCACTGCAGAAGCGTTCCTTCAGTGGGTACGGGAGTCCGGGGACCGGGTCTGGCGCATCGCCGAACTCGGCCTTGAGCCGGGTGCGTTGCTGCGGCGGATCCGCGGCACCCTGGCGGACCACGGCATCGGCGCCGTACCCGGACCGCTGCCCCGCGACCCGTACCGCACCGGGGCACCCGTCCCCGGGATCGCCGGGTCCGCGCTCTGCGTCCAGGCCCCCCTCGGTCTGCTGACGGCCGGGCAGTGGCAGGAGGCCACGGAGATCGCCGCCGCCACCTCCGCGGGCGAGATCCGGCTGACCCCGTGGCGCGGGCTCGTCGTCCCCGTCCCGGGGCTGGGCCCGGCGGAGGCGTCGGCCGCGCTCGCCCGGCTCGCCCGTACCGGTCTCGCCACCGGCCCGGACTCGCCCTGGCTGCGGACCGGCGCCTGTATCGGCGCCCCGGGCTGCGCCAAGTCGCGGTCCGACGTACGGGCGGACGCGGTCCGCGGTCTGGCCGCCGCCGGCCGCTCCCCCCTGCCGCTGTACTGGTCCGGCTGCGAACGCCGCTGCGGGCGCCCGCCGGGAGACCGGATCGATCTGGTCGCCGTCCCCGAAGGCGGCTACCGGGTCACCGGGAGCACCGCGGGACTTCCGCCGCGCACCGCCGTCCTGGCCGACCCCGGCCGGCTCGCCGCCGTCCTGGCGGCGATCACCCCATGAGCCGTACGACAGCCGTACTGCGACCATCTGCGAACACGACCGAGAGCAGCGAGAAGAACACCGTGACCAGCTACGACTACGAGAAGGACGGGGCGGAGATCTACCGCCGGTCCTTCGCCACCATTCGCGCGGAGACGGACCTCGCGGCCCTGCCCGCCGACGTCGGCCGGGTGGCGGTCCGGATGATCCACGCCTGCGGCATGGTCGACCTGGTGCGCGACCTCGCCCACTCCCCCGGGGTGGTCGCCCGCGCCCGGGAGGCCCTGCACGCGGGTGCGCCGATCTTCTGCGATGTGCAGATGGTCGCCAGCGGGGTGACCCGCAAGCGGCTGCCCGCGGACAACGACGTCCTGTGCACCCTCGGCGATCCGGCCGTACCCGCCCTGGCGGCGCAGCTCGGCACCACCCGCAGCGCCGCCGCCATGGAGCTGTGGCGCGACCGGCTGGAGGGCTCCGTGGTCGCCGTCGGCAATGCGCCGACCGCCCTGTTCCGTCTGCTGGAGATGATCGACGAGGGCGCGCCCCGTCCGGCCGCCGTCATCGGCGTGCCCGTCGGCTTCATCGGCGCGGCCGAGTCCAAGGACGCCCTGGCCGCCCATCCGTCCGGTCTGGAGCATCTGGTCGTCCGGGGCCGCCGCGGTGGCAGCGCGATGGCCGCCGCCGCGCTGAACGCGATCGCGAGTGAGGACGAATGAGCGGCAAGCTGTACGGGGTGGGGCTGGGCCCCGGCGATCCGTCCCTGATGACCGTCCGGGCCGTACAGGCCATCGCGGAGGCGCAGGTGATCGCCTATCACAGCGCCCGGCACGGCCGGTCCATCGCCCGTTCCATCGCGGCGGAGCACATCCGGGCCGACCAGGTCGAGGAGGCCCTGGTCTATCCGCTGACCACCGAGACCACGGACCATCCCGGCGGCTACCGGGGTGCGATGGAGGACTTCTACGCCGAGGCGTCGGCCCGGCTCGCGGAGCATCTGGACGCGGGCCGTACGGTCGCGGTGCTCGCGGAGGGCGATCCGCTGTTCTACGGCTCCTATATGCATATGCACAAGCGGCTGGCGGACCGCTACGAGACCGAGGTGATCCCCGGGGTGACCTCGGTAGCGGCGGCGGCGGCCCGGCTGGGCACCCCGCTCGCGGAGGCCGAGGAGGTGCTGACGATCCTGCCGGGCACCCTGCCCGAGGAGGAGCTGACGGCCCGTCTGGCCGCCACCGACGCGGCCGTGGTGATGAAGCTGGGGCGGACCTTCCCCAAGGTCCGCCGGGCCCTGGAGAAGTCGGGACGGCTGCCCGAGGCCCGGTACGCGGAGCGGGTCACCATGGCCGGGGAGCGGCTGGCCGCCCTCTCCGAGGTGGCGGAGGATTCGGTGCCGTACTTCTCGGTGGCGGTCGTGCCGAGCCGGATCGGCACCGGGGCGGCCGAACGGGAACCGGAGGGGCCCGGCGAGGTCGTCGTGGTCGGCACCGGTCCGGCGGGCCCGCTCTGGCTGACACCGGAGAGCCGCGGCGCCCTCGCCGCGGCCGACGATCTGGTCGGCTACACCACCTATCTGGACCGGGTGCCGGTCCGCCCCGGCCAGCGGCGCCACGGCTCGGACAACCGGGTCGAGGCGGAGCGCGCGGAGTTCGCGCTGCAACTGGCCCGGCAGGGAAGGCGGGTGGCCGTCGTCTCCGGCGGCGACCCCGGGGTCTTCGCGATGGCCACGGCGGTGCTGGAGGCGGCGTCCGCCGAGGAGTACACCGGGGTGCCGGTACGGGTACTGCCCGGGGTGACCGCCGCCAATGCCGCGGCCGCCCGGGCGGGCGCCCCCCTGGGCCACGACTATGCGACGGTCTCCCTCTCGGACCGGCTCAAGCCCTGGGAGGTCATCGCCGGCCGACTGCGCGCGGCAGCCGCCGCGGATCTGGTGCTGGCGCTGTACAACCCCGGTTCCCGGAGCCGGACCTGGCAGGTCGGCAAGGCACGGGAACTGCTTCTGGAGCACCGGGCCCCGGACACTCCGGTCGTCGTCGCCCGGGACGTGGGCGGCGCGGGCGAGCGGGTGCGGATCGTGAGGCTGGCGGATCTGGACCCGGCCGAGGTCGATATGCGGACGATCCTGCTGGTCGGGTCCTCCCAGACGCAGGTGGTACGGCGCGGCGACGGCGAGGAAGTCGTGTGGACGCCGCGCCGGTATCCGGAGGAGTAGCCGGAGGTCCGGGGCGGCGGCCCCGGGCTTCCGGGCCGGTTCCGGGGGAGTCCTGGCTGCGGTGCCGGGGCGTGCCTGCGCGGCCCTCAGGCTCCGCGCGGCCGGGCGGTGCGGAAGCACGGCCGGGCCGGGCGGACCTCCGGGAGGTGCGGATACGGAGCACGGCCCGCCGGTTGCTGCGGACAGCGCCCAGCGGTCGGCCCGCGCGCGCCGGAGCGGACCCGTAGGGAAGTCCCGCGCCTTCACCGCCGGTGCGGGCGCGGGCGGGCCGGGACCGGTGGCGTACCGGCCGGGCCGGGGTGCCGTCCGGGTCCGCCACGGCCGGGCGTGCGTACCCCAGAAGCTCTGGATACGACGGCACCGCCCGCCGGTTGGTGCGGGCAGCAGCCCCGCCGCCCCGTCCCGGGCCGGACCCGCGGTGAAGCCCCGTCCTCCGGCCGGTCAGTGACCCGGCCCGCCGGGGCGGCGCGGTCGGCGCCCGTACTCCTCCGCGATCCACCGGGCCGCCTCCTCCGGCCCGGCCACCACCGGCACCGCTCCGGGCACCGGGGGTCTGCGGACCACCACGACCGGCAGCCCGGCCTCCCGCGCGGCCGTCAGCTTGGGCGCGGTGGCCGCTCCCCCGCTGTCCTTGGTGACCACCACGTCGATCCGGTGGCGGCGCAGCACGTCCCGCTCCCCGTCGAGGGTGAACGGGCCCCGGTCGAGCAGTACGGCCGAGCACGGCGGCCGCGGCCCTTCGGGCGGGTCGACCGAGCGGACGAGGAACCACAGGCCGTCGAGGCCGGTGAAGGCCGCGAGACCGGTACGGCCGGTGGTGAGGAAGATACGGCTGCCGAGGCCGGGCAGCAGCGCCGCGGCCTCCTCCAGGGACCCCGCCTCGTGCCAGTCGTCGCCGTCGCCCGCCGTCCAGCCGGGGCGGCGCAGGGCGAGCAGCGGCACCCGGGCACCGGCGGCGGCGCGGGCGGCGTTGAAGCTGATGGTCCCGGCGAAGGGGTGCGTGGCGTCGACGAGGGCGTCCACCGCGTGGGTACGGAGCCAGTCGGCGAGCCCGTCGGCTCCGCCGAAACCGCCGATCCGCACCGCGCCGGGCGGCAGCCGGGGCGCGGCCACCCGCCCGGCCAGGGAGTTCGTCACGCGCAGACCGGGCGGACGGTGGGTCTGCGCCAGCAGTTCGGCCAGGGTGCGGGCCTCGGTGGTGCCGCCCAGGATCAGTACGTGCACGGCAGACCCGTTCCCGGCACTCCGGTCTCCCTCAGCAACTGTGCCGTTCCCGCTCCGGCGAGTAGAGGTGGCTGTCGCGGAACTGCTCCGCGCCCAGCGTCCGGCCCACCATGATCACGGCCGTCCGCAGCACCCCCGCTTCCTTCACCTTCCCGGCGATCTCGTCGAGCGTGCCGCGGATGATCAGCTCGTCGGGCCGGGAGGCGTAGGCGACCACGGCGGCCGGGCAGTCGGCTCCGTAGTGCGGCAGCAGCTCCGCCACCACCCGGTCCGCGTACCGCGCGGCCAGATGCAGCACGATCAGGGCGCCGCTGCGGCCGAGGGTGGCGAGGTCCTCGCCCTCCGGCATGGGCGTGGCCCGCTGGGAGATGCGGGTGAGGACGACGGTCTGGCCGACCGTCGGGACCGTCAGCTCGCGCTTCAGCGCCGCCGCGGCGGCGGCGAAGGCCGGAACGCCGGGCACGACCTCGTACGGGATGCCCGCCGCGTCCAGCCGCCGCATCTGCTCGGCGACCGCGCTGAACACGGACGGGTCCCCGGAGTGCAGCCGGGCCACGTCGTGCCCCGCCTCGTGGGCGCGGACGAACTCGGCGGTGATCGCGTCCAGGTCGAGCTGCGCGGTGTCCACCAGTCGGGCGTCCGGCGGGCATTCGGCCAGCAGTTCGCGGGGCACCAGGCTTCCCGCGTACAGACAGACCTGGCAGGCGGCGAGCGTCCGGGCACCGCGCACCGTGATCAGATCGGCGGCGCCGGGCCCGGCGCCGATGAAGTACACGGTCATATCTCTGCTCCTGCCGTTCCTGCCGGTCCTGCGGTGACCGCCGGGTCCGGTGCCGCTTCCGTACTGCCGGTGCTGCCTGTGCTGCCTGTCGCCCCGGGCTCGGCGGAGGCCCCGAAGCCGCGGGGGAACCCGGCCCCTTCGGGGGTGCTCGACGTCTTCTCCACCGCCCACTGGGTCACCGGCATCGCCTGCCGCCAGCCGGTGAAACCGCCCACGGGCACCGCGCGAGCCGTCGCCAGCCGCACCAGTTCACCGCCGTGGCGGCGGTGGGCGGCGGCCAGCAGCGCCTCGGACTCCAGGGTCACCGTGTTGGCCACCAGCCGTCCGCCGGGCGGCAGCGCCTCCCAGCAGGCGTCCAGCAGTCCGGGGGCGGTGAGGCCGCCGCCGATGAACACCGCGTCCGGCCGGGGCAGTCCGGCGAGGGCGCCGGGCGCGGCGCCGGTCACCACCCGCAGCCCGGGGACGCCCAGCCGCTCGGCGTTGCGGACGATGCGTTCGGCCCGTACCGGATCGCGTTCGACGGAGACCGCCCGGCAGGACGGATGGGTCCGCAGCCATTCCACGGCGATGGAGCCGGAGCCGCCGCCGACGTCCCAGAGGAGTTCGCCGGGGGCCGGTGCCAGCACGCCGAGGGTGACGGCCCGCACATGCCGCTTGGTGAGCTGGCCGTCGTGTTCGTACGCCGCGTCCGGCAGGCCGGGGACCGCGCCGAGGCGCAGGGCGCCCGGGGCGCGGCGGCATTCGACGGCGACGATGTTCAGCGGGTCGCCCGGCGGGGCCGCGTCGGGCCAGCCGTCGGCGGTCACCGCTCCGGTCGTCCGCTCCCCGGGGCCGCCGAGGCGTTCCAGGACCCGTACCGGGCTGGGCCCGAAACCGCGGTCCCGCAGCAGGGCGGCGACCTCCCCGGGGGTGGCGGCGCCCGCGCTCAGCACCAGCAGCCGGCGGCCGTGGTGCAGGGCGGCCGCGATCCGGGCCGTGGGGCGGCCCACGACCGTGACGACCTCGACGTCCTCGGCGGGCCAGCCGAGACGGGCGCAGGCGTACGAGACGGAGGAAGGGTGCGGCAGGATCCGGGCGGCTCCGGCGCCCAGTACCTCGGTGACAGCGCGTCCGATGCCGTAGAACATGGGGTCGCCGCTGGCCAGTACGGCGATCCGGCGGCCGGAGTGGGCGGCGAGCAGCCGGGGTACGGCGGGCCGGAGCGGTGACGGCCAGGGGATCCGCTGCCCGGCGCACTCCGGCGGCAGCAGCCCGAGCTGACGCGGACCGCCGATGAGGACCTCCGCATCGAGGAGTTCCGCCTGGTGGGCGCCGGGGACACCGTCCCAGCCGTCGGCGCCGATGCCGACGACGGTCACCGCCGCGGCCGTGACGGCGGCGTCGGCCGATGAGGGTGGGGCGGGGGTCACTGCGCGGCACCTCGGAGTCCGTAAGGGCATCGGGGACGCACTCTACGGGGCTCCGACCTGCGGGATACCGCTCGGGGTACGGGATCCCGGGCCTCCGGGCCGGGTCCGCCGGATGCCGCCCGGCCCGCGACGCCGGGCCCGCGCTCTCCCGCGGTGCCCTTCGGGCCCCGGGTGGAGGTACGCCCCCTGGGCTGCCGCCGCGTGGTACGGCCCGAAGAGGCAGCCCCCGGGTGCGGGGGGCCGCGAGGGTGCTTTCTCCATTTTCCCCTTGGCCCAAAGCCCCCCGGGGTACGGGGGATCCGCACCGCCTTTCGCCGGCCCCCGGGCAAGCAGCCGAGCGGGGCGCGCCTTCCGCCGAGCCGCAGGACCGGGAATCCGCGGGCGCCGCCCCTCCGGGCGGACGGTGCCCGCACTCGCCCGGAGGGCCCGGAGGGTAGGGCGCGAGCCGCTCCCCCCGAACCCCATCTCGTCACCTTGACGAATACCGGCGCGGGCCATTAATGTCAATGAGACGAAAAGGGGTATCCGCATGGCCGACATCACCCGGCGTCTCGGCTGGCGCCATCTGCGCTCCGCGCCCACCTCGTATATCCGGCACCACCGCGGCGGCAAGCTCGTCCACGACGGGCCGGGGCTCGGCTTCTGGTACCGGGCCCTGTCCGCCGCGCTCGAAGAGATCCCGGTCGGCGACCGCGAGGAGTCCATGGCGTTCCACGCCAGGACCGCCGACTTCCAGGACGTGACCGTCCAGGCCACCGTCGTCCACCGGATCGGGGATCCGGCCGTCGCCGCCGAGCGGCTGGACTTCTCCGTCGACCCGGACACGGGCGTCTGGCGCGGCGCCCCGCTGGCGCAGCTCTCCACCCTGCTCTCCGAGACCGCCCAGCAGCACGCCCTCGATGTGCTCTCCCGTACGCCGCTCGCCGCCGCGCTGGTCGACGGGGTGTCCGCGGTACGGGAGCGGATGGCGGCCGGGCTCGCCGCCGAAACCCGGCTGGCGCAGACCGGGCTCACCGTGGTGGGGGTCCGGGTGATCGCGATCCGCCCGGAGCCGGAGGTCGAGCGCGCGCTGCGCACCCCGGCCCGCGAACGCATCCAGCAGGAGGCCGACCGGGCCACCTACGAACGCCGCGCCGTAGCCGTCGAACGGGAGCGCGCCATCGCCGAGAACGAACTGGCCAGCCGGATCGAACTGGCCCGTCAGGAGGAGCGTCTGGTGGAGCAGCGCGGCGCCAACGCCCGCCGGGAGGCCGAGGAGCAGGCGGCCGCCGACGCGGTACGGGCGGAGGCCGAGGCGGCGCGCACGGTACGGCTCGCCGGGGCGGAGGCGGCGGCCCTGCGGGAGGTCGGTGAGGCCCGGGCGGCGGCCGAGGCGGCCCGGCTGCGGGCGCACGGCGGGGCCGACCCGGCGGCGCTGCGGGCGCTGACCGCCGCCCGGCTGGCGGAGAACCTGCCGCGCATCGACAGTCTGACCGTCTCGCCGGACGTGCTGACGGGTCTGCTGGCAAGGCTGGGCCGGGACGGCGGCGCCGGGCAGGAGGCCGGGGCGTGAGCCTGGCGCCCCGGGCAGTCCTGGTCCACCGGACCACGGAGTACGAGGAGTTGCTGGCCCGGCACGGCACAGCGGGGCAGGCGGCGTTCTTCCTCTCCTCCCGGGGCCGGAGCCTCGACGAGGCCGCCGAACGGCACGAGACGGTCCGGCGGGCCCTGGCCCGGACGGCCGCGGGGATCCCGCTGAACTGGCGCCGGGCGCGGGTGGAGCGGGGGCAGCTCGACCGCTTCCTCTTCGGCCCCGAGGACGTGGTCGTGGTGGTCGGCGCGGACGGTCTGGTCGCCAACACCGCGAAGTATCTGACCGGGCAGCCCGTGGTGGGCGTCGATCCCGAACCGGGCCGGGGCCTCGGGGTGCTGGTACGCCACCGCTGCGAGGACACCGCCGCACTCCTGGAGTCGGCGGTCTCCGGCCGGCCGGTGTGCGAGGAGCTGAGCATGGTGGAGGCGGTTGCCGACGACGGCCAGCGGCTCTGCGCGCTCAACGAGATCTACCTCGGCGCACCGGGCCATCAGACGGCCCGCTACCGGCTGGGCACCCCGGAGCGGGGGCGGGAGCCCGGCCCGGAGGAGGTCCAGGCCTCGTCCGGGGTGCTGGTCGGTACGGGGACGGGGGCGACCGGCTGGCTGCGTTCGCTGTGGCGGGAGCGCGGCGGGGCGACGGTCCTCCCGGCTCCGACGGACCCCCGGCTGGTCTGGTACGTCCGGGAGGCGTGGCCGTCACCCGCCACCGGCACCTCCCTGGTCGAAGGCGCCCTAATCCACGGCGAACGGCTCCGGCTCACCGTGGAGTCGGACCGTCTGGTCGCGTTCGGGGACGGTGTCGAGAGCGACGCCCTGGTGCTGACCTGGGGCCAGACGGTCCGGCTGGGCCTCGCCGGGCTGCGGCTGCGGCTGCTGGTCTGAGGCCCGGGTGGGCGCCGGGTGGCGGGAGCGGGATGCCCCCCACCACCCGGCGTACCCGTACTACTGCCGCAGTTGTGCGGCCATGAGGTGGGCGTCCAGCAGTCCGACATCGGCCGTCCGGTCCGCCCTCGCGTACCCGGCGAACATCCGCTTGGTCAGGGTGAGGGCCTCCGGGGAGCGGCGGGAGATGGGCCGGGTCCAGGCGGCGACCGCCTGGTCCAGTTCGTCGTACGGGGCGACCTTGTGCAGCAGGCCGAGCTGCCGCGCGGTGGCCGCGTCGAAGGCCTCGCTGGTGAGCATGAGTTCACGGATCCGGGCCGCGCCCGCCTCCGAGATCAGCCGGCCCAGGACGCCGCCCCAGGCCGGCGGCATTCCCAGCCCGAGTTCGGGCAGCCGGAAACGGGTGGTGTCCGCCGCGACGCGCAGATCGCAGAAGGAGGCGAGGGCGAGGCCCTGGCCGACGACCCTGCCGTGCAGGCGGGCGATCGTCACCACATGGCTGTTCTCCAGCGCCTGGCAGAGCCGGTGTCCGCGGTCCAGGATGCGGCGCAGGGACGTACCGGTGGGATCCGTGTCCAGAGCCGCCTGGTACTCCCGGCGGTCGCCGCCGAGGCTGAAGTCGTCACCCGACGACGACAGGACGACGGCGCGGACCCCGGGCCGTTCGTGGAGGCTGTCGAAGAGGGTGACGAGACGGTCGAGCGCGGCCACTTGGAGAAGGCTGTCGCCGCCCCCGGGATTCAGGTCGACGTGGAGCACCGGTCCGTTCTCCGAAACGGCCGGCACCGGGAGGGCGACGACACCGTCCGACCGCCCGTCCGCCCGCTCGGACGGCGGATCGGACGGCGGGCGGGAGACCGGATCGGAGATCGGGGGCGTACGGCTGATGGTCGTCATACGAGGGCGACATCCAGATTCAGCAGGCGCCGGAACGCCACCCTCGGCGCCCAGGTCGGGCGGCGGGCGAGGGCGAGACGGGGCAGGCGCTGGGTGAGTTGGCGGAGTACGGTCTGGGCTTCGAGACGGGCCAGCGGTGCCCCCAGGCAGTAGTGGATGCCGCCCCCGAAGGCGAGATGGCCGCCCGGCTTGCGCAGCGGGTCGAACCGATGCGGGTCCCGGTGCTTCGCGGTATCGCGGTTGGCCGTCGCGAGCATCAGATGGACCACCTCGTCCCGGCGCATCTCGATGCCGTCGAGGGTCGTGTCGTCACGGGCGACCCGGGTGACCACCGGGGTCGGCGGATCGTAGCGGAGGGTCTCTTCGACGAAGCCGGGCGCCAGTTCGGGCGCCCCCGCTATTCGCTCCCACCATTCGGGGTTTTCGAGAAGCAGCCGGACCGTGGTGGACAGCAGCGAGGAGGTGGTCTCCAGAGCGGCGAGGAAGACGGACAGTGTCAGGTAGTAGACCGCTTCGTCGGAGCGGTCGGGATCGGGGTGCTGCTCCGTGGCGTCCCAGGCGGCGATCCACCGGGAGACGGGATCGTCCCCGGGGCGGGCCCGCCGCTCCCGGACCAGGTTCCTGAAGTAGGCCCGCAGTTCGGGGGTCGCCGCATCGGAGAGCGCCAGCTGGCGCGCGGACGGCAGCAGTTCCTGGGTGAAGACCTGGTCGTGGGTCAGCTCCCGCAGCCGCGCCAGATCGCCGGCGGGCAGACCGAGCCACGCGCCGATGGTGCGGACCGGCAGCTCCTCGCAGACCAGGTCGACCAGATCGGCCTCGCCGCCGCTGTACACCCGATCGACTACGGAGTCCAGTAGTCCACCGGTCACGCTCTCGACCGTCTCGCCGATCCGGCCGATTGTGGTGCGGTCGAAAGAGCCGAAAACGCGGCGCATCCGCGTATGGTCCGGCGGGTTGAGCACCAGCAGGGTGTAGCCCATCTCGGTGGACGAGGGGGTATCCCAGCGGGTACCACCGCCTTGGCGGCTACGCCAGCGGCGGTCGGGTTCCAGCCAGGCGCGGTCGCGGAGCACCTCGTCGCAGAGATCGAACCCGGTGATCAGGTGACCACCCCACGGAGCTGGGAAAACGGGCCCCAGCGAACCGAGATCCGTGTAGATCGGATAGGGGTTGCTCTGCCCCTTCGCGGTCCGTAGTCGGGAGAAGAGTGTGACGGCGGTACGGCGGCTGACCGGAGAAGGAGGGCAGGCCTTCACGGTGACGGATCCTTTCTGCAGGGTCAGCCGCCATAAGTACCCATGCCGTCCAAATTCCATCCGTCAGCAAGGGACTACAAAACGTAACTTACGTCACTCGCCCCGAGTCCAGGCCAGAAAACGGCTGAAAAGGCCTGCCTTCGGCTGCTGCTGACGGGCCGTACCGT
This sequence comes from Streptomyces sp. NPDC094448, assembly GCF_044763775.1. Taxonomy (NCBI): domain Bacteria; kingdom Bacillati; phylum Actinomycetota; class Actinomycetes; order Kitasatosporales; family Streptomycetaceae; genus Streptomyces; species Streptomyces sp. NPDC094448. Next base: position 508,150 of record NZ_JBIWGU010000001.1, on the reverse strand, counting down.
GTGCGGTTCCGGACCGGTGCGGGGCCGCGTGCGGACGGGGCACGGCGTGCGCGGGCTCGGTCCGCGGCGGAGCGGGGGCCCGCGGGGTGAAGCGGATCGGGAGACCCAGCAGGGTGCGGGTCCAGGGCGAGGAGGCCCAGTTCAGATCCTTGAACGGAACGCGCATCTCGACATCGGGCAGCCCGTTCAGCAGCGACTCGACGGCGGCGACCGTGATCATGAACGCCGGGTCCTTGGCGGGGCACGTGTGCGGTCCGGCGCCGAAGGCCAGATGGGCCTTCGCGCTGAGCTGTTCCCGGTGGACGGTCAGCCGCGGATCGGTGTTGGCCGCCGCGAAGGAGATCGTGATCGGGTCGTTGGCCCGGACGGTCCGGTTGCCGATCTCGACGTCGTGGACCGGGAAGTGCGTCGCGTAGTTGGCGATCGGGGCGTAGTTCCACAGAGTGTGGGAGACCGCGTCCTCGACCGGCAGACCCGCCTGCCAGGACTCGCCCAGATAGAGCGCGGTGCTGGTGCCGATGGCGGCGGCCAGCGGTGCCGTACCGCCGGACAGCAGCACCACGAGCTGATGCAGCACTTCCTCGTCGGTGAGCTGGGCCGGGTGGTTCATCAGCCGGGTGGTGAGGTCCTCACCGGGGTGGCGCCGCTTGAGGTCGATCAGCTCGGTGATCGCCCCGCCGAGGATGTGGTCGGCGTTCGGGGTGCCGCTGAAGATACCGGTGACACCGGAGATGACCCGGTCGCCGATCTCGGGCGGGCAGCCGAACAGATCGCTGAAGACCAGCAGGGGCAGCGGCTGCGCGTAGTCGGCCATCAGCTCCGCCTGCCCCTCGGGCGCGGCGCCGAACTGCCCGATCAGATAGGCGGCGGACTGCTGCGTCTGCCGGACGAGCTGGAGTTCGTTGACCGTGGCCAGACTGTCCGTGACGGCCTGGCGCAGCCGGGCGTGGGCCGCGCCGTCGGTGAACAGCGTGTTGGGGCGGTACGCCATCATCGGCACCGCCGGACTGTCCTCGGGCAGCCGCCCCTCGTGGACGGCGTTCCAGCGGCGGGCGTCGCGGACGAAGGTGGCCGGGTTCTGGAGGATGTACAGGGCGGCGTCGTAGCTCGTGACCAGCTCGACCTGGACGCCCGGGGCGATATCGACGGGGGCGCTGGGCCCGAAGGAGCGCAGGGAGGCGTAGTGGCCCTCGGGGTCGGAGCCGAAGGCGGGCCCGTAGAGCGGGATGTTGCCGTGCGCGGGGCAGCCGGCGGGTATCCCGGATTCGGGGTGCTGCTGCATGCCGATTCTCCTAGTCGAGAAGTGAGAGTAGGTGGTTCACGAGGGTGATGAGGGCCTGGGCGGACGAACGCTGGTCCCGGACGTCGCAGGCGACGACGGGGGTTTCCGCGCTGAGGTTCAGGGCCTCGCGCACCTCTTCCAGCGGGTAGGCCGGGTGGGTCTGGAAGTGGTTGACGCCGATCGCGTACGTCAGTCCGAAGCTCTCCACGAGGTCGAGGACCGGGAAGGACTCGGAGAGCCGTTCCGGGTCGACGAGGACGAGCGCGCCCAGGGCTCCCCGGGACAGCTCCTCCCACATCTCCTTGAAACGCTCCTGTCCGGGGGTCCCGAAGAGGTAGAGCACCACCTGATCGCTGAGGGTGAGCCGGCCGAAGTCCATGGCGACGGTGGTCGTCGTCTTGTCGGGGGTGCTCGACAGATCGTCGAAGCCCTCGCTGGCCTCGGTGATCTCCTCCTCGGTCTGGAGGGGCTCGATTTCGGAGATGCTGCCGATGCAGGTGGTCTTGCCGACCCCGAAGTGTCCCACCACAAGGATCTTCACCGCGGTGGAGACGCCTGGATCCAGGTACACGTATCACGCTCCGAATCGGGATTTCAGGCCATCGAGCACGGCGCTGAGCAGTTCTCTGTCGACACGTTCGGCGCTCGGGACCGGCTGCCTCACCAGGATGAGACCGTCGTCCTCCAGCTGCGCCAGCAGGATGCGCACGATGCCGAGCGGCAGATGCGTATGGCCCGCCACCTCGGCGACGGACAGGAAGCCCTCGGCTACCAGGTCCATCACGATGCGCGCTTCCGGGGACAGGGTCCGCACCGCGGTCGCGGCGCCGGGCTGGGCGCAGATCAGGGTGGTGCGTTCGTACTCGTGGTCCGGCGGCAGGTTCCAGCCGTTGGTGATGACGAAGAGGGGGACCAGGGAGGACGTCAGTTCCAGCTCGTGTTCCGGATCGTCATGCATCGGCGCCCCCCGTCCGTACCGGCTCGGCGTTCAGCCGTGGCGCCACGGCGTGCAGCCGGGTGCTGAACTCCTCGATATCGGCGTCCCGGTCGGCCGCCGCGGCGAGGAAGGTGCCGTTCCCGGCGGCGATCAGGAAGATCCACCCGTGTTCGAACTCGATGACGGTCTGCCGCCATTCGGCCTCCGGCAGATCTCCGGCGAACGGGGCCGTGACGCGGCTGTAGGCGTTGATACCGGTCATCGCGGCGGAGATGGTGTCCGCCAGGTCCCGGCCGAGGCCGGAGGTCGCGCCGCGGGGCAGTCCGTCGGCGCCGAGCAGGACGGCGTGCCGGGCGCCGTGCACATCGGCGACGGCCTCGTCGAGGGCGGTCAGCGTGAATCCGCCGGGGAAGGCGTCGGTCGACCGGTCCCGGAGCGGCTCACCGGCGCCCGCACGGCCGGCTTCGACCCGGGGCGGCGAGGTGAGGTTGTCGCCGAGCCGGGCGACGAGCCGGTGCATCCGGAACGAGATCTGCTGCATATCGACCTCGGGCGCCGCGGCGGCGGCCAGATAGGCCCCCTGGCCGGCACCGATCAGGAAGATCCACCCATGGGAGAACTCGATGATCGTCTGGCTCCACCGCCGGTCGTCGGCATCGCCCGCGAAGTGGGCGATGGCCCGGCTGAGCGACTGCATCCCCGCCATGGCCGCGGAGATGGTGCGTACGTCCTTCGCCGGCAGCCCTTCGGTGGCCCCCCGGGGCAGACCGTCGGCCGACAGCAGGACGGCGTGCCGCGCCTTGGGCACGTTGCGAACGATGTCCTCCAGCATCCACGACAGATCAGAGGTCATGTGTCTTCCGCCCCTTCGAACGCCGGGGTGTCGAGGGTGCGGCCGGAGATCGTGCCGCGCTGGAAGGCGCCCAGGCTGCGGCCGGTGGCGCGGGCGGCCTCGTCGGAGCTGCGGGCCGCGGGCCGGACGGCGTCGCGGCTGCCGGCGTCCCCGAGCGGCTTCTTGCGGGCGCCGCGCTTGGGCAGCCCGTGCACGGTGCGGCCGCCGTTCTGGGCCCGGCCCTCGGCCTGCCGGATGTCCATCACGGGGGCCTCGGTCACCGGAGGCGTCTCCTCCACCGTCCACAGCTCCTCGGGGAGCAGGACGACGGCGCGGACCCCGCCGTAGCGGGAGATTCCGGTGACGTCGACCTTGAATCCGTACTGACGGGCCAGCAGGCCGATCACGGGGAAACCGAACTTGGGCTGGTTGCCCAGGTGCGACAGGCGCGGGCGGAGGTCCCCGGACAGCAGCGCGGTCGCCTTCTGCCGCTCCTCGTCGTTCATGCTGACGCCCGCGTCGTCGATGACGATGCAGAGGTTGCTCTGGATGTGCTGGAACGTCACTTCAATCGGGGCGTCGCTCTGCGAGAAGCTGGCCGCGTTGTCGAGGAGTTCGGCGACGGCGAGGGCGACCGGCGATACCGCCGAGGCCTTCAGGGCGAATCCGGTCTGCTGCATGATCTCGACCCGCCGGAAGTTGCGGATCTGCCCCTGCGCGCTGCGCACCACGTCGTACACGCTGGCGGGCCGGCTGCGGCGGCCGATCGGCGCACCGCACATCACGGCGATGCCCTGCGCCTTACGGGCCATCTGGGCATTCGCGTGGTTCACTTCGAGGAGATCGCCGAGTACGGAATGGCCACCGTACTTCCGCTGAACCTCCTCAAGCAGCGCCATCTGCTCCGCCGCGAGGGACTGGAGAAAGCGCGCCGCGCCCTTCAGCACCGCTTTGGTACTGTCCTCGGAAGACTCCTCGGCTTCCCGGACCGTCGTGTCGTGCTCGTCATGGAGCCGTCGCAGTTCTGCCTGGGCTACCGCCAGCTGGCTCTCGGCCGTCCGTATCTGCCGGCCCAGGGCGGCCTCGGACTCACGTTTTCTCACTCCCAGGGCTCTGTTGCGGCCGATGAGCAGCACGACCGCGGCAACGGCTATCGCCGCCACGGCGACCAGGCACCACGTAAGTGCGTCTTGATTCACGACAAACCTTTCCCGACGCATGACCTGAACACATTGACGGAAGCACCTCTATGAGGGTCCGCAACCCGGCCGCCTGGCGTCCGCGTCAACTACGCAGCATTCGGCCCGAGTTGTGAGATTCATGATCGCGGATTCGGGCATGCTATCACCGTGACCACACCCCCGGGGACCTGCTCTTTTACCCCCTGATTACCATCAATGCGGCGTGTCCGGCAAAATCTCTGCCAAGCACTGGCCATACGGGCAAGTCGCTCCGCGCGAAGGGCTGCTCCGGGGGCCGGGCGTACCGGGCCGCGAGCCCGGCCGTCCCGACACCGGCCGGGCACCGGGAGCCGGACGGCCGGGCCGCGCGGACGGTGCGTCAGACCGTCCCGCCGGGTTCCGCGGTACGACGGCGCGGGGGCCGCCGGGGCCCGGACTCGTCCACGGGGGCGGCCGGCCCGCCCTGCGGCGCCGCCGACTGCCGGGCCTGCTGACGGTAGGCACGGGGGCTGATGCCGTAGGCGGCCTTGAAGGTCCGGCTGAAGGCCGTACTGCTGGTGAATCCCCAGCGCGCGGCGATGGCGTGGATCGGCAGGGGGCCGCGGGTGGAGACGAGTTCGGCGCGGCAGCGTTCGAGTCGAAGCCGCCGGATCCGGGCCGCGACACCCTCGTCCTGGGTACGGAAGAGACCGTAGAGGCCGCTGAGGGACAGATGGTGCCGGGCCGCTACGGTCCGCGGGGTGAGGTCCGGATCGTCGAGATGGCGCTCGATGAACGCGTGGATCTGCCGGAGCGCCACCTCCTCCTTGGTCTCCGCCGGAAGCGAGTCCCCCAGGTCGAGCTGCTGCGCCAGCAGCGCCGATGCGAGGGCCACCGCGCTGCGCTCCAGTGCCGCCAGCCCCTCCGGGGAGCAGTCGGGCGCATGGTGCCGCAGGGACCCGAGGAAGGTCCGCAGTATCGCGCCGATGCCGTCCCGGGCGGCAAAACCACCGGCGAGCAGCGCGTCCAGCCGGCCCTCGGGCAGACCCACCGCCGTCCGCGGAATGCTCAGCAGCAGCACCCCGCTCCCTCCGGGGGAGGTGGTTCCGGCGCTGTAGGGGTGGGAGCTGTCGAAGAGGACCCCGTCGCCCGGTCCGAGACCGGCATGGTTGCGGCCCTGCTGGACGTGCATCCCGCCCCCGGTGATCAGACCGAGGAAGTAGTGCCCGGGGTCGCTGCACCGGATGTGTTCCGGAGTCCTCCAGGATTCCTGGGCCCCGAAGTCGTGGTACGCGACGGAGACCCGGCCCAGCTCCAGCAGCCCGGTTCTGGCGTGGAAGGTCGCCGGATCCACCAGCGCCATCCGGTGCGGGGCGACCGTACGGCTGATCACGTCGTTGAACCATTCGGCCTTGTCCGCCGTTGCGACGGTGTCGAGGGACACCCAGGACCACATGACAGCCCTCCTCCTTCTCCACGTGGCCGGATCGAATCAGCGGGCGGCGCGCGGGCCCCGCGCGGGCACGGGATCCGCCCGGCGCGGCGCCCGGCACCTCCGAGCAGATCAGACCGGACATTGTTCAGCAGCCCGGTCCCGGACTGATCATTGGCCGGGGGCACCTATTGACCTGCGGCGGGCCCGGCGTACGCTACTCGGCGGTCAACACGGCCGGGAGACGGCGGGGGTGGACGGTGGCAGGGCGTCGTGAGGTTCCGGTCGGCCCGGAAGCGGGCCCGGTCCAGGCATTCGCCCATGGGCTGTTCGAGGGGGCGTTCCGCACGGCCGGGCTCGGTGCCCGGGACCGGGAGCGCCGCGCCGCCGTGCACGGCGCCCGGCGGATCAGTACAGGAACGGCACCAGTCTGCGTGTACGGCTCCGGTACTCCTCGTACTCGGCGCCGAACGCCGCCAGCAGCATCTCCTCCTCGGCGGCGATCCGGCGGCCGTAGACGAACAGGAGGCCGACGGTCACCACGCCCCAGGCGATCCCGTTCCCGAGGCCGAGACTGTAGCCGCTCCAGACCAGCAGGCTGCCGCAGTAGCCCGGGTGCCGGATGTAGCGGTAGGGCCCGTCCGTGACCAGCCGCTGGCCGCCGGTGGTGCGCAGGGTCCGGGTGTAGTGGACGCCGAGGGTGTGCATGCCCCAGGCCCGCAGCGCCAGGCCCGCGGCGATCATCGCGATCCCGGCCCAGCGCGGCCACCCGGGCAGTTCACCGATCCCGACGGCCCCGAGTACCGCATTGACGAGGACGGCGGCCGCGTAGGCCGCCAGCAGCAGCCGGGTGGTGCCGCGATCGGCCGTACCGCCGCGCCAGGTGGCGGAGTCCGCGTCGGCGCGGCTGCGCAGCAGCAGTTCGTACCCGGCCCACAGCAGCACACCCGCGATGGAGAGGAAGTCGGTCAGCCGCATGGGCCGCAGCATCTCAGGCCCGGCGCCGGCGGCCCTTCCGACACGGCGGCGGGCTCCGGCCGGATACCCGGTCCGCGCCCGGCTCCGCACCCGGAAGGAACGGCCGCCGGATTGCCGGAGAGCGGACACTGCACCGACCGTCCGCGGGCATCCGGCCGGGAATGCCGAAAGGTCCTCTCGGGGCGAAATCCGAGAGGACCTCAGGCCGTTACGGCACCGCGGATATCAGCAGAACGGCGTGTCCGGGAGCACATCGTCCGGATAGTCGACGTAGTAGCTCGCCATCCAGCCGCTGAAATCGGGCCGGATGATGTACACCCAGTACGGATTGCCGCCGACCGTCTGGCTGCCCCGCTTCTGGCACCAGGCCTCGAACGACTGCCCCGGGTTGACCGTGCCGCGGATGTTCGGACAGTTGGCGACCGACGGCGAGTTGTTGCAGCGGGCGTAGTCGGCGTTGTTGTGCCGGACGTTCACCTGCGTCGCCCAGGTCGTGAACGAGCGTTCCACCGTGAACTCGCCCCGGTTCCCGACCACCGGCCGGCCGTCCCGGGCGACGGTGTCCGTCGCTCCCGCGGCCGGGGTCGCGGCCAGGACCGTGCCCAGCGTCAGAACCACAGCTCCCAGCATCGTGCGGATTTTCATGCTGTCCCCCGTCCGACCGGTGGCGTTTCCACCGCAACCGGACGTCCCCATGCTGACCGGAGAGCGGCACCGCAATGAAGGGCGAAGTCGGCCAGCGATTCCCCTTTTCGAGCACCCGGGAATTCATGTGCAGACGTTCGAGGAATTCCCCGGCCCAGTGAATCCATGGACCCCGACAATCCTATGAATGCGACGCAAGGGATTCGGGGTGTCCCGGCCCCGGCGGACGGGCCGGGGGCCGCTCGCCCCGTCCGCCGCTCCCGCACCGGCCGACACGGGAGCACCGGCGCCGGTACGGTCGTCCCCCGGCCGGAAACCGGTCACGGACACCGGTACGGCGAAGTCCGGTACGGATCAGCCGAGCGGCTGGTGCTTCGACACCACCTTGCCCTTGACGTCCGCGAACAGATAGCCCGTCTCGCCGTACTCGTTGGTCAGGTAGACGCTCAGTCCGGCCGGGGTGTCGAACGTCGTGTTCGGCGGTCGCACGATCAGATAGCGGGAGTTCGGGTTCTTCACCTTCAGATCCTTCTCCGCCGTCCGCAGCAGGGCCGGTACGACGTCCCAGTCGTAGCGGCTCAGTTCGACGGGGCGGTCGCCGCCGAAGATGCTCCCGCGGATGATGCCGGTCTCCAGACCGCGGTCCGGGTAGTAGCTGTAGGACTCGTAACGGGTGTCGCTGCCCTTGACCGCGGCCCGGAAGAACACGTACTCCGGATAGACGGTGGCGCCGAACACCCGGTTGGAACCGGTCTTCGCGGTCAGCGCCGCGACGGCCTTCCGGATGCCTTCGGGGGTAAGGACGTTCCGGCTCCCGGGGCTCTTCGTGCTCCGGCCCGCGCCGGGTCCGGTGCCCGTGCCGCCCGTCCCCGTACCGGGGGACGCGGAGCCCGGCGCCCCGGAGGGGCCCGGGTCCGCCCCGGTGACCTTCCTCTCCACGGTGTTCCAGTCGGGCAGGGCGTCCGTCACGACGGTCGCCGTCACCGCCGCGGAAAGGAGCACGGCACCGATCGCCAGCCGGATCCGGAGCGCGGACCGCGGCGGCACCGGGGCGATATCGCCCAGCACCGTCACCGGCTCGGCTCCCGGACCGGGCACCGGGACCGGGGTGGGTGGTGCCAGCGGATAGGAGGTCGCGGCGGACTCCCCGGTGCCGTCCGGCGGTACGGTTCCCGGCGCACCGTCCACGGCGGAAGTCGCCGGTCCAGGAGCGCCGTTCGCGGCGGACGGTACGGCGGCGGGCGGGCCCGCCGGGACCTCGGCCGCACCTGCCCCGCCACCCGCATCCCGCGCGACCTCGGCGAGCATCCGTTCCAGCGCAGCGAACGGGGGCCGGGCCGCCGGATCCTTGACGAGGACCGCGTTCAGTACGGCGGTGAGCCGGCCGGCCCGGAGCGGCGGCGGCAACGGTTCGTTCAGTACGGCGGCGAGCGTCGCGAGCGTGGTGGCCCGGCGCAGCGGATGGCGGCCCTCGACGGCGACGTACAGCATCATCGCCAGCGACCAGAGATCGGACGCCGGGCCGCCGGACTCGCCGGTGATCCGCTCGGGGGCCATGTAGTCGGGGGTGCCGATGATGGAGCCGGTCGCCGTGAGCACCGTCGACTCGCGGATCGCGGCGATGCCGAAGTCCGTGAGCACGGGCCGTCCGTCCGGCCGCAGCAGGACGTTGGCGGGTTTCACGTCCCGGTGCTGGATGCCCGCCGCATGGGCGGCACCGAGCGCGGCGAGGATCTCGCGGCCGAGCCGGGCGGCCGCTGCCGGGTCCAGCGGCCCGCGGGCCAGCAGATCGGCCAGCGAGCCGCCGGTGACCAGCTCCATCACCAGCCAGGGGTAGGTATCGCCGCCGCCGTCCACCACATGGTGGATGGTGACCACATTGGGGTGGTCGACCCGGGCCAGGGCCCGGGCCTCCCGCAGCACCCGGGCCCGCAGCAGCCGGGCCGCCTCCGGGTCGTACTCGGCGAGCCCCGGATCCGGCGGGCGCACTTCCTTCAGCGCCACCGCCCGGTCCAGTACCAGATCCCGGGCGCGCCAGACCGTGCCCATTCCGCCGCCGCCGAGACGCGCCTCCAGGGCGAACCGCCCGTCGACGACGCGCTCGTGGCCCGCCGGAGCCGGCCGGGTCTCCTCCCCGGCCCCGCCGCCCCCACCGGTCCCGGTACCGCTGCCCGTACCGGTCCCTATGCCGTTGTCGGCGCCGCTGTCGCTGCCGTTTCCGCCGCTCATGGCCGGGAGCATACGAGAACGCTCCGACATCCCGGCACCGGATCCGGATCCCGGGATCCGGCCGGGGGGCGAAACGAGCCGAAGCACGGGCCGGCGGGGTGCGCCGGACCGATCCGCGACGCCCTCCCGGTGGACGGCGCTACGCCCCGGCCCCGGCCCGGGGCGGCCCCGCGGTCATGACGCCTCGACGTGGTCCCGGCGGACGGGCTCGTACCAGGGCCGGCCCGAACCGTGTGCCGGGGCCTGGTGGGGGCCGTGGCCGGGCCCGTTCGGCAACCCGTGGCCATAGGCGTGTCCCGGCCGCTGCTGGCCGTGGGCGGACGCGTACGGCCGGGCGGATCCGGTGGCCGTACCGTCCAGGTGGCCCGGTGCCCCGCCCCGTACCAGATCGGTGTCGCTGGTCAGCCGTACACCGTCGGCCCGCCGGTAGCGGTCGGAGGAGAAGGACCAGTCGAGGTTGCCGCGCATCCAGGCCTCCATTCCGTCCGCGTACGACTCGACGGCGTGCCGTTCGCCGCGGGTGAGGCCGAGCCACTGCCCGGAGAGCGCCCGCAGTTCCTCGCGCGCCTGCCGGAATTCCGCGACCCAGCCGCCCACCCGGCCGTAGACGGCGTCGATCGCGTCCTGGAGGCCGCCGCCGCGCTCCCGGGCGAGGACGAGCACGCCGTTCGTGGTCTCGCCCGCGACGAGTTCCTTGCGGAGGGAGACGATGTCGTTGACCCAGACCACGACATCGGAGGCGCATCTGAACATGGTCTGGAACTGGTCGGTTTCATGGAGCAGCGGGGGGATCTCCCGGTCGGACGCGACCTCCAGCAGATCGAGGGAGGGGGTGATCCCGCCGGAGGCACGGCGCAGCTGCGTGTAGCCGAGGAGCCCGGGGGTGTGGTGGTGGCGGCGGTTGAGGGACTCGTACTTGAACGCGGCCAGGAAGTGAGTCATATGGAGGGTGAAGCGCATTCGCCAGGCCGCGCTCCGGTCGCGGGCCAGGTCGTGCCAGACCCGGGCCAGTATCGCGTCGAGCCTGCTGGCGGTGGTGGTGGCGGGCAGGGTGGCGTCGGGGGTCAGCAGCCGGAGCATGCGGAAGGCGGACGAGTCGTAGTCGATCTGGCCCTCGGGCTGCCGGTCGTGGCAGTCGTCGATGACGAACGCCCAGGTGAACCAGCCCGCGACGGCATCGGCGCGGTGCAGGCCCATGGCGGGGTAGGAGCGGGCGATCAGGGCACCGAGATGACTGCGGGCCAGCCGGTCGCGGGCGGCCGGGCTGTCGAGGAGGTCGTAGGCGTCGGCCCAGACCATAACGGAGGCTTCCAGATGCTCCAGCCAGGGGGAGACATGGGGCTGGAGGGCGAGCAGGGGGTGGTCGGGGCCGGGCCAGAGGTCGAGGAGGGCGCCGGTGGCGGGGTCGGCGACCCGGGTGGGGTCGCTGCCCGGATCGGGGTGCGCGGGCGCGGCGGGACAGTCGGCGGGGTGTTCGCCGGGGAGGTGGTGGGCCGGCTGGAAGGCGAGGACCGGCGGGGTGTCCGGATCCCGGAAGTGGCCGGCGGCGTACGGCGGGTGGGGGGCGTAAGCGGGGTGCAGCGGGCGGGGACCGCCCGCCGCGGCGAGGGTGGGGGTCATGAGCGGGCCTCCGTCGTCATGGGCAGCGGACCGGTGGTCAGTTCGGCCTTGGCCACCGGGCGGATCCGGTGGCCGGGCAGCGGGCGCAGCCGCCAGGCGGCCGTGATGGAGGCGAGGGCGAGGGTGACCTCCTGGTTGGCCAGGACGTCGCCGAGACACTTGCGGCTGCCGCCGCCGAAGGTGATGGTGGCGTTGCGCGGCAGTTCGCACGCGTTCTCGGGCAGCCAGCGGTCCGGGTCGAAGCGTTCCGGCTCGCGGAAGACGGCCGGGTCCCGGTGGAGTGCGTACGGGCTGAACAGGATGCTGGAGCCGGCGGGTACGGGGTGTCCGGCCAGCTGGGTGTCGGTGACGGCCCGCCGGGTGATGAACCAGACCGGCGGATAGAGACGGAGCGCCTCGGCGACGACCCGCTGGGTGTAAGGGAGTGCGGTCAGATCCGTGGCGCGGGCCGGGCGGCCGCCGAGGACGGCGTCGACCTCGGCGAGCAGCTTCCGTTCCACATCGGGGTTCTCGGCCAGCAGATGGAAGGCCCAGGTGAGACCGGAGGCGGGGGTTTCGACTCCGGCCGCGAGCACGGTCATCAGCTCGTCGTGGATCTCGGTGTCGGTCAGTCCGATGCCGCGTTCGTCGCGGGCGTTGAGCAGGACGGTCAGCAGATCGTCGCGGTCGGCGGTGTCACGGCGGTAGGTGTCGAGCATCCGGATGATGACGTCGTCGAGGCGCCGAAGGGCCCTGGTGAACCGGATATTGGCCGGGGTGGGCAGGGCGTGGAGCAGCGGCAGCGGGATGATCATCCGCCGGTAGACGCCCTTCCAGACGACGGGGAAGTTGCGCTGCACTGCGGTGACGGCGTCGGCTGCGATATCGGCGGAGAACATCATGCGGGCGGTGACCCGGGTGGTGAGCCTGCTCATTTCCGTACCGGCGTCGATGACGGCGCCCGGCCGCCAGGAGCCGGCCAGAGCGGTGACCTCGTCCTGCATCAGCCTGCAGTAGTCGTCGAGCCGGTCGCGCTGGAACGCGGGCTGGATAAAGCGCCGCTGCCGCCGGTGCTTGGCGGCTGGGCAGGTGCCGACACCGTCACCGAGCAGCAGTTTCATCGTGTCGATGAACTCGCCGCCCTTGTCGAACGTCCGGGGACGGTGCAGCACTTCCTGGACGACGTCGTGGGTACAGGCCAGATACGCCGTACTGGTGCCGATCTTCAGCCGGACGAGGTCCCCCTCGTGGCGCAGTCCGGGCAGATAGTCGAGGGGGGTACGGAAGAGCTGGAGGGCATTGCCCAGCAGGGGGACACCGCCCGGCGCCCGGCCGAGGCGGTAGGAACGGCGCTCGGACGCAACAATTGTCGTGCTCACGTGAAGAACCCTTACTGCGGAGACGGCAGGACACACCTGTCGCCTGGTCGTGATAAAAGCCGGATTCGTCGTGCGTACCTACGCCCTCGCACCTGAGCGGGTTCGCCGCCCGCCGGCCCGCTACCGGCCCGGACTCCTTCGTCCGGACCGCTTTCAACCTGACGCAGTGACGCCGGGGACGAAGCGGGCGTACGGGCGAGGTGCGCAAAATACGCATACGGATCTAAACACCACGTCCACCCGAAGTGCCATGTGCCACTCCGGCCGTGCGGGGTGATGCCGGGGTCCATCCGAAGGCACGTTGCCGCAGCCGGACCGTGGCCGGCCGGACCGCCGGAGCCGGGGGCGGCCGCGCTGTTCACCACGGCCGCCCCCGGGTCAGCTCACCTCCGGGGACGCGCAGTTGCCGCGGCCGCACTGCGGTGCGCGCCCTTCGGCAGGGGCAGGGTCGCGGTCACGGTCAGTCCGCCTCCGGCCCTGGGTTCGGCGGTGGTGTCGCCCTGGTGGGCACGGGCCACCGCCCGCACGATGGAGAGCCCGAGCCCGCTGCCGCGCGCCGAACCGACCCGGTCGGTCAGCCTCCGGAACGGCTCGAACAGCACCGGGATCTCATGGGCTTCGATCACGGCACCGGTATTGCCGACCGCGAGGTACGCGCCGAGCGGCCCGGTCCCGGTGTGCACGGTCAGCACCCCGTCCGGCACGTTGTACTTGACGGCGTTGTCCACCAGGTTGCGGACGAGTTGTTCGAGGAGCACCGGATCGCCCAGGGCGGGCGCGGGCGCCAGGATCCGCTGCACCCGCAGCCGGCGTCGCTGCGCGTCGGCGGCCGTATGGGTGAGGACGGATCCGGCGACCGCCGCCAGGTCGACGGGGTGGCTCTCGGCGGGGGCGCTCTCCGCGCGGGCCAGGGTGAGCAGCGCGTCGATCAGCCGCTCGTGGCGCTCGTTGACCGCGAGGAGGTTCTCCCCGAGCTGCCGCACCTCGGGGGGCGCGTTGCGCCGGGCCACCGCAACCTCCACCAGGGTCCGGCCCACCGCCAGCGGGGTCTTGAGTTCATGGGCGGCGTTGGCGATGAACCGGTCCTGCCCGGCGAAGGCCTGGTCCAGCCGGTCCAGCATGCTGTCGAAGGAGTCCGCGAGCCGTTTCACCTCACCGGGCGGTTCGTCGAGGCCGATGCGCTGGTGCAGGGTGCGGCCCGCGATCCGCTCCGCGGTGGAGGTGATCCGGTTGAGCGGGCGCAGCAGCCGTCCGGCCACCAGCCAGCCCATGGTGGTGGCGATCACCCCGACGACGACCACCGTCAGCCCGCCCTTGGCCATGAGATTGGTCCGCATGGTGGCGAGGACGTGGTCCCGTGACGCCGGGTCGATGGTGATGCCCTCGTACTCCGGGCGGCCGTCGGCCGGCACGGCGAAGCCCCCGACGAGCTTCTCGCTCGGCAGGCCCGTCGGCAGATCTGTCGGCGGGTGCGTCGGCGGGTCCGTCGGCAGCACGGTGGGCGGGGGCGGGACCTCGGGCGGCGACGCGGGGAGGGGGCCGAAGACCCGGCCGTCCGCCGGGCCGGATCCCGGCGGTGTCTGCGATACGGAAGGGCCGGACGTCCGCTCCGCGGTGGGGAACGGCAGCGAGAGGGTGTACTGCATGCTGTTCCCCACCAGGATCAGCGCCCCGCCGAAGATCGCCGCGCCCGCGACGAAGAACATCAGACCGAAGACGACCGTCAGCCGGACCCGCAGGCTGCCGCCGAGCGCGCGCAGGATCACCGGATGCGGTAACCGACGCCGGTCAGCGTCTCGATGACGGGATCGCCGCCGAGCTTGCGCCGCAGCGAGCGCATGGTGACCCGGACGACGGTGGTGAACGGATCCACGTTCTGGTCCCAGGCGCGTTCGAGCAGCGCCTCCGCCGAAACGGGCGCTCCGCCGGCGCGGAGCAGCTCCTCCAGCACCGCGAACTCCTTGCGGGACAGCGCGATGTACCGGCCGTCGCGGGTGGTCTGCCGCAGATGCGGGTCGAGTCTGATGCCGGCCCGCTCCAGTACGGGCGGTACGGCGGGCCGCGAGCGGCGGCCCAGCGCCCGGATCCGGGCGACGAGTTCGGCGAACGCGAACGGTTTGGTCAGATAGTCGTCCGCGCCCAGTCCGAGTCCCGCGACCCGTTCGGCGACGGTGGTGGAGACCGTCAGCATCAGCACCCGTACCTCCGCACCGGACGCGACGGTACGGCGGAGCACCTCGTCACCGTGGACCAGCGGGAGATCCCGGTCGAGCACCATCACGTCGTACGTGTACACCGCCAGGTTCTCCAGTGCCGCCTCCCCGTCGTGGACGACGTCGACCGCCAGCCCCTCGTCGCGCAGCCCCTCGGCCATCGCCCCGGCGAGCAACTCCTCGTCCTCGACCACCAGCACCCTCATGCGTTTCCACCGTTCCTCACCGCGTTGGTCCGGATCAAGTATCCGCGCCCGATGTGAAAAGCAGGTGAGCGGATACGCTCACCGTGATCGCACGCTTCTTCGCGTGGACTGTGCGCGGGCCGTGACCGCCGCCCGGCGCCGTACCCCGACCGGAGAGCGGCGCAGCGGCGCTCCCGCCGCACCGGACACCGCCCCGGGGTCGCAGCGGTCCGGCGGGCGCCGTACGGACGGATCCGGCCCGCTCCGAACGTCCCCGACGAAGGCTGAACTCCCATGGCTGACCGCCGGCTCACGACCGCTTCCCGACCCGGGGGCCGCCGCCGCTCGCACCGGACGGCACCCCGGGGCGGCCGGCGGGCCCGGCGAGGCCGCCGCTCGGCCGCCGCGACGGCGCTCCGGTTGCTGCTGTTGATCGTCTGTACGGCCGCGGTGGGCTGGGCCGGTCTCGCCCTGCTGCCGGACCCGGAGGAGGACCGGGCGGCATCCCCGGCGGCGGACGACGGCCCCATGCGCACCGCGTCCGCTCCCCCGCCCCGCGCCACCGCCACCGCCTCGGGCGGACCGCGCCCCCGCGGCGACGACCGGCCGCCCCAGCGGGTCCGCTACGCGGTCGACGGGCCCGGTACGTACACCTGGGCCAAGGGCACCGGGCCCCGGGCCGGCACCAAGGGGCGGCTCGTCCGCTACGGGGTGAAGCTGGAGCACGGCACCGGACTGGACGTCGACGAAGTCGCCGCCGAGATCGACGGCATCCTCCGCGACCCCCGGGGCTGGACCCGGCAGGGCGCCGCCTCCTTCCAGCGGGTCGGATCACCCCCGTACGACATGCTGATCCATATCGTCTCCCCCGGCACCACCGACCGCCTCTGCGGCCAGTGGGGTCTGAAGACCAGGGGGCAGGTCAACTGCGCAGGCGCCCCGCATCTGGTGGTCAACGTCCGCCGGTGGATAGAGCTGAGCCCCCAGTACCGCGGCCGGCCGGCCGACTACCACGCCCTGATCATCAACCACGAGGCCGGCCATGTCCTGGGCCGGGGCCACCGGGGCTGTCCGGGCCGGGGCCGCCCGGCCCCGGCGATGATGCAGCAGATAAAGGGGTTGAAGGGGTGTACGGCCAACCCCTGGGTGTACGACGCCGGGGGCAGGCTGATCGACGGACCGCCGGAACCCTGAGGGGCGGCGCCCGCCCGGGGCTGCCGGAGCACCGTGTTCGGCCGCGAGGCCGGACGGCCGGCTCGGGCCCGCGGGCCTCAGAGATCCCGCCGGGCCCCGGGGGCGGCGCCGAGCACCAGGTCCGCCCAGGATCCGGCCGTCCGCGCCCACACCGCGCGGAGTTCCGGCTCCGCAGCCCGGACCGAGGCGACGGCCGCACCGGGGTCACCGCCCGCCCGCGCGACGGCCGGGCCGTCCGAGAGCGACCAGTCCGCGACCGCATCACCGAGCACCTCGGGGTGGAACTGCACTCCCCAGGCCCGCGAACCGACCCTGAAGGCCTGGTGGAGGCAGTCGTCACCGGTCAGCAGCGGAACGGCGCCCGGGGGCAGGGCGCCGATCTCGTCCCAGTGCCACTGGGCGGCCCGTGCCCCGTCGGGTACGGAGCCGAAGAGCGGGTCCCCGTCGGCCGCGGGCAGCCGGCGCAACGGCACCGCCCCCACCTCGGGGCCCCGGTCCCGGACCCGGACCGAGCCGCCGAGCGCGGAGGCCATGATCTGGCCGCCGAGGCATATCCCGAGCAGCGGTACCGAGGAGTCGACGGCCTCGCGGACGAGGACCCGCACGGCGGGCAGCCAGGGCAAGGCCTCCTCGTCATCCGCGTTGGCCGCGCCGCCCAGCACGAGCAGTCCCGCACAGCCGTCGAGGGACGCGGGCACCTCGTCCCCGTCCCAGGGGTGGACCAGGTGCAGCGCGAGCCCGGCCGCCGCCAACTCCTCACCCACCAGGCCGGGACCGGTGCCGTCCTCGTGCTGGATCACCAGGATCCGGGGGGCCACCTGGGATGTAGTCACAGTCGTCCTGCCTCCGCAATCTGCTGGAGGAGCGCCGTGGCGCGCTCCTCGGGGGCTTCGCCGAAGACCGGTTCCGGCGGGCCCTCGGCCCGGGACGGCGCCCCGGTGGAGAAAGCCCACCCGGATCCGGACCCGCGGCCGGGAGCGGTGCGAACCAAAACCTTTTGAGCGATAGGGGTGGCCGATATGCTCAACCAAAAGGTTTTGGCAGTCAAGGGGTGCCCGAAGATTGACTGCCGGGGACCTCCGGTCCCGCCGACGGTCACCCACCACGGCTCGTCCGGCCGGACCGCGCACCACCCGCCACCATGCACGGATCACCATGCACGGATCACCGATCACCGATCACCGATCACCGATCACCAGGAGGGGACACGCGATGCCCGGACCGGCCGGACCGCACCACGTTCCGGAGACCGCGCGTTCGGTCGGGATCAAGGACGTCGCCCGCGCCGCGGGGCTCTCCATCACCACCGTCTCGCACGCCCTCAACGGCAAGGGCAAGGTCAGCGCCCGCAGCCGGGAACGGGTGCGGGAGATCGCCGACGCGCTGGGTTACCGGCCCAACCCCGCGGCCCAGGTGCTGCTCAGCGGCCGTACCGGCATCGTCGGACTGGCGGCCGGACATCAGAGCGCCGAGGCCTGGGAGCGGACCTACCGCCCGTACTACGCGTCGCTGACCGCCGGTGCCATGGTCGAGGCGGTCGACCGCGACTACGCCCTGGTGGTGGTCCCGGTCCGGCCCGGCACCGATCTGTGGACCCGGATCCCGATGGACGGGCTGATCGTCGTCGACCCGGTCGCGGGCGACCCCGTGATCGCCGAGGCGGTACGGCGCGGACTCGCCCTGGTCACCGACGGGCGGCCCCTCGACCCCGGGCAGGCCCGGATTCCGTATGTCCACAGCGATATGACGGCCGGTCTGCCGCTGGCCATGGAGCATCTGTACGGCCGCGGGGCCCGCCGCACGGCCTTGCTGACCGGCCCCGAACCCGACTCGTACACCCTCGACAGCGAACGGGCCTATGCGCGTTGGTGCGCCGGGCGGGGGCTGCCCGCACGCATCGAGCGGGTACGGGACGGGGAGACCGCGCGGGACACGGCCCGGCGGCTGCTCGCCTCCGGGGACCGCCCCGACGGCGTCCATGCGCTCAACGAGACCTACGGGGAGGCGCTGCTGGCGGCCGCGGATGAAGGGGGCATCGCCGTTCCGGACGGCCTCCAGGTGACCGCGGCGGGGGATGCGGAGCCGGGCACCCGCCCGGCCCTGACCCTGCTGACGCTCTCTCCGCGCCGGATCGGCGCGCTCTGCGCGGGCATGCTCATCGACCTGCTGAACGGCCGGGCGCCGGAGCCCGTTTCGGTGCCGTGCACGCTGCTGCCGGGGGACTCCACCCGGGTTTGAGCACCACGGGCCCGGGAGTCCGCCCTACGACGCCGGCTCCGGGTGCGAGAGCAACCGTTCGGCCGACATCCGCCGCACCGCGGCGGACCGCGGCTTCCCGGACGCGAATCCCGGCACTCGCTTCCCCCGGCCGACCGGCAACCGGATCCGGCCCTGCCCAGCGGCCGCGGGCGGTGCTTCCGGGGACCGGCGCCCCCGCTCCCGGGCGACGGCGCACCGAACAACGGAAGCCCGCCCGGCCTTTCCGTATTCCGGCCCGGCGAACACCCTCACCCGACCGGACTCTTTACCTCCGCGCACCGGCCCGGCGGATCTCCCGGCACCCCCGGCCCTGACGGACCGGCTCGAAACGGCGCGGCAGCCCTGGTTACCGACGGGAGGATTTGGCCGGCACCTTCCCTTCACCGGTGCCCGTCTCCGGCCCACCGCGGAAATGTGAACGGACAACAAGAATCCGCTGCCGCCGCATTACGGCGGCAGCGCCCGCACCCACTCCGTCAAAGGGCCGTCAGGGCGGCGGCAAGGGCGCGTCAGAGAACCGTACGTCTTCTTGTCCCGCCCTTCTCCGCCCACTTCGATGGACGTCGTGAACAGCGCGTGGTTCCTCCTCGGCCGACCGCCCCGTTCGGCGGACCGGCCCTACCGCGTCGCTGCCGGGAGCCGTCCGCTGCCCACTCCCCGCGCGCCGTCGGACGGCGCGCGGGCGGGGCCGCACGGCGGCCGAACCGCCCTCCGGGGGCGCCGCGAGTCCCGTTCCGGCGCCCCCGGCCGGGCCTCCACCGCCCCGGCCCCCGCTCACCTCTTCCCGTCACTTCTTCCTCTTGGATGGACCATGTCCGGCTCCGACCTCTCGTCCCTGACCGCCCTGGTGACCGGTGCGACCTCCGGTATCGGCCTGGAGACCGCCCGGCTGCTCGCCGAGCGCGGGGCGGCCGTGCTGGTGCACGGGCGTACCGCCGACGAGGCGCGGACGGCGGTGGACACGCTGATCGCCACCACCGGCGCCGACGGGGCCCGGCTGCACCCGTACGCGGCCGACTTCACCGGGCTGGCGGAGGTGACGGTGATGGCATCGCGCGTTCTGGCGGCCCATCCGCAGGTCGACGTACTGGTGAACAACGCCGGGCTCGCCGCGCCCGAACGTCACACGCTCACCCGCGACGGCAACGAAATCGCCTTCCAGGTCAACTTCCTCGCCCACTATCTGCTGACCGATCTGCTGGCCCCGGCACTGCTCGCCGCTCCGGCGGGCCGGGTCGTGAACGTGTCGTCCTCACTGCACCGCACCGCGTCCATCCAGTGGACCGACCCGCAGCGGGCCCGCCGCTACTCCCGGATCGCCGCCTACGCCCAGTCCCAGCTCGCCCTCACGGTCTTCGCCGCCGACCCCCGGATCACCGCGGTCTCGGTGCACCCCGGCGTCTGTTCGACGGAGCTGCTGCCGCTGTACGCGCACCGGGGTGCTCCGGCCGCCGAGGGCGCCGCCCATGTGGTGCGGCTCTGCGACCCGGCGACGGCCGTCGTCAACGGCGCCTACTACGACCGGGACCGGCAGGCGGAGCCCGCGCCGGGCGCGACCGGAGAGCGCGCGGTCAGGCGGCTGGCGCGGCTCGCGGACCAGCTGGTCCACACGGGCTGAAGCCCCGTCCCGCGAACCGGCAGGCACCGGACCACCGGACCACCGGATCGGCAGACCGGCAGACCGGCAGACCATCGGAGCACGGGTCGGCGGATCACCGGGCCGGCCGGGCCGGCGGGGCCGTCAGCGCGAGTGCCCGGCCCCCGGCCGTTCGGCGACGCCGAGACGGGCCGCCCACTCCAGGGCGTTGGGCACCCGCGACTCCCGGGGCAGCGGCCCCGGTTCGGAGGCGGAGTCGATCAGCTCCTCCAGAACGTCGGCGTTGACCGTGCCCGCGGCCACCCGGGCGACGAACCGCTCGGCCGCCACGGGGTCCCGGTAGCCGGCGTCGGCGAAGCTGTCGGCCAGCGAACGGTCGTCGAAGATGCCCGCATAGCCGTCGCAGGAGGCCGCGAGACCGTCGTCCGTCACATACTCGGGATAGGGGGCACGCTGCCAGCGGTCCCCCTCCCACCAGTACAGATAGCCGAGGTCATAGCCGTCGTTGAGTGCGCGCAGCTTCTGGTGCGGCAGCCAGTCGGGGGCGTCGGCCAGCAGGTCGACGGGCTTGTCTCCGACATAGGTGGTGTCGCTGCAGTCCACGTCCTGGCCGTAGAACACGGCCTTTCCGTCCGTCAGCAGGGCCAGCGTCCAGCCGCCGTTGGAATGCGCGCAGGACAGTTCCCGGTCACCGAGCCGGAATACGGGTCTGGTCGTTCTGGTGACAGCGATCAGTACGAGCACGACGGCGCGTTGCCACATGCGCTCGGGCCTGCCGAGCAGTGCCGGAATCCGAGGCTCGTCGGTCATCTCTGTTCCTGTTGTCGGCCATGGGTTTCGCCGCCCGAACATCCGGGGTTACCGAACCATACGACCGGATGGAGCACCGGCGCCAATGGTCCGCCGCATGCGCGTCGCGGCCGGGTCCACCGGGGTTGCAGGGGCCGGCGTGACCGTAGGGGAATGGACGGCCCCGACGGTACCTCTTCGTCGAATTCCCGTTCCGGGAAGGGAAATCCGTACAGGAATACGGACCGGGACAATGCTGCGGATCGGCATGTGGCACACCAGGGAGGGTTGTTCTTCGGGGAATGGCGGACGGGGATTCGGAGGGGCCGGGAATGCGATGTCGTACGGAGGGACGAGGGCGGCCGGGCCGGATCGGGCGAGCCGGACGTACCGCACACCTCGGGCTCGGGGGACGCGTCGCACTCCTCGGGCAGGCCTCCTCGGGCTGTCGGGGGCGAAGGCAGCTCCCGCCCCTGCTCCGATGTTCGCATTTGCTTACCGCTTACTCACCCGGTCGTCGGGGATCCGGCCGGAATGCACCTCACAAGGATCCGTCCGCCGTGCGCCCGACCCCACCGCGCTCCGGCGGGCTCACCGGTAGTACGTACGGGAGCGGCAGACGGTTCAACGGAACCGCGAACCGGGGACGTAGGGTGAGGACGGTGTTCACCTCATCCGGACCCACGCTGCGCGAACTCGCCGTCCAGGCGCTCTCCTCGGTGGAGCGCGGTTACGACCTGCTGGCCCCGAAGTTCGACGAGACCCCGTTCCGTACGCCCGGCCGTTTCCTCGATCCTTTCGTCGAGGCCGTCCGTCCCCTCGGCCCGTTCGCTACCGGTCTGGACGTCTGCACCGGTACCGGCGCGGGCGTAGGGGTGCTGCGCAGCCTGTGTGAGGAGCGGGTCGTCGGCGTGGACTTCAGCGCGGGCATGCTGGAGCGGGCCAGGACGGCCCCAACAGCGGGGCAGGATTCGGCCGCGGCGCCCGCGGTGGAGTGGGTACGGGCCGATGCCCGGGCGCTGCCGTTCGCGGCGGGCTTCGATCTGGCGGTGAGTTTCGGGGCGTTCGGGCATTTCCTGCCCGCGGAGCGTCCGGCGCTCTTCGCCGGGGTGTGCCGGGCGCTGCGGCCGGGCGGGGTGTTCGCCTTCCCGCTGCCCGCGCCGCCGCCGGTGGGCTCGCTGCCGTACTGGACGCTGTGGGGCTTCGACGCGGCGATGCGGGTACGGAACGCGGTGTGGCGGCCGCCGTTCGTCATGTACTACCGCACCTTCCCGCTGGGCCCGGTGCGGGCGGATCTGGAGCGGGCCGGGTTCGCGGTGGAGCTGCGGGCCGTGGAGGAGCTGGGGCGGCGGCCGGACGGCAGTCCGAACTGCCGGCTGGTGGTGGCCCGCCGCCGCGGCTGAGCCGAGCGGCCTACGGGGGCCGGGCCCCGGCCGGTCAGGCGACGGAGCCGATCCGGCCGGGTCGAGGCGCGTCGTGGTGGATCGGGGTCCCGGCCCCGGTCAGCGGTGCTCCGCTGCCGCCCCGGCGGCGGGCCACGATCTCGGCGGCGATGGACAGCGCGGTCTCCTCGGGGGTACGCGCCCCGAGGTCGAGCCCGATGGGGCTGTGCAGCACGGACAGCTGGCGCTCCGTCACCCCGGCCGCGCGCAGCCGCCGCTCCCGGTCGCGGTGGGTGCGGCGGGAGCCCATCGCGCCGATATAGGCGACGGGCAGCCGCAGGGCGTGGACCAGCAGGGGTACGTCGAATTTGGCGTCGTGGGTGAGGACGCACAGCACCGTCCGGGTGTCGGTCGCCGTGGACCGGAGGTAGCGGTGCGGCCAGTCGACGACGATCTCGTCGGCCTCGGGGAAGCGTTCGGCGGTGGCGAAGACCGGACGGGCGTCGCAGACGGTGACATGGTGGCCGAGGAACTTGCCGAGGCGGACCAGCGCGGCGGCGAAGTCGATCGCCCCGAAGACGATCATGCGTGGGGGTGGGGTGCTCGACTCGACGAGGAGGGTGAGCGGGCTGCCGCAGCGGCCGCCGTCCCGTCCGACGGGAACGGTGCCGGTACGGCCCGCTGCCAGCAGGGCCCCGGCCTCGGCGGCTGCGGTGCGGTCCAGCTCCGTACCGCAGCCGAGGGTGCCGCGGTAGGTTCCGCCGGGAGTGACGAGCAAGGGTCGGCCGATGAGGTCTTCGGGTCCGTCGGCGATCCGGACGAGGGCGGTGGGCTCACCGCGGGCGGCACGGGCCACGGCTTCGGTCCCGGGTCCTCCGGGGTCGACCGGGGTGACCAGGACTTCCAGCTCTCCGCCGCAGCTCAGGCCGGTGGCGAAGGCGTCGTCGTCGCTGTAGCCGAAGCGTTCGCGCAGGGCGTGTCCTTCGTGCAGGGCGCGGACGCACAGCTCGTAGACGGCGCCTTCGACGCAGCCGCCGGAGACGGAGCCGACGGCCGTGCCTGCGGTGTCGACGGCGAGGGCGGCGCCCGGCTGCCGGGGCGCGCTGCCGCTGACGGAGACGACGGTCGCGACGGCGTACTTCCGGCCCTGTTGGGACCACTGGTGCAGTTGGTCGGCGATGTCGAGCACGGTGCGCGCTCCTCTCTCCGGTTCGCCGGGGCCGGGGCTCCGGGGCCGGGCTCCAGGCTGGGGCTCCGGTACGGCTGGGGTACGGCGACGGTTGCGTGGGGTTCCCGTCCGTACCGTCGTCAGCCGTACCGGAGCCCGGTCTCTGCCGTCCCGGTGAGGTGTTCCGGGCGGACGGGGGTCCGGTTCAGCTCCAGGCCGGTGGCGGCCCGGATCGCGGCCAGTACCGCGGGGGTGGAGGACAGGGTGGGCGCCTCACCGACGCCGCGGAGTCCGTACGGTGCGTGTTCGTCGGCGAGTTCGAGGATGTCGACGGGCATGGTGGGGGTATCGAGGATGGTGGGGATCAGATAGTCGGTGAAGGACGGGTTGCGGACCCTGGCGGTGACGGGGTCGACGAGGATCTCCTCCATGACGGCCATGCCGAGGCCCTGGGTGGAGCCGCCGTGGATCTGGCCGACGACGGAGAGCGGGTTGAGCGCCTTTCCGACGTCCTGGGCGCAGGCCAGTTCGACGACCTTGACCAGGCCGAGTTCGGTGTCGACCTCGACGACGGCCCGGTGGGCGGCGAAGGAGTACTGGACATGTCCGTTGCCCTGTCCGGTGACGGGGTCGAAGGCCTCGGTGGGCCGGTGCCGCCACTCCTGTTCGGCCTCGACGGCGTCGTCCTCCAGGACCTCGGTGAGTTCGGCCAGCACCTCCCCGCCGTCGGTGACGACCCTGCCGTCCTCCAGCCGGAGCCCGGCGGTCGCCCAGGCCGGGTGCCGGGGGCCCAGCCTGCGGCGGCCGAGTTCGAGGACCCGTTCGCGGACGGTCTCGCAGGCGGCTTTGACGGCGCCGCCGGTGACATACGTCTGGCGGGAGGCGGAGGTGGAGCCCGCCGAGCCGACGCGGGTGTCGGCGGGCTGGACGGTGACCTGGGCGACACCGAGTTCGGTACGGGCGATCTGGGCGTGGACGGTGACCCCGCCCTGGCCGACCTCCGCCATCGCGGTGTGCACGGTCGCCACCGCGGCGCCGCCCACGACCTCCATCCGGACCCGGGCGGTCGAGTAGTCGTCGAAGCCCTCGGAGAAGCCGACGTTCTTGATGCCGACGGCGTAGCCGACGCCCCGGACCACGCCCTCGCCGTGGGTGGTGTTGGAGAGTCCGCCGGGCAGGGCACGCACATCGGGGCCGCCGCCCGCGACCTCCCACTGCCGTTCCGGGGGCAGAGGCAGGGCCTTGACCCGGCGCAGCAGTTCGGCGACCGGCGCCGGGGAGTCGACGGTCTGTCCGGTGGGCATGGTGGCGCCCTGGGCCATGGCGTTGAGCCGCCGCAGTTCCACGGGGTCCGTACCGAGGGCGGCGGCCAGCTTGTCCATCTGGGCCTCGTAGGCGAAGCAGGCCTGGACGGCGCCGAAGCCGCGCATGGCGCCGCACGGCGGGTTGTTGGTGTAGAGGGCGAACACCTCGATATCGACGTCGTCGACGACGTAGGGGCCGATACCCAGGGACGCCGCGTTGCCGACGACGGCCGGGGAGGAGGAGGCGTAGGCGCCGCCGTCGAAGACGATCCGGCAGCGGACGTGGGTGAGCTTTCCGTCCCGGGTGGCACCGTGTTCGTAGCGGAGCCTGGCCGGGTGGCGGTGGACGTGCCCGAAGAAGGACTCGAAGCGGTTGTAGACCATTTTGACCGGTTTCCCGGTCCGGAGGGCCAGCAGACAGGCGTGGATCTGCATCGACAGGTCCTCGCGGCCGCCGAAGGCACCGCCGACGCCGGAGAGGGTCATCCGTACCTTCTCCTCGGGCAGTCCGAGGACGGGGGCGATCTGGCCGCGGTCGGAGTGGAGCCACTGGGTGGCCACATAGAGGTCGACCCCGCCGTCGTCGGCCGGGACCGCCAGCCCCGATTCGGGTCCCAGGAAGGCCTGGTCCTGCATGCCGAAGACGTATTCGCCGGTGACGATCACATCGGCGCGGCGGGCGGCGGCCGCGGCGTCGCCGCGGACGATCGGCTGCCGGTGGACGATATTGGGGTGCGGGACCCGGCCGCTGTGGTGGTCGGTGCGGTGTTCGTGGACGAGTACGGCGCCGGGCGCGGTGGCGGAGGCCTCGTCGGTGACGACGGGCAGTTCGGCGTAGTCGACGCGGATCTTCGCGGCGGCCCTGCGGGCGGTCTCGGGGTGGTCGGCGGCGACCAGGGCGACGGGTTCGCCGTGGTGGCGGACCTTGCCGTGGGCGAGGGCGGGGGTGTCTTTGATCTCCAGCCCGTAGTGCTTCACGGCGGCGGGCAGATCGTCGTAGGTGAGGACCGCGTACACCCCGGGGGTGGCGAGGGCCTCGGCGGTGTCGATGCCCCGGATCTCGGCATGGGCGGTGGTGGAGCGCAGGGTGTGGCCCCAGATCATGTCCTCGTGCCACATGTCCGACGCATAGGCGAACTCCCCGGTGACCTTGAGTAGGCCGTCGGGGCGGAGGGTGGACTCGCCTATTCCGCCGCGGGTGCGGGAGCCCTGGGTGAGCCCCGACGGGGCGCCGGTGGCGGTCACCGTACGGGTCCTTCCCGGTCGTCCGGGGTGGCCTGGCGGACGGCCGCGAGGCGGACCGCGTCCAGGATCTTCTCGTAGCCGGTGCAGCGGCAGAGATTGCCGGAGAGTGCCTCGCGGATATCGGCGTCGGAGGGGTCGGGGGTGCGTTCGAGGAGTTCGTCGGCGGCGACGAGGAGGCCGGGGGTGCAGAATCCGCACTGGACGGCCCCGGCGTCGGCGAACGCCTGCTGGACGGGGGCGAGATCGTGTCCTGCGGTGTCCGGCCGGGACGCTTCCGCCGCGTCCGGCCGGGGCGCTTCCGGCGGCTCCGGCCGGGCGCGGCGGCGGGCGAGGCCGGGGAGTCCCTCGACGGTGATCACGTCCCGGCCCTCGGCCTGTCCCGCGGCGACCAGGCAGGAGCAGACCGGCACTCCGTCGATGCGGACCGTGCAGGAACCGCATTCGCCCTGTTCGCAGGCGTTCTTGGAGCCGGGGAGCCCGAGCCGCTCGCGCAGGACGTAGAGCAGGCTCTCGCCCTCCCAGACATCGTCGGCCTCGGCCCGCCGGCCGTTGACGGTGAAGGTGACCCGCATCAGGCTGCTCCTTCCGTTCCTTCGGCACCACGGGCGGGGCCGGGCGGCCGGGGGCCGGTGGGCCGGGTGTTTCCGGTGGTACGGCTCCGGGCGCCGCCGCCGGCCCGGTACTCGTCCCAGGCCCAGGTCAGGGTGCGGCGGGCCAGGACGCCGACGGCGTGCCGACGGTAGGCGGCCGTACCCCGGACGTCGTCGATGGGGCTGCACGCCCCGGCGGCCAGGGCGGCGAACTCCGCGGCCGCCGAGGGGCTCACGGCGGTCCCGCTCTCCCAGCAGCCGCCTTCCGCCAGCGCCGCGGTCAGAAACTCCTCGGCGGCCTCCGCCCGAACGGGGGTGGGCGCGGCGGAGCCGATACCGGTGCGGACGGTCCGGGTGGCGGGATGGAGCGCCAGACCGAAGGCGCAGACCGCGATCACCATGGCGTTGCGGGTGCCGACCTTGCCGAACTGCTGGGGACCGTCGGCGCGGGCGATATGGACGGCCCGGATCAGTTCGTCGGGCGCGAGGGCGTTGCGTTTGACGCCCGTGTAGAAATCGTCGATCGGGATGCGGCGGGTGCCGCGCACCGAGGCCACCTCGACCTCGGCGCCCGCGGCCAGCAGCGCCGGATGGGCGTCGCCCGCCGGGGAGGCGGTGCCCAGATTGCCGCCGACACCGCCGCGGTTGCGGATCTGGGGGGAGGCGACGGTGCGGGAGGCGAGTGCCAGGCCGGGCAGTTCGGCCCGTAGCCCGGTGATGATCCGGGTGTACGGGACGGAGGCGCCGAGCCGTACGGCGGTCTCGCCCACCTCCCACTGCCCCAGCTCGTCGATGCGGCTGAGGTCCATGAGGTGGGTGGGTCTGCGATGGTCGAAGTTGATCTCGACCATGATGTCCGTACCACCGGCGACGGGGACCGCCGTCGGATGCGCGGCCTTGGCAGCGATGGCCTCGTCCCAGGTGGCGGGCCTGAGGAACTCCATGCGCCGGGCTCCCTTCTGTCCGGTGGTGCGCTGTGTCCGGTGGTGCGCTCTGTCCGGTGGTTCGAGGTGCCGCTTCCGCCGCGGTTGTCTGCCGGGCCGGCCGTTTCGCCGCCCTCCCCGCTTCCGGCCGCATGCCGCGCAAGCCCAGTACACAAAGCGGGGCGCCCCCCGGTGCAGTCACCGAACGCCTGAAGGAATTGGCTGGTCCGCCGGTACTTCTTGTAGATTCAGACGAAAGACAGGACGGTACGCCGTGGGCGCCGCGCCCAGCGGCCGGCCGTGGCGACGGGGTTACGACGAACGGATCGGCGGCTACGGAATGCGGCTGCGCGCACTGCTGGAGAACGAGGCGCTGGGGCTGCGGCTGCTCGGCGGGGACGATGAGCTGGACCGCTCGGTACGCGGGGTCATGACCACGGACCTGCGGGACCCGAGCCGCTATCTGTCGGGCGGCGAGCTGGTGCTCACCGGACTGGCGTGGCGGCACACGCCGGAGGATTCGGAGCCCTTCGTACGGATCCTGGCGGAGGCCCGGGTGGCCGGGCTGGCGGCCGGTGAGGCGGAGCTGGGCCGGGTGCCGGACGATCTGGTGAAGGCGTGCGCCCGCTACCGGATGCCGCTGTTCGCGGTCCATGAGTCGGTGGCCTTCGCAACGATCACCGAGTACGTGGTGCGCCAGGTCTCCGGCGAACGGGCGGGCGATCTCGCCGCGGTCGTGGACCGGCACCGCCGGATGATGACCTCGGGCGCGGCCGGCGGCGGGCCGGAGGTCGTCCTCGGGCTCCTCGGCTCCGATCTGGACCTGCGGGCCTGGCTGCTCTCGCCCACCGGACGGCGGATCGCGGGCCCCGGCGTCGGCGCGCCGGGCGGGCCCGCCGCCGAAACCTCCGGCGGTACGGATCCGGGCGCGGCCTCCTCGGCCGGGACCACGGGGACCACCGGGGCCGTCGAGTCCGCCGGAACCACCGGGGCCCCTGGGACCGCCGGGACCCCTGGGACCGCCGGGATCACGGCCGGAGCGCTGCCCGCGGCGGTGAGCACCGCTCTCGCCGCGGAGCATCTCGCGGCCTCCCGCGCCGGACGGCGCCCGCCGCACCGGGTGACCGTGGCGGGGACCGCGTACTCCCTCTTCCCGATCGGCGCCGCGGGAGACACCCCGGCGGGGACCCCCGGGGACGTCCGCGGGGCCGTGCTCTCCGACTGGCTGCTCGCGGTCGAGGCCGACGCGGCCGACTGGCCCGCCGCCCGGCTCGACCTCCTCCAGGGGGTCACCCAGCTCATCGCGGTCGAGCGCGACCGCCGCGACGCGGCCCGCACCGTCCGCCGCAGGCTCGCCGCGGAAGTACTGGAGCTGGTCCAGTCGGGCGCGGCGCCCGCCGACATCGCCGCCCGGCTCCGGGTCGCCGCTCCCGTGCTGCTGCCGGGCCCGGACACCGCGCCGCACTGGCAGGTCGTGGTGGCCCGGGTCGACTGGAGCGGGGACGGCAACGGCGATGCCGACGACCCGGCGGCCACCGGCCCGGTCGCCCAGGCGCTGCTGGAGGAGATCCTCGTCGACCCGGCGGCCCAGGGCGCCGAGCCGGCCGACCGGATCGCCGTCGCCCACACCGGCGGCGAAGCCATCGCCCTCGTACCGCTGTCCGTACTGCCGCCCACCGGCGAGGGGCCCTCCGTCGAGGAGGCCCTTCACGCGGAGACGCTCCTGGCGGCCGTCCGGGAACCGCTGTCGGCCGGACTCGACGGCGACGGACGGCTCACCCTCGGCGTCAGCGCCGCGGTCTCTTCCGCCGAGGGGCTGCGCGGCGCGCTGGAGGAGGCCCGGCACGCCCGGCGGGTCGCCGCGGCCCGTCCCGGCCGGGTCTGCGCGGCGGGCCACCACGAACTGGCCTCGCACGTCCTGCTGCTGCCGTTCGTCCCGGACGACGTCCGCCGGGCCTTCACGGCCCGGCTGCTCGACCCGCTGCGGGAGTACGACCGGCGGCACCGGGCCGAACTGGTGCCGACGCTGGAGGCGTTCCTCGACTCCGACGGCTCCTGGACGCGCTGCGCCGCCCAGCTCCATCTGCACGTCAACACCCTGCGCTACCGGGTGGGCCGGATCGAACAGCTCACGGGCCGCGATCTGGCACGGCTGGAGGACAAGCTCGACTTCTTCCTCGCACTGCGGATGAGCTGAGCCCCCGCCCCGGGCAGGGTTGGCTGATTCTCGACCTCCGGACGCCGAGCCGGGTACGGTCCCGGACGACGACCTGGGCAGACCCGCACCACCCGTCCGCAGGCCCGCCCATCCCTTGGCCTGAAATTGACACTAAGGCAAGGCTCACCATATTTATAGGGACGTCCGTTTTTCTCCCCGTGCGACGGCCCGGCTCCTGCCCGTCCGGTCATCACGGGTCCTCCAGGAGGCACCCATGCGCCGTCCGCTCGCCCGCCGGGCCACCGTCCTCGGCATATCCGCCGCGCTCCTCGTTCCCGTCCTCGCCGCCTGCGGCTCCGACGACAAGAGCGACAAGAGCGATAAGAAGGACGGCGCGAAGGCGCAGAGCGCCGACGAGCTGGTCATCTACTCGGGCCGCAACGAGAAGCTGATCTCCCCGATCATCGAGAAGCTGGAGAAGGCGACCGGCACCAAGGTCGAGGTCCGCTACGGCGACAGCGCCGAACTCGCCGCGCAGATCCTGGAGGAGGGCAAGAAGACCAAGGCCGGTCTCTTCTTCTCCCAGGACGCGGGCGCCCTCGGCGCGCTCTCCAACGCCGGTCTGCTGGCGAAGCTGCCCGAGAAGTCCCTGAACAAGGTCGACGCCGCCTTCCGCGGCGGCGCGGGCGACTGGGCCGGCGTCTCCGGCCGCTCCCGCGTCATCGCCTACAACCCGGCGCTGGCCCCCAAGGCCCCGGACAGCGTCAAGGACCTGACGAAGCCCGAGTGGAAGGGCAAGGTCGGCTACGCGCCCACCAACGCCTCCTTCCAGGCCTTCGTCACCGGTATGCGCGTCCTGGAGGGCGACGAGGCCACCAGGAAGTGGCTGAAGGACTTCAAGGCCAACGGCGCCAAGGCGTACGACAAGAACGGCGCGATCCTCGACGCGGTCGACAAGGGCGAGGTCGCCCTCGGTCTGATCAACCACTACTACTGGTACGAGAAGGCCGCCGAGGTCGGCACCGACAAGCTCAAGGCCAGGATCCACTTCCTGCCCGGCGGTGACGCGGGCGCCCTGGTCAACGTCGCGGGCGTCGGTGTCCTCAAGGACGGCGGCCAGAGCGCCGCGGCCGAGAAGGCCGTCGACTACCTCCTCTCCGACGAGGCCCAGACCTACTTCGCCACCGAGACCAAGGAGTACCCGCTGGTCGCCGGGGTCGCCTCGCCCGTCGACGGGCTGCCGCCGCTGGCGTCCCTGAAGGCCCCCAAGATCGACCTCGGCAAGCTGGACTCCCTCCAGAAGACCCTGGAGCTGATCCGCGAAGCCGGCATGGTCTGATCGACCGGCCACCAGCCACGTCCAGGTCTCCGGAGACGAGAACACCACCCCCTTGAGCACCGACACCACCGAGTCCGTGCGCACCCCGGCTGCCGCGCCCCGCGCGGCAGCCGGTCGGCGTACCCCGCCACTGGTCCTGCTGCTGCCCGCCGCGGCGGCGGCGCTGATCGCGCTGCTGCCGCTCGGCTATCTCGGCGTGCGCGCCATGGAACGCGGCTGGGGCTTCGCCTGGGACATCGTCACCGAGGAGCGCACCCTCGAACTCCTCGGCCGCAGCCTCCGGCTGACCGCGATCGTCGTCGCCGGTTCGCTGCTGCTCGGCATCTCGCTGGCCTGGCTGACGGTCCGCACCGATCTCCCCGGCCGCCGGGCCTGGGCGGTCCTCGCGACCCTGCCGCTGGCCGTGCCGAGTTATGTCGCGGCGTTCACCTGGATCTCGGCGTTCCCGTCGCTGGAAGGGCTGCCGGGGGCGGCGATCACCCTCACCTTCGCCTGCTTCCCCTATGTCTTCCTGCCGGTCGCGGCGGTGCTGCGGGGCATCGACCCGGCCCAGGAGGAGGCCGCCCGCTCCCTCGGCAGCGGTGCGTTCCGCACCTTCGTCCGGATCACCCTGCCGCAGCTGCGGCCCGCCGCCGCGGGCGGCGCGATCCTCGTCGCGCTGTATGTGCTCTCCGACTTCGGCTCCGTCTCCATCACCCGCTACGACACCTTCACCCGGGCGATCCACACCTCCTACCAGGCCAGTTTCGACCGCACCCCGGCCGCGGTCCTCGGCTGCGTCCTGGTCGTGATGACCGTCCTGCTGGTCCTCGCGGAGAACCGCACCCGGGGCCGCGCCGGGCATGCCCGCACCGGCCGGGGCAGCGCCCGTCCCCCGGTACCCCTGCGGCTGGGCCACGGCACCGTGCCCGCGCTCGGCTGGTGCGCCGCGGTCGCGGGCGCCGCGGTCGTCTTCCCCCTGGCGACCCTCGGCTACTGGCTGACCGTCGGCAACTCCGGCTTCGACGGCGGGAAGTTCTGGGACGCCACCCTCGCCACGGTCACCGTGGCCGCCGTCGGCGCCGCGGTGACCACCCTGCTCGCGCTGCCGGTCGGCGTGCTGTCCGCCCGCTACCGGGGGCGGCTCGCCGGGCTGCTGGAGCAGTCGGTGTACGCGGGCCATGCGGTGCCCGGCATCACCGTCGGGCTGGCCCTCGTCTTCTTCGCCGTACGCTACGCCTACCCGGTCTACCAGGAGCTGCCGCTGCTGATCACCGCGTATGTGGTGCTCTTCCTGCCGGTGGCGGTCGCTTCTGCGCGGGCCGCGGTGCTCCAGGCGCCGCCCGTGCTGGAGGACGTCGCCCGCTCCCTCGGCCGGCGGCCGCTCCAGGTGCTGCGGGAGATCACGGTCCCGCTTGCCGCGCCCGGTATCGGCGCGGGCGCCGCGCTCACCTTCGTCGTCATCATGAAGGAACTCCCCGCGACCCTGCTGCTCCGGCCCACCGGTACGGACACCCTCGCGACCCGGCTGTGGACCGAGACGGGCGCGGGCGCGTTCGCCGGGGCCGCACCGTACGCGGCGGCCATCGTGCTGATCGCGGCCGTCCCCTCCTATCTGCTCGGAAGGCGCTCATGACCGCCGCAACCGATCCGACCTCCCCCCGCGGGACCTCCGCCGCCGGGGGCCCGGCCGGACTGAGCATCCGTGCCGTGACCAGTTCGTACGGCCGGGGCGACCGGGTGCTCGACGGGCTCGACCTCACCGTCGGCGCCGGGGAACTCGCCGCCGTACTCGGGCCCTCCGGCTGCGGCAAGACCACCCTGCTGCGGATCATCGCCGGTTTCATCGCGCCCGGCTCGGGCGAGGTCGCCCTCGGCGACCGGGTGATCAGCGGGCCCGGCGTGCACATCCCGCCGGAGCGGCGGGGCGTGGGCATCGTCGCCCAGGAGGGCGCCCTCTTCCCCCATCTCAGCGTCGCCCGCAACGTCGCCTTCGGACTGACCGGGACCGGCCGGGCGGAACGCCGGTCCCGTACGGCCGAGATGCTCGGCCTCGTCGGCCTCGCGGAGTACGGCGACCGGATGCCGCACGAGCTGTCCGGCGGCCAGCAGCAGCGCGTCGCCCTCGCCCGCGCCCTGGCGCCCCGGCCCGCGCTGGTCCTCCTCGACGAGCCGTTCAACGCCCTCGACAGCGCCCTGCGCGCGGGCCTGCGCTCCGATATCCGGACCGCGCTGCGGGCCGCGGGCGCGACGGCGGTCCTGGTCACCCACGACCAGGAGGAGGCGCTGTCCTGCGCGGACCGCGTCGCGGTGATCCGCGACGGCCGGGTCGCCCAGTGCGGCAGGCCGGACGAGCTGTACACGGCCCCCGCCGATCCATGGGTGGCGTCGTTCGTCGGCGAGGCGGTCGTCCTGCCCGCGCGGGCCTCGAGCGGACGGGCCGAGACCGCCCTCGGACCAGTCGCGGTCGCGGCGGACGCGAAGGGCCCGGGGACGGTCGTCCTCCGCCCCGAACAGCTCGGCCTGGCACCGGTGACGGCGGATTCCGGGGTACGCGGGCGGGTCACCGAGGTCCGGTACCACGGCCACGACGCGCTGATCCTCCTCGACACCCCGGACACCGGCCGGATCATGGTCCGCGCCCCGGGCGCACCGGAGTTCCGGCCGGGCGACGAGGCGGCCGTGACGGCTTCGGGCACGGCGACGTTCCACCCCGCGTAGCCGCCTCCCGCGGGCGACTCCCGGCCCGCCGGGCGCCCGCCTGCGCGCGCCGGCCCGGCCGGGACCGTAGCGGACCGGCCGGGCCGCCGGCGACACGGGCTCCCCGGCCCCCTCGCACCGGCATCCCTATACACCACACCGGCCGGGACACTCCCGCCCCTCCCGCCCCCACCCGGGCCCCGGCAGGGCCGGCACCGCCCGCCCCGGGGGTGATCGCCACCGGGCAACGGACCACACCTTGCTGACAGTTGCCGGCCAAGATCCAACCCGACCCGTCAACTCCCCTTCCGTCAGCGGCCCGGCGGGCGTCTCCCCTGCTGACGGGCCCCGCGAGGCCCTTCGGGCGGTCTCATCGGCCAATATCATGGATCTTCGTGCGGCTCAGCGCCGAAAGTTTGTGAATTGATTCACTCAACCCCTTGGCCCGGCGCCCCGATCCATGCTGAGATTCCCCATACTCAACAGCTCGACGGGGTGCTCGGGGAGGGCGTAGTGGCGCATACCGCCATGTCTGGTTTCGGAACGACATCCGGTGACGATCCACTCCAGACCGCGGTATGGCGGCTGCGTTCACGCGGCTGCTGGACCGACGCGGCCGCCCTGCTCACCCCGCACGCCGCGGATCCCGCCGCCGCGCTGGAGCGGGTGGGGCTGCTCGTCGAGCGGTGCATGTACACGGGTGAGGGCTGGGCCGAGGCGGAGGACGCTCTGCGGACCGCCGAGGCCGGGGCCGTCAGCGACGAGGAGCGCGGGGGCGCCGCGTGCGAACGCGGCCGGCTCGCCTATGCCTCGACGGTGCTCGGGGTACGGGACCGGGCCGACGAGGCCCGTACCGCACTCGGCCGGTCGGCCGCCCTGCTGTCGCCGGCCTCCCCCAGCCGCCCGCTCCTCGACTTCCGCCGCGGTCTGCTCGCCGAGCACATCGCAGATTCGCCGCAGGCCGCGCGGGCCGCGTACCGCCGGGCGCACGAGGGGGCCGAAGCCGGGGGCGACCGGCTGCTGCTCTCCTTCACCTTCCACCACCAGGCCCGGCTCGCCCTGCGGGAGGGCGAGACCGCCGAGGCGCGCCACGGCTTCTCGGAGGCGCTGCGGCTCCGGGAGGAGCTGGGCTATCTGATCGGTGCGGCACCCGCGCTGGCGGCGCTGGCCGACTGCGAGCCCCAGCCGGAGGCCGACCGGCTGCGGGCCGAGGCGGGACGGCTGTTCAGACTGCTGGGCGGGGTCCCGGTCTGGCTGGCGGGCCGGCTGCCCGTACCGCCGCCCCGACCGGTTCCGGCGCCGCACGTTCCCCTGGTCTGACGGTACGGGCCGTCAGCTTCCGGGTGTACGGCCGAAGTGGCCCTCGACGATCGGCCGGGCCGTCGCCGCCTCACCTTCTTCGAGGGCGTCGAGCAGCCGGAGGTGTTCGGCCGCGTCGGCGGTGAGGGAGACCCCGTCGGGGGGCCATTGGGAGCGCCGGTGCAGATCGTCCGCGACGGCCACCAGCTGCTCGTTTCCGGCGAGCGCCAGCACCGCGCGGTGGAAGGCGCGGTCGGCCTCGGCGTACCGGCCGCGGTCCCCCGTCGCCGCCGCGACCGCCGCCGCATCGGCGGCGGGACGCAGGGCGCCCCAGGCGGCGGCGGGCAGCGTGCGGACCAGTTCCAGGACGACGGGGGTCTCCAGGAGGGCCCGTACCTGCGCCAGTTCGGTACGCTCCCGGGCGCTGCGGACGGCGATCCGGAAGCCCCGGTTGGGCACGACCTCGACCGCTCCCTCGGCGGCCAGTTGCTGCATCGCCTCCCGTACCGGTGTCGCGGACACCCCGAAGCGCAGACCGAGCGCGGGAGCCGAGTAGACCTCGCCGGGGGCGAGATCGCCGTCGAGGAGCGCGGTGCGGAGCGCCTGGAGGATCTGGCCGCGGACGGAGTGCCGGCGGATCTCCCGGTGGGCGAACGGCACGTCCGGCTCCGGCCCGGCGCCCGAGCCGTCCGGGACGGACCGCGCGGACGGCAGGTGCGGTACGGGGGGTTCGCCGCCGTCCCGGCCGCCGGGGCCCGCTCCGCTCCCCGGGCGCGGTCCGCGGGACGCGTCTCCGCCGGTCCGGTAGGGCCCTCCGGGTGCCGGGCTTCCGGTCGTACGCGATCCGCCCGGGAGGTCACCGCCGGGCGGACGCGGCCCGGCCGGGGCGCTCCCGTCCGCCGGGTACGGACCGCCGGACGCATCGCGTCCGGTGCGGTACGGCTCATCGACCGCATCCCGGCCGGTGCGGTACGGACCGCCGGGCACGTCCCCGCCCCCGGGCTGCGAACCGGTGGCCGGCTGTCCGCCGGACGGACGCGGGCCGGTCGCCGGAGCCCCGGGGCGGAGCCGGTCCCGGAGCCGTCCGCCGTCCGCCTGGCCGGGGACCCTCACCGTGTCCGGACCGGAGGCGGCCCGTGGCGACTGCCGGGCAAGCCCCGGCCCCGCCGCATCGGTTCCGGGGCGCGACGCGGCCGCGCCCCGCGTCGGGGCCTGCTCCACTCGGGTCCTCCTCCGGCCTGCCGGGACCCGGTCGACGTTCCCCGGGCGTCCTGGATGCACCCTAGGCGGCCGGGACGTCACGTCAAACACTCCACCCCTCGGGTAAGGTTAGCCTTACCTGAAGTCGATCGTGGATTCGGCGGCCCGTATGACCCTGCCCGCACTGTTGCCCGCCCCCGCCTCACCCGTCGCGGACGCCTACGCCCGGCTGGCCGAGGCCTATCCCGGCATGGCCCTGCGGGAGCTGGGCCCCGGCGAGCCCGTACCCGCGGGCGAGGGCTGGTTCGGCACGGCGGAGCTGGCCGCGGGCGGGCCCGGACTCGACGCCTTTCTGGACTGGGACGTCGAGCAGGTGCGCCGGGACTACGGGGAGGACGCCCGGCCCGATGTCATCGCCACCTTCGGGCTGCACCGCTACCTCTGGCCCACCTGTCTGCTGATCACGGTCCCCTGGTTCCTGAACCGCCGGGTGCCCCGCCTCTCGCCCGCCGCGACGACGCTCCGGCGGACACCCGGTCAGATCGCCTTCCGGATCACGGAATTCGCCTGTCTGCCGGACGATCCGGCGGTACGGCTGCCCGGCGCCCGGCCCGTCCCGGACGAGGCCGCCCTGCGCGACGAGGTACGCGCCGCGGTGGCCGCGTACGCCGAACCCCTGCTGGCCGGCTTCGGACCGCGGATGCGGCGCGGGCGGCGGGCGCTGTGGGGCATGGTGACCGACGAGATCGTGGAGGGCCTCTGGTACGTCGGCGGGGTGCTCGGTGAGGGCCCGCGGGCCATGACGGAACTTCAGGAGCTGCTCCCCGGCACGGTCAAACCGTACGTCGGAACCCCCGGCTTCCGGCTGCTGTCCGGCCCGGCGGGCGAACAACTGCCCACCCGGGACCGGGCGAGCTGCTGCCTGTTCTATACACTGCGGCCGGACGACACCTGTGTCACCTGCCCCCGGACCTGCGACGCCGACCGGGTGACCCAGCTCCTTCCGGACGCCTGACCCACCGGCGTACGGAACCGCAGGGAGGGCTTTCCGGCCTTCCGGCGGAGGCCGTTCCGTACGGCCGGGAGCGAAGTCACGCTCCGGATGTCACTCCCCCCTTCCGAGTGATATAAATCGTACGCAACTCTCGCTGTCTGAAAGACAGTTCGAGGAAAACGCACCTATCCGTATGCCCTATGGCCCCATTGGCGTTCTCTTGCCACGAAACCCCCTGGGATCGCCCGGACTTCGGTCACTATGGCGGCCGAACGCCCTACCGCGATGCAGATGTAAAGGGACGCCAACAACATGAGAGACATATCGCTATCCTGGCTGCTTCCCGGCGGCGTGATGCTCGTGGGAGTCCTGGTCGCGATCGTCGTGCTCCAGCGCGGTAAGAAGAGTGCCGCGAAGCCGGAGCAGGAAGATTCCTGGGAACGCAGCGAGGAGCGCCGCAGGCGCAAGGAAGCCATGTACGCCACGGCTTCCTATGTACTCCTCTTCTGCTGTGCAGCGGTTGCCGCCGCCCTCTCCTTCCACGGTCTGGTCGGCTTCGGCCGGCAGAACCTGAACCTCTCCGGAGGCTGGGAGTACCTCGTACCCTTCGGTCTCGACGGTGCGGCCATGTTCTGCTCGGTCCTCGCCGTCCGTGAGGCCAGCCACGGTGACGCCGCCCTCGGCTCCCGCCTTCTGGTGTGGACGTTTGCGGGCGCTGCCGCCTGGTTCAACTGGGTGCACGCCCCCCGTGGCATAGACCACGCCGGTGCGCCGCACTTCTTCGCCGGTATGTCCCTTTCGGCCGCGGTGCTGTTCGACCGCGCGCTGAAGCAGACCCGCCGGGCCGCGCTGCGCGAGCAGGGCCTGGTGCCCCGCCCGCTGCCGCAGATCCGGGTGGTCCGGTGGCTGCGGGCCCCCCGCGAGACCTTCAACGCCTGGTCGTTGATGCTTCTGGAGGGTGTGCGGACGCTGGACGAGGCGGTCGAGGAGGTCCGTGAGGACCAAGCGGCCAAGAAGGCCAACCGGATGCGCAGCCGGGACCAGGCCAAGCTGGAGCGCGCCCGGATAAAGGCGCTCAACCGGCAGCACCGCGCCTGGGGCCGCGGCCGGGTGATGCCCGAGCCGGAGCTTCCGGCGCTGACCTCCAGCCCCGCGGGCGGGGCCGGGTCCAGTCATTCGGGCAGCTCGGCGGGGGCGCGGACGGAGAGTTCGGCCACCGTCGCGGAGCCTGCCATAGAACCCGGACAGCTGCCGCTTCGATCCTCGCGCTCCCTCGAAGCCGGGACGCCGGCGTCCCCCGACGCTAAGGTCGTCGACCTGACTGCGGAGGACGACACCATGACCCTGCCGAGGCTGGACTCCCTGGAGCGGAAGCTGAAGGACCTGGAACAGCAGTTCGGCTGAGGCCGGACAGGACGGACGCCGTACACGGTGTCGTCGGATGCGGTGGTGGGGGCGGACCGGTGAGCGGTCCGCCCCCACCGCCGTTCCGCCGTTTCCGGCCCGTCCCGGCGGCCGTACTCCGGCTCTGCGGCAGTCCGTTGCTACGGCGACGACTGCGGCTACGGCTACGGCTACGGCTACGGCAGTGCGTTCAGCTCGAACCAGACCACCTTGCCCGCGCTCTGGGTCCGTACCCCCCACGAGTCCGCGAGGCTCTGGACCAGCGCCAGTCCCCGGCCGTGGGTGTCGAGGAGGTCGGCCTCCTGCCGCACCTCGGGGCGGCTGGGCGGCGGCTCCGGGAACCCCTCCACGAAGTCCCGCACCTCGACCCGCAGGGTCTCGCTGCCGACGGTGGCGGTGACGACCGCGCCGTGATCCGTGTGGATCAGGGCGTTCGTCACCAGTTCACTGGCGAGCAGTTCGGCGACGTCCGCGGTCCCGCGGCTGCCCCACTGCCCGAGCATCTCCCGGAGTCCGTGCCGGACTTCGGGTACCGACTCCAGATCGCCGCACCCCATGCGCCGGTGCAGTTGCTCCCTTCCCCAGGCCTGTCCGGGCACTCCCCCGTAGCGGCCGTGTCCGTCCGCGGACGAACCGGCCCATCCCTGACGCCCTGTCATCATCCCCGCCCGTTGGTGTCACGGCCGTGGTCCCGGCCGCGCGTACGTACCTTCCACTCTTGCCCTGCCCCTTCGGACGGCGGGCCACGCCTGAGGAAGGGGTCAACCCGGGCCGGGAGGGGATTTTTCCCGCAGCGGGCGGATCTGGTCTACGCCTTCTGCCGGAGTCGGGCCCTTCAGGGCCTGGGCACATGGCGCAGATTGGAACGGGCCATCTGGAGCATCCGCCCGACTCCGCCGTCGAGGACCATCTTGCTCGCCGACAGGGCGAAGCCGGTCACCATCTCCGCGCTGACCTTCGGCGGGATGGAGAGGGCGTTCGGATCGGTGACCACGTCCACCAGGGCCGGACCGTCGTGTTTGAAGGCGTCCTTCAGTGCGCCCGCGAGCTGGCGCGGCTTCTCCACCCGGACGCCGTAGGCGCCCGAGGCGCGGGCGATCGCCGCGAAGTCGGGGTTCTGGTTGTGGGTGCCGTACGAAGGGAGCCCGGCGACCAGCATCTCCAGGTCCACCATCCCCAGCGACGAGTTGTTGAAGAGGACGACCTTCACCGGCAGGTCGTACTGGACCAGCGTGAGGAAGTCGCCCATCAGCATGGTGAACCCGCCGTCGCCGGACATCGACACCACCTGCCGGCCGCGGTCGGTGAACTGGGCGCCGATCGCCTGCGGCAGCGCGTTCGCCATCGAACCGTGGCTGAAGGAGCCGATGATCCGGCGGCGGCCGTTGGGCGAAATATAGCGGGCGGCCCAGACGTTGCACATGCCGGTGTCGACCGTGAAGACGGCGTCGTCGTCGGCCAGTTCGTCGAGGACCGAGGCCACGTACTCGGGATGGATCGGTACATGCTTCTCGACCTTGCGGGTGTACGCCTTGACGGCCCCTTCGAGGGCGTCGGCGTGCTTCTTCAGCATCCGGTCGAGGAAGCGCCGGTCGTTCTTGACCCGGACCCGGGAGTTCAGACAGCGCAGGGTCTCCCGGACATCGCCCCAGACGGCGAGATCGAGCCGGGAGCGGCGGCCCAGATTCTCCGGGCGGATGTCGACCTGGGCGATCTGCACATCGTCGGGGAGGAAGGCGTTGTAGGGGAAGTCCGTGCCGAGCAGGATCAGCAGATCGCACTCATGGGTGGCCTCGTAGGCGGCACCGTAGCCCAGCAGACCGCTCATACCCACATCAAAGGGATTGTCGTACTGAATCCATTCCTTGCCGCGCAGGGCGTGGCCGACGGGTGACTTCACCCGTTCGGCGAACTCCATCACCTCGGCGTGGGCGCCCGCGGTGCCGCTGCCGCAGAAGAGGGTCACCCGGTCGGCCTCGTCGATCATCCGGACGAGTCTGTCGATCTCGCCGTCACCGGGGCGGACCGACGGACGCGAGGTGACCAGGGCGGTCTGCGCGGTCTTCTCCGGCGCCTGCTCGGCCGCGACATCGCCCGGCAGGGAGACCACGGCGACCCCGCTCTGTCCGACGGCGTGCTGGATGGCGGTCTGGAGCAGCCGGGGCATCTGCCGGGGGTTGGAGATCAGCTCGCTGTAGTGGGAGCACTCACGGAACAGCTGGTCCGGGTGGGTCTCCTGGAAGTAGCCGAGTCCGATCTCGCTGGACGGGATATGGGAAGCGAGGGCCAGTACGGGAGCCATGGAGCGGTGGGCGTCGTACAGCCCGTTGATGAGATGGAGGTTGCCGGGGCCGCAGGAGCCCGCGCAGGCCGCGAGCTTCCCGGTGATCTGCGCCTCGGCTCCGGCGGCGAAGGCGGCGGTCTCCTCGTGCCGTACCTGGATCCAGTCGATACCGGAGTTGCGGCGGATGGCGTCGACCACGGGGTTGAGGCTGTCTCCGACGACTCCGTAGAGCCGCTGGACTCCCGCGCGGACGAGAAGGCCGACGAACTGCTCCGCCACGTTCTGCTTCGCCATGGGCCGGACACCCTTCCTCGTCCTGACGTCCTCGGCGTTCTCGGCCTTCTCGACGTCTTCAGGCATCCATCAACCCATGGAAGCCCGCTTCCCGCCTCCTCTGGACTCCGGTGGGCTCAGCCCGGCCCGCCGGGGTCCTCGCGGACGGTGACGGCGGTGCGGTCGTCCGCGTACCCCTTGGCCCGCAGTTGTACGTCGGCGAGGAAGGCCGCCAGTCCGGGCGGGCCGCCCGGGTGCCAGCGGCGCGCCAGTTCGCCGGCGAGTCCGGGCGCACCCCGCAGGGGTTCGGCGAAGCCGGAGCCGGCCAGCAGCAGCGTGTCGCCGGGCCGGGCCTCCGCGGCGTGGAAGCGGAAGGGGTCGGGGGCGGCGGCGGTCGCGGCGGGGTCGAGGTCGGTCCAGACGCCGTCTCTCAGACGGAACAGTCCGCCCGGTCCGGTGCCGAAGGACACCCTGGTACGGCAGAGGGGGTCGGTGAGGAGCAGCAGACAGCGCAGGCCCGCCGTACCGGCGCCGGAGCCGAAGGCCCGGAGCGGGCCGGCGCCGCGGTGGGCCAGCCGGTGCAGTCCGGCGCCGAGGACACCGTGCCGTCCGGCCCTGATGTCCTCGGCCAGTCCGGCGTGGGCCCGGCCGACGGCGGTCGCGACCCGGCGGCAGGCATCGGCCGCGGCGCGGTGAGCACCGTCCGCGCCGCGGCCGCCGGAGGCGACGGCGACCAGTACCAGGGCGGCGTCCCCGGCGCCGAATCTGGCCGTGAGCAGGGCGTCCTTGCGGTGCTCACCCCGGAAGCGCGCCGAATCGCCGCGGACGGACGCGGCCCGCAGGGTCCAGCGG
This sequence comes from Streptomyces sp. NPDC094448, assembly GCF_044763775.1. Classification (NCBI taxonomy): domain Bacteria; kingdom Bacillati; phylum Actinomycetota; class Actinomycetes; order Kitasatosporales; family Streptomycetaceae; genus Streptomyces; species Streptomyces sp. NPDC094448. The sequence continues at coordinate 466,346 of NZ_JBIWGU010000001.1, read as the reverse complement.
CCGTACCGGGCGCCGTCGGCGACGGTGTCGGCGACCGGATCGCCGAGTGCTTCGGGGTCGGCGGGCGGCAGAGCGGTGGGCTCCGGTTCATAGGTCGGCGGTCCGTCGCCGATATGGCCGGGGCGGGCCTCGGACGCTCCGGCGGGGGCCGCCCGCGGATCCGGCGGCTGCGCCCACCGGGCGGTCTTCCGCCGGGACCGGGCGACGGTGGCGGGGCCGGGGCGTTCGGTGGGCTCGCGCCGGGGCAGCGGAGGGGGTGCGGGGGCGCCTGGCGGGTCGGGTCGGGGTGCCGCGGCGTCCCGTACCGCACCGGACTCCGTTTCCTTTCCCCCACCCTCTTCCAGTTCCGGTTCCGTGTCCGGCTCCGGTTCCGGTTCCCACCAGGCTCGGGGCCGTACGGACTGCTGTTCCGGCAGCACGGGCGGACCCGCCGCTTCCGGCGCCCCTTCCGGCACCGTGTCCAAGACGGTGCACGCGACCGTGTTCGACACCGCCGCCGTCGCGGTGGCGAAATGCTCGTCGAGGCTGTCGCCGTCCACCGGGGGCGGGCTCCCGGCGGGCCGCTCCGGAGGCGGCGGGGGCTCTTCGTACAGCCGGTTCCACCAGTCGTCCGCGGCGGCGGGTGTCTCCCCCTGCTGACTCATGCCCCTATGTTCCCCCCGGACGGGACGGCGGAACGGGGCTTTCCGAAATGCGTCCGCCCCACGACGGGCGGGGCCGCACGGCATGAGAGACCCTGGTGAACGTGGGTGGTGTGTGGCAGCAGGTGCTTCTGGGGTGCGTCTTTGCGTTCGGGTGCGCCGGGGTGCTGGTACCGGGTGTCCCCGGCCGCTGGCTGGTCTGGGCCGCGATGCTCTGGTGGTCGCTGCACGAGCGGACGGGCCTCGCCTGGACACTGCTGGTCTGTTCCACCGCCGTACTCCTGCTCGTTCAGGTCGCGATCTGGCTGATGCCCACCCGCCGGATCCACGATTCCGGGGCCACCGGCCGTACCGCGGTATGGGCGGGTGCGGGTGCGGTGGCCGGTTTTGTTCTGGTGCCGGTGATCGGGGCGATCCCGGGCTTCATGGCGGGCGTCTACGTCTGCGAACGCCGCCGCCTCGGGGGCCACGGCCAGGCGGTGGCGGCGACCCGTCAAGTGATGCGGGCGGCCGGGGCGAGCGTGCTGGTGGAGCTGTTCGGGTGCCTGCTGATCACGGGCGCATGGCTGGGCGCCGTGATCGCGGGCGGTTCCTGACCCGGTCCACGGGTGCCCGGCGGTTCAGCACGGGCTGCCGTCGTGTGAGGCTGTGATCATGACCGAATTCACCGAGGCCGAGCGCGCCTATCTCGCGACCCAGCGCCTGGGCAGGCTGGCGACCGTGGATCCGAAGGGGCAGCCGCAGGCCAATCCCGTCGGATTCTTCCCCCAGGAGGACGGCACGATCCTGATCGGCGGCTATGCCCTCGCAACGACGAAGAAGTGGCGCAATCTGCAGTCGAATCCCAAGGTCGGGCTGGTCGTCGACGATATCGTGAGCGTACGGCCGTGGCGGGTGCGCGGGGTCGACATCCGGGGCGAGGCCGAACTGCTGACCGGGCCCCACGAGCTGGGGCCGCACTTCAGCGAGGAACTCATCCGGATCCACCCGAAGAAGATCCACAGTTGGGGTCTGGGCCAGGAGGGGTGACCGGACGCGGGCGGGCCGCGGTGACGGGCTCGGTGCGCCCGTCACCGGTCGGGGCCGCAGGGCGGCCGGGCGGCGGTCGTCCGCCGCCCGGCCCTCCGGGGTCAGCGCCCCTGGCGGCCGCGTTTGGCCTCCATCGCGGCGCGTCCCTCCGCGCCCCTCAGCCGCCACTCGCGGCGGAGTTCGGCGCGCGCCCGCGCGTCGGTCTTCGCCACGATGTACCGGTTCTCCCGTACGAGCTTGCGGAAGCTCTCCAGCCGCCGCTCCGAGAGCGTCCCCTCGTCGACGGCGGCGAGCACCGCGCACCCCGGCTCGACCTGGTGGGCGCAGTCGTGGAAACGGCAGTCGGCGGCCAGCGCCTCGATCTCGGAGAAGACCTGGTTGACGCCCGTGGTCGCGTCGAACATGCCGACGCCCCGCAGTCCGGGGGTGTCCATGAGCGCACCGCCGCCGGGCAGCGGCAGCAGATTGCGGGTCGTGGTGGTGTGCCGGCCCTTGCCGTCCACGTCGCGGACGGCCTCGACGCGCATCCCGGCGTCGCCGACGAGGGCGTTGGCGAGGGTGGACTTCCCGGCACCGGAGACCCCGAGCAGCACACTGGTGCCGCCCGCGACGACGGCGGCGAGGACGTCCATGCCCTCGCCGGTGACGGAGCTGACCGCCAGGACCTGCGCGCCGGGCGCGACGGCCTCGACGTCGGAGACGAGATGGCCGAGCCCGGTCGCGTCCGGTACGAGGTCGCATTTGGTGAGCGCGACGACCGGTGCGGCCCCGCTCTCCCAGGCCAGCGCGAGAAAACGCTCGACCCGCCCGAGGTCCAGCTCGACGGCGAGCGAAACGGCGATGATCGCCGTGTCCACGTTGGCCGCGAGGATCTGCCCCTCGGAGCGTTTGGAGGAGGTGGAGCGGACGAAGGCGGTACGGCGCGGGAGGTAGGTCCGGACATAGCGCGGATCGCCGCCTGGGGGTTCGAGAACGGCCCAGTCCCCGGTGCAGACGACCCGGAGCGGGTCGTGCGGAGTGACGAACGCGGTATCGGCACGGACGGTGCCGTCGGCGGTGACGACATCGCACATGCCCCGGTCGACGCGCACGACCCGGCCCGCCAGAAGGCCTTCGGCGGCGTACGGGGCGAACGCTTCGTCCCAGTCGTCGTCCCAGCCGTAGGCGGCGAGGACACCGTGGACATCGGAAAAGGAGTCGAGCGGACTGCTGGACAAGATGGGGAACCCCTTACGAAGGGTGAAGGGCGGCCCCGGCGAAGCGCGCTGCGCGCGCAGGTCGGATGGGTGTCAGCCGGAGGCCACAGGGGGGGGAATGGATGAACTCCTGAGTGCGGGCAGCGCCCGATACCGTGACCGTCATCACTGTCCTCACCTCCTGCTTCCTCGACGAACCGACCGGCCTGTGCTCCACTCCGGGCAGCGCACGCGGCGCTCCCGGCGGAACGGGTTGAAGAGTAGACGCGCTCCCCGAGGGCACGCCAGCCATTTACGGGCCGGTGCCCCGCCCCGGCTCGGTCCGGTCCCGTTCCCGGCGCGCGGCGGCATCGGACAGCGGGGCACATCCGGCCACCGCCCGCCCGCTTCCTGTGGCTGCACTGCCGGACAAAGTGCCTTGTGGAAACGATTCTGCATCGAAAGGCGGGGCTGTCGGACGCCCCTCGTATGCTCCCCGGATGCAAGGTGAACTCATCGACGGTGTGCCCGTGCTGTGGACCGAGGAGCCGGGACCGTTCGAGGCCGTCCTGATCTTCGGGGGCGGGATCCTGGACGAGCCGCTCGCGGTCCGGGGGGCCATGCGGCTCGTCGCCCATCTCGCGCAGAGCGCGCTGCCGCGGCGGAACCATCCGAGCCGTGACTGGCAGGACCTCGAATCCACCTACTTCACGGCGTCCGGAAGTCCGGAGCAGGTGACCCGCTACCTCGACGGGATCTGCCGGGCTCTGGCCCGGCTGCCCCTCCACCGGCTGGCGCACGAGGCGGAGGTGCTGGGGACCGCCGATCTCTCCCCGGTCAGCGAGGTCGCGCAGAATCTGCTCTGGGGCCGCTACGGCCACACCGGTCCCGGTTCGGCGAACCACGAGGGGCCCGGGCTCCACGGGGTCTCCGCCGAGGATGTCCGGTCCGCCGCGGCCCGGGTCTTCCACCGGGACAATGCAGCGCTGGTGCTGACCGGACCGCCGCCGGAAGGACTCCGGCTGCCGCTGCCCGCGGGGGAGCGCCCGGCTGTGAGGGCCGCGGCGCCCGAGGTGATCACCGGCGCGGTGTGGTTCCCCTCGGATGTCCCCGATCCCGGTATGTCCTGGTCCGGGGATCCCGGGGACCCGGCGCTCCTGCTGTCGCACTATGTGTTCCGCGAGCGGCTCGTGCAGGCACTGCGGCACCGGAACGGGCTCTCGCACGAGATCAGGGACGTCCATCTCCCGCTCGGCCCCGGCCGGGCCGAGTTCATCTTCTGGCCCGACTCCCGCGAGGGGCACGAGCAGCGGGTCGCCGAGCTGATGTGGCAGGAGGCGCTGCGCCTGGCTTCGGAGGATCCCACCGAGGCCGAGCTGGCCCGGGAGGTGACCGCCTACCGCGAGCGGGCCGCCACCGTCGAACGCCCTGTGGACGAACTCCTGGAAGCCGCGGGCTGTCTGCTGGTGGACCGGGACTACCAGGATCTGGAGGCCCGGCTGGAGTCCCTCGCGCAGGTCGCGCCGGAGCAGCTCCGCGCCGCCTTCGCCACCGCACTGAAAACGGCGGTGCTCACCGTACCGAACGGGCTGCACCTGGAGCTGCCGCAGCTCGACGGCCGTCCGGTGCCCCAGTTGACCTGCAACACCTATGGCGACCCCGCCCCGGGCGCGGTCTTCCGGCCGAAGCGCACCGACCGGCTGCGGTACCGGGACCTGCGCGGCGCACAGCTGGTCCTCACCGACGACGGCATCTGGCACCGGGCAGCCCCGGACGACGTCCATTACGTGGCCTTCGCCGAGGCGAGCGCCCTCATCGAGTGCGGGAACGGCCGTCTCCTCCTCGGAGGAACACACTGCGTCATCGACGTGGACGAGAGCCTCTATCCGGGCGCCGCGCGGGCGTCGGCCGCCGCGGACGCCGCCGTACCCCCGCGGCTGCGCTTCCGGGCACCGGGCTTCCGGGAGGAGTGAACTATCCGTCGTTCTGCATCAGCTGGATGAGGTTGCCGCAGGTGTCGTCCAGGACCGCCGTGGTGACGGGGCCCATCGCCGTCGGTTCCTGGGTGAAGCGGACCCCGAGGGCGCGCAGCCGGTCGTACTCCGCGCGGACGTCGTCGACGGCGAAGGACGCGGCCGGGATCCCGTCGCGGACCAGGGCCGCTTTGTACGGTCCCACCGCGGGGTGGCCGTCGGGTTCCAGGAGCAGTTCGGTGCCGTCGGGGTCCTCCGGGGGGACGACCGTCAGCCAGCGGGCGGCGCCCAGCGGGATCTCGTTCTTCTTCACGAAGCCCAGCACGTCCGTGTAGAACTTCAGGGCCTTGTCCTGGTCGTCGACGAATACGCCGGTCACATAGATCCTCATGGCCCAGAATCATCACACGGGCGCCGGGGGCGCAGCCCGCCGGCGCCGATCGGGGGACACCGGCGGGGCGGGTGCGGGGCCGGCCCCGCGTCGGCCGGGGTGCGTCGAAAACAACCCGGTCGCAGCACACCGGGAAGCCATCGGCTCACTCCGTGTGGCAGGCCCCTGCGATGCCCCCTAGCGTCGCCGTATGAACAATCCTGACAAAAACCACCATTCACTCCATCACTATCGGAGACGCGCGGGTGCGCCGGCCGTCGCGGCCGCCGTGGTCGTCGCAGTCGCGTCGGGGGTCGCCGCCGCCCCCGCGCACCACGGCGGCCGTCACACGGTCCAGCCCGGCGAGTCCATCCAGGCCGCCGTGGACGCCGCGGCGCCGGGCGATGTGGTCGTGGTGTCCCCGGGGACGTACCGCGAGAGTGTGGAGATCACCACCTCCGGAATCACTCTCCGCGGTTCGGGCCCCGGCACCGTGATCGCGCCCCCGGCCGCCACGGAGACCGGGCGACGGGCCGAGAGCGCCTGCGCGAAGGCGGGCAACGGGGTCTGTATCACCGGGACGGAGGCCGCCGGGGTCACCGGGGTCACCATCCGCTCCCTGACGATCTCCGGGTTCGCCAAGGGCGGTCTGTGGGCGTCCAGGACCGACCGGCTCACCGTCCGGGAAGTCACCGCCGAGCAGAACGGCACCTGGGGGCTCGGGCAGGAGAAGTCCACCCGGGCCGTCTTCCGCCACAACACCGCGCGGGGGAACAAGGACGCGGGCATCATGCTGACGAACATCGTCGGGCACGAGGCCGCGGCCACCGACAGCCTCGGCACGGTCGTCGCCGACAACACCCTCACCGACAACCGGCTCGGGGTGATGCTGAAGCGGATCAGGAACCTCTCGACGCACGCCAACGAGATCACCGCCAACTGCGCGGGGATCTTCGTCGTCAGCGACGAGTCGAAGCCGGGCTCGGGCGATATCACCATCCGCTCGAACACCATCCACGAGAACAACAAGTTCTGCGCGGCGACGCCCCGGCTGCCCGCGATCCAGGGGTCCGGGATCGTGCTCACCGGCTCGGACGCCACCCTCATCAAGGACAACTCGGTCCGCGGCCACCACAGCGACACCCTGCTGGCCGGTGGGATCGTGCTGGCCGAGAGCTATGTCGGGGCCACCAACACCGGCAATGTCATCGAGCACAACACGGTCACCGAGAACATCGCCGCCGATCTGGTCGACCGCGGCAACGGCACCGGCAACACGTTCCGGAAGAACTCCTGCGCCTCGTCCAAGCCCGCGGGCCTCTGCTGAGCCCACCGGACGAGCCGCCCCGCCCCCGACTCCGTACCGAACCGCCGAACCCGCCGCGCCCCCGCGCCGGGAGAGCAGGAGAACGAGCGAACGCCATGACAACCCTCGGCACCAGACCCACCACCCAGCTCGCCGACGCCGACACCCTGCCGCCCCCGGCGATGCGGCTGCGCGAACTCGTCTTCGGGGCGGCCTGCGCCGCGGCCGTCCGCGCCGCCGCCCGGCTCGGCGTCGCCGATGCGCTCGGGGACGCGCCCACCACCGTCGAAAAGCTCGCCGCCGTCGTCCACGCCGAACCCAAGCCGCTGCGGCGGCTGCTGCGGGCTCTGTCCTGCTACGGCATCTTCACCGAGCGCCCCGACGGCACGTTCGTCCACACCGAGATGTCCCGGATGCTCCGCGAGGACGATCCGCAGTCGCTGAAGTACATCGCCCTGTGGTGCACCGAACCGTGGACCTGGGCGGCCTGGCCGCATCTCGACGACGCGGTGCGCACCGGGGACAGCGTCTTCGACGAACTGTTCGGCAAGGGCTTCTTCGAGTACCTCCACCAGGACGCCCATGAATCGGCCCATGTCTTCAACCGGGCGATGACCACCTCCAGCCGCCAGTCCGCGCTGGAGGTCGCCGATCTGCTCGACCTCACCGGGGTCTCCTCCGTCGTCGACATCGGCGGCGGACAGGGACATGTCCTGGCGAGCCTGCTGGAGAAGCACCCGCAGCTCCGCGGCACCCTGCTCGACCTGCCGGACGTCGTCGCCAAGGCCGATCCCCGGCTGCGGGAGGGCGGCGAACTGGCGGACCGGGCCGATATCGTGCCCGGGGACTGCCGCCGGGAGATCCCGGTCTCGGCCGACCTCTACATCATCAAGAACATCCTGGAGTGGGACGACCACAGCACCCTCGCGACCCTGCGCAATGTGATCGCCGCAGCCCGGCCGGGCGCCCGGGTCGTCGTCATCGAGAACCTCGTCGACGACAGCCCGTCCATGAAGTTCACCACCGCGATGGACCTGCTGCTGCTGATGAACGTGGGCGGCGCGAAGCACACCCGCGACAGCATGGTGGAGCGGATGACGCAGGCCGGACTGCCGGTCGGCGAGATCCGGCCCGTCAACGCCTATCTGCACGCCTTCGAGTCCGTGGTGCCCACCCGCGCCGAGTAGGGCACGAAGCGGACGGCGCACACGGTACGGCCCCGGGATCCCGTCGGACGGGTTCCCGGGGCCGTACCGCATCCGCGGACCGGTGTGTCAGTCGCTCTGCCAGGAGTAGAACTGACGGGCCATCGCGTCCTTCGGGGAGCGCCAGGTCGCCGGGTCGTAGGGGGAGACGTACGCCTGGAGCCGGTCGCTCAGCTCACGGAACTCCGGGTGCTCGGCCACCTGCGCGATCGCCGGGCCCGGCGGCCGGTCCGCTTCGATCAGATGGAGATACAGATCGGGCCCGAACTGGAAGAGGCTGCGCCGGTTGACGCCGACGAGATGGGGCAGTTCGCCCCGGTCGGAGGCCGCGAACAGACCCGCGATCCCGTCGGCCGAGCCGGGCGCCATCCGCGCCACGATCAGCGCCCGGTGGGCGGAGCGCGTACCCGTTTCCGTACCGGTACGGCCGGTGCCGGTGTGCGCGCTCACCGTCGCACCCCCGCCTGGGCGCGAGCCTCGATCTTGTCGCGGATCAGCGCCATCTGGATCTTGGAGTTGCGGTTGATGTTGTCGGTCATCCACTCGTCGTCGACGGGGGCGTCCGGCTTCATCGCGAAATCCTGCCGCCAGTGCAGCTTCGTCCCGCCGGGGACCTCGGTGTACTCCCACTCGATGTCCATGTGCTGGAACGGCCCGGTCTCCACCCGGCGGGCCCGCACCTGGCGGTTGGCCCGGTCCGGGGTGCGCTCGGAGACCCAGCTCCACACCTTCCCGTTCTCGTCGGGGTGCATGGTCAGCCGGAAGGTGGTGGTGGAGCCGGACCTTTCGAGGACCTCGACCGAGGCGTACTCGCTGAACAGCTCCGGCCAGTTCTCCAGGTCGTTGGTGATGTCCCAGACGAGGTCCAGGGGTGCGGCGACGGTGATCTCGTTCTCGGTGTGTCCGGGCACTTCAGGCTCCGCTCTTGAGAAGGGTGTCGTTGACGAGGGCGAGGAACTCGCGGGGGGTCCTGCACCGCTCCGCGTCCTGCGGCATCGGACGGCCGTACTGGTTCTCCAGCGTGGCGACGATGCCGAGGAGGCCGAGCGAATCGAGGCCGTAGTCCTCGAAGGGGGTGTCGGGCGCGCCGGCGAAGGTCTCCGGGTCGACGTTCACACCGGCGTTCTTCCGCATCAGTTCGGCCAGTGCGCCGGAGGTCAGGCTGTCCATGGGGGTACTCCTTCGTGCTGTGGGGAAATCCGGTGGTTCAGGGCCGGGGCCTGCTGCTCCGGGGCCGTGCGCAGCCCCCGTGCAGCAGGCCGGCGCGCTCCGCGGCGGTCACTCCGGGGCCGCGCTGCGCAGCACCAGCGCCGCGTTCGACCCCATGAGGCCCCGGCTGAGCACCAGCGCCGTCCGCAGCGGTGTCCGCCGCGCCTTTCCGGTGACGACGTCGAGGTCGTGGCAGACGTCGAAGACATTCGGCGTGGGCGGTACGAGACCGTGCTCCATGGCCATCACGGCGGCGGCCGCGTCCAGCACCGGACCGCCGCAGTAGGCCCGGCCGATACCGGTCTTGGGGGCGGTCACCGGCACCCGGGTGCCGTGGCTGCCGAGCGCGTCGGCGATGGCGAGGGCCTCCGCCCGGTCGGCCTCGGGGGTGCCCAGGGCGTCGGCGAAGACCACGTCGATCTCCTCCGGGGCGGCGCCGGCGGCCTCCAGCGCGCCCCGGACGGCACGGGCCAGCCCCTCCCGGGACGCCGCCCAGTTCCCGGGTCCGGTGAAGGTGGCGGCGTGCCCGGCGATCCGGGCCCGGGGCCGCACCCCGCGGGCCAGTGCCGCGCTCTCCTCCTCGACGACCAGCATCGCGCCGCCCTCGGCGGGGGCGAAGCCGCAGGCCTCGGCGGTGAAGGGGCGGTACGCGCGCTCCGGGTCGTCGGCCCGGCTCAGGTCCTCGTACCCGAGCTGGCAGACGACGGAGTACGGGGCGAGCGGCGCCTCGGCCGAGCCGACGACGACGGCGTCGGTGCCGCGGACGACGGCCCCGGCGGCATGGGCAATGGCGTCGAGGCCGCCCGCCTCGTCGCTGCACACCACCCCGCAGGGGCCCTTGAAGCCGCCGCGGATGGAGATCTGGCCGGTGCTGGCCGCGTAGAACCAGGCGATCGACTGGTAGGGGCCGACGAAGCGGGAGCCGCGGCCCCACAGCTGCTGGAGTTCGCGCTGGCCGAACTCGCCGCCGCCGGAGCCGGACGCGGTGACCACGCCGACGCCGAAGGGGAACTTCTCGTAGTCGGCGCGGCCGAGCCGGGCGTCGGCGAGAGCGAGATCGGCCGCGGCCATCCCGAAGTGGGTGAAGCGGTCGGTCTGGACGAGGAAGCGGTCCTCGACCATGGCGCCGGGTTCGAAATCGCGGACTTCGCCGCCGACCCGCAGCGGAAGCTGCTCGCAGCCCTCCCGGGTGACCCGGTCGAGGACGCTGATGCCCTCCTGCGTCGACTTCCAGAAGACGTCGGCGCCGATGCCGTTGGGGGCGACGACTCCGATGCCGGTGACGACGGTCCGGCGCTCCGGTGCCGTCCGGCGGCGGTTCGCCGGCCTGCTCGCGCTGCCCATCAGGTCCTCCCACTGGTCCGGCTGCCGGGCCGGGTCATGACGACGGCGGACTGGAATCCGCCGAAGCCGCTGCCGACGGAGAGCACGGTGCGCAGCTTCCGGGGGCGGGCGGTGCGGGGCACGTAGTCCAGGTCGCACTCGGGGTCGGGGGTGTCGTAGTTGGCCGTCGGCGGTACGACCTGGCGGTCCATCGCGAGGACGCAGGCCACCAGCTCGATGGCGCCGATCGCGCCGAGGGAGTGGCCCACCATGGATTTGATGGAACTCATCGGCGTCTTGTACGCGTGGTCGCCGAGCGACCGTTTGACGGCGGCGGTCTCGTGGCGGTCGTTCTGCTTGGTGCCCGAGCCGTGCGCGTTGACGTAGTCGACGGCGGTGCCGGCGATACGGGCGTGGTCGAGGGCGGTGTCGATGGCGCGGGCCATCTCCAGGCCTTCGGGGGTGAGCCCGGTCATGTGGTAGGCGTTGCCGAAGGTGGCGTACCCGCCGATCTCGCAGTAGACGGTGGCGCCACGGGCCCGGGCGTGCTCCAGCTCCTCCAGGACGAGGACGGCGCCGCCCTCCCCCATGACGAATCCGTCGCGGTCGGCGTCGAAGGGGCGGGACGCGTGAGCCGGGTCGTCGTTGTTGGGGGAGGTCGCCTTGATGGCGTCGAAGCAGGCGACGGTGATCGGGGATATCGGGGAGTCCGAGGCGCCCGCGACGACGATGTCGGCGCGGCCGTCCTCGATGGCCTGGAAGGCGTAGCCGACGGCGTCGAGGCCGGAGGTGCAGCCCGTGGAGACGGTCTGCACCGGCCCCTTGGCGCCGCACTGCTCGGCGACGGCGGAGGCGAGGGTGCTGGGCGAGAACGCCCGGTGGAGATGGGGTGCGGCGGGGCGGTGGTCGACGCCCCAGCGGGTGCCGGAGGCGGAGACGGCGACGTAGTCGTGCTCCAGCCGGGTGGTGCCGCCCACCGCGCTGCCGAGGAAGACACCGGTCCGCCAGGGGTCCTCCCGGTCGGGGTCGAGCCCCGCGTCGCGTATCGCCTCGGCGGCCGCGACCAGCGCGAACTGGATGTATCTGTCCTGCCGGTCGGTGTCCTCGCGGCTCAGCCCGTGGGCCGCGGGCTCGAAGTCGACCTCGGCGGCGATCCGGGAGCGGAACCCGGCCGGGTCGAAGAGGGTGATGCCGCGGGTCGCGGTACGCCCGTTCGCGAGCAGGTCCCAGAACGCCGGGGCGCCGACCCCGCCGGGGGCGACGACGCCGACCCCGGTGACCGCCACCCGCCGGGTCATGAGACGGCTCCGGACCGTTCCGGCGGGCCGCCGGCCGGAGCGCCCGCCGGATTGACCTCCGTGTCGACATGGCCGAGGTCGGGGCGGGGCGCCAGCGGGCCGAGGTGGAAGACCATCCGGGCCTCGACGTTGCCGACGTTGCGGAAGCGGTGCCGCAGGTCCTTGGGGATGAGCAGCCCCTGGTCGGGCCGGAGGGGGTGGGGTTCGCCGTCCAGGTCGACTTCGAGGAGTCCGCTCACGACATAGACGAACTCTTCGGAGTACGGGTGGTAATGCTCGGCGATGAACTCGCCCGGCTGCACGATGGCGAGGCCCATGAAGCCGCTCGTGGCCCCCACCGCGGTGGGTGTGAGCATGGCGCGCAGATCGCCGCCGCGCCGGGTGTTGGGCTGCGTCTCGCTGAGGTCCACGATGCGTGGGCTGTGCGTGGTCATGCTGTCTTCCTCCCGATGGGGGTGCCGGTCCGGGCGGGCGGGGCACCGGGGCCGGTGCGCGCCGCCCGGGCCGGCCCCGGGGTGTTGCGTGCAGGGGGTGCGGTCGGACCGGTCAGGTCTCGTCCGGAGCGAACCGGTCGGTGATGAGCTGCATATCGGCGCGGTTGACGAAGCGGGCGACGCCCGGGTCGCCCTCGGCGATATCGGCCGCCGTGTGCGGCAGCTCGTCGCCGTCGGCGAGGAGCTTGGCGAGGGTGGCGGTCTTGCGGGCGCCCTGGACTCCGAGGGCGAGGACGGTGTGGTCCGCGATCGGCCCGCTGACATCGATCAGCCGGACGACGACGTCGTCGCGGTGGAAGACGGTGGAGGAGACGATCGGGTCCCGGTCGTGTGCGGCGGCTTTCTCGTCCTGCTGGGCGAGGAGCCGGGCGACGGCCAGTCCGCAGCCCTCTTTGGCCTGGTAGAAGAGGGCGTGCCGGTTGACTTCGGCGGGTGGTCTGCCCTCGGCCGACACATGGTGGACGGCGGGCAGGGCCGCCCGGGTGAAGAAGACCCGGGCCGAGTTGGCGTCGTCGAGGTCCCGGTCCTGCTCCAGATACGGGTTGATGGCCTCTTCGACGGCCCGTACCTCGGGCTGTTTGGCCACGTGCCGCAGGGCGGCCATCAGATCGCCCTGGACCTCGATGGCCCGGACGACCCGGTTGCCGTGCATGAACAGGGACGTCCGGCGCAGCCTGGTGTGGTCGTCGACGCGGGCGGCGGGCGAGCTGTAGCCGGCCAGGATCTTGGCGACGGTCTGTTCGCTGCCCGGCTTCACGGTGAAGGTGAGGGCGTGGCGGACGACGCCGTCGCCGACCCGGACGGACGCCCGGGCGTCGGCGGGCCTGCGCCGCTGGTCGGGGCTGATGCTGAAGGCCTGTCCGGTCTCGCGCAGCACATTGAATTTCAGCGACCGGGTGTCGCGGACGCAGGAGTGCAGCGGCTGGACGGTCTCGACGTGTTCCTCGCTGTTGACCCAGGCCAGGAAGGGCGGTGCGCTCTCCCATTCACTGGTGATCAGCCACTGCGACGGGTTCTCGATGGACTGGCAGAGCTGGTCGCTGATGTGGCCGGGGACCGAGGCCACGCTGTTGCGCATGTGCTCGTACGCCTCCAGGAACTCCTTCTGGGCTCCTTCGTAGAGGTCGAGCAGGAGGATCACGCGGAGCCGGGAGCCGTCGAAGACGGACTGCGATATGCGTTCCGACAGGGTGGTCATCGGTGTTCACACTCCTTCGCGACCACGCCCGGCGGTCGCGGGCGCGGTGGCCCGCCGCTCCGTCGTCACGTCCGTCGCCTGTGCCTTGGCTGATATTCCGTTTCCGGGTTCGGTACGGGCGCTCCGGCCGGCCCGCCGGGGACCGTCGACGAGCCGGGCGGACCGGGCCGGGCCCGGTCCGTCCGGCCGCACCGGCCGGTCCCGCGGAGCGCGGGGCGCTCCCGTGATCCGATCGTGGTCGGCCCGCGCAAGTGGCGCGAGAGATGGGCACCATGCGGGTGAATGGGCGGGGGAACCGTTCCTGCACCGGGCACAGAGAAGCCATGGACGAGCCCGTGAAGCACTCCGCGACCGCAACCGCAGCACCGCATTCCGAGGCCCCCGCGCTCCGGGTCCCGGTCCTTGTCGTGGGCGGGTCCCTGGTGGGCCTGTCGACCTCGTTGTTCCTCAGCCGCCACGGCATTCCGCATCTGCTCGTCGAGAAGCATTCGGGCACCTCGGAGCATCCGCGCGGGCGGGGTATGAACCTGCGCACGATGGAGCTGTTCCGGGTGGCCGGGGTGGAGGCCGGGATCCGGGAGGCGTCGGCGGTCCTGGCGGAGAACCACGGGATCCTCCAGGCGCGGGGGCTGCTGGGGGACGACGGGGAGTGGCTGTTCCGGGAGATCGACCCGGGCGGCGGGCACCGGGCCATCAGCCCGAGCGGCTGGTGCCTGTGCAGCCAGAACGATATCGAGCCGGTCCTCGACGCCCGTTCCCGGGAGTACGGCGCCGATCTGCGCTTCTCCCACGAGCTGGTCTCGTTCGAACAGGACGACGAGGGGGTGACGGGGCTGGTGGAGAACCGGGCGACCGGGGCGCGGTTCGCCGTACGGGCGGACTATCTGGTCGCGGCGGACGGTCCGCGCAGCCCGGTGCGGGAGGCTCTCGGCATCGGCCAGAGCGGCAACGGCGAGCTGTTCCACAACGTGAGCATGACGTTCACCTCGCACGGGCTCGCCGAGGCGGTCGGGGACCGCCGGTTCATCGTCTGCTATCTGACCAGCCCGGGTGCGGACGGGGCGCTGCTGCCGGTGAACAACCGCGAGCGGTGGGTCTTCCACGCCCCCTGGCACCCGGAGGTCGGTGAGCCACTGGAGGCGTTCACCGACGAGCGGTGCCGGGACCACATCAGGGCCGCAGTCGGGGTGCCGGGACTGGATGTGGAGATCACCGGGAAGGCGCCGTGGCACGCGGCGGAGCGGGTCGCCGAACGGTACTCGTCGGGGCGGGTGTTCCTGGCGGGCGACTCGGCCCACGAGATGTCGCCGACGGGCGCCTTCGGCTCGAATACGGGGATCCAGGACGCGCACAACCTCGCCTGGAAGCTGGCGGCGGTCCTCAAGGGCTGGGCGGGTCCCGGGCTGCTGGAGACCTACGGCGCCGAACGGCTGCCGGTGGCCAGGGCCACCAGTGCGCGGGCGTCCGCCCGTTCGGCGGAGCACAGCCATCCGGGGTACGCGCCGGGGCCCACGGCGACCACCCGCCGGGGCAATGTGCTGACGGTGGCGATGGGGTACAGCTATCCGCGGGGCGCGGTCGCGGGCGCCGACCCGGGGGCCCCGGTGGTCCCGGACGCCATGCGGATCACGGGCGCGCCGGGCACCCGGGCGCCGCATCTGTGGGTCACCCGCGCGGGCGAGCGGATCTCGACGATCGACCTCTACGAGCGGGTGCCGGTGCTGCTCTGCGCGGAGGGGTCGGTCTGGCCGGAGGTGGCGCACCAGGACGCGGCCAGGCTGTCGGTACCGCTGGAGGTGCTCACCTTCGGCCGCGGTCCGGACGCCGATCTGGTGCCGGAAGAGGGCGCCGACTGGTCGGTGGCGCACGGTGTGGAGCCGGGCGGTGCACTGCTGGTACGCCCCGACGGTTTCGTGGCCTGGCGGGCGGCGGGGCCCGTACCGGCTCCCGGGGCGGCGGTGGCCGAGGCGCTGACCACGGTACTGAGCCTGGACACCCGCAGCCCGGAACAGGAGGCCCGGATGCTGGACGGGGCCGCCCGTCCGGCGGCGCCCGCCGCGCCGGAGGGCCCGGCGCAGGCCGGGGACCCGAGTCCGTCGGGCGTATGACCGCCGTACCCCCGGTCCGGGGTGTCCCCCGCGCGCGCCCGGCGCGCGGGGTGCCGGTGCAGGCCGGGGAGCGTACGGCGGCGGCCCCGGACGGGACGACCGCGTGCGGGCCCTCCGGTGTGCGCCGGGTCATGCGCATGGTGCCCCCGAACGCCCGGCGCCACCGCACCGCGCGCTCTGCCGTGCGCGGATAGCCCGCCCCATCCGACGGGTGTAGAAAGAGGACATGACCGCACGCTCCGGTCGCCCGCCCCGCCGCCCGCGCACGCGCCGGGCGCAGGGACCGCTCGATATGCGCAGCGTCGCGGGCCAGGTCTTCCTCCTCCAGGTCGTCATCGTGATCCTGCTGGTGGCAGCCGGGATCGCCGCGCTCGTACTCCAGTCGCATTCGGACAGCGAACGGGAGGCCACCCGCCGTTCCCTCGCGGTGGCCGAGACCTTCGCGAGCGCCCCCGGGATGGAGGAGGCGCTGAAGAGCCCGGATCCGACGGCGGTGCTCCAGCCGAGGGCCGAGACGGCCCGCAAGCTGTCGGGCGTTGACTTCGTGGTGGTCCTGGACACCCACGGCCGGCGGCTCACCGCACCGCTGCCCGGTCTGATCGGAAAGCAGTTCACCGGCGACACCGCGCCCGCGCTCCGCGGCGGGGTGGTCGAGGAGCAGGTCGGCGGCCCGCTCGGCCCGCTGGTGCAGGCCACGGTTCCGGTGCACGGGACCGACGGCTCGGTCATCGGTCTGGTGTCGGCAGGCGTGACACTGGAACGTGTGAGCGGGGTCGTCGAGGAGCAGTTCCCCCTGCTGTTCGGGGTGGCCGCGGGCGTCCTGCTGCTCGCCACCGTCGGAACGGCCCTGGTGAGCGGCCGGCTGCGGCGTCAGACCCATGGGCTGGGTCCCGAGGAGATGACCCGGATGTACGAACACCACGACGCGGTGCTGCACGCGGTGCGGGAGGGCGTGCTGATCCTGGACGGCGAGCGGCGGCTGCTGCTCGTCAACGACGAGGCCCGCAGACTGCTGGGGCTGCCCGCCGAGGTCGAGGGCCGTACGGTCGGCGAACTGGACCTGGACCCGCATACGGCCCGGCTGCTGTCCTCGGGCCGGATCGCCAGCGACGAGGTCTACCGGGTCGGGCGGCGGCTGCTGGCGGTGAACCAGCGCGCCACCGACCAGGACGGCGGGCCCCCGGGTACGGTCGCGACGATCCGCGACACCACCGAGCTGGCGGCGCTGAGCGGCCGGGTCGACGTGGCCCAGCAGCGGCTGCGGCTGCTGTACGACGCGGGCGACGAGATCGGCACCACCCTGGACGTGGTCCGCACCTGCGAGGAGCTGGCCGAGTTCGCGGCCGCCCGGTTCGCCGACTACGCGACGGTCGATCTGGTGGAGACGGTGCTGCGCGGTGAGGAGCCGACGGCCACCGGCGCCGGCGCGGATATGCGGCGTACCGCGTTCAGCGGCCCGCGGGACGACACGGCGCTGTTCCCGCTCGGGACCACGATCCGCTTTCTGCCGGGCACCCCGCTGGGTGAGGGCCTGGGCCAGGGCGAGGGCGTCCTGGAGACCGATCTCGGCGCGTACACCGGCTGGGAGCAGCAGTCCCAGGCCCGGGCGCGGCGGCTGGTCGAGGCGGGTTTCCACTCGATGATCGCGGTACCGCTGCGGGCCCGCGGCGCGATCCTCGGGGTGGCGATGTTCTGGCGCTCCGACCGGCCGGAGGCCTTCGAGGAGGAGGACCGCTCCCTCGCGGAGGAGCTGGTGGCGCGGGCCGCGGTCAGCGTCGACAACGCCCGCCGCTACTCCCGCGAGCACACCATGGCGGTGACGCTCCAGCGCAGTCTGCTGCCGCGCGGGCTGCCGGAGCAGAGCGCCCTGGAGACGGCGTTCCGCTACCGCCCGGCGCAGGCGGGCCTGGGCGGGGTCGGCGGGGTCGGCGGCGACTGGTTCGACATCATCGCGCTGCCCGGCTCCCGGGTCGCCCTGGTGGTCGGGGACGTCGTCGGCCACGGGCTGCACGCCGCGGCGACCATGGGCCGGCTGCGGACGGCCGTGCACAACTTCTCCACCCTCGACCTGCCGCCGGACGAGCTGCTGTGGCATCTGGACGAACTGGTGGTCCGGATCGACCAGGAGGACAGCGAGGCGGAGGCGGCGGAGGCCGGTGTCACCGGCGCGACCTGTCTGGTCGTGATCTACGATCCGGCGACCGGGGTGTGCACGATGGCCCGGGCCGGCCATGTCCAGCCCGTGGTCGTCCATCCGGACGGTACGGCCGCGTTCGCGAACGTGCCCGGCGGTCCGCCGCTGGGCCTGGGCGGGCTGCCGTTCGAAACGCTGGAGCTGCGGCTCCCCGAGGGCAGCACCCTGGTGCTGTACACCGACGGGCTGGTCGAGGACCGCGACCGGGATATCGACGAGGGCCTGACGCTGCTCCGCGACACCCTCTCCGGCCATGGCGGCCGGACCCCGGACGAGACCTGCGATGCGGTGCTGCGGGCCCTGCTGCCGGAACGGCCGCGGGACGATATCGCCCTGCTGGTGGGGCGGACGAGGGTGCTGGACGCCTCGCGGGTGGCCGAGTGGGACGTCCCGTCCGACCCGTCGGCGGTGGCCGAGGTGAGGGCGCGGGTCGCGGGCACCCTGAAGGAGTGGGAGCTGGAGGACGAGGCGTTCACGACGGAGCTGATCCTCAGCGAGCTGGTGACCAACGCGATCCGGTACGCGGTGGGTCCGATCCGGGTACGCCTGATCCGCGACCGCGCGCTGATCTGCGAGGTCTCCGACCACAGCAGCACCTCGCCGCATCTGCGCCAGGCCGCGAGCACGGACGAGGGCGGCCGGGGGCTGTTCCTGGTGGCCCAGTTCGCCGACCGCTGGGGCACCCGCTACACCCCGGACGGCAAGGTCATCTGGACGGAACAGCCCCTGACCGGGCCGTAGGGCCCGACCGGGGGCCGGGCCCCCGGCTCAGCTTCCGGACGAGCGGCGCCGGTACGCCACGAACCCACCCGCCGCCAGCAGGACCGCGACACCGGCCACGGCGGCGATGACCGGTCCGTTTCCGCCGTCGTCGTCCGCGGTCGACGTCATCGCCGTGGCCCCGGTCGGTGAGCCGCCTTCGGTGGGGCGGGCGGAGGGGAACGGCGACGCGGTGGCGGTGGGTGCTTCGGCGGGGGCCGGGGGAACCGCGGCCGAGGGGGCGGGGGTGACGGCCGGAGCCGGCTCCTTGGCCGGCGGGTCGGTCGCCACGAGCGCCGGGTCGATCGGGACCTTGACCGCGCCGGGCGCCTTGGCCTTCAGCTTCAGGACGGGTGCCGGACTGTCCGAGCCGTCCACGCCGGGGTCTTCGATCCAGCGGGAGACGGAACCGTCGCTGTAGGTCTCCAGGACCCGGAATATCAGCTCCTTCGCATCGGGGAGCTGCTGGACGGCGATGCTGTGGACCGCGTCCGTGCCGGTCGGGAGGGCGGTGCCGTGGACGGTGTAGCCGCCCTGGGAGTGGATGAACTTCCAGCCCTTGGGGGCGTTCTTGAGGGTGACCGCGGCGGGCGACAGGCCCTGGGGCAGCACGACCTGGATTTTGGTGATGCCCGCCTTCGCCGATTCCGCCTCGGAGGTGAGGGTCACGGTCACGTTCTTGGCGAGGGCGCGGGGGTCGGAGGCGGTCACGCCCGCGTGGGCGGCGGCCGGCTGCGCGGTCCCGAGCACGAGCGCCAGACCGCAGGCGAGTGCGGCGGGGGCGGCCGCGCGGAGGGGGAGGGGGGCGCGGCGAGGCTGCCGGGGGTTGGTGATCATGGTTCTCCTCTGGGTGCCGTCGTGGGGGTGACGCCGTCGAGGGGTGCCCGTCGTCGCTGTCGGGGCCCTGTTCTACCGGGGAGGTGCCGTGGTGCCGTTCGGTGCGGGATGGTGCGCGGGTTGCGGGCGTACGGGAAGTGCCGGGGCCATCATCGCCGACGGGGGCCGTTCGTGCGGGTGTTTGACCGGGTGGACGATCAACGGGGTTCGGCGGGCGGCTCGTTCTCCGGGCCGCCGGTCAGATCGCGTACCGCCAGACCGTGAGCATATGGGCGCCGTACCAGCTGCCGAAGAGCGTGGCGGCGGCCAGTACGGCGACGGCGGTACGGGTACGGGCCCGGCCCAGCGCCACCGCGAACGGCAGCAGGAACACCAGCGCGGGCACCAGCAGCCGCAGCTTGGAGTGGTAGTAGTTGCTCTGCGCCAGGGTCAGGACGACCATCACCGTCCCGTAGACGAGCAGCGGCGGCCAGGTGCCCCGCCGCCAGGCCGCCGCCGTCGCACCGACGGCGGCGAGCAGCAGGACGGCCGTGCTCACCGGCACCCAGCCGTCGGCGTGCTCCCAGGTGTGGGCCAGGAAGGAGAAGAAGGCGGCACCGTTGTCCCAGCGGGTCCCCCAGCCGGCTTCCTGGATGACGAACCAGGCGTTCAGCTGCCCGGACCGCCAGCCCACCCAGAGCAGATACGCCGGGGTCCCGGTGCACGCCAGGGCGACCGCCCCGACCGGGCGCCAGGAGAAACCACCGCGCCGCATCGCCAGTACGGCGGCCACCGCGAGCGCCACCGCGACCGCGAAGGCCGCGGGCCTGGTCAGCCCCGCCAGCAGCCCGAGGACTCCGGCGGACGCCCAGGCCTCCCGGTGCGCGGCCAGCAGCGCCCCCGCCGCGAGGGCGAGGAACAGGGATTCGCTGTAGCCCATCAGGAAGGTGACGGCCATCGGCTGCGCCCCGGCGAGCAGCACGATCCCGGCGAGCGCGGTCCGCGGCCCGTACAACCGGGTGAGCAGGGCGTGCACGGCGAACAGGGCGCCCAGCAGGGACAGCTGGGCCACCGCGACGGCGACCCCGCCTGCGTCGAGGCCGGTGAGCCCGTGCACGGCCCGTATCAGCAGGGGGTAGAGGGGGAAGAACGCGAGGTTGTTGCCGGTCGGCTCGCCGTCGTCGCCGTAGCTGAGGCCCGGCGGATAGCCCTCGGTCGCTATGTCCCGGTAGAGGGCGGCGTCCCAGGAGAGCAGCCGGTCCCGCAGGGACCAGCCGGACGGCAGCATCGCGGTGAGGACGAGCAGATGGACGAGGGTGTTCAGGGCGGAGACCCCGAGCACGGGCGCGACCGCGCGGCGGGCGTCCCAGCGGTGGCCGGCGGATGTGTCGTCCCGGCCGCGGACCGGGCCCTCGGTCTCGTCCGCGGATCGCCGCGCGCTCCGGAGCGCCGAGGCGGCCCCCGGCCTGCCGCGGGGTGAGGGCACCGGCAGCGGACCGGCGGCGGACGTTCGGGCGTCGGTCAGGGTCGGGTCGGCCATCGGGCTCCTCGCACGGTGGGATGGTACTCAACCCTCATACACATGTTCGTCATCGGTAGGTTGACAAGGCGTGATCCGGATCACCGCATACGGTCGCGGGCCCCGGTCGGCGGGGCGGGGCCGCCGCAGGCGCGGGCCAGGCACGCCGATGCCCGCCTCCTCCGCAGGCGGCCCCCTCCGTCGGCGGTCCGGGCCCGCGACGAGGGACGCGGTGCGCCGCAAGGCGGTCGGGGCACGCCCCGGGCCTCGCCCGAAGGGCACCCCGCGGTAGCCGGAGGACGTATGCGAGCCCGGCTCGCGCCGAGAGGGACGGACTGCGACGGCAGGGGCCGGGGCGGGGATACCGGGGGGCCGGGGCGCCGGGGCGCCGGGGCGCCGGGGCGCCGGGGAGGCGGTTCCCGGACCGGCGCGGGCTACCGCAGGCCCGCGGCCGCCCGCTCCGGAAGCGCGCCGGGAGCCGGGCCCCCGACCGGTTCCGGAGCAGCAGCGGGTTCCGGGGCCTCGGCAGGTCCCGGCTCCCGGCTCCCGGCGGCCGGGACCGCGGCAGGTTCCGCGGGCTCGGCCTCGGCCGGTTCCGGGACCGGCCGGGTGCCCAGGCGGAGGTTCCAGCGGCCTTCGCGGCACGAGAGTTCGGTGATGGTGAGCGCCGGTACGTCCAGCCGCCAGAAGGCCTCCGGGGGCAGTGCCAGCGCATGGACCACGGCGGCGCGGACCACGGCGGGTTCGGCGATCGCGAGGATCCGCTCCGGGGTCCGCCGGGCCAGCTCCGCCAGCCAGCCGCCGATCCGGTCGCGGAGCGCGAGCAGGGATTCGCCGCCGTGCGGCGCGGCGGCGGGGTCGGTGAGCCAGGCGCCGACCGCCGCGGGTTCGCTGCCGGTCAGCTCCGCCAGCCCGCGCCCCTCCCAGCGGCCGAGATCCCAGTCGGCGATGGCCTCGTCGACCTGATGCTCCGCGCCGAGCCCGAGCGCGACGGCGGTTTCACGGCAGCGCCGGGAGGGGGCGGTGAGCACCCGTGCGGCACGCGGTGTCCACCCGGCCGCGGCCTCCGCCGCCGCCCGGCCCGCCCCGTCCAGCGGCGCCCCGGAGTCGAACCGGACGGCCCGTGCCGCGGCCGTCACCCCTGCCGTCAGCAACAGCACCCGTATGGTCATCGCGGCCTCGACTCCCCTGCCCCGCCGGGAAGTTCCCGGACATCCGCCCCCGCGCGCGCCGGTGTCCCGGACGCCCCCGTACCCAAGCACACGATCCGGCCGGACGGGTCGGATACGCGCCATGGCGGCGGACCCGACGAAGCGGTACGGTCGCGTGGACATGACGAAGATATGACGGAAGTCCGGTGTGAATCCGGCACGGTCGCGCCACTGTGTACCCGTATCGCCACGGGAAGTCAGACCCGGCATCTCCGTCTCAGGCACCACGATCGGGACGCGTCGTTCCCTCTGGAGGTTGTCATGGCCCAGTCGGCCGTACCCGCCGCTCCGCTTCCGTCGGCTCCGGCCGCCGCGCCGGAGGCCCTCACCCCCATCTCCCTCAAGGAGATAGCCCCCTGGGCCGTGTTCGGCGGAATCCTGATGCTGATCCTGCTCTACTTCGTCGGCGCCGAGCAGGGCGCCGTCGCCGTACTCTCCGGCGAGACCGTGCACGAGTGGGTGCACGACGGCCGTCATCTGCTCGGCTTCCCGTGCCACTGACCCCACCGCACACGGGAGAAAGAGCACGAATGACAACACATCACCACACCCCCGCGCCCACTGGTCCCGCCGCCGTGCGGGCCCTGCTGGTACGGGGCATGCTGGCGGGCCTGATCGCCGGGGTGTTCGCTCTGGCCGTCGCGTACTTCCTGGGCGAGGGTCCGGTGGACGCGGCCATCGCGTTCGAGGAGGCCGGTGCGCACGGCCATCACGAAGGCGGCGAGGAACTCGTCAGCCGGGCCGTCCAGTCGACGGCCGGACTCGCCACCGGCGTCCTGGTGTACGGGGTCGCCGTGGGCGGGATCGCGGCGCTCGTCCTCTGCGCGGCCCTCGGCCGGATCGGCGGCTTCGGACCGCGCGCCACGGCCCTGCTGGTGGCGGGCGGCGCCCTGGTGAGCGGCTATCTCGTCCCATATCTCAAGTACCCGCCGAATCCGCCCGCCGTCGGGGACCCCGACACCATCGGACAGCGCACGGCGCTCTACTTCCTGTTGGTCCTGGCGAGCGTGCTGCTGACGGTGGCGGCGGTGATCGTCGGCCGGCGGCTGGCGGCCCGCTGGGGGAACGGAAACGCGACGGTCGCCGCGGTGGCGGGCTTCGTACTGGTGACGGCCGCCGGCTATGCCTTCCTGCCGTCGTTCGACGAGGTACCGAAGGGCTTCCCGGCAGCGGTGCTCTGGGAGTTCCGGCTGGCGACGCTCGCCGTGCAGACGGCGCTGTGGGCCGTGTTCGGCGTGGTCTTCGGCCATCTCGCGGAGCGGCTGCTGACTCCGGAACAGGCCTCTCCTCCGGCCCGGACGGAAGCGCTGCCCTCGCACTGAACCGGCAGCCGGGGCCGCCGCGCACCGGTCCCGGCCCCAGTGCCGGGCGAGGACGGTGCCACGGCACGGCGACAGCGGTCCCGGGGCACCGTCCGCCGTGCCGTGGGCTCACCCGTTCGGGAAGCGGACCGGTCCTGGTGTCCGATTTCTTCAAGACCGGCGGACGGGCACCCGCCTAACGTGGCGGCATGACAGCACGACTCGACGCCATCAGCCTCGTCGTCTCCGACATGGCCCCTTCCCTCGCCTTCTACCGGCTTCTCGGCCTGGACATCCCCCCGGACGCGGATAACGCGCCCCATGTGGAGGCGGTGCTTCCGTCCGGGTTGCGGGTGCTGTGGGACACGGAGGAGGTCATCCGTTCCTACGATCCGTCCTGGACCCGCCCGAGCGGGGGCGAGCGGATCGGGCTCGCCTTCCTCTGTGAGAGCCCGGACGCCGTGGACAAGCTCCACGACACGCTGGTCGCCGCCGGGCACCGGACGCACCTCGCGCCGTGGGACGCGGTGTGGGGACAGCGTTACGCCGTGGTGCTCGACCCCGACGGCATGGGTGTGTCCCTCTTCGCCGCCGCCTGAACGCGCACCGGGCGCTACGCCGGGACGGCCCGGGCGCCCGTCCCGTACCCGCTCGGTGTCATCCCCGACAGGGCCCGCATCTCCCGGGCGAAGTGAGCCTGGTCCGCATAGCCCGCCGCGGCCGCGGCACACGCGTACGGGGCACCCCGGCCGACCAGCGCGAGGGCCCGCTGGAGGCGGAGCACCCGGGCCAGGGTCTTGGGGCCGTAGCCGAAGGCGTCCAACGCCCGCCGGTGCAGCGTACGGGCGCCGAGGCCCACCTCGTCGGCCGCGGCGGCCACCGGGGCACCGCCGTCGAGGAGCCCTGCCACCCGGGTCAGCAGCGGATCGGGGCGGACACCCTCCGCGGCCCGGCGCGCGGCCGTCTCCAGCGCCACGGACTCCAGCTCGGCCGGCGGGTCGGCGGCCGCGTCGACGCGTTCGGTGAGCCGCCGGGCCCCCGCCGCGCCCCAGAGGTCGGCCAGCTCCACCCGCCGGTCGCGCAGTTCGTACGCCGGGACCCCGAGGACGGCGGGCGCCGTGCCGGGGGCGAACCGGATGCCCGCGAACCGGTCCCCCGGCCCGCCCTGCGGCGGCTGCGCCCGGGTGTCGGGGCCCGCGACGAAGAGCCGCCCCGGAGTCCACAGCAGGTCCATGCATCCGTCGGGGAGCACCGGCCGGACCGGCGCGGGCGATGCTCCGGGCCCGGCCGGTGCTCCCGGCGCGGGCGACTTCGTCCAGACGACCGCGCCCGCCAGCGCCGAGGCCCGCTCCTCGTACATGAGTCCGAGGCTACCCGCGGTCGCCGTACGGCGGGCGGCCCTCGTGCGGCGGCCCGTCCCCGCCGTGGCCCCGGCCACCCGCCGACGGCGGCTGCTCGGGCCGGGCCGGGTAGGGACGGCCCGCGGGGTACGGCGGCCGCGCCGGATAGGGCGGACGGTCCGGATAGGACGGCCGCTCCCCCGGATACGCCGGTCCCGCCTTCGGCTCCGCGGCCCCCGGCCGCCCGCCTGCCGCCGGTTTGCCCGTATGCAGCCGGGCCCGCAGATCGTCCGGCGGCAGAAAGCGGGACCAGCGTTCGGGGAACTCCGACGGCATATCCCCGGGCCCGCCGTCCGCGTCGTCGTCGGGCTCGCCTTCGTACTCGTACATCCGCGCCGCCTGCGCCCGCGCCAGCACCTCCACTGCCTGGGCCTCGCGCAGCCGCTCGTTGGCGGCCCGCGCGGCGGCCGTGGCCACGGACGGCCAGACCCGGTCGATGGCGGCGTTGACGGCGGCACCGACCAGTACGGCGAAGGCGGAGACGCCGATCCACAGCAGGACGGCGATGGGCGCCGCGAGGGAGCCGTAGATCGTCGGGCCCTCCACCGTACTGGTGATGTAGACCCGCAGCAGGGCGCTGCCCGCGACGCCCATGGCGAGCGCGACCAGCGCGCCCGGCACGTCTTCGATCCACGGGGAGCGGACGGGTACGGAGACGTGGTACAGCGTCGTCAGGAAGGCGACGCTCAGCAGGATGACGACCGGCCAGTAGACGATCATGACCAGGGTGGTGCCCCAGGGCACCAGCTCGACCACCCGGTCCGGGCCGACGGCCGCGAGCGGCAGCACCACCGCCCCGATGACCAGGGCGACGAGATAGAGCAGAAAGGCCAGCAGCCGGGTCGCGACGATGCCCCGGTGGCCGTCCAGGCCGTACATCACGGTGATGGTGTCGATGAAGACGTTCACCGCGCGGGAGCCCGACCAGAGCGCAATCGCGAAGCCGAGGGAGATCAGATCCGGCCGGCCGCCGTGGGTGACGTCGGCCAGCAGGGGTTTCGCGATCTCGTTGACGCCCCGCTCCGAGAGCACCGTCCCCACCGCGTTGAGGATGTTCTTCTCGATGGAGGCGACGGTGGTGGTGTCGGTCCACGAGTCGATGTAACCCAGAAGGCCGAGGAGCCCGAGCATCAGGGGCGGCAGCGACAGCAGGGTGAAGAACGCCGCCTCCGCCGCCAGCCCGAGGATCCGGTACTCGATGCACGAGTTGACGGTGTCCTTCAGAAGCAGCCAGACCATCTTCCGCTTGGAGACGTTGCGGTAGAGGACCCGGGCCCGATGGAGCCGCCCCGAATGCCGTTCGGGTGTTTCATTTGCTGCCTGCACCTCCTTACCGTATCCGCATGGCGACCAGCACCCACACAGTGACCAACCAGGCTCCGCCCCTGGTGGGATACGACGTCTTCGGGTCCGACCGCGCGCTGACGGAGGCGGTGGCGCGGCATACGGGCGCCGATCTGCCCGAGGCGGCCCGCGCGGAGCTTCCGGCACTGGCCCGGACCGTCACGACGGAGCTGACCGAGCTGGGCCGGGCGGCCGGTTCGGCACAGGCCCAGGAGTGGGGGAGGCTCGCCAACGAGAACCCCCCGAAACTGCGGACCCACGACCGCTACGGCAACCGGATCGACGAGGTGGAGTTCCATCCCGCCTGGCACCGGCTGCTGGGGCGGGCCGTCGGCGCCGGGCTCACCGACGCCTGGAGCCGCCCGTCCGGGCATGTCCGGCGCGCCGCGGGCTTCCTGGTGACGGCCCAGACGGAGGCCGGGCACGGCTGCCCGCTGTCGATGACCCATGCGGCCGTACCCGCGCTGAGGGCGGATCCGGCCCTCGCGGCCGCGTGGGAACCCCGGCTCACCTCGCACGCGTACGCGCAGGAGTTGCTGCCCGCGGAGCGGAAGCCGGGCGTGCTGTTCGGCATGGGGATGACGGAGAAGCAGGGCGGCAGCGACGTCCGGGCGAACACGACCCGCGCCGAGGAGCTGGCGGGCGGGGCCGGGGAGTACGTCCTGACGGGGCACAAGTGGTTCTGTTCGGCGCCGATGTCGGACGGCTTCCTGGTGCTGGCACAGGCGCCGGAGGGGCTGACGTGCTTCCTGGTGCCGCGGGTGCTGGCGGACGGGACGCGCAATGTGTTCCGGATCCAACGTCTGAAGGACAAACTGGGCAACCGTTCGAACGCATCGGCGGAGGTCGAGTTCGAGGGGACCTGGGCGCGCCGGGTCGGTGACGAGGGCCGGGGGGTGCGGACCATCATCGGGATGGTCGCGGCCACCCGGCTCGACTGCGTACTGGGTTCGGCGGCGCAGATGCGGCAGGCCGTGGCGCAGGCGATCCACCATGCGGCGTACCGCAACGCCTTCGGCGGGCCGCTGATCGACAAACCGCTGATGCGGAACGTACTGGCGGATCTGGCCCTGGAGTCGGAGGCGGCGACGGTCCTCGGGATGCGGCTGGCGGCGGCGTACGACGCGGGTACGGAGGCGGAGCGGGCGCTGCTGCGGATCGCGGTGCCCGCCGCGAAGTACTGGGTGACCAAACGCTGTACGCCGATGGTCGGCGAGGCGCTGGAGTGCCTCGGCGGCAACGGCTATGTGGAGGAGTCGGGGATGCCGCGGCTGCTGCGCGAGGCGCCACTGAACTCCATCTGGGAAGGCTCGGGGAATGTGCAGGCGCTGGACGTGCTGCGGGCGCTGACCCGGGAGCCCGGGGCGCTGGACGCCTTTCTGCGGGAGGTGGGCCTCGCCCGGGGCGCCGACCACCGGCTGGACGGGGCGGTCAAGGGTCTGCTGACGGAGCTGGCCGATCTGGAGGGCGCCGAGGGCCGGGCGCGGCGGCTGGTGGAGCGGATGGCCCTGGTGCTCCAGGGGTCCCTGCTGGTCCGCTGGGCGCCGCCGGAGGTGGCGGACGCGTTCTGCGCCTCACGGCTGGGCGGCGACTGGGGTACGGCCTTCGGCACGCTGCCGCGCGGTCTGGCGACGGGCGCGGTGGTGGAGCGGGCGCGGGCGGTGGTCTGAGGAGTACGGGACCGGGCAGCCGAGTACCAGCGGTCCGGCAGGCCGGTCCGCGGGTGACCGGGTCGGGCCGGCCGACGGTGCGGGCGGCCCCCTTGCGGACGCCCGGTCAAAAGGGTTTGGCCGTTGCTGTTGCGGGGGCGGCCGGTCAAAGATGATCATGACCGGGGTGGTGCTGCGCCGACACGGCACCACCCCGGCGCTGTACACCTTCGTACACCAGCGCACCCATTCGCGAGGGTTGCAGAGGGTTGCAACACTCTTGCGACCTATCGCCACATGGCGGTACGCGATCCGTACCGCCCGAGGAGGACCCCCGCGCCGTGCACACCTCGCCGATCGACCCGGCCGGACTCACCGCGATGGATCCGGCCGAGGCCGGAAGAGTGCTCAAGGGCGTCCGGGAGGCCGTACTGGGCGGGCGGAGGTCGGCGCTCGGCCCGCGGGCGGAGATCGGCGAGTCCTGGCAGCGGCTGCTGCGGTCCGGGCTCGACCCGGAGCACGGCGGCCGGGCGGGGCTGCTGCCGCGCGAGGAGGTCGAACGGCGGCGCGGCGAGTCCCCGCTGCGGACGGTGCTGCCGGTGCTCCGCGAGGGGCTGGTGGGGGTCGCGGACGCGGCGCAGCACGTGGTGACGGTCGCGGATGCCGACGGCAAGCTGCTCTGGCGCGAGGGCACCGCCGCGGTGCTGCGCAAGGGCGACGCCCACGGTTTCGTCGTCGGCTCCGACTGGAGCGAACCGCTGGCGGGGACGACCGCGATAGGGACGGTCCTGGTCGCCCGGCGCCCGGTCCTGGTCCATGCGGCCGAGCATTTCGTCGCCGCGTACCACTCGTGGACGTGCGCGGGGGCGCCGGTCACCGACCCGCGCAACGGGCGGCTCCTCGGCGTGGTGAATGTCTGCGGGCCCCTGGGAACGGCGCATCCGACGACCCTGCCCCTGGTCACCGCCGTGACCCGGCTCGCCGAGGCACAACTGCGCCTGGCGCATCTGACGGCCCTGGAGAAGCTGCGGGTGGTGGCCGCGCCGCTGCTGGGGCGGCTGACGGGGCGGGCGGTGGTCACCGACGGGAACGGCTGGCCCGCGGCGGTGATCGGCATGCCCCCGCCGCAGGGCCGGCTCCAGCTCCCGCGGGCCGCCGCCGCGGGCCGGTACTGGATCACGCCGCTGGGGACGGCCGATCTGGAGCCGGTGCCCGGCGGCTGGCTGATCCGGGTGACCGAACCGGGAGGCCCCGGCCCGGTCGCCCGCGTGGTGGTGGATCTGACCCGCCTCCCGCGCGCCTCGGCGACCGTGCACGGCGCGGCGGGCAGCTGGGTCCAGGAGCTGAGCCCGCGCCACGCGGAGCTGCTGGGGCGGCTCGCGGCCCGCCCGGAGGGACTGAGCGCGGCTCAGCTGGCGGCGGAGCTGTTCGGCGACCCCAGCCGGACGGTGACGGTCCGCGCGGAGATGTCCCGGCTGCGCCGGCAGCTCCCCCAGGTGCTGACGAGCCGCCCGTACCGGTTCGCGGAGTCCGTCGAGGTCGAGATCCGCCACGGGTAGCCTCCGGCGGCCGGCGGGAGGGATCCGCGGCCCGCGAGTCCGGCGCGGCGGCCGGGGCCGTACCGCGAACCCGCAGGGGCCGCTGTCGCACGGGGATGGGAACAGCAGGCTCGCCGTCCGGGCGGCCGCGCGGCGCCGGCATCCCCCTGCCATGCCGAGGCCGGGCCCCCTGTCCGGCCCGTGGGACGGCTGCCCGCCGACCGGACCGGCACCGAGGGCCGCCCGGCACCCCGTCCTCCACCCGGCCCCGGGCCGGAAGGGCCGCGGTGGGCACAACGGCCCTTCCGGCCCGGGGCCGGGCCGTGATTCCCTGGCCTCATGAGCATCACCGTCACCACGTGGTCCCTCGAACAGACCTCGCCCGCCGATCTGCGGCCCGCCGCCCCCACCGGGCCCGATGTCACCGTCGTCCGGTCGCAGACCCCGTCGCCCGAGTTCAGCCGGTTCCTCTACGCCTCCGTGGGCGGGGACGTCACCTGGACCGACCGGCTCGGGATGACGTACGCCGAATGGGAGGACGTGCTCGGCAAGCCCGGTACGGAGACCTGGGTGGCGTACGAGAAGGGCACCCCCGCCGGCTACGCCGAACTCCAGGCGCAGGACGACGGCAATGTGGAGATTCTCTACTTCGGGCTGATCGCCGCCTTCCGGGGCCGCCGTATCGGCGGGCACCTGCTGAGCTGGGCCACCGCCCGCGCCTGGGATCTGGCGGACCGCTGGCCGGGGCTCACCCCGACCAAGCGGGTCTGGGTGCACACCTGCTCCAAGGACGGGCCGCACGCCATGGACAACTACCTCCGGCGCGGTTTCACGCTCTTCGACACCGAAGTGACGGAGGAGCCGGAGAAGCCCACGCCCGGTCCGTGGCCCGGCGCCTACAGCTGACCCCCCGGCCCCGGCGTGCCGGGGCACCCCCGGCCCCCGGACACCTCCGCACATCCCGTAACTCCCGCGCATCCCAGTCGCTTCCGGGCAGCCCGTAACAGCTCGGGCCGCCCTCGCGTACTCCCGGACATCCCGGGCACCGTACGGACGGACCGGGCCGAGCCCGGTGAATGAGGCCCTCGGCCCGGTCCGGCGGCAGCCATCCGATCCCCCGGCGGCCGCCCCGGTCCGCGGCGGCCAGCCGAGCCTCTCGGCGCATACCGTGACCGCCGCCACACCATCTCACCAGGCGAGACCATGACGTCCACCATACGGATGACGGTGGACGCTCGTCGGATGCGCGTGCCACGCTTCCGTCATGTCTCGGGTTGGAATTGCCTTGGTGAGTCGGCGGCACGTCGACCACGGCCGCATGTCCAGCGCCATCTGTCCCGCCTGCTGACAAGCCCAGCACAGCCGCCCCCACCGGTCGCCGACAGCCGAGCAGCTCCCCCCTTTCGATCCGCCTCTTCCGCTGATCCTTCTGTCTCGCCCCTCTGCGCGTCTGCACGAACTCCGCCTGCACTCCGCCGCACCACCCCCGAAGACATCCGACACACCTGCTTCTCTCCGCACACCCGCACCCTGCGCACCGTCGCGCGGCCCGGCGCGTGTGCGGCTGTGAGCCGCCCTCCCGTTGCCCGAAGGACACACCGCCATGGCCGCCACACCGGACAAGCCCGCTCCCGCAGCGTCCCGCCGCAAGACCGGGCGCCACCGCGGCGAGGGACAGTGGGCCGTAGGCCATCTGACCCCGCTCAACGCCAATGAGCAGACCAAGAAGGACGATGACGGTCTCAATGTGCGGACACGCATTGAGACGATCTACGCCCATCGGGGCTTCGACTCCATCGACGGTGCCGATCTGCGCGGCCGGATGCGCTGGTGGGGTCTGTACACCCAGCGCAAGCCGGGGATCGACGGCGGCAAGACGGCGATCCTGGAGCCCGAGGAGCTGGACGACCGCTACTTCATGCTGCGGGTCCGGATCGACGGCGGACGGCTGACGACCCGGCAGCTCCGGGTGGTGGGCGAGATCTCGCAGGAGTTCGCCCGCGGCACCGCCGATATCACCGACCGCCAGAACGTCCAGTACCACTGGATCCGTATCGAGGACGTACCGGAGATCTGGCGGCGGCTCGAAGCGGTCGGTCTGTCGACCGCCGAGGCCTGCGGCGACACCCCCCGCGTCGTCCTCGGCTCGCCGGTCGCCGGGATCGCCGCGGACGAGATCATCGACGGCACCCCCGCGATCGACGAGATCCTCCGCCGGATCGTCGGCAACAAGGACTTCTCCAATCTGCCGCGGAAGTTCAAGTCCGCGATCTCCGGCTCGCCGCTGCTGGACGTGGCCCACGAGATCAACGACATCGCGTTCGTCGGGGTGAACCACCCCGAGCACGGCCCCGGCTTCGACCTCTGGGTCGGCGGCGGGCTCTCCACCAACCCCAAGATCGGGGTACGGCTGGGCGCCTGGGTGCCCCTCGACGAGGTCCCCGATGTCTACGAGGGCGTCATCTCCGTCTTCCGTGACTACGGTTACCGCCGGCTGCGCAACCGCGCCCGGCTGAAGTTCCTGGTCGCGGACTGGGGCGCGGAGAAGTTCCGCCAGGTGCTGGAGGACCAGTACCTGCTGCGGAAGCTGGTCGACGGGCCCGCTCCCGAGACGCCCGAGCAGGAGTGGCGGGACCACGTGGGCGTGCACCGCCAGAAGGACGGGCGGTTCTACGTCGGCTTCGCCCCGCGTGTCGGCCGGGTCGACGGCACCATCCTCACCAAGATCGCGGATCTGGCGGAGGCGCACGGCTCCGGCCGGGTACGGACCACGGTGGAGCAGAAGATGCTCGTACTGGATGTGACGGCGGACCAGGTCGACTCGCTGGTCGAGGGGCTGGAGTCGCTGGACCTGCGGGTCAGCCCGTCCCCGTTCCGGCGTGGCACGATGGCCTGCACCGGCATCGAGTTCTGCAAGCTGGCGATCGTCGAGACCAAGGCGCGCGGCGCCTCGCTGATCGACGAACTGGAGCGCCGGATCCCGGAGTTCGACCAGCCGATCACCATCAATATCAACGGCTGCCCCAACGCCTGCGCCCGTATCCAGGTGGCGGACATCGGTCTCAAGGGGCAGCTGGTCCTGGACGACGACGGCCGGCAGGTGGAGGGCTACCAGGTCCATCTGGGCGGCGCGCTCGGCCTCGACCCCGGTTTCGGCCGCAAGGTCCGCGGTCTGAAGGTGACGTCGGACGGCCTCCCCGACTATGTGGAGCGCGTCCTGCGCCGCTTCCAGGAGGAGCGCGAGGACGGCGAGCGTTTTGCCACCTGGGCGGCTCGGGCCTCCGAGGAAGCCCTCTCGTGAGCGGCGCACGCGCGGCCACCGGTCCGCGGACGAAAACGAAAGCCGCACCTCTGCGCCGCGCGGGCGGAGAAGCGAAACCAACCAGCCACGTGAGCGGCGCACGCGCGGCCACCGGTCCGCGGACGAAAACGAAAGCCGCACCTCTGCGCCGCGCGGGCGGAGAAGCGAACCGTCGGGGTGTCGTATGAGTGAGCGCGCGGCGCCGTTCTACTGCCCCTACTGCGGGGACGAGGATCTGCGCCCCTCCGAGCAGGGGCACGGTGCCTGGGAGTGCGCGGGCTGCAATCGCGCCTTCCAGCTGAAGTTCCTGGGGCTGCTGTCCCGGGGGCTGCGCCACGGCGGTGACGACGGGGGAAAGGACGCGATATGACGGTCACGGAGACCGGAGACCTACGCGAGCTGGCGGAACGCGCCGGCCGTGAACTGGAGGACGCCCCGGCGCTCGCGGTGCTCTCCTGGGCCGCCGAGACGTTCGGCGGCAGGTTCTGTGTGACGTCCTCCATGGAGGACGCGGTCGTCGCGCATCTCGCGTCCCGAGCCTTCCCCGGTGTCGACGTCGTCTTCCTCGACACCGGCTACCACTTCCCGGAGACCATCGGCACCCGGGACGCCGTCGAGGCCGTGATGGACGTGAACCTGATCACCCTCACTCCGCGGCAGAGCGTCGCGGAGCAGGACGCGGAGTACGGTCCGCGGCTGCACGAACGGGATCCCGATCTCTGCTGTGCGCTGCGGAAGGTGCGGCCGCTGGAGGAGGGGCTTTCGGGGTACGACGCCTGGGCCACGGGTCTGCGCCGCGACGAGTCCCCGACCAGGGCGAACACCCCTGTGGTGGGATGGGATGAGCGGCGGCGGAAGGTGAAGGTGGCCCCGATCGCCCGCTGGACGCAGGACGATGTGGACGCCTATGCCGCCGAGTACGGCGTGCTGACCAACCCTCTGCTGATGGACGGGTACGCCTCCGTGGGCTGCGCCCCCTGCACCCGCCGGGTGGCTGTGGGCGAGGACGCCCGGTCCGGCCGCTGGGCCGGGCGCGCGAAGACGGAGTGCGGACTGCACGGCTGACCGCCTGCGGCCGACCGGCGGCTGAAGCCGCCACTGACGACGAATCGGGAGAGACAACATGACCGGGGCCACGATCTGGCTGACCGGCCTGCCGAGTGCCGGCAAGACCACGATCGCGCACGAGGTCGCCGGACGGCTGCGCGCCGGAGGCCGGCGCACCGAGGTGCTCGACGGCGACGAGATCCGCGAGTTCCTGTCCGCGGGTCTCGGTTTCAGCCGGGAGGACCGCGATACCAACGTCCAGCGGATCGGCTTCGTCGCCGAGTTGCTGGCCTCGCACGGGGTGACCGTGCTGGTGCCGGTGATCGCGCCGTACGCGAAGAGCCGGGAGTCGGTCCGCGAGCGCCACCGGGCCGCGGGTACCGGCTTCGCCGAGGTGCATGTGGCGACTCCGGTCGAGGTCTGCTCGGAGCGGGATGTGAAGGGGCTGTACGCCAAGCAGGCGGCTGGGGAGATCAGCGGGCTGACGGGGGTGGACGATCCGTACGAGGCACCGGTCGCGCCGGACCTGCGGATCGAGTCGCACCGGCAGACCGTCACCGAATCCGCGGACGCCGTCTGGGGTCTGCTGGCCGAGAGGGGTCTGGTGTGAGCGCGGGAACGGGTGCTGCGGCCCAGGGGCTGAACGACAGTCCGTACGCGCTGTCGCATCTGGACGCGCTGGAGTCGGAGTCGGTGCATATCTTCCGGGAGGTGGCGGGCGAGTTCGAGCGTCCGGTGATCCTCTTCTCGGGCGGCAAGGACTCCATCGTGATGCTGCATCTGGCGCTGAAGGCGTTCGCCCCGGGGCGGGTGCCGTTCGCGCTGCTGCACGTGGACACGGGGCACAACTTCCCCGAGGTGCTGGAGTACCGGGACCGGACGGTGGCCCGGCACGGGCTGCGGCTGCATGTGGCTTCGGTCCAGGACTACATCGACCGGGGGGTGCTGCGGGAGCGTCCGGACGGTACCCGCAATCCGCTCCAGACGCTGCCGCTGACCGAGAAGATCGCGGCGGAGCGGTTCGACGCGGTCTTCGGGGGCGGCCGGCGCGACGAGGAGAAGGCCCGTGCGAAGGAGCGGGTTTTCTCGCTGCGGGACGAGTTCTCGCAGTGGGATCCGCGGCGGCAGCGGCCCGAGCTGTGGCAGCTGTACAACGGCCGGCACGCGCCGGGCGAGCATGTCCGGGTCTTCCCGCTCTCCAACTGGACCGAGCTGGACATCTGGCAGTACATCGACCGCGAGAAGATCGAACTGCCGGAGATCTACTTCGCCCATGAGCGCGAGGTGTTCCGGCGGAGCGGTATGTGGCTGACCGGTGGCGACTGGGGCGGGCCGACCGACGCCGAGCCGGTGGAGCTGCGGACCGTGCGCTACCGGACGGTGGGCGATATGTCGTGCACCGGTGCCGTGGACTCGGACGCCGTCACGCTGGAGGCGGTCATCGCGGAGATCGCGGCGTCCCGGCTGACGGAACGGGGCGCGACCCGCGCGGACGACAAGCTGTCCGAGGCGGCGATGGAGGACCGTAAGCGGGAAGGCTATTTCTGATCATGACATCCACCGACATCACCGACGGCGGGGGCGCGGCGGAGGCGCTGCTGTCGGCGACGACGCTGCTGCGGTTCGCCACCGCGGGCTCGGTCGACGACGGGAAGTCGACCCTGGTGGGGCGGCTGCTGCACGATTCCAAGTCGGTCCTCACCGACCAGTTGGAGGCGGTCGAGGACGCTTCCCGCAGCCGGGGTGCCGAAGGGCCGGACCTGGCGCTGCTGACCGACGGTCTGCGGGCGGAGCGTGAGCAGGGCATCACCATCGACGTCGCGTACCGCTACTTCGCGACGCCCCGCCGGCGGTTCATCCTCGCCGACACCCCCGGGCATGTGCAGTACACCCGGAACATGGTGACCGGGGCGTCCACCGCCGATCTCGCGGTCGTGTTGGTCGACGCCAGGAACGGGGTGGTGGAGCAGACCCGCCGCCATGCCGCCGTGGCCGCGCTGCTGCGGGTGCCGCATGTGGTGCTCGCGGTGAACAAGATGGACCTGGTGGGGTATGCGGAGGAGCTGTTCGCCGCGATCGCCGCAGAGTTCACGGCGTACGCGACCGCTCTCGGTGTCCCGGAGGTCACCGCGATCCCGATCTCGGCGCTGGCCGGCGACAATGTGGTCGAGCCTTCGGCGGTGATGGACTGGTACGGCGGTCCGACGGTGCTGGAGCATCTGGAGACGGTGCCGGTCAGCCATGATCTGGCGGCCTGCCACGCCCGGCTGCCGGTGCAGTACGTGATCCGGCCCCAGACCGCCGAACACCCGGACTACCGGGGGTACGCGGGGCAGATCGCGGCGGGCACGTTCCGTACCGGGGAGCCGGTGACGGTGCTGCCCGGCGGGCGGACCACCACGGTGAAGGGCATCGACCTGCTGGGCGAGGCGGTGGACGTCGCCTGGGCGCCGCAGTCGGTGACCCTGCTGCTGGCGGACGATATCGACGTGTCGCGCGGCGATCTGATCGTGCCGAGCGGCGATGTCCCGCCGTCCGGGCAGGACGTGGAGGCGACGGTCTGCCATGTCGCCGACACCCCGCTGACCGTGGGGCACCGGGTGCTGCTGAAGCACACGACCCGCACGGTGAAGGCGATCGTCAAGGAGATCCCGGCCCGGGTGACCCTCGACGACCTCTCGCACCATGCGGAGCCGGGGCAGCTGACCGCCAACGACATCGGCCTGGTGAAGGTGCGGACCGCCGAGCCGATCGCCCTGGACTCCTATGCGGACTCGCGGCGTACGGGTTCGTTCCTGCTGATCGACCCGGCCGACGGCACCACCCTGGCCGCCGGTATGGCCGGGGAGTCCTTCGCCACCACAGACCGGTCCGCCGCAGCGGCGGACCCCGAAGCCCGTCAGGGCGATGAAGCGGAGTGGGATTTCTGATGACGGACGTGTTCGCCACCTTCGCCAAGGAGGGCGGCCGGGTGGGCAGCGGCACTCTCGGCGCAGGGTCGGGGGGTGTCGTGCGATGTGCGCGATGACCCGACTGCCGATCCGTGCCCGCTGGAAACGAAGACCGACCACCGAAAGCGTCCCGGCCGCGCCGCCAAGGCGTGGACACCGGGGTTTACGAGAGGATTCCCTCGCGTGCCTGCCACTCGCACCACCACCCTCCGCCGTTCCCTCGCCGCGGCCGCCGCGCTGCCCCTGCTGATCGGGACCCTCGCCGCCTGCGGCTACGGCTCCGACTCCGAGGACGACAAGACCGCCCCCGCCGCCAAGGGCAAGAAGCTCTCCGCCGACACCGTCCGCCTCGGCTACTTCCCGAATCTGACGCATGCCACCGCCCTCGTCGGTGAGCAGGAGGGCATCCTCCAGAAGGAGCTGGGCGGCACCCAGATCAAGTCGACGACGTTCAACGCCGGCCCCTCCGAGATCGAGGCCCTGAACGCGGGCTCCATCGACATCGGCTTCATCGGCCCCTCCCCCGCCATCAACGGCTTCACCAAGTCCAAGGGGAAGAACCTGCGGATCGTGGCCGGGTCGGCGTCCGGCGGCGTGAAGCTCGTGGTGAACCCCGCCAAGATCAAGACCCTCGACGATCTCAAGGGCAAGAAGATCGCCACCCCGCAGCACGGCAACACCCAGGACGTGGCCTTCCTCAACTGGATAGCCGAGAGAGGCTGGAAGACCGACGCCCAGAGCGGCAAGGGCGATGTCTCCGTGGTCCGTACCGACAACAAGATCACGCCGGATGCCTATAAGTCGGGTTCCATCGACGGGGCGTGGGTACCGGAGCCGACGGCGTCGCGGCTGGTCAGCCAGGGCGCGAAGGTGCTGCTGGACGAGGCCACGATCTGGCCGGAGAAGAAGTTCGTGATCACCCATGTGATCGTGAGCCAGAAGTTCCTCAAGGACCACGCCGATGTGGTGGAGGCCTTCGTCCGCGGCACGGTGAAGACCAACGCGTGGATCAACGCCAACCCCGACAAGGCGAAGGCGTCCGCGAACGCCAAGCTGAAGGCGCTCAGCGGCAAGGAACTGCCCGCCGAGATCATCGACGGTGCCTGGCCGTCGATCCAGTTCCTCGACGACCCGCTGGCCTCGACCCTGAAGGCGCAGGCGGACCACGCCGTGAAGGCCGGACTCCTGGAGAAGCCCGACCTGGCGGGGATCTACGACCTCAGCCTGCTCAACAAGGTGCTGAAGTCCCAGGGCGCCCCCGAGGCAGCCGACGCCGGACTCGGCGTCAAGTAAGCCGCACGTACGTTCCCAGGAGGTGACGACCATGGCCAGCACCACGGTGACCAAGGACCGGACGACTGCCGGTGCCGGGACGGACCCGGCCGGCTACGCGGCCCGAATCGAGCACGTTTCGAAGTCCTTCACGACCCCCGGGGGACGGCAGCTCGTCCTCGACGACATCTCCCTGGATGTCGCCCCGGGCGAGTTCGTCACCCTCCTGGGGGCGTCGGGCTGCGGCAAGTCGACCCTGCTCAATCTGGTGGCGGGGCTGGACGCGCCCAGTGCCGGGACCATCGAGACCCCGGGCGGGCGGCCCGCGCTGATGTTCCAGGAACACGCGCTGTTCCCGTGGCTGACGGCGGGCAAGAACATCGAGCTGGCGCTGCGGCTGCGCGGGCTCGCCAAGGCGGAGCGGCGGACCGAGGCGGAGCGGCTGCTGGAGCTGGTGCGGCTGTCGGGCGCCTACGGCAAGCGGGTGCACGAACTGTCGGGCGGTATGCGGCAGCGGGTGGCGCTGGCCCGGGCCCTGGCCCAGGACAGTCAGCTGCTGCTGATGGACGAGCCGTTCGCGGCGCTGGACGCCATCACCCGGGACGTGCTCCACGAGGAGCTGACCCGGATCTGGCGGGAGACCCGGCTGTCGGTGCTCTTCGTGACCCACAACGTCCGTGAGGCCGTGCGGCTGGCCGAGCGTGTCGTACTGCTGTCGTCCCGTCCCGGGCGGATCGCCCGGGAGTGGTCGGTCGGCATCGAACAGCCGCGCCGTATCGAGGACACGGCCGTGGCCGAGCTGTCCGTCGAGATCACCGAAGAACTGCGGGGGGAGATCCGCCGACATGGTCAGAACTGAGACACCGTCCCCGGCGACACGACGTGCCGGGGACGACGGGGGAACGCACGATCTCGCCGCGGGGCTCGACGCCCTGGAGACCGTGGACGCCGGGCGGGCGTCGCTGCGGGAGGTGCTGCTGACGAAGGTGGTGCCGCCGCTGACGGCGGTGGCGCTGGTGATCGCGGTCTGGCAGACGCTGGTGTGGGCCGAGGTCACCGACGAGGGCAGTCTGCCCGCGCCGTCCGCGGTCTGGGACAGCCTGTCCGGTCTGTGGTTGCAGGGCACCCTGCTGGAGGTCGTCTGGACGAGTGTCTCGCGTGGTTTCTCGGGCTTCCTGCTGGCACTGGCCATCGGTACCCCGTTGGGGCTGCTGGTGGCCCGGGTGAAGTTCGTGCGGGCCGCGATCGGGCCGATCCTCTCGGGTCTCCAGTCGCTGCCGTCGGTGGCCTGGGTGCCGCCGGCCGTGATCTGGCTGGGCCTCAACAACCAGATGATGTACGCGGTGATCCTGCTCGGCGCGGTCCCGTCCATCGCCAACGGGCTGGTGTCCGGGGTGGACCAGGTCCCGCCGCTGTTCCTGCGGGCCGGCCGCACCCTGGGCGCCACCGGCCTCAAGGGCACCTGGTACATCGTGATGCCGGCCGCCCTGCCGGGCTATGTGGCGGGGCTCAAGCAGGGCTGGGCCTTCGCCTGGCGGTCCCTGATGGCGGCGGAGATCATCGCCTCGTCGCCGGATCTCGGCCTCGGTCTGGGCCAGTTGCTGGAGAACGGCCGCAACAACTCGGACATGCCGGGGGTGTTCCTGGCGATCCTGCTGATCCTCGTCGTCGGTATCGCCATCGACCTCCTGGTCTTCAGCCCGCTGGAGCGGGCGGTCCTGCGGGGCCGCGGTCTCCTCGTCAAGAACTGAGCCACCGCCGTGTCCGGACCCCGTCTCCTCGTCGTCGCCCACGGCAGCCGCGATCCGCGGCATGCCGCGACCGTCCACGCCCTGGTGCGCCGGGTGCGGTCGCTGCGCCCCGGGCTCCCCGTGGAGACGGGGTTCCTCGACTTCAACGCGCCCTCGGTACCGCAGGTACTGGAGCGGATCGCCGCCGAGGACCCCGAGGCCGGGGTGGTGGCGCTGCCGCTGCTGCTGACCCGGGCCTTCCACGCCAAGTCCGACCTCCCCGCCGTACTGGCGGAGGCATCGGCCGCGCTGCCCGGACTGCGGATCCGGCAGGCGGGGGTGCTGGGCCCGTCGCCGCTGCTGACCGCGGCGGTCGGGCGGCGGCTGTACGAGGCGGGGGCCGGGCGCACCCCCGCCGCACGACGCTCGACGGGGCTGGTCCTGGCCTCGGCGGGCTCCACCGACCCGGAGGCGATCGCAGCGATCGCAGCCATGGCGCGGGAGCTGAGGCGCACCGGTTGGTGCTCCGTGCGGCCTGCGTTCGCCTCCGCATCCCTTCCGCGTACGGAGGACGCCGTACGCCTGCTGCGGGCCGACGGCTGCGCCCGGGTGGCCGTCGCCCCGTATGTGATCGCTCCCGGCAGGCTGCCGGACCGGATCGCCGACGGCGCCCGCGAGGCGGACGTCCTGGCGGAGGTGCTGGGCCCCTGCCCGGAGCTGGCCCGGCTGATCGTCGAGCGGTACGAGCAGGCCGTACGCCCGGCGGAGGCCGCTCCGGCGGTCCTCGGCCGTCTCGGGGTCACCGCCTGATCCGCGGGCCCGTACCCCGAGGCCGTCTCGGGGTCGGCCCCGGCCGGTCCTGCGGGCCGGTGGTGACAGGATCGTGGCGGACCGGTGACGGGCACCGGGCGCGGATGCCGCACCATGGAAGCCTCGCCCCCGGTGAAGGAGTCCCGCGATGCCGTTCAACTACCACAAGCGGATCACCGTGATCCCGAAGCTGCTGCATATCACCGTCAGCTCCCACGGCTGGTCCTGGTCGCTGGGCGGCCGCCGGGCACATGTCACCCGGCACAGCGGTGGCGGACGCAGCGCCTCGGTCCGGCTCCCGGGCGGCTTCAGTCTCCGCCGGGACTCCCGCCGCCACCACTGACCCGCCGGTCCTCAGCCGGTCAGCTCGGCGAGCTTCACCACGGTGTTCCAGTTACGGGTGGTGGCGACGAGGCCCTTCGTGACGGCGGGCCGGGCCAGGGCTTCGGCCAGCTTGGAGCGGCCCAGCCCCTGGGGTGCGTAGAGATACAGGGCCCGGTCGCCGGTGCGGAAGTCCTCGGGCGCATGGGCCCCGCGGTCGACGGCGGCGAACCGCTCGGCGGTCACGGGCGCCGAGTAGTAGGTGACATGGAGCTGCTTGGACTCCAGGTCAGCGGCCGGGAAGGGGCAGTCGTCGACGATCGCCCGCAGATATCCGGCGCCGCGCACCAGACAGTCGACGGGGAAGCCGAAGCGTTCTTCGATGGCCTGCTCCAGGGCGCGGGCGAGGGCGTCCTCGTCGGTGGCGTCGCTGGTGAAGACGGCGTTGCCGCTCTGGAGGTAGGTGGTGACACCGCCGTGTCCGAGGCCTTCGAGCACGGCACGCAGCTCGGCCATGGGCACTTTGCGGTGCCCTCCGACGTTGATCCCCCGCAGCATGGCCGCATATCCGTTGCTCATACGGCCGAGCCTAGACCGCCCCACCGACAGGACCGGCAGGACCGATAGGTGTAAGGGGCCATGAGCCTTGGGCTCGGGGGCCCGACTGGTACCGGTGGATGAGAGCGGGGCCTCCCGGCTCACCGGTGAGGCTGATCCGGCGGCCCTCCGCCGCTTCTAGCGTCGTGTTCCGAGACGTGAAGTCGTCGGCACGGAGCCGACGTTATGCCGGGGAGGGCACGGTCGGTCATGGGTCTGACAGGGAACACGGGGGCGGCGGGGAGAGCGCGCCCCGCACACGCCGGGCCGAAGGGGCTGGCCGCGCGGGCCGGGAGCTGGAGCGCCCGCCACCGCTGGGCGGCGGTGGGCATCTGGGTGCTGTTCGTCGTGGTGACGATGTTCGCCGGATCGGCGGTGGGCCAGGAGAAGCTGAAGCCGACCGACCAGCTCACGGGGGAGACCTCCCAGGCCGCGAGGATCATCGACGAGGCGGGCATCGAGGATCCGGCGACCGAGCGGGTGCTGATCTCGGCCCGGGGTGCCCAGGGTCCGGCGGCGACCGACCCGGTGTTCCGGTCGGCCGTGGACGCGGTGCTGAAGGCCGTGGCCGCGACCGGTGAGGCGACCGAGCCCACCTCCCCGTACTCCAGTGGGGCGATCTCCAAGGACGGCCGCAGCGCCCTCGTCCAGTTCGATGTCCGCGGAGACCCCGAAACCGCGGGTGACCGCGTCGAGCCGCTGCTGAAGGCCGTCGCGAAGGTTCAGGAACAGCACGAGTCGCTGCGGATCGAACAGATCGGCAGCGCCAGCATGAACCGCACCTTCGACAAGGCGTTCGGCGACGATTTCAAGCAGGCCGAGTACTCGGCCGTACCGGTCGCCCTGGGCATTCTGCTGATCGCCTTCGGCGCCCTGGTGGCGGCGGTGATCCCGGTGGTCCTGGCGATCACCGCGATCATGGCCACGATGGGTCTGATGAGCCTGGTCAGCCATGTGGTCCCGATGTCCGATACGGCGAACTCGGTGATGCTGCTGGTGGGTCTGGCCGTCGGCGTGGACTACTGCCTGTTCTATCTGCGGCGGGAGCGCGAGGAGCGGGCG
Organism: Streptomyces sp. NPDC094448; assembly: GCF_044763775.1. NCBI lineage: Bacteria > Bacillati > Actinomycetota > Actinomycetes > Kitasatosporales > Streptomycetaceae > Streptomyces > Streptomyces sp. NPDC094448. Next base: position 424,195 of record NZ_JBIWGU010000001.1, on the reverse strand, counting down.
GCAGGCCGGGACAAGGAGACCGCGATCCGGATCGCGGCGGCGACCAGCGGCCGGGCCGTGGTGGTCTCGGGTGTGACGGTCTGCATCGCGATGGCGGGCATGCTGTTCACCGGGGTGGGCGATTTCGAGTCGATGGGCCTGGCGTCGCTGATTGTCGTGGCCGTCGCCATGGTCGGTTCGGTCACCGTGCTGCCCGCGCTGCTGTCGCTCCTCGGCGACCGGGTGGAGAAGGGCCGGGTGCCGTTCCTCGCCAGGCTGAAGAAGGGCGACGGGGAGAGCCGGTTCTGGCGGGCGGTCCTCGGCCGGGTCCTGCGGCGTCCGGTGGCTTCCCTGGTGGTCGCGACCGGTGCGCTGGCGGCCATCGCGCTGCCCGCGCTCGGGATGAAGACCGAGGAGCTGAAGCTGGACCAGGAGTTCGGTTCGTCGATGCCGATCGTGGCGACGTACGAGCGGCTCAACGAGGCCTTCCCCGGCGGGGCAGAGCCCGCGGCGGTCGTGGTCCGCGCCCCTGATATCGACGGGGCTCCGGTGAAGTCCGCGATCGACCGGTTCACCAAGGAAGCCGTGTCGTCGGGTGCCTCCGAGGGCCCGGTCGAGGTCACCGTGCACGCCGACAAGAACGTCGCCTTCATCTCGGTGCCGCTGGTCGGCGGCTCCGACCAGGGGCGGGCCGAGAAGAGCCTGGACCTGCTCCGCGACAAGGTCAGGCCGGCGGCCTTCGGCTCCCTCTCCGGGGTGGACGCGCCGATCACCGGCCAGGTCGCGGGGTCGAAGGACTTCACCGAGCAGATCACCGCATCGGTGGCCCCGGTCTTCGGCTTCGTCGTGGTCTTCGCCTTCGTCCTGATGCTGTTGTCGTTCCGCTCGGTGACCATCGCGATCACCTCGGTCCTGCTCAATCTGCTCTCGGTGGCCGCCGCGTACGGCATCCTCACCATCGTCTTCCAGCACGGCTGGGGCGCCTCCCTGGTGGGGGCGGAGGGTGTGGGGGCGGTCGTCGCCTGGCTGCCGCTGTTCCTCTTCGTGATCCTCTTCGGCCTCTCGATGGACTACCACGTCTTCGTGGTCTCCCGGATCCGGGAGGCGAAGGTGCGCGGCCGGAGCACCCAGGAGGCGATCACCCACGGGGTAGTGACCACGGCGGGTGTGGTGACCAGCGCCGCCGTCATCATGGTGGCCGTCTTCGCGATCTTCGGAACGCTGTCGATGCAGTCGATGAAGCAGATGGGTGTGGGGCTGGCCGCGGCGGTGCTGATCGACGCGACGGTGATCCGCGGCGTACTGCTCCCCGCGGTGATGGCCCTGCTCGGCGAGCGCAACTGGTACTTCCCGCGCTGGCTGCACTGGCTGCCGGACATGACGCACGACGAGCCGCAGGACGACGCGCCGCAGGGCGCGGCCCCGGAGGCGGACGGCGACCGCAAGGTGCCGGTGCGGGTGTAGCACCGCCCCACCAGGGGCCGGGCGGGCCGGAGCGTGTTCTCCGGCCCGCCCGGTGAGCTGCGCCCCCACCACGCCACCGCGTCTCCCTGGAACACCGGTGTTATCTCCGATAGCGCGCCAGGACCAGGTTTCCGTCGCGTTCCAGGCGGCGTTTCAGTTCCCGTTCCCCGATCGCCCCGCTGTAGTACTCCTGGTAGGCGGGCGTGGCCACCTTGTCCTTCCATTCCGTATAGCCGCGCACGGACTGCGCCGGTGCCGAGCGCAGGCCCCGCGCCAGGGCGGTGCCCACGGACCAGCCGTCCTCCTCGGTGCGCAGGGCGGGATCCGCGAGGGCGGCGGTGCCGGTCGGCAGCATCCAGTCGCCCTTCGCCAGCCGGACCGTGTTCGCGGGCCGCAGCATGAAGCCGATGAAGGCGGCGGCTTCCCGTTTGTGCCGGGTGTCCTGCGCGATCGACAGCGTCTGCGGGCTGACGCCCTGCACCGCACCGCCGGGGCCGACCGGCATCGGCAGTACGGTCCACTCGAAGCCGTCGGGCGCCTGCCGGGCGATCTGCTGGCGGTACGAGAAGCCGAGCGGGACCATCGCGTACCTTCCGCCGAAGAACCCGGGCAGGGCGTCGGAGCCGCCGGAGCCGAGGATCGTCCGGGAGGCCGTACGGTCCTCGTTGACCTGGTCGCGGATGACGTCCGGGACCAGGGCGTCGCCGTCACCGAAGCGGATCCGCACCTTGCCGTCGGCCTCCCGGTGGAAGAGCCGGCCGCCGGCCGAGAGTCCGAGGTTGAGGGTGGTGGCGACGGGTTCCTTCAGCGGCCAGGCGACGGCGTACCGCCCCTTCCCCATCGACCGGGTCAGCTCCCGCGCGATCTCGCGGAACTCCTCCCAGGTCCACGGCCGTTCGACGGTCGGCAGCCGGACGCCCGAGGATTCGACGAGCGTACGGTTGGCGATCAGCACCTTCGGCTCCTGGAGGAAGGGCACACCGTAGACGCCCTTCCCGAAGGTCGTCGTCTCCCAGCTCGCCCGGGGGATATCGGCGGTCAGCCGCTGCGGCAGCAGCGTCCGCAGATCGGCGAGGTAGCCGCCGTAGGCGAAGTCGGCGAGGTCGTCGGACGCGTCGTGGATGACGTCGGGGGCCTCACCTCCCTCGAAGGACGTCAGCAGCTGGTCGTGGACGCTGTTCCAGCTCCCCTGTACGTACTCGACCCGGACGCCGGGGTGGGCCGCGTTCCACTCCCGTACCAGCTGCCTGTTGGCGTCGACGGACTCCTTCTGCCAGGCCAGGGAGAGGAACCGGAGCCGGATCGTGCCGTCCCCGGCGTCCTCGCCGCCGCCGGTGCAGGCCGCGGTCGTGACGGCGAGCAGCAGTGCCAGTACGGCGGCGGTGATACGGGTACGGACCCGGGCCACGCCCATCACTTCACCGCCCCGGCGAGCACGCCGCCGGTGATACGCCGCTGGATGAGCGCGAAGATCACCAGTGACGGCAGGGTGGCCAGGAAGGCGGCCGCCGCGAGCGGCCCGAGGTCGGCGGCGCCCTCCGCCCCGAGGAAGTGGGTCAGCACCACCGGCAGCGTCTGTTTCTCCGGCGATTTGAGCAGCACCAGGGCGAAGAAGAACTCGTTCCAGGCGATGATGAACGCGAACATCGCGGTGACCACGATGCCCGGCGCCAGCAGGGGCGCGGTCACCGACACCAGGGTCCGCAGCCTTCCCGCGCCGTCGACGGCGGCGGCCTCCTCCAGTTCGCGCGGTACCGCCCGGACGTACCCGGCGAGCATCCAGAGCGCGAACGGCAGCGCCCACACCACGTACACCAGCACCAGACCCCAGAGCGTGTTGATCATCCGCAGGTTCTTCAGGACCAGGAAGAGCGGGATGATCAGCAGGACGAAGGGGAAGGCCTGGCTGACCACGACCCAGCCGGTGGCCGCGGTGGCCAGTCTGCCGCGGGTACGGGCGATGACATAGGCGGCCGGGGTCGCGACGAGCACCGCGATCACCGCCGCGGCGACCGCCACCAGCAGGCTGTTCCCGGCGGCCCGCAGCAGCGGATGCTCGTCGAAGGCCTGCCGGAAGTTCTCCAGGGTCGGCTGGTCCGGGATCCAGGCCGGATGGAGCGACCCCAGCTCCTTCGCCGGTTTCACGGCCGTGGACAGCAGCCACAGGAACGGCAGGGCGAGGAAGAGCAGATAGGCGGCGAGGGCGAGGTACTGGCCCGCGCGGCCGAGGGTCCGGCGCAGCTCACGGGTCGGCGGCGGTGCCGCCGGGGCGGTACGGGTCACTTCTCGTCCCCTCCTCGAAGCCTGCCCACCAGGAACACGGCCAGCACCACCGAGATCACCGCCACCATTGCGCAGCCCATCGCCGCCGCGTAGCCGAACTGGCCGTAGCGGAAGGCCTCCTCGTAGGCGAAGAGGGTGGGCAGCCGGGTCCGGCCGCCGGGTCCGCCGGCCGTGAGCACCCACACCAGGGCGAAGGCGTTGAAGTTCCAGATCAGATTGAGCGCGGTGATCGCCAGCGCGACGGGTCTGAGCGCGGGCCAGGTGACGGCCCAGAACCGGCGCCAGGCGCCCGCGCCGTCGAGTGCGGCCGCCTCGTGGAGTTCGTGCGGGGTGTTCTGGAGTCCCGCCAGGAGGGCGACCGTCGTCTGCGGCAGTCCCGCCCAGATCCCGACCACGATCACCGCGGGCAGCGCGGTGCCCAGGCCGGTCAGCCAGTCGCGGCCGTCGCCGAAGCCGAAGTCCCGCAGGGTCTCGTTGAGGATGCCCGCGTCCGGGCTGTACACCAGCCGCCACATGATGCCGACGACGACCTCCGGCATCGCCCAGGGGATGATCGCCAGCGAGCGGGCCAGCCAGCGCAGCCGCAGCTTCTGGGTGAGCAGCAGCGCAAGGCCGAGACCGAGGAGGAACTGGGGGACGGTCACCCCCACGGCCCACACCAGGCCGATACCGAAGGACTCCAGGAAGAGGGTGTCCCGGCGCAGGTCGCGGAAGTTCAGGGAGCCGATCCACTCGGTGGGTTCGGTACGGCCCGCCTGGGCGTCGGTGAACGCGAGCCCGACCCCGTACAGCAGCGGACCGGCGCTCAGCACCAGGATCGGGATCAGGGCGGGCAGGACGAGGAACCAGGCACCGTGGTCGAGCAGTCTGCGGGGCCGCGGAACCGTCGTCGCGTCTGTCACCGAGCCGGCTCCTTCGCCTTCGGGCAGCGGATGGCGGTGTGACCGCCCTCACCCTCGCGGGCCCTGGTCATGGTCCTGAGCTGCCGGGGGTCCGTCAAGGACGCCTGCCGCGGATGCGACACTTTGGCGTGTTCGCAGGGGTGAGTACGGAAAGGGGCGGACGCGACGTGGACGCGGAACGGGCACGGGACGTCCTCGCGGCGGCGGGGCTGCCGGACGGGGTGCTGCTCTCCCTCGGGGAGAACGCGGTCTTCGCGGTGGACGGCCTGGTCGTCAAGATCGGCCGGACGGCGGAGCTGCTGGCGCGGGCGGAGCACGAGGTCGCCGTCGGCACCTGGCTGGCGGGCGCGGACGTACCGGCGGTGCGTCCCGCGGAGCCGGCCGCGCGGCTCGTCGACGGGCATCCCGTCACGGTCTGGCACCGGCTGCCCGACGCGGTGCGCCCCGCGGGCCCGGCGGATCTGGCGGCCCTGCTGCGGCGGGTCCACGCGCTGGCGCCGCCGACCGGTCTCACCCTGCCGCCGCGGGAGCTGCTCGGCGGCGTCGAGCGGTGGCTGCGGCTGGCGGGGGACGCGATCGACCCGGCGGACGCGGCATTCCTCCGCGAACGGCGGGACGGTTTCGCCGCTGCGGCCGCGGCGCTGACCCCGCAGCTGCCGCCGGGTCCCATCCACGGGGACGCCCTCCCCCGGAACGTCCAGGTGGGCCCGGACGGTCCCGTCCTGGTCGACCTGGAAACCGTCTCCGCGGATCTGCGGGAGCACGACCTTGTGGTGATGGCCCTGTCCCGGGACCGCTACGGGCTGCCGCCCGAGGCGTACGACGCGTTCACCACCGCCTACGGGTGGGACGTACGCGACTGGGAGGGGTGCGGGGTGCTGCGCGGGGCGCGGGAGACGGCGAGCTGTGCCTGGGTGGCGCAGCACGCCCCCACGAACCCGAAGGCGCGGGAGGAGTTCACCCGCCGGGTCGGCTCCCTCCGCGACGCCGACCCGGAGATCCGCTGGTTCCCCTTCTGAGGAGCGTGCCCCGCGGAACGCGGTGCCCGGCGGAGCGGTCCGCGCAATTCCGCGCCCTGCGCCCAAGGGCCTGGGCCCCGGGGGCCCCTCATGAGGGGCAACCCTTCGGGGAGCGCCGTGGCTGGCGGGGATTGTTTTCCGACCGCGGGCCGTCGTGGGCCGTTCGCGCAGTTCCGCCCCCTACGCCTGGCGGCGTGGGGGGACCCCCAGCGACGCCTGGCGGCGTGGGGGGACCCGCAGCAACGCCTGGCGGCGTGGGGGGACCCCCAGCGCCCCTGAAGACCCTCTCCGGCCTCGTCAGGTGAAGGGCCTGTGGGACAGACATCCTTGCCACGGGGTCAAGTCGGGACCACGCGGGAGGGGGGTGCAGGGTCGCCCCCGCAGTGGGCTGCGACAAGCACGGTTTGCCGGAGGGCAGTGCATCGCAGGCCGCGAGGAGGTGAGCCCGGAGGCCACCGACCCACCCGCACCCGACAGGACCCCGCGCCTACCCCACGGAGTGACGCGACTCGACCACCGAGGAAGCCCGCACCCCGCAGGAACGAAGCGCCCCACAGCGGAAGGCGCCCCCGCACCCCGCAGGAACGAAGCGCCCCTCAGCGGGAGGCGCCCCCGCCGGAGGCGACCCGGGCCTCCCGGAACGGCCACGCCCCGTCCACCTCCGCCGTCGCGTCGCCCTTCCGGCGCAGGAACGATTCGAAATCCTTCGCCCACGACGCGTACCAGCGGATCTGCTGCTCGTGCAGCTCCGCCGGGGCGAGGCCGGCCACCGACGGGTGACGGACCGCCAGCGCGCGGGCCACCGCGACCGCCGCCTCCGCGTCCGCCGTCGCATCGTGCGCGTCCGCGAGCGCCACACCGTACTCCGCGCTCACGGCCTCCAGCGTGCGCTTCCCCTTGCGGTAGCGGTCCGCGGCCCGGTCGATGGTGAGCGGGTCGACGACCGGCCCGGGGGCCTGCCCGCCGAGCCGTTCGCCGAGGGACGGCAGCCCGTGGCGGGCCAGCTCCGCGCCGAGGAGGGTGAGGTCGAAGGAGGCGTTGTAGGCGACGACCGGCACCCCGCGGTCCCAGTGCCCGCACAGCTCGGCCGCGACCTCGTCCGCGACCTCACGGGCGGGCCGGCCCTCCGCGGCGGCGCGTTCGGTGGTGATGCCGTGGATCGCGGAGGCCTGTTCGGGGATCCGGATGCCGGGGTCGGCCAGCCAGACCCGGCGCCGGGGCGCGCCCCCGGGGACCGTGCGGACGACGGCCGCGGTGACGATCCGCGCTTCCCAGGGCTCGGTGCCCGTCGTCTCCAGGTCGAAGCCGACGAGTTCTTCCGTGTGCCAGGTCATGGTGGACCCCCTCCTTCGTGGTGCTGCTCCCCCGGATGCTTCTCACCCTGTCATGTGCCACTGACACTCAGGAGACCGGGCGGGAGTCGGACCACACCGACTCGAACTCCTCGCGGTAGGTCTGGAAGAGGCCGTGCTCTCCGGGGTCGCCGGGGTGTCCGGCCCGGACCACGGAGCGGCGGCCGCCGCGGAGTACCAGGACCGGTGCCTCCATACCGCGGGCGGTGCGCAGATAGGTCTGGACGACGGCCATCCCGTCGGGCCCGTCGCCGTCGACGAGGTAGGCGGTGAAGCGGGGCGTCTCGTCGAAGACCTGGATCTCGAAGGCGCCGGGGTCGCGGAGGAGCGAGCGGACCCGCCGCATATGGAGGATGTTCATCTCCACGGTGCGGCTGAGTTCGCCCTTCCTGAGGCCGAGTTCCCGTTCGCGCCGTTTGACGGCGCTGCTCGCGGGGTTGAGGAAGAGCAGCCGGACCCGGGCGCCGCTCTCGGCGAGGCGGACCAGCCGGCGTCCGGAGAAGTTCTGGACCAGGAGGTTCAGCCCGATGCCGATGGCGTCGAGGCGGCGGGCGCCGCCGAAGAGGTCCTCCGCGGGGAGCTGGCGCTGGAGGCGGACCCGGTCGGGGTGGACGGAGACCACGTCGGCGTACCGGTCGCCGACGAGGTCTTCGACGGCGTCGACGGGGAGCCGGTCGGCCGACCGGGTCGCGGTGCCGCTGCCGAGCATGTCGAGGAGGCGCGCGGAGGCGCGTTCCGCCTGGGCGAGCACGGCTTCGTTGAGGGCCCGGTTGCGGGAGACGACGTTGCGGGTGACTTCGAGTTCGTCGAGGGCGAGTTCGACGTCGCGCCGGTCGTCGAGGTACGGCTCGAAGCAGGGCCAGTGCTGGACCATCAGCTCCCGCAGCTGGGGCAGGGTCAGAAAGGAGAGCACGTTGTCGTCGGCGGGGTCGAGGAGATAGCCCTTGCGCCGGGAGACCTCTCGTACGGCGACGGCCCGCTGGACCCATTCCTGTCCGGCGGGTCCGGCGGCGGCGATGACCCAGTCGTCGCCGTGCACGGGTTCGTACACGGGCCGCAGGACGGCGGCGACGACGGCGCGCAGCCGCTGTTCGACCAGGTTCAGCCAGATGTACGCACGTCCCGCGCGCTGGGCGCGGGTCCGCACCTCGGCCCAGGACTCGGCGTCCCAGTCGAGTTCCGCCCCGATCTCCAGCGGTCTGGCGAGGGACACCGCCCCCGGCGGGACATCGGCGGGATCCCCCTCGTGACCGCTGTCACCGGGGGGTAGCTCCAGCCCTCCCGAGCTCACCGGCGTCCCCTTCCCGTCCCCCACCAAAGATCAACGCAGACTACTCCGCAAGCATGAGGGGGTGCAGCCGGATCGCCGGGGTCCCTTTTCAACTGCCTTCCGTTCCAGGGGTGTTATTCCGGCCATGTCGGCCGGGAGTGAGCGGATTCATAGCGGATCAGGGGGGATTCACGGCGGGGCGTCCGCCGGGTCCGGACCCGGCGGGCCCCGCGGGCTCCGGGGCGCGGGCCCGGAGCAGGTGCGGGCAGCGGGGGGCCGTACGCGGCGCGCCCCGGTCACGGCGACCGGTCTACGCCGTTCGGGTGAGGATCGGAACGCGCCGTTGACGGCGCGCCGTCCGGGGGGCGCGCCGGGGGCGCTCACGGTACGTTCGGACGGGATCCGGGCCCCTGTCCCCCCACCCGCCCGGATCGCGGAAGGGGCGGAGTTCTGCATGCAGGTCTGGCCGGGACAGGCGTATCCCCTCGGTGCCACCTACGACGGCGCCGGCACGAATTTCGCGGTGTTCTCCGAGGCGGCGCGGCGTATCGAGCTGTGTCTGCTGCACGACGACGGCTCGGAGGAGCGCGTCGAGCTGCGCGAGGCGGACGCCTTCGTCCGGCACGCGTATCTGCCGGGTGTGATGCCGGGGCAGCGGTACGGCTTCCGGGTGCACGGTCCGCACGACCCGGGTCAGGGGCACCGGTGCAATGCGTCGAAGCTGCTGATCGACCCGTATGCCAAGGCTCTGAGCGGGGCCGTGACCTGGGGTGAACCGGTGTACGGCTACCACTTCGGGCGGCCGGAGTCGCGCAATGTCCTGGACTCCGCGGGGCACACCATGGCGTCCGTCGTGGTGAATCCGTACTTCGACTGGGGGGACGACCGGTCCCCCCGGACGGAGTACCACCGGACGGTGATCTACGAGGCCCATGTGAAGGGCCTGACGATGCTCCACCCGGAGCTGCCGCCGGAGCTGCGGGGCACCTATGCCGGGCTCGCCCATCCGGCGGTGATCTCGCATCTGACGGAGCTGGGCGTGACCACGCTGGAGCTGATGCCGGTCCACCAGTTCGTCCAGGACCACCGGCTGGTGGACGCGGGGCTGCGCAACTACTGGGGCTACAACACGATCGGTTTCTTCGCCCCGCACAACGCCTATGCCTCGTGGGGTGAGCGCGGCGAGCAGGTGCTGGAGTTCAAGCACGCCGTGAGGGCGCTGCACCAAGCCGGTATCGAGGTCATTCTCGATGTGGTCTACAACCATACGGCGGAGGGGAACCATCTGGGCCCGACGCTCTCGTTCCGGGGCCTGGACAATGCCTCGTACTACCGGCTCGCCGAGGACCGGCGGCACTACACGGACACCACGGGCACCGGCAATTCGCTGCTGATGCGCTCACCGCACGTGCTGCAACTGATCATGGACTCGTTGCGGTACTGGGTGACGGAGATGCACGTCGACGGCTTCCGCTTCGATCTGGCGGCGACCCTGGCCCGGCAGTTCCACGAGGTGGACCGGCTGTCGTCGTTCTTCGATCTGGTGCAACAGGATCCGGTGGTCAGCCAGGTGAAGCTGATCGCGGAACCGTGGGATGTGGGCGAGGGCGGCTACCAGGTGGGGAACTTCCCGCCGCTGTGGACCGAGTGGAACGGCAAGTACCGGGACACGGTCCGGGATCTGTGGCGGGGTGAGCCGAGGACGCTGGCCGAGTTCGCGTCCCGGCTGACCGGCTCGTCCGACCTCTACCAGTGCGACGGCCGCCGCCCGCTGGCCTCCATCAACTTCGTCACCTGCCACGACGGTTTCACTCTGCACGATCTGGTGGCGTACGACAGCAAGCACAACGAGGCCAACGGGGAGGGCAACCGGGACGGCGAGAGCCACAACCGGTCGTGGAACTGCGGAGTGGAGGGCGAGACGGACGATCCGGCGGTGCTGGAGCTGCGGGCCCGTCAGATGCGGAACTTCTTCGCCACGCTGCTGCTGTCGCAGGGTGTGCCGATGCTCGGCCACGGGGACGAGTTCGCCCGGACCCAGTACGGCAACAACAACGCGTACTGCCAGGACGGCGAGGTGTCCTGGGTGCACTGGCCCAAGCCGGGGCAGACCGCCGTCCCCGGGGAGCAGCCGCTGCTGGACTTCGTCCGGACGATGGTGTGGCTCCGCCGCGACCATCCGGTCTTCCGGCGCCGCCGCTTCTTCCGCGGGCGGCCGGTGGACGGTCCCGACGGCACACCCGGCGCGGCGGGCGCGCTGACGGACATCGCCTGGTTCACCCCGGAGGGCGAACCGATGACCCAGCGGGACTGGCAGGCGGCCCGGCCGGGCGCGCTGTCGGTGTTCCTCAACGGCGACGCGATCTCCGAGCCGGGGCCGCGGGGCGAACGGATCCGGGACGACTCGTTCCTGCTGATGTTCAACGCGAGCCCGAGGGACCTCGACTTCACGGTTCCGGCGAAGCACGGCCGGGGCTGGCGGACGGTCGTGGACACCGCACGCCCGGAGGGTGTTCCGCCGGGCGGCGGCCAGCGGGTGGCGGCGGGGGCCCGGCTGCGCCGCCGGAGCCACAGTCTGACGGTGCTGCGCCGGCCGGTGTGACCCGGCCGGGGGATCCGGGGTACGGCGCCGGGCCGGCGCGCCCCGGACCGGCCCCCGCCCCGGGGTGACACGGCCCCGGACACCGCGGCCGCTCACCCGAACGGCCCCGCCGGGGCCGCCCGACCCGCCCGGTGCGGGTACGGACACCGGTATGACGGACACCGGTATGACGCCCACCGCCACCTACCGCCTCCAGCTCCAGCCCGCGTTCCCGTTCGCCCGCGCCGCCGCCGTCCTGCCGTACCTCGCCGGACTGGGGGTGTCCCATCTCCATCTCTCCCCCGTCCTGGAGGCCGTCCCGGGCTCCACCCACGGCTACGACGTCACCGACCCCACCCGGGTCCGGGAGGAGTTGGGCGGCGAGGAGGGCCTGCGGTCCCTGGCCCGGGCCGCCCGGGAGCACGGTATGGGCCTGGTCGTGGACATCGTGCCCAACCACATGGCGCTGGTGCCCCGCCACAGCCCCGCCCTGTGGGACGTGCTGCGGCACGGCCCGGACTCGCCGTACGCCCGCTGGTTCGACATCGACTGGGACGCGGGCGGCGGCCGGCTGCTGCTGCCGGTGCTGGCCGGGCGGTTCGGCGACGAGCTTTCGCGGCTGCGGATCTCGGCGGATGCCGGGGGCACCGTCGAGTACGGGGAGCACCGCTTCCCCCTGCGCCCCGGCACCGGGCCCGGCGCCGGGCCCGCCGACCTCGTCTCCGTACTGGACGCCCAGTGGTACCGGCTGGGCTGGTGGCGGCTGGCCCGCACCGAGCTGAACCACCGGCGGTTCTTCACCGTCGCGGAGCTGATCGGGGTCCGGGTGGAGGATCCGGAGGTCTTCGACGCCACCCACGCCAAAATCCTGGAGCTGGTGCGGGACGGGGTCGTGGCGGGGCTGCGGGTCGACCATCCGGACGGGCTCGCCGACCCGGAGGCCTATCTGCGCAGGCTCGCCGGGGCGGCCGGCGGGGCCTGCTGGACGGTGGTGGAGAAGATCCTCACCGGGGACGAGCGGCTCCCGGCGTCCTGGCCGGTGGCCGGGACCACCGGATACGACGCGCTGCACCGGATCGACGGACTGTTCACCGACCCCGAAGGCGCCGCGGAACTCGCCTTCCAGTACCGCGAGTTCACCGGCCTGCCCGCCGACCGGGGCGGCCGCTGGGAGCCGACCCGGCTCCGCGCCGCCCACCGGATCGCCGGCCGTGAGCTGGGGTCGGAGATCGCAGCGCTGACCCGGCTGGCGGTCCGGGCCTGCGCCGCCGACCCCTCGCTGCGGGACCACGCGCCGTGGGCGCTGTCCACCGCGATCCGCGAACTGCTGGTCCGGCTGCCGGTGTACCGGCCGTACCGGACCGGTGGCGGCACCGCGTCCGAGGTGCTCACCCCGGCCGCCGCGGTCGCCGCGAAGGCCGTGTTCGCATCGGCGGCGGAGGCCGGGGCCGTGGACGCGGTACGGGATCTGGCGCTGGGGCGGGCGGGCGGCGGACCGGACCGGGAGGCGTTCCGGGACCGGTTCGCGCAGACCGCGTCGGCGGTACGGGCCAAGTCGGTGGAGGACACGGCGTACTACCGCTGGACCCCGCTGCTGAGCGCGAACGAGGTCGGCGGCGATCCGGCCCGCCCGGCGGTGAGCCCGGCGGACTTCCATGCCTACGCCGCCCGGACCGCCCGCGACCACCCCGCCAACGGGACCGTGCTGACCACCCATGACACCAAGCGCAGCGCCGATGTCCGGGCCGGGATCGCCGTCCTGTCGCAGGCCCCGGAGCTGTGGGCCGGTTTTCTGGAGCGGGTGACCGCGGAGGCGGCCCGGCAGCCGGGCGGCCGGGCACCCGATCCGCAGCTGGCGTGGACGGCGTGGCAGACCGCGCTCGGTTTCGGTTTCCCCTACGAGGAGCGGCTGCGGGCGGCCCTCCTGAAGGGGGCGCGGGAGGCGGCACTGCACACGAGCTGGGCGGAGCCCGACGAGGCGTACGAAGCGGCCCTCTCGGCGTTCGTGGCCGCGGGCCCGGCCGGTCCCCCGCTGCACTCGGTGGCGTCGTTCGCCCGGGAGCTGGAGCCGTACGTCCGGGCGGACGTTCTGGGCTCGGTGCTGCTCCAGCTGACGATGCCGGGGGTGCCGGACGTCTACCAGGGCACCGAGCGGGACTACCGGGCGCTGGTGGACCCGGACAACCGGGCCCCGTTCGAGGAGGGCCCGGCCACCGCGAAGACGGCGCTGACCCGGGCCGCGCTGACCCTGCGGCGGCAGCGGCCGGAGGTGTTCGGCGTCTCGGGGACGTACACCCCGCTGACGGTGTCCGGCCCGGCGGAGGGGCACTGCGTGGCGTACTGCCGTACGGGTGAGGTGGTGGCGGCCGTCACCCGGCTCTCCCTGCGGCTGGAGCGGGCGGGCGGCTGGCGGGGTACGGAGGTGGAGCTGCCGGACGGGGTCTGGGCGGACGCGCTGTCCGGCCGGGAGGTGCGCGGGGGCCGCCGGGTGGCGGCGGCGGAGCTGTTCCTGGACGGCCCGGTGGCCCTGCTGGTCCGGGAACGCGACGGCGACGACCGCTGAAACGGTACGGCCACGGCGGTACGGCGGCGGGACCGTGCGGGTGTCAGCGGGCGGTGAGCCGGAAGGCGATCTGCCCGAAGGAGACGACGTCCCCGTCGCGCACCGGCACCGCGCCCGCGACCCGCTGCCCGTTCACCGTCGTGCCGTTCATAGAACCGAGGTCGCGCAGCACCCACTCCGCCCCGCGCAGGCTCAGCTCCGCGTGGGCGCGGGAGACGCTCTCGTGCGTCAGCCGCAGTCCGTTGCCCGGGTCCCGCCCTATCCGCAGGGGGTACGGGCCGGGCTCGGGCAGCAGCAGCGGCGGCAGCTTCTCGGCGGTCCAGGCCCGGCGCAGCCTGACCACGAACGCGGAGACCCCGCCGACGGAGCGGACGAGCTTCACCGCGAGCCCCGGCTCGTCGGCCCGGAGGTCGGCGGTGAGGGCCGCCAGCTCCTCGGGGCTGCGGGCCGCGAACGCCAGCTCCATCCGGCGCAGGAATGTGTCGTGGGAGAGCCTGCCCACGGCGGCACCCTCCCGGAGGACGTCCACCACCCGGTCCCGTTCGGCGTCGGACGGCCGCACGGGAACGGGGTGTCCGGGGAACCCCGGGGACGGGGACGGCAGGGAGGAGGTCACCCGGCAATTGTCGGCCCGGTGGCGGCGGGGTGTCCAGAAAACGGCACGCCCTATCACCCGGCGCACCGACCTGACCTGCACGGAAGCAACAGTTCCGGCACAGCTTCGCCACAAGGCCGGTGACGGTGTTTCAGGTGTCGGGATCCCGCCCGCCGAGGGGGTACGGCTCCGCTCCGGCCGTACCGTACGCGGCCCCGGCCGGAAAAGGCGCTGGACTCCGCCGCCTCCGTCCGGTTAGCGTGATCACGACGCCGTAGACCGAACGGAAAGGAGGCGAGTGCCGTGCAGTCCATCCACATCCCGCGCTCCCTCCCTGCCCACCGGGCGTCCACCGGCTGATTCCCGGGAGCGCGGACCCTCGTTCCGCTTCTCTTCCGGAGGAATCCCTCTCATGACCGAACTGGTCATCCGCGCGCTCTCCACGGGCGACGCACAGCTCTTCCACACCCTGCCCGACCCGCTGGGCACCGGCCGGACCCTGGCCGATATCACCCACCGCCCCGCATGGCAGCGGGTCGCCCTGCGCGACGGCCGCGTCGTCGCGCGGGCGGCCTGGTGGGGCGGGCCCGACGACACCGCCCCCGTGCACCTCAACTGGTTCGACTTCGCCGACGGCGAGGAGGAGGCGGGCGCCGAACTGCTCCGCAGCGCGCCCTACTCCGTGGGCTACGACCTGCTGCTGCCGCCCGGCTGGCGCGAGGACCCCGCGCTCAGGGCGGCCGGCGAGAGCCGGATCCGGGCGGCCGAGGCGGCCGGGATGCGGGTGCTCGTGGAGCGCTACCGCTACCGCTGGACTCCCGGGAACGGCCTGCCGGAGCGACCCGGGCGGCTGGTGTTCCGCCCGGAGCCGGACGACGAGGTGATCCTCGACGTCCTCCGCCGGGTCCACTCGGTGACCCTGGACGCGCACGCCCTGCGCGCCGTCGAACAGGGCGGTCTCGACCGGGCGGCCCGGGAGGAGCTGGAGTTCTTCCACTGGGCGCCCTCCCCGCGCGAATGGTGGCGTCTGGCATACACCCCCGAAGGGGAACGGGTGGGCCTCCAGATCCCGCTGCAC
Source organism: Streptomyces sp. NPDC094448 (assembly GCF_044763775.1). Lineage (NCBI taxonomy): Bacteria > Bacillati > Actinomycetota > Actinomycetes > Kitasatosporales > Streptomycetaceae > Streptomyces > Streptomyces sp. NPDC094448. The sequence continues at coordinate 409,109 of NZ_JBIWGU010000001.1, read as the reverse complement.
GTCCCGGCAGGGCCCGCGGTGGGCTATATCGGGGTCCTCCCCGAGGCCCGCGGCCACGGCTACGCGTACGACCTGCTGGTGGAGTGCCTGCACGATCTGGTGGGCTACGGCGCCGAATCCGTACTGGGCGCGACCGACCAGCCGAATATCCCGATGGCCAAGCACTTCGCCCGCGCGGGCTTCCCGGTGGTCCAGGAGCGCATCGACCTGGTCCCGGCGGACTGACACCGTCCGGTAGGGGTACGCGCCTCCCGGGGCGCGTACCCCCACCGCCCTCCGTACGGCGCGCGGCCGCGGCCCCTCCTTGTCAGGATGGCCGGGACGGTCCGGAAGGCCGGCGGACGAGGAGGTTGCCCGGTGCGGTTCGAGGTGTGGGCGCCTTTCGCGCGCGAACGGGTGACTCTCCGGTTCGACGGCGACGACAGCGACGGCGACGGCGACGGCAGCGGGGTGCCCATGGCGCCGGATCCGGAGCGCCCCGGCTGGTGGACGGCCGAGGCCCCCGCCCGCGACGGCACCCGCTACGGCTTCGCCCTCGACGGCGGTCCCGTACGGCCCGACCCGCGCTCACGCCGGCTGCCCGAAGGGCCCGACGGGCCGGGCGCGGTCCACCTCCCGGACGGCTACACCTGGCGGCATCCGTGGCCGGGCCGGGGCCTGCCCGGGGCGGTGCTGTACGAGCTGCACATCGGCACCTTCACCCCCGAAGGCACCCTGGACGCCGCCGCCGGGCACCTCGGGGAGCTGGCGGAGCTGGGCATCACCCATGTGGAGCTGATGCCGCTCTGCCCCTTCCCCGGGGTGCACGGCTGGGGGTACGACGGGGTGGCCCCATGGGCGGTCCACGAACCGTACGGCGGCCCGGAGGCACTCAAACGGTTCGCCGACGCGGCGCACGGACACGGCCTCGGGGTGGTGCTGGACGTGGTCCACAACCATCTGGGCCCGTCCGGGAACCAGCTGCCCGCCTTCGGCCCGTATCTGACGGACGCCCACCGCACCCCCTGGGGCCCCGCGGTCAATCTGGACGGGCCCGGCTCGGACGAGGTACGGGACTATCTGCTGGGCAGTGCGCTGATGTGGCTGCGGGAGCACCGGCTGGACGGGCTGCGGCTGGACGCGGTGCACGCGCTCGTCGACGAGCGGGCGCTGACCTTCCTGGAGGAGCTGTCGGCGGCCGTCGACCGGCTCGCGGCGGAGCTGGGGCGGCCGCTGTTCCTGATCGCGGAGTCCGACCGCAACGACCCGCGGACCACCGCCGCGCGCACGGCGGGCGGCCTCGGGCTGCACGCCCAGTGGAACGACGACTTCCACCACGGGCTGCACACCCTGCTGACGGGCGAGTCCCAGGGCTACTACGCCGACTTCGCCGCCGACCCCCGGGCCGCGCTGGCGCGCTCCCTGACCCGGGTCTGGTTCCACGACGGTACGTACTCCTCGTTCCGCGGCCGGGCCCACGGACGCCCGGTGGATCCCATGGCCGGGCCCGTCCACCGTTTCGTGGGCTTCGCCCAGACCCATGACCAGATCGGCAACCGGGCCGCCGGGGACCGGCTGTCCGCGCTGCTCTCCCCCGGGCTGCTGGCCTGCGCCGCGGCCCTGGTCCTGACCGGGCCGTTCACCCCCATGCTGTTCATGGGCGAGGAGTGGGGGGCGGGCACGCCCTGGCAGTACTTCACCGACCACACCGACCCGGAGACGGCCCGGAGGGTACGGGAGGGGCGCCGGGCGGAGTTCGCGGCCCACGGCTGGTCCGCCGGCGAGGTCCCCGACCCGCAGGACCCGGAGACCCGGAACCGCTCCGTACTCGACCGCGCCGAACGGACCCGCGAACCGCACGCCCGGCTGCTGGCCTGGCACCGGGAGCTGATCGCCCTGCGCCGTGCCCAGCCCGACCTCACGGACCCCGACCAGGCGACGGTGGACGTCTCGTACGACACCTCCGGCGGCACCGACCGCTACGCCGTCCGCCGCGGCGAACTGCGCGTCCTGTACAACCTGGGCCGTGCCCCGGCCCGTTTCCCGGTCGGCACGGGCGCTCAGGTGCTGGCCTCCTGGGACCCCTCCCCCGGCCCGGACCCGGCCGGGGACCTGGAGCTGGGACCGGAGTCGTGCGCGGTGGTCCGGACGCCGTGAGCGCGTGCCGGGCCGGTCAGTCGGGGTCGTCGCAGTCGCCGACGAGACGTTCCAGCAGCTCCTGGAAGTCCTCGCCGACCACGATCCGCAGGCCGTCGCCGCCGTCCCGGCCGCGTCCGTCGTCGCTTCCGGACCAGTCGCCCGCACCGTCCCGGTCGTGGTCGCTGAGCTGGGTGAGGGTGCCGCCGCGCCACCAGTAGACGTACGGCGAGATGGCCCCCGGGGTGTCCGCGTAGCCGGAGGCGGCGAAGGAGGTCATGGCGTTGAGGGCGGGGATCAGCCCGGCGTCCCGGATGACGTGGAAGGCGAGCCGGTGGCGGAAGGGGAAGGCGACCAGCGCCCCGTCGGGGGTCATCGTGCCGCCGGTGACCTCCCGTACGACGCTCTCCAGCGTCAGCACCCGGCTGGCGGTGTAGAAGGAGTCCCCGGCCACGACCTCGAAGCGCAGACCGTTGTCGCCCTTGACGGTCTCATGGCCCTCCAGGGGCAGTCCGCGGAGGTTGTAGAGGGCCTGCTCCCGCAGATAGGACAGCCGGCCGAGGGGCTCCAGGGCCTCGTCGGTGAGCATCATGACGCTCTCGGGGAGATCCAGCGCGAGGACCTCGTAGAGTCCGGGTGCCAGGGCGCGGGCATAGCCGAAGCTGTCCCGGTCGAAACCGTCGGCGCTGAGTACCCGGGGGTAGAGCTGGGAGCGGATCTGCTCGGTGGAGAGGGTGTCGAGGGCGGACGGCGCGTCCATGGTCCGCAGCACCATGCCCACATGGCGGCGGACCAGTCCGGCCCAGGCCCGCGGCCCCCGGTCGTCGTTGTGCAGGACGGCGGCGAGATTCACCAGCCCGAACTGGCGTCCGGCGCTGTCGACGACGACGTCGGCGTAGACCGTGACCTCCAGACCCTGTTCGGCGAAGGCCTCACGCACCTGGGCGCGGAAGCGGTCGCCCTCGCCGGCGGAGAGATAGGGGAATTTGGGGTCCCGGGGCGCTTCGCTGCTGTCACGCCTCGGCCCGCGCCGGAACAAGCCCACGTCAACCGCCTCCCACTCGACCGGCCCGCATCGGTCCGAGACTACCGACCCCGGTCGTCCCGGTCGGCAAAGATCCGTTCAACGCCGCCGTACGCATCGGTAGCGCCCGGTGGGCGGGGGCCGGGACCCGGTCAGTACGAGGGGACGACGAGGTCGGCGCGGGAGCGGCCGCGGACCACGAGCCGGGCGTTGGCCTCGTCGGAGCGGTCCACCCAGCGGCGGGCGTCCTCGGGCGCCCGGCCGAAGGCGATATGCCGGGCAACGAGCCGGCGGACCCGGTCGGTGTCGTCGGGTTCGACGTACCAGACCTCGTCGAGCAGGGGCCGGACCCGGGCCCAGGGGCCGTCGTCGTGGAGGAGATAGTTGCCCTCGGTGACGACGAGCGGAATCCCGGGCGGTACGGGTACGGCTCCGGCGACCGGCTCCTCCAGGGCGCGGTCGAAGGCGGGCGCATAGACCGTGACCCCGGGTTCGGGGGCGCGCAGCCGGCCGAGCAGGGCCAGGTAGCCATGGGCGTCGAAGGTGTCGGGGGCGCCCTTGCGGTGGGCGCGTCCGAGCCGTACCAGCTCCGCCCCGGCGAGGTGGAAACCGTCCAGGGGGACGACGACGGCGCGGTCGCCGCCGAGCGTGGCGGCGAGCCGTGCGGCCAGCGTCGACTTCCCGGCTCCGGGCGCTCCGGCGATGCCGAGCACCCGCCGCCCGCCGTCCCGGGCGAGCGCACGGGCGCGCTCGACGAGAGGTGCGGGCAGCGGGGCGGCGAAGCTGCCGGGGGCTACGGACACCGGGGCATTGTCCCACCGGGCGGGGCGCGCCGCCCGGTGGGAGCCCGCCCGGTCACGGCGGGCTCAGCCCTCGGCGCCGTCCGGCGTCAGCTTCAGGGAAATCGAGTTGATGCAGTAACGCTGGTCCGTCGGGGTCGGATAGCCCTCCCCTTCGAACACATGACCGAGATGCGATCCGCAGCGGGCGCACCTCACCTCCGTACGGACCATGCCGTGGGAGCGGTCCTGGAGCAGTTCGACCGCGTCGGAGTCCTTGGGGTCGTAGAAGGACGGCCAGCCGCAGGGGGAGGGGAACTTCGTGTCGGAGCGGAACAGCTCCGCCCCGCACGCCCGGCAGGAGTAGACGCCTTCGGTGGTGGTGTCCGTGTACTCACCGGTGAACGCCGGTTCGGTACCGGCCTGCCGGAGCACCTGGTACTCGGCGGGGCTCAGCTCGGCGCGCCACTCCTCGTCCGGCTTGTCGATCTCGTACGCCATGGGAACCGCCTCCTCGGGTCTGCTTCTTCCTCGGTTGGACTCCGCCGGTCCGACTGTGTCCGTACGGCTGCTTCAGCGGGACGGAGTCCGGGCGGAGAGACGGTCCAGGATCACCGGACCGAGGTCGGTCACGTCTCCGGCGCCCATGGTGAGAACGAGGTCACCGGGTCCGGCCATTCCCGCGACGGCGGCGGCCACGGTCTCCCGGTCGTGGACCGGGGTGACCTCGGCGCCCGCGGACCGCCCGGCGTCGACGATCAGGGCACTGGTGATCCCGGGGATCGGGTCCTCCCGGGCCGGATAGATGTCGAGGACCAGGGAGGCGTCGGCAAGGGCCAGCGCCTCGCCCATCTCCTTGCCCAGCTCCTGGGTGCGGGAGAACAGATGCGGCTGGAAGACGACCAGCAGCCGGGAGCCCGCGGCGGCGCCCCGCATCGCCTCCAGATCGGCGGTCATCTCGGTCGGATGGTGTGCGTAGGAGTCGATGACCCGCACCCCGGCCGCCTCGCCCTTGAGCTGGAGGCGGCGCCCCACACCGGTATAGGCGCCGATGGCCCCGGCCAGCGCGTCGGCCGGGACACCGAGGGCGGCGCCCGCGGCGAGCGCGGCGACGGCGTTGAGCGCGTAGTGGCGGCCGGGCACCGAAACCGTGAAGGTCAGCTCGCGGCCGTCGAGGACGACGGTGACCGAGCTGGTCAGGCCCGCGGGGACGATCCGTACCACCCGGACGTCGGCGGACGCGGACTCGCCGTACGTGACCACCCTGAGCCCGTCCCGGCCACGGACCCGCCGGGCCAGTTCGACGGCGCCGTCCTGGTCGGCGAAGACCACCAGCGTGCCGCCGGGGACGATCCGTCCGGCGAAGGTCTCGAAGGACTCGTGGATCTCGTCGAGGGAGGCGTAGTTCGCGTGGTGGTCCAGCTCCACGTTGAGGACGATCGCGACCTCGGGGGCGTACTTGTGGAAGCTGCGGTCGCTCTCGTCGGCCTCGGCGACGAAGATCTCGCCCTCGCCGTGCCGGGCGTTGGTGCCGGGGCCCGCGAGATCGCCGCCGATGGCGTACGACGGGTCGAGCCCCAGCTCGGTGAGGGCGACGGCCAGCATGGATGTGGTGGTGGTCTTGCCGTGGGTGCCGGCGACCGCGATCGGGCGCAGCCCGTCCATCAGGGAGGCCAGCGCGTCGGAGCGGTGGACGACCGGCACGGACCGTTCGGCGGCGCGCAGCAGCTCGGGGTTGTCGGCGCGGATGGCGCTGGAGACGACGACGCAGCTGGCGCCGGAGGCCAGATGCCCGGCCCGGTGGCCGATGTGGACGGTGGCCCCGAGGGTCCGCAGGGCGTCCGCCGTGGGCGACTCCTTGGCGTCGCTGCCCGCCACCTTCGCCCCACGGCTGGCGAGGATCTTGGCGATGCCGGACATCCCGGCACCGCCGATGCCGATGAAGTGGGGCTGTTCCATGGCGGTGGGGATGGCGGCTGCCATGCGTGTTCTGCCTTCCTTACGGGGTCGCCCGGCCGGTCGCTGTTCCGGCCGGGCCACCACCCTATTCGTTGTGCGCGAAGAGCTTGAGCACCGGGACGCCGACCTTGTGGCGTGCCCGGGAGGCCCAGTCCCGGTGGAAGAACTCCTCCACATAGTGCGGTTCGGTCAGGACGATGACCTCGTCGGCGTTGGAATCCGCGACGACGGTCTTCAGCACGTCGAGCGGATGCTTCTCGACGACCTGCCCCACGGCCTCGGAGCCGGCCGCGCGCAGGGCCCGCAGGGAGTGTTCCAGGGCCAGCTCCGCCGGGGCTAGCGAGTCCTTCCCCTCGGGTTCTCCGCCCTCGTGGACGGCGTCCTTCAGCTCGCCGAGGGCCACATCGTCGATGGCCCGCAGCAGTACGTCGGCCTGGGCACCGCGCGGCTGCATCAGCACGACGAACGAGATGCCCTCGTCCCCGTGGAGGGTAGTCACAAAATCCACATCGGCGGACGTCAGGGGCTGCTCGATCATCAGTACGCTTGTGAACACGTTCAGGAGCCCTTCTGCGGAAACCATCCTTCCCCGTGACCGCACGGGGTCTGTGGGAGTAAGTCTGCCCAGCCGAAGCTAACCGGAACGGGAAATTCCGCTGATTGTCAGATGCGCCGGTATCGGGTGAAAAGGAAGCCCGCCTCTTCCAGTACGGACACCAGTGCGAACCGTTCGGGTACGGCTGTTCCCGGGCCGTTCGTGATCCGCTGGGCGTCCCCCGCCGTGAGGACCGGCGCCACCGTCAGACACAGCTCGTCCAGCACCCCGGCCGCCACGAACCGGCCCAGCAGCCTCGGTCCGCCCTCGGTGAGCTGGCGCGTCAGCCCCCGGCCGGCCAGCGCTGCCACGGCCGCCGCCGGGTCCACCCCGGGCCCGTCCCCGGCCACCACGACGTCCGCGCCCGCCAGCCGGGCCGCCCGGACCCGCTCGGCGGGCGCCCCCGCGCCCGTCAGGATCAGCGTCGGCACCAGCGGCTCGGTGAACAGCGGGGCCGTCCAGTCCAGCTCCAGGGAGGCGCTGACCACCGCGATCGCGGGGGCCGGGGCCTGTCCGGCGGCCGCCCGCCGCGCCGCGAAGGCCTCGCGGGCCCTGGCCGGCCGGTAGCCCTCCCGGCGGACCGTCTCCGCACCGGCGATCACCACGTCGCAGAGCGCCCTCAGCACCCCGAAGATCCGCATATCGGCCGGTCCTGACAGCGGCTGCGAGGCACCGTCGTGGTGGGCCGCGCCGTCCAGCGACGACACCATGTTCCCGCGCAGCCACGCCCCCGGCGCCCCGCTCCGCTCCCCCGGCTCCGGGTAGGCGTAGCACTCGGCCAGCTCCTCCAGCGACCACTCTCGGTCGTCATCGGCTGTCTGATCGGTCACAGGGAGCAGGCGTCGCATGTTCTGCAGTCTCGCACGGCGCTTACAGTGGGGAACTGTGTCGACTCGTGCCACCAGCAGCCCCATAGACCCCGGCCCGCCTCACTCCCTGTGCGAGCGCCGGCCACAGGTCTCCGTCGAGAGACTGGTGGACGAGCTGGAGCCGCCGTGGCGCTTCGAAGGGGTCCGCTTCGGCACCTACATCCCGGATCCCAACCACCCCAGCCAGGCGGACGCGGTGACCCGGCTGGCGGCCTTCGCCGCCGGGGTCGGCGCGGAGCGCCGGGACCCCGGCGGCATCCGGAGCTGGTTCTCCCGCAAGCCCGCCGCGCCCACCGGACCGCGCGGTGTCTATCTCGACGGCGGTTACGGCGTCGGCAAAACCCATCTGCTGGCCTCCGTCTGGCACGCCGCGCCCGTGCCGGCCCGCCAGAAGGCCTTCGGGACCTTCGTGGAACTGACCAATCTGGTCGGCGCGCTCGGCTTCCGGGAGACCGTCCGCGTCCTCGGCGGCTACCGGCTGCTCTGCATCGACGAGTTCGAACTGGACGACCCGGGCGATACGGTCCTGGTGTCGTCGCTGCTGTCGAAGCTGGTCGAGGCCGGTGTCTCGCTGGCCGCCACCTCCAACACCCTGCCCGGAAAGCTGGGCGAGGGCCGGTTCGCCGCCGCCGACTTCCTCCGTGAGATCCAGGGGCTGTCCGCGCACTTCCAGCCGCTGCGCATCGACGGCGAGGACTACCGCCACCGGGGGCTGCCCGAGGCCCCGCCGCCGTACGCCGACGAAGTCGTCGCCAAGACCGCGCGGACCACGTCCGGCGCCTCCCTGGACCACTTCCCCCATCTGCTCGGCCACCTCTCCCAGGTGCACCCCAGCCGTTACGGGGCACTGATCGAAGGCATCGAGGTGGTCTGCCTCACCGGGGTCGCGCCCGTACCGGACCAGTCGACGGCGCTGCGTCTGGTGGTGCTCGCCGACCGGCTGTACGACGCCGAGATCCCGGTGATCGCCTCCGGGGTCCCCTTCGACCGGCTCTTCGGCGAGGACATGCTGCGCGGCGGCTACCGCAAGAAGTACTACCGTGCGATCTCCCGCCTCACCGCACTGGCCCGGGACGCCAAGGCCCTCGGGAACACCGGCGGCGCCGCCTGAACCGGGGAAACCGGCCGGGCGGGATCCCGCCGGGTTTCCCGGGTCCGGCCCCCGACCAGTAGGTTCGAGGCGCAACCAGCTTTCCACCAGAAGGGATTCCACAGCATGGCCACGACTCGCACGGCGCACACGGTCTGGGAGGGCAACCTCCTCCAGGGTTCGGGCAACGTCACCTTCGACTCGTCCGGCATCGGCACCCAGCCGGTCTCCTGGCCCTCCCGCGCCGAGCAGGCCAACGGCAAGACCAGCCCGGAAGAGCTGATCGCGGCGGCCCACTCCAGCTGCTTCTCGATGGCGCTCTCGCACGGTCTGGCCGGCGCGGGCACCCCGCCCACCCGGCTGGAGACCAAGGCGGACGTCACGTTCCAGCCCGGTGAGGGCATCACCGGCATCCATCTGACGGTCCGCGGCGAGGTCCCCGGCATCGACGCCGCCGCCTTCGCCGAGGCGGCCGAGGGCGCCAAGAAGAACTGCCCGGTCAGCCAGGCCCTCACCGGCACGACCATCACCCTCACCGCCGAACTGGTCTGACCGGCCCGGCACCACCGCCGGAGGAAACGGCCGAAGTCCCTCCGGCGTACGTACAGTTTCAGACGACACAGTCGTCTCAGTGACCCGCACGGTTCACGCGCCCACCAGGTGCGTGCTACACACGTGCGGGTCACTTTTTTGTGGCCCACATCACCCCCCGCACCATCCCCGCACCGCCCCCTCCGTCTGTCATTTCTCTGTCCCCACAGGGAGTTGCCCCATGCCGGAAAGCACCCGCCGCAGCGTCCTCGCCCGTACGGGCGCACTGGGCGCCTCCGTCGCCTTCGCCGGAGCCCTCTCCGAACTCTTCGCGAGCACGGCCGCCGCCCACGGGCGCGGCGGCTACGGTCCACTCGTCCCCGATCCGGCCGGACTGCTCGACCTGCCCGCCGGGTTCCGCTACCGGGTGCTGTCCCGGGAGGGCGAACCGCTGCGCTCCGGGGAGGGCCTGGTCCCCGGCAACCACGACGGTATGGCCGCGTTCCGGGGCCGCCACGGCCGGGTCCATCTGGTCCGCAACCACGAGAACGACCCCACCGACCCGCTGCCCGTCCCCACCGTGCCCGGTCTGACCTACGACCCCGCGGCGACCGGCGGCTGTACGGTCCTGGAGCTGGACCGCGACGGCGATGTGCTCTCCGAGCGGGTCGCCATCGCCGGCACCGCGGTGAACTGCGCGGGCGGGCCCAGCCCCTGGGGCACCTGGCTGACCTGCGAGGAGGACGAGAGCCGCGCCGGGACCAACGGCTACACCAAGGACCACGGCTTCGTCTTCGAGGTCGACGGCGCCGACCCGTTCAGATCCGGCGCCGTACCGCTGACCGCGATGGGCCGGTTCGACCACGAGGCGGTCGCGGTCGACCCGCGGACCGGGATCGTCTACGAGACCGAGGACGCCCGCAACCCCTTCGGCCTCTTCTACCGCTTCCTCCCCGAACGCCCCCTCGGCGGCCGTGGGTCGCTGCACGCGGGCGGCGAACTGGAGGCCATGCGGGTACCGGGCGTACCCGACCTCTCCGCGGTCACCGAACCCGGGACGTCGTTCGACCGGGTCGAGTGGGTACCGGTGCCCGACAGCCAGGCGGTGCAGACCTCCGTACGCTCCCAGGACTACGGCCCCAAGGGCATCACCCGCGCCCAGAAACTGGAGGGCGCCTGGTGGGGCGGGCGCTCGGTGTACTTCGTCTCCAGCTATGCCCGCACCCGCCAGGGCGCCGCGGCCGACCACTTCGGCCAGGTGTGGAAGTACGAGCCGGACCGCCGCAGGGTCACTCTGGTGGTGATCTTCGGCCCGAATACCGATATCCAGACGCCCGGCGAGTCCCCGGACAATATCTGCCTCGCCCCCGGCGGCAATCTGATGCTGTGCGAGGACGGCGACGGCGCACAGCACGTCTACGGCGTGTCGCGCCGCGGCGAGATCTACGAGATGGCCCGGAACCGGCAGAACATCGGCACCCCGGAGCTGCCCGACTGGGGTGAGTTCGCGGGCGTCGTGTTCTCCCCGGACGGCGAGACGATGTACGTCAACTGCTACCGCCCCGGCACGACGTTCGCGATCACGGGCCCCTGGCACGACTGACCCGCCCCGGGGCGCGTAGCCCGCACGGGACGCCCCGGCGCACCCCCGCACGCCGCGCATGGCCGCCCGAGGGCGGGGCAGGCGTGCGGGGAGCCGCCCGCAAGGGCCGGTGAGCCCGTCCGGCCGGGGGGAGGGACGCCCTCCGGCCGGACGTCGTCCGGACGGGGCCTTCGGAGCGCGCACCCGCTCGGGTGGACGGCCCGACCGGGATCCCGACACAGCGGCGATACGGCCACCCCTTGCCACGATCATCACTTAAGTTCCCTTTTGTGATGATCAGAGTGCGTTGGTTCGCGGCTGTTGCGATGGCCGGTGCCGTTCTCGTGGGCTGCGCCGGAGAGCAGGGCGCTCCGGCGGGCCCGGCCCCGGTGCGGACGAAGGCCGGTGCGCCGTCCGGGGCGGCGGCGCCGACCCTCGCCCCCGGACCGGGCGGGGCGGCTCCCGTCTTCTCCCGGTCCGCGGTGCCCGCCGACCGGTCGGCGAAGACGGTCGCCCTCACCTTCGATGCGGATATGACCGCCGATCAGGGGCCGAGGGCCGCCCGCGGCGAACGCTTCGACCATCCGGCGCTCATCGACACCCTGCGTACGCTCTCGGTCCCCTCGACGGTCTTTATGACGGGCCGCTGGGCGGAGGAGTACCCGGACCAGGCGAAGGCGATCGGCAACGACCCCCTCTTCGAGGTGGCCAACCACTCCTACAGCCACCATGCCTTCAAGGAGCCCTGCTACGGGCTGCCCGTGCTGGCCGCAGGGGATATGAAGACCGATGTGGACCGGGCCTTCGCGGCGTTCCGGACGGCGGGCGTCCGCCGGGTGGTGCCGTACTTCCGCTTCCCCGGCGGCTGCTACGACGATGCGGCCCTGCGGGCGCTCGGACCGGCCGGTGTGACGGCGGTGCAGTGGGACGTGGTCGGCGGCGACGCCTTCGCGACGGATCCGGACGCGGTCGCCGAGCAGGTGCTGGAAGGGGTGCGCCCGGGGTCGGTGGTGGTGCTCCACTGCACGCGCAGCGCGGCCCCGACGACGGAGGCGGCGATCCGGAAGATCGTGCCCGAGCTGCGGAAGCGCGGCTACCGGATGGTGCAGGTGTCGGAGCTGATGCGCGCCGGGCGCTGACGGCCCGGTCAGCCCGAGCAGGCCGTGCGCTGGGCTTCCTGCCATGCGCAGACCGGGCAGAGGGTGATGCCCTTCACCGACTCCGGATACTCGGTGGGCTCCCGGCAGAGAATGCACTCGGCACGGGGCGAACCGTCCGGTCCGGGGTCCGCTGCGGGCTCCGGTCGGGACCGGTCGCCCCCGGTGCCGCCCCCCGCGCAGTACGACGATGCGTCCATACGGGCCAGGGTACGTCCGCGGCGGTCTCCGGCGCGGCGCCGGGGCCGGTCCGGGAACCGGCCACCGCGCACCTCACCGTGCCACCGGGTAGGTCAGTTGCCGGTCTTCTGCGGTACCAGTTCGCTCGGGCGGACGATGACGAAGCCCTCGCCTTCGAGCTTGAGCTGAACGGCCTCGCCGGAGCCGCCCCGGATCATCGAGCCGACCGACTGCGAGCGGTGCAGGGACGTGTGGAGGCTCGCGCTCCAGCCGACGACGGCGTCCGTATCGGCGTAGACGGGCTGCTGCGGCGAGACGGGGATGACGACCGGGGTGCCCTCGCACATCACGGCGAGCTTGCCGTAGCCCGTGAAGACGCTGTTGAAGAGCCCGCCGCCGGTCATGCCGGCGCCCTTCACGGTCTTGATCTCGTAGGAGAGGGTCGGGTCGAAGCAGAGGACGTTGCGGCCGTTGACGGTGAGCGCGTCGCCCTGCTCGATCTCCACGATGAAACAGTTCGCGGCCTCGTGGGCGAACCAGGCCTCGCCCTGCCCCGAGACCACCATCAGCGGCAGGCCCTCGCCGGTCACGGCGCGCTTGAGCATGCCGCCGAGGCCCTGGCTCTTCCGCTCGAACTGGAGATTGCCCCGGAAGGCGATCATGGAGCCCTGGCGGGCGTGCATCTCACCGTTGACGGTGTACTTGACCGACTTGGCGTTCTGGAGGGTCATGCCCGGGGCCGCCGCGGGCTGGGCCAGGCTCTCGGAGGAGAAAAGTTCGCTCTTCATACGCCGCATCCTCACCCGGATAGGCGTATTCCGCCAAGATTTTCGGACCGCTGCCCCGGTCACCGGCCTTTCCACGGGCTTTCGACGAGCTTCCTGCGGCGAGGAACAGCCCGCCCCGGACCCGGTTCCGGCCGCCCGGCGGCCGGGTCCGGGGCGGAGCCGTAGTCTCCGCCCGCCCCGGGGCCGCCGGTACCGGGTGGGCTGGCAGACTGGACGAGGTGAGCAGCGAATCCCACGGCGCCGAAAGCCCGGAACCCCCGAAGAGCACGAAGAGCCCGGAGGCCCCGGCGGTCACGGAGTCTCCGGAGAGCACGGAGGCTCCGGAGAGCACCGACAGCCCCTTCCGTCACGAGAGCACCGGCCGCGACGAGGCCCGGCAGTTCGTGCTGCCGCTGGTCGCCCGGATCGAGAAGACCGCTCCCCCGGCCCGTACCGACGCGCTGGAGACGGCCGCCCGCGCGGTCCTCGTGATCCTCGCCGACGAACGCTCCCAGGGCGACGGCGCGTGGGCGCGGTCGATGCGGGACTGGCAGGACGCCCGGATCCGCAAAGTGGTGCGGCGGGCGCGCGGCGCGGAGTGGCGGCGGGCCGGGGCACTGCCCGGTATCACGGTGACCGGCGCCTCGGCCGAGGTGCGGGTCCATCCGCCCGTACCACTGGACGGCTGGCCGAAGGAGCTGGTGAAGCTCCAGGTGTCGGGCACCGAACTCGACGATCCCCGGCCCCCGGCGGACCCCGATCCGCTGCGGCCGGTGCTCTGGCTCAACCCGGATGTGGAGATGTCGGCGGGCAAGGCGATGGCCCAGGCCGGGCACGGCGCCCAGCTCGCCTGGTGGGAGCTGGGCGAGGCGGAGCGCAAGGCATGGGAGGCGGACGGCTTCGCGCTCGCCGTCCGCACGGCGCCGCGGGAACGGTTCGCGGCCCTGGTGGCGGCCGGTCTGCCGGTGGTCCGGGACGCGGGTTTCACGGAGATCCCCGCGGGTTCGGTCACGGTCGTCGCGGACCATCCCGCCCTCCGGACCCGGTGACCCGGGGGCCCCGGACCGTGCCGTAGCGGTCGCGCGCCCTCCCGGTCCGGGGCGCTCCGCCGCGTACCGGATCCGTGGTGGTCCGGTGATGAACATGCGCAGGCCGCGTTGCGTATTCCTCACCGGCAGCGAACCGGTGGCGGCATCCCCCGCCGCGGTGGTCGGCCACGGGCACACCGGCTGGGGAGGCGGATGTGGTGCGGCACATCAACGGGACGGTTCTGATCATCGCGGGCATCGTCGCCACCGTGGGGGCCCTGCTGTTCCCGGTGTGGTCGTACGCGGACCGCTCGGGGACCGGCCGGGACCGGCTCGACTCCTCCAGCGTGCCCACCCCCTGGGGTCCGCTGTCGGCGACCGACCGTGACTTCCTGGTCCGGGTCCGGCTCGCCGGGCTGTGGGAGCTGCCCGCCGGACAGCAGGCCGTCGAGCGGGCCCCGACCCGGGCGATCAGGGACGCGGGCGACCATCTGGTGGTCGGCCACGCCGATCTGGACGCCCGGGCCCGGGACGTGGCGGCGAAGCTGGGGGTCGAGCTGCCGAACCAGCCCAACGAACAGCAGCGGGGATGGCTGCGGGAGCTGTCCGCGGCCCGCGGCGAGGAGTACGAGCGCAGGTTCGCCAATCTGCTGCGCATCGCCCACGGCAAGGTGTTCGGCCTGGTCGCCCAGGTCCGGCACACCACGCGCAACATCCTGATCCGTCAACTGGCGACCGACGCCAACCAGACCGTGCTGGACCACATCACCATGCTGGAGGCGACCGGCCGGGTCGATTTCGACGCCCTCGCGCACGAGGCGGCGGAGGGGACGACGGCGAGCCCCACCGGCCCGCCCGCGCCGGACGGGGACGCTCCGGCCGTGCCGGACCCGGCGGTGCCGTCCGGTGCGCTGAGCTATACGTCGCGGCCGTCGCCCCGCCCCGGGCCGCCGACCGCGATCGACACCGCCCGCCCGGCGCCGCCGACTCCGTAACGCGTCTCGCAGCCGCCTCCCGGGCCCCTCCGGGAACGCCTTCGGCCACCCGGGGATTGCGGTTCGGTCGCGTTCCCCGTGGGGCGGAACCTCAATTCCTGCTCTGAACGTCCCTGTTGCGGGATTCACCGCCGCCCGGCGGGGCCATGTCCCCCGTACACAGCGGAAGAATGTACGGAGAAGGGGACCAGGGGGAGGAACCATGCGGCACGGCATATTGGGCACCGGCATCGGCTGGCGGCCCGAGATCGCGGACACCGTGGAGCGCCTCGACGGAGTCGACTGGGTCGAGGTGGTGGCCGAGAACATCTGCCCCGGCCATCTGCCCGCCTCGCTGGAGCGGCTGCGCGCCCGGGGCGTCACGGTCGTCCCGCACGGTGTCTCCCTCGGTCTCGGCGGCGCCGACCGGCCGTCGGAGCAGAAGCTGGCGGATCTCGCGGAGCGTGCGGAGTTCCTCGGCTCCCCGCTCGTCACCGAGCACATCGCGTTCGTCCGGGCGGGCGGTCCGCTCACGGCGTCGCCGCGGCTGGAGGCCGGTCATCTGCTGCCGGTGCCGCGGACCCGGGACGCTCTGGCCGTCCTCTGCGAGAACGTGCGGATCGCGCAGGACGGGCTGCCGGTGCCGCTGGCGCTGGAGAACATCGCGGCGCTGATCTCCTGGCCCGGTGAGGAGATGACCGAGGGGCAGTTCCTGGCGGAGCTGGTGGAGCGGACCGGGGTGCGCCTGCTGATCGACGTCGCCAACCTCCACACCAACTTCGTGAACCGCGGCGAGGACCCGGCGAAGGCCCTGGACGAACTGCCGGTCGAGGCCATCGCGTACGTCCATGTCGCGGGCGGGGTGGAGCGCGACGGGGTCTGGCACGACACCCATGCCCATCCGGTGTCCGGGCCCGTGCTCGACGTACTGCGCGAACTGGCCTCCCGGATATCGCCGCCCGGGGTGCTGCTGGAGCGGGACGACGACTTCCCGCCGGAGGCCGAGCTGGCGGCGGAGCTGGAGTCGGTCCGTACGGTGCTGAGGTCCGCTCCTGCGGCCGGGCGGGTCACCGGCGCTCCCGGCCCCCGGCCCGGGGCCGTGGCGCCGGCCCCCGCGGACGCACGGGAGCGGCTGGGCATCGCGCAGGCGGCGCTGCTGTCGGCACTGGTGGCCGGGATGCCCGCGCCCGAGGAGTTCGACCAGCGCCGGCTGCGGGTGCAGAGCCGGGCGCTGGCGGCGAAGCGGGCACAGGTGGTGGCCAAGATCGCGCCGCAGTTGCCGGAGATCCTGGGCCGCGAGTACCGGAGCATGTTCCTCGCCTACGCCAAGGGCCGCCCGATGCACGCGGGATACCGGCGCGACGCCATGGCCTTCGCCGAGCATCTGCTGGCCGCCGGGCGGCCCGCGGACGAGCGGGCCCGCAGACAACTGACCCACTGGTGGCAGGAGCGGGCCGGGCTACGGCCCCGGCGCCGGTCGGCCCGGATCGTCCGTGCGGCACGCGCCGCACTCGTCAGGAGGTGACCGCATGGCCATCGGTACCGTCGCCGTGCTCGTGAACGCCGTCGTGGCTGTGCTCACGGTCTGGCTGGTCGTGGAGAGCGTCGTATCCCGCCGCCGCCACCGGCAGGGTGACGGCCGGCAGGTGAAGATCGACGATTCCTACCAGGCCGCGTTCCTCAACGGTGGCCCGCTGCGGACCGTGGACGCCGCGCTCGCCACGATGAGTGACGACGGACGGATCAGGATCGCCGAGCCCGGCCTCGTCACCATCGAGCGCGCCGAAGCCCACGACCCCGTGGAACGGGCCGTCCTGGAGGCCGCCGAGAGCGCGCCGAACGGTGCGCTGAACACCCTTCGGCACACGGCCGCACGTGCGGAGGCGGTCCAGCGGATCGGTCACGGTCTGGCGCGCAGCGGCCTGTTGGTCGCCCCCAGCCGGGATCTGCGGGTCCTCGCCCGGTGGGCCAGGATCCAGAAGATCGTGTTCCTGCTCGCGATACCCGCTGCCTACGTCGTCACCGAGTTCGTCGGCGACGCCGACTGGAGCAGGATGGGCGATCTCTTCCTGCTACGGGTCGGCCCCGGGCTGCTGGTGGGCTGGTTCCTGGCCGTCGTCGTGGGCCAGAACGTCGCGGCCCGGCTGACCGGGAACGGCGCCAGGGCGCTCTCTTTCCACCGCTCGGAGAACAAGCGTCCGGCCACCCCGGCGGAGCGGGTCGCCATCATGGGGCTGAACGGGGTCGAGGACAAGACGGTCCGCACCCTGCTGGTCGCCGCGGCCACCACGGCGTTCGTCGCGGTCGCGGCCGGCCCGGCACTCGCCGGGGAGCAGGTGTCGTGGTGCGGAGGCGGGGGCACCTCGACGAGCTGCGGCGGGAGCCAGGACAACCGCGGCACTTCGAGCTGCGGCGGCGGCGGTTCGTGCAGCAGCGGTGGCGACGGCGGGGGGTGCGGCGGCTGCGGGGGATGCGGCTGCGGCTGAGCGGCGCCCCGGAACGGAGTCCGGCGGCCCGGCCCCGGGCAGGGCCCGGAGCCGTACACCTGAAAGCACCGGCCTCCGCTCCCCCGCACACCACACCCGCCCCTTTCCTCCCTTCTCATCCCTTCTTATGCACTTTCCTTGCGCCGGGCCGCCGACCGGGCCCGGACCTCATCAACGGGGAGACATTCCATGGACCTCCAGACCATCGGCGTCGTGGCGGTGTTCGTCGTCGCCGCGCTCACCGTCGCCGTCGCCTGTGCGGCGTTCGCCACCCGCGCCCGCCCGCACGGCGGCCGGGTCTCCACGACGGGAGTCGTCGACGTCTACGACGCGGCCTTCCTGCGCGGCGGTCCGCTGCGCGTCGCGGACGCCGTCATCGCCCATCTGCACGACAAGAAGTATCTGGCCGTGGCGCGCCCCGGCACCGTCTCGGTACTGCGCGGCGGCGCCGACGGGGAGGTCCCCGAGGCCGCCCTCGCCCTGGCCCGGAGCGCGGAGAACAGCGTCCTGTCCACCCTGCGCAAGGCGGTGGCCTTCTCCCCCGCCGTCCAGGGGATCGGTGACCGGCTCCACTCCAGGGGCCTGCTGGCACCGCCGTCCGCGGCCCGCCGGAGGGTGTTCCTCTGGGCCAAGGTCCAGTTCCTGATCCTGTTCCTCGCCGTTCCCTTCGCCATCGGCCTCACCCTGTTCCTCACCGTCTCGGACGAGCCGGGCGCCGTGGTCTTCCTGACACCCGTGACCGTGATCGGAGTCATCGTCAGCGGCCGGAGCGGACGGGTGACCCGGGGCCGGCTCACCGCCGAGGGGCGCCGCACGCTCAAGGTGTACGTCATGGGCCACCGCGTCGACGGCCGGGCCGCGGCCAAGGTGGCCATGCGCGGGCCCAAGTCGATCACCGACCGCACCGTGCGGGAGCTGATGCTCGCCGCGGCGGCGATCCCGCTGACCTCGTACGCGATATCCGGGACCAGTGGTTCCCCGACCGCGGCGTACGTGCCGACCTGGTGCGGAAGCGCCGACGACGGTGGGGGCGGTGACGGCGGCTGCGGCGGCGGCGGCTGCGGCGGCGGTTCCGGGGGTGGCTGCGGAGGCGGCGGTGGCGGGGGTGGAGGCTGCGGAGGCGGTGGCGGTGGTGGCTGCGGAGGCGGCGGAGCCTGACCCGTCCCGGAGCGGCGGCCCGGTGGTATCCGCCGGGCCGGGCTCCGGACCGCCGGACCCGTCCGCCACCGGCCGCGGTCCGGCACGCCCGGCACCACCTTTCACCATGAGAGGGGAAAAGGCCCGTGACCTCCATGAACATCGCCTGGTACACCGGATTCGCCGTCGCCGCCGCCACCCTGGCCCTGCTGGTCGCGGTGGCGGCGGTCGGCCCGCGCCGGTCGCTCCGCCGCCGGAAGAAGAGCAGGCGGGTCCGCAACCGCTACGAGGCCGCCTTCCTCAGCGGCGGCCCCGCACGGGTCGCGGACGCCGCCGTCGCGGAACTCCACCGGCAGGGGCATATCGACGTGGTGCCGCCCGGGATCGTCGTGGTGCGCAAGAGCCGGGCGCCGCAGGGCGCTGTGCTCCGGTCCGTTCTGGACCTGGCCCGGGAGGCCGACAACAGTGCGCTGACCACCCTGCGGGAGGCCGCCATGCTCTCCCCCGCGGTCCAGGCGATCGGTGACGAACTCGCCCGACGCGGACTGCTGAACGCGCCGTCCGCCGCCCGGCGGGCGGTGCACCGCTGGGCCGAGATCCAGACCATGGCCCTGCTCCTGAGCCTGCCGGCCGCCTTGGTCATCGCCTTCGTCCTCGGCATCGGTCCCCATGGGGAAGGCCCTCTGTTCCTTTTCCTCGTGACTCTCTGGGTCCTGCCCGGTGCGGTGATCACCAGGTACTGCGCCAGGTGGACCCGGGGCACGCTGACCGCCGCCGGGTCGCAGGCGCTCGACGAGTACACCCGGGTGGAGCGCGACCCCCGGCAAGGGGTCCAGGTGGCGCTCCGCGGGCCCTCGGCGGTCACCGACGGAGGGCTTCGGGACCTGATGGTGTCCGCGGCCGCCTTCGCACCGCTCGTGATCGCCCCGGACCCCGGCAGCGGCACCGCCCCGGCCGCCTGGTGCGGCAACGGCCACGGCAGCGGCTCCTGCGGGGGAGCGCCCGCATCGCCCTCCTGGTCCGGCGAGAGCGGCGGCTCGTCCGGCGGGAGCGGCAGTTCGTCCTGCGGCGGCGGAGCCACTTCCTCCTGCGGGGGCGGCGGTTCGTCCTGCGGAGGCGGAGGCTGCGGCGGAGGCGTCTGACACCGGACACCGGCCGGCCGGGATCCGCACGGAACCTCCCGGCCGCCACCCCCTCGCCGGACGGCGGCGGAAAACCCGTGGCGGCCGGGCCCCTCTTCGCGTACAACACGCCCATGCTCCGGATCCTCCTCCTGGCCCTCGCCTGGGCCGCCGCGGGCGCCGCCTGCGTGCGGCTCTGCCGAGCCGCCGTGGCCGCCGCCCCGCACCAGGCCCGCCGCTCCACCCGGCCACGGGACCGCGAACTGACGCTCCTCGAAGCCGCATTCCTCGCGGGCGGACCGGGGCGGGTCATGGACGTCACCCTGGTCACCATGCACCGCCGCCGGGCGCTGCTGCTCGCGCACACCGGCTGGGCGACCGTCGTCGACGCGGACACCGACCATGTACTGGAGCGTTCGGTGATACGGGCCATAGGGCCGGCCGGCCACCAGGCCCGTACGGACGCGGTACGGCGGGCGGCCGGAACCGCCGATGCCGTACGGGCCATAGCCGCCTCGCTGGAGGAAGCCGGGCTCGCCGTCCCCGACACCTCCCGGGCCCGGTCCGCCGCGGCCGTACGCCAGGTCCGCGCCGCCGCCTTCGCCGTACCCGTGCTGACGGTCGCCGCCCTCGCCCTGCCCGGCGGGGGTGTTCCGGGCAGCGCGCTGCTCCCCTGGTTCGCGCTGCCGCTGCTGCTCACCCTGACCGCCCTGCTGATCGGGCGGGCCGAGATACGCCCCTATCTGGGCTGGGCCTCCCCCGAGGGCAGACGGCTCCTGGCCGGGCTGATCACCACCGCCGACGGCACCGAACGGGGACGGCTCACCGCGATCGCGGTCGCCGGTCCCGACGCCATCGAGGACCCGCTGCTGCGCCGGGCGCTCAGCAGCGGCCGGCGGGAGCGCGCGGCTACCCGTGCGGCGCATCGGGGGCATTGAACGCGACACCCCACCAAGGTGCTTTACAGCTCGACACATACCCCGAAAAATCCCTTGACCGCATGGCATGTGCCGTCCGTCCGCAGAAAGGGAACCGGAACGTGACGAGTAAAGGGGTGGGGTACGGGCTGGTCGCCGGTCTCGGTTCGCTGGTCCTGTCCGCGCTGACGGTGACGCCCGCCACGGGTACCGCGGTCCACGGCTCCGGCGACGCCGTGACGCCGGAGACCCGGGGTACCGCCGTCGCCGCGGCCCGCGCCGCCGAACGCGGCATCGCCTTCGGGGACTGCCCGGCAGCGGAAGGCCTCCCCGAGACCGTCACCTGCGGCACGGTGGAGGTCCCCCTCGACTACGCCGAACCCGGCGGGCGCCGGATCGCCCTGACGGTCAGCCGGATCGCCGCGACCGGCGAACCCGGCGCGTACCAAGGCGCCTTGGTCTACAACCCGGGCGGGCCGGGCGCGTCCAGCATGTACTTCCCGCTCGCCGGACAGCTCCAGGAGTGGAAGCGGATCGCCCATGCCTACGATCTGATCGGCTACGCCCCGCGCGGTGTCGGCCGCTCGGCACCCCTGTCGTGCCAGGACGCCGCGGAGTCCGTCAAGGCCCCTACGGCGTCCGAGACGCATCCCTCCCCGGCGTTCAAGCGGGCCCGGATCGCGGAGGCCAGGGAGTACGCCGACGGCTGCGCCCGGCGGACGGGCGACGCGCTGCGCCACTACACGTCCCTCAACAACGCCCGCGACCTCGATGTGCTGCGCGCCGCCCTCGGCCAGGAACGGCTGACGTTCATGGGCGCCTCCTACGGCACGTACTTCGGGGCCCTGTACGCCACGCTGTTCCCCTCGCACGTCCGCCGGATGGTCTTCGACTCGGCGGTGCATCCGGCCCGCGACAAGATCTGGTACCGCAACAACCTCGACCAGTCCTTCGCGTTCGAACGCCGCTGGGCCGACTTCCGCGCCTGGGTGGCCAGGCACGACGACGCCTTCGGTCTGGGAACCACCGCCGGGGCGGTGGCCCGCCGCTACGAGGAGGCGAAGTCCCGGGTCGCGAAGGAGCCCGCGGGCGGGATCGTGGGACCGGCGCAGCTCCAGTCCGCGTTCCTGGGCGCCGCCTACTACGACGACTACTGGCCGGCCCGTGCGTCGGCCCTGTCGG
The DNA here is from genome assembly GCF_044763775.1 of Streptomyces sp. NPDC094448. Lineage (NCBI taxonomy): Bacteria > Bacillati > Actinomycetota > Actinomycetes > Kitasatosporales > Streptomycetaceae > Streptomyces > Streptomyces sp. NPDC094448. Next base: position 387,616 of record NZ_JBIWGU010000001.1, on the reverse strand, counting down.
AGTATCTGAAGGGCAATGAGAAGCCGCTGATCCGGCAGGCGGCGCCGAAGAAGGAGTGGGCGGCGGAGTCGGAGAACTCCAACGCCGTGTACACGGCGATCCTCTGCAACGACGCGCCCTGGCCCACCGAGTGGAAGGTGTGGGACCGGGACAACACGGCGCTGGCCCGCAAGGCTCCGTTCGAGACCTGGGACAACGCGTGGATGAACCTGCCGTGCGCGTTCTGGCGGGCGCCGCGGCAGCAGCCGCTGGAGGTACGCGCCCGCTGGGGCACCCTGCCGCCGGTGCTGATCCTGGCCGCGGAGAACGATGCGGCGACGCCGTACGAAGGGGCGAAGGAGCTGGCGCGGAGGCTGAAGGGGTCGGTCCTGGTCACGGAGGAGGACGCGGGTACGCACGGGATCGGCGGCGGTGCGAACGACTGCGTCAACGCCTATCTGGAGGACTATCTGCTGCGCGGCGAGGCGCCGGTGCGGCGCGCGTCGTGCGCGCCGCACCCGGAGCCCGACCCGGTGTCGCTGGAACAGCGGACGCTGCGGCCGCAGCCGCTGCACCCCGCCGTCTGATCTTCCGGGTCACGGAGCCCGGGTCCCGTGCGGACCCGTCCCCGGTCTTCCGGGGGCGGTGCCGCCCCCGGACCTCCTCCGCCGAGCATCTTCTCAGGCCGCGGGGGTGGTCCGGGCCGCAACCGGGTTCTTGACCGCCCCGCGCCCGGCCACTGCCGGGGGTCCGGGGGTCGCCCCCCCGGGACAACACAGCCTCAGGCCGCGGGGGTGGTCCGGGCCGCAACCGGGTTCTTGACCGCCCCGCGCCCGGCCACTGCCGGGGGTCCGGGGGGCGCCCCCCCCGGGACAACACAGCCTCAGGCCGCGGGGGTGGTCCGGGCCGCAACCGGGTTCTTGACCGCCCCGCGCCCGCGCCGGGCGCCCTCGGGGCGCGCGGGCCACGGGCGTGGCCGTGACAGCAACCAAGCCGCCGCCCGGGTCCGCCCGTCAGGCGAGGTCCGCCACCAGGTCCGCCACGGACTTCAGCCGGCCGGTGTAGAAGGGGACCTCCTCGCGGACGTGCATCCGCGCCTCCGAGGCACGCAGATGGCGCATCAGGTCGACGATCCGGTGCAGTTCGTCCGCCTCGAAGGCGAGGAGCCACTCGTAGTCGCCGAGGGAGAACGACGCCACGGTGTTGGCCCGGACGTCCGGATAGCCGCGGGCCATCTTCCCGTGGTCGGCGAGCATCCGCCGCCGGTCCTCGTCGGGCAGCAGGTACCAGTCGTAGGAGCGGACGAACGGGTAGACGCTGACGTAGTCCCGGGCCCGCTCGTCGGCCAGGAACGCCGGAATATGGGACTTGTTGAACTCCGCGGGCCGGTGGAGCGCCATATTGGACCACACGGGGACCAGCGCCCGGCCGAAGCGGGTGCGGCGGAAGCGGTTGTACGCGTCCTGCAGCTCGTCCGCGGTCTCGGCGTGCCACCAGATCATCACGTCGGCATCGGCACGGAGACCGGAGAGGTCGTACGTGCCGCGGATCGTGACGTCCTCGGCGGCCAGCTTCGCGAACAGTTCCTCGACCTCGTCGGCCCAGCCGGCGCGGTCGTCGGGCAGTACGTCACGGAGCTTGAAGACCGACCACAGTGTGTAGCGGATGACCTCGTTGAGGTCCTTGGCCTTCTTGCCCGCGTTCGGGATCTTCTCTGGCGCACTCATGAGGTCATTGTCCCGCGTCGCCTCCGGGGCCCGTCGCCCGGGTCCGGCCCGCGGCGGCCGTGTCCGCCGCGCGCTGCCCGTCGGCGATGCAGGCGGGGATGCCGACACCGTCGTACGCGGCCCCGCAGACCGCGAGCCCGGGAAGCTTCGCGACCTCCGCGCGGATCCGCGCGGTCCGGTCGAGATGGCCCACGGGGTACTGCGGCAGTCCGCCGATCCACCGGGTCACGGTGCTCGCGACGGGCCGGGCCGCGAGCCCGGTGGCGGCCCCGAGGTCGCGCAGGGACACCTCGACGAGTTCGCCGTCCTCCCGGTCCAGATGGTCCTCGTCGCCGTAGCGACCGACCGAGGTACGCAGAACGGCCAGCCCCTCGTCGGCGGAGGCTCTGTCGACCCACCGCCATTTGCGGCTGGAGAAGGTGGACGCCTTGATGGTCAGGCCCTCGCCCGCGGGGACGAGGAAGCCGCTGCCGTCCGGCAGGGCCGCGGCGGCCGGGTCGGCGCGGCGGAACGCCAGGGTGATGAGGGTCATCGAGGCGTACTCGATACGGCCGAGTTCGGCGGCGGCCGCCGGGGACTCCGCGGACAGCAGCTCGGCCGTGGACCAGGCGGGAGTCGCGAGGACGACGGCGTCGGCGGTCAGGGTCTCGCCGCGGTCCGTCCGTACGTGCCAGCCGTCCGCGCCCCGTTCGAGGCCGAGGACCCGGGTGCCGGTGCGCAGCTCGCCGCCCGCCGCACGGACGGCGTCGGCGACGGCGAGCGGCAGGGTGCCGACCCCGCCGTCGAGGCCGAGGAAGACGGGTCCGCCCTGCTGCCGGGCCGCGGCCGCCTCCTGGACGGCACGGACGGCGTCCAGGAGGTACGGGTGGCTGCGGGCGGCCTCGAAGAGTGCGGGGACGGCGGCCCGCATCGAGAGGCGGTAGGCGTCACCCGCGTACACCCCGCCGAGGAGCGGCTCCACCAGCCGGTCGACGACCTCGTCACCGAGGCGGTCGGCGACATAGCGGCCGATGGCGACGTCGCCGCCGACGGCGGCGGGCGGCAGCTCGCGCTCCCGGGCGATGCGCGCCACGCCCTCGGGGGTGAGCAGTCCGGCGAGGGACCCCGCGTCGGCGGGCACGCCCATCACATGGCCCTTGGGCATGGGCCGCAGGGCGCCCCCGGTCCATACGGAGGCGGTCGTGGTGGCCGGGGCCTCCAGCCGGTCGCCGAGACCGACGGAACGGGCCAGGTCGGCGGCCTCCGGGCGGCGGGCGAGCATCGACTCGGCACCCAGATCGACGGGGACACCCGCGATCTCGCCCACGGCCAGCTTCCCGCCGAGCACGGCGGCGGTCTCCAGCAGGGTGACCCGCCAGCCCGCACCGGCCAGCCGGTGGGCGGCGGTCAGCCCGGAGATACCGCCGCCGACGACGACGGCACGGCCCGGGGGCGTACCCCCGCCGATGGTGCCGGGGGCGGTCTGTGTGCCGGGGGCGGCGGCCGTACCTGCGCCGCCGCGGTGCGCGGAATCCATGCCCCCACTCTCTCAAATGCCGTTCCGAGTCCCGAACGTGACCGGTTCGGGGACCGCCGGACGGCAAGGGTCCGCGGGGGGCTCCGTCGCACGGGCACGGGACGACGGACACGATGCGGTGCCGGGCCTCCGGTTCCGCGCAGGGAAGACATGCGTCATCGACGGGTGTCCGCCGCGCCGGCGGCGGCCGGGGTCCTGGCGGTCTCCGGCTGCTCCGCGGCGTCCGGCGACGGCAACGACAAGCCCGCAGCGGCCCACGACGGGAAGGCGGCGGCCGCTCCGGCGCCGGGGTGGGCCGGGGCCCGGTACGCATCCGAGCCCGCGCCCGCCGGAGCGGAGGCCGGCGCCGGACCGGACCGGGACTGATCCCCGGCCCACCGGCCGACGTAGCGTGTGTCCCATGGCAGCACAGCGACTGGTGGTCATCGGGGGCGACGCGGCGGGCATGTCCGCCGCATCGCAGGCACGCAGGTTCCGCACACCGGACGAGCTGGAGATCGTCGCCTTCGAGCGCGGTCACTTCGCCTCGTACTCGGCGTGCGGGATCCCGTACTGGATCGGCGGGCAGGTCGCGGAGCGGGACGAGCTGATCGCCCGGACGCCCGACGAGCACCGGGCCCGCGGGATCGACCTGCGGATGCGGACGGAGGTCGTGGAGATCGACCCGGACCGGGGACGGGTGCGCACCCGGGACCTGGCGAGCGGCGCGGAGTCGTGGACGGGCTGGGACCGGCTGGTGATCGCCACCGGGGCGCGGCCGGTCCGCCCGCCGATCCCCGGGATCGGGGCGCCCGGGGTACACGGGGTGCAGAACCTCGACGACGGACAGGCCCTCCTCGGCACCCTGGAGGGCCTCGGCTCGCCCGGCGGGGCCCCGGGGCGCCGCCGGGCGGTCGTCGTGGGCGCGGGGTACATCGGCGTCGAGATGGCGGAGGCCCTGCTGAACCGCGGTTTCGAGGTCACGGTCCTGAACCGCGGGGAGCAGCCGATGGCGACCCTGGACCCCGATATGGGGCGGCTGGTGCACACGGCGATGGACGGTCTCGGCATCACGACCGTCAACCGGGCCGGCGTCACCGCGATCCGCACCGGCGACGACGGGCGGGTACGCGCGGTGGCGACGGCGGACGCCGAGTATCCGGCGGACGTCGTCGTCCTCGGGATCGGGGTGGCACCGGAGACCACACTCGCCCGGGCCGCCGGGCTGCCGACCGGGGAGCACGGGGGGCTGCTGACCGACCTGTCGATGCGGGTCCGCGGCCGGGACGCGATCTGGGCGGGCGGGGACTGTGTGGAGGTCCTCGACCTGGTGTCGGGCCGGGACCGGTACATCCCGCTCGGGACCCACGCCAACAAGCACGGCCAGATCATCGGGGCGAATATCGGCGGCGGCTACGGCACCTTCCCCGGGGTCGTGGGCACCGCCGTCAGCAAGGTGTGCGATCTGGAGATCGCCAGGACCGGGCTGCGGGAGAAGGACGCGGCGGCCGCCGGACTGCAGTACGTCACCGCGACCGTCGAGTCGACCAGCCGGGCCGGGTACTACCCCGACGCCTCGGCGATGACGGTGAAGATCCTCGCGGAGCGCGGCGCGGGACGGCTCCTCGGGCTCCAGATCGTGGGCCGCGAGGGGGCGGCGAAGCGGGTCGACATCGCGGCGGTGGCGCTGACGGCCGGAATGACGGTCGAGCGGATGACGACGCTCGACCTCGGCTACGCGCCGCCGTTCTCACCGGTATGGGACCCGGTGCTGGTCGCGGCCCGCAAGGCCCTGAGGGCCCTCACCGCGGGCTGAGACCTGCCGGATCCCGCCGGGCCCCGGGCGCACAGCCCGGGCCCGGCGGGCGACCGGTCAGCGGGCGGTCTCGGTGTGGACGAACTCGGTGAGGCGGGTCAGCGCGTCCGGGTCCATCGACGGCAGGACGCCGTGGCCCAGGTTGAAGACATGGCCCTCCAGACCGGCGGCCGCCGCCAGCACCTCGCGGGTCTTCGCCTCGACCGCCTCGCGGGGGGCGAAGAGGACCGCGGGGTCCAGATTGCCCTGGAGCGCCTTCCCCGGGCCCACCCGGCGGGCGGCCTCGTCGAGGGGGACGCGCCAGTCGACACCGACGACGTCGGCGCCCGCCTCGCCCAGCAGGCCGAGCAGCTCACCCGTACCCACACCGAAGTGGATCCGGGGCACCCCGTAGCCGGCGACCGCGTCGAAGACCTTGGTGGACGCGGGCAGCACCGAGCGCCGGTAGTCCGCCGGGGCGAGGGCACCCACCCAGGAGTCGAAGAGCTGCACGGCGCTCGCACCGGCCTCGATCTGGACCTTGAGGAAGGCGGAGGTGATCTCCGCGAGCCGGTCCAGCAGATCCGCCCACAGCTCCGGATCGCCGTACATCAGCGCCTTGGTGTGCTCGTGGTTGCGGGACGGGCCGCCCTCGACGAGATAGCTGGCGAGGGTGAAGGGGGCGCCCGCGAAGCCGATCAGCGGGGTGCCGCCCAGCTCCTCGGTCAGCAGGCCGATGGCCTCCGTGACGTACCAGACGTCCTCCGGGGTCAGATCCCGCAGCCTGGCGAGGTCGGCGCGGCTGCGGACCGGCTCGGCGACGACCGGCCCCACACCGGGCTTGATGTCGAGGTCGATCCCGATGGCCTTGAGCGGGACGACGATGTCGCTGAAGTAGATCGCGGCGTCCACGCCGTGCCGGCGCACCGGCTGGAGGGTGATCTCCTTGACCAGCTCCGGCCGCATGCAGGACTCCAGCATCGGAATGCCCTCACGGACCTTCAGATACTCCGGCAGCGAGCGCCCCGCCTGCCGCATGAACCAGACCGGAGTGTGCGGCACCGGCTCGCGGCGACAGGCCTTCAGAAAGGCTGAATCGTACGTCTTCGGCTGCTGGCCCGGGGGGCGGTCGTAGGCACTCACGCACCGAATCCTCCCACGGCCGGGAAAAGCGGCCGACCGGCCCGGGTGTCCTTCCCTGCGCGGAAGCCGCGTTCCGCCTAGTCTTCCCCGCATGGCTGCGGCTCAGGGACGTTTTTCCGATCATGCTGAACATTCACACCCGGACGGGGGCGCCCCGGCGGGCGACTCCGTCCCGAAGGCGTTCCGGCGGGCGGTGGAGGCACTGCGGGGCGCCGGGCTGCGCCCCGAGATCGAAGTGGACCCGGCCCGTGCCCCGCAGAAGCTGGCGCCGTACGCGTACGCGCTGGAGGCGGCGGTCGTCGAGGACGACGAGGATCTGGCGGACGGCCGGCTGGTGCTGCTCCACGATCCGGCCGGGCACGAGGCGTGGCACGGCACCTTCCGGCTGGTGACCCTGGTCCGGGCCGAACTGGAGCCGGAGATGGCGGCGGATCCACTGCTGCCCGAGGTCTGCTGGTCCTGGCTGACGGGCGCGCTGGAGGCGCGCGGGCTGTCGTACGGGGAGGCGAGCGGGACCGTCACGCGTGCGGGCTCTCACTACTTCGGAGGACTTTCGCCCCGGCGCCCCGCGACCCAGATCGAGATCCGGGCGTCCTGGACGCCCGAGGAGGGTCCCGGCGGGGTGCCGGACACCGCCGCACACCTCGCGGCCTGGTGCGATCTGCTCTGCCAGCTCGCCGGACTGCCCCCCGCCCCGGGGGGTGGTCCGGAGCCGGTGACAGGGGTGGTGAGCCTGCCGCAGCGGCGGGGACCGCAGCACCGCCGGGATTGACGGCGTCACGGCACGGCCGCGCGGCCCGGGATACTCCTCCCGGGCCGCGCGGCCGTTTCCGTCCGTGCGACCCCGCTGCCGCGCTGCGCGGGGCCGGGGAGATCACTCGTAGGATCATCGAGCACCCGTCCGAATTGCACCAATTGTTACTCACTGAATAGTGATCATTCCCTAAAGGACACCGCACGGGCTGCCGAAGAGGTCAATGACCCTAACTTCACGGATTGCCCCGGCTTCACCCCCGAGCCGGCCCCGTCCCCGCACCTTCCCCCCAGGAGGAGCCCGGTGTCCGTCCTTCTCGAGCAGCCCGCAAGCCTGGTCGCCTACCGTCCGAACAAGCCGACCGCGATGGTCGTCGTGGCCGATCCGCGCGTCCGCTCCACCGTCACCCGCCACCTGTGGGCGCTCGGCGTCCGGGACGTGATCGAAGCCTCGTCCATCGCGGAGGCCCGCCCCCGGATCGGCAACCCCCGCGACATCTGTGTCGCCGACGTCCACCTGCCCGACGGATCCGGGCTCACCCTCCTCTCCGAGACCCGCGCCGCGGGCTGGCCGAACGGCCTCGCCCTCTCCGCCGCCGATGACATCGGCGCCGTCCGCAACGCCCTGGCGGGCGGGGTGAAGGGCTATGTCGTCACCGGGACCCGTACCAATATCGGGCACCCCACCCGGCCCGGCGCGGCCCCCATCGGCGCGGCCGCGGCCCGGCTCGGCCACCGCCGTCCGCCCGGCGCCCCCAGCCACCCGGGCGGCTACCGGGAGCTGTCCGGCCGCGAGGTCGAGGTCCTGCGGCTGGTGGCGGAGGGCCAGTCGAACAAGGCCATCGGCGTCTCCATGGGCCTGTCGGCGCTCACCGTGAAAAGCCATCTGGCGCGGATCGCGCGCAAGCTCGGCACCGGCGACCGGGCCGGAATGGTCGCGGTCGCCCTGCGCACGGGCATCATCCACTGACCCCTTCGCTCCCCCATGCGCCTGTCGGCGGATCGTTTCCGTCGACAGGCGCGCCGGGTTCACGGATACCCTTGACACGTGACCGACGCCCATAACCCCGCAGCAGAGACCGCACTGCGAACCGCCGGGGGCGCTCCCCCGGACGCCGGCGTCGCAGCCGAAGAAAGCCCCACTCCCCTGCTGGAGCCCCGCGAGGGCATCCCCCCGGTGGTGGCCGACGCCGAAGCACTGGCGGCCGTCGTCGCCGCGTTCGCGGCGGGCACCGGCCCCGTCGCCGTCGACGCCGAACGCGCCTCCGGCTACCGCTACGGCCAGCGCGCCTACCTCGTCCAGCTCCGCCGCGAGGGCGCGGGCAGCGCCCTGATCGACCCCGTCGGCTGCCCCGACCTCACCTCCCTGGGCGCCGCGCTCTCCGACACCGAGTGGATCCTCCACGCCGCCACCCAGGATCTGCCCTGCCTCCGCGAAATAGGCATGGTTCCCACCCGGCTCTTCGACACCGAGCTGGCCGGGCGGCTCGCCGGCTTCCCCCGGGTCGGCCTCGGCGCCATGGTCGAATCCGTCCTCGGATACGCCCTGGAGAAGGGCCACTCCGCCGTCGACTGGTCCACCCGGCCGCTGCCCGAACCCTGGCTGCGGTACGCCGCACTCGACGTCGAGCTGCTGATCGACCTGCGGGACGCGCTGGAGAAGGAGCTGGACCGGCAGGGCAAGCTGGAGTGGGCCCGGCAGGAGTTCGACGCCATCGCCACCGCCCCGCCGCCCGCACCCCGCAAGGACCCCTGGCGCCGCACCTCCGGTATGCACAAGGTGCGCCGCCGCCGTCAGATGGCGGTCGTACGGGAGCTGTGGACCACCCGGGACCGGATCGCCCAGCGGCGCGACGTCTCCCCCGGCAAGGTCCTCGGCGACGCCGCCATCATCGAGGCCGCGCTGGCCGTACCGCCGAACGCCCACGCCCTGGCCGGGCTCAACGGCTTCGGCCACCGGATGGGGCGGCGCCAGCTCGAACAGTGGCAGGCCGCGATCGACCGGGCACGGGCCCTGCCGGACCTGGAGCTGCCGCAGCCCGGACAGCCCATGACCGGCCCCCCGCCGCCGAGGGCCTGGGCGGACAAGGACCCGGCCGCGGCCGCCCGGCTCTCCGCCGCCCGGACGGCGGTCTCGGCGCTCGCGGAGGAGCTGAACCTGCCGCAGGAGAACCTGATCTCACCGGACACGGTGCGGCGGATCTGCTGGGAGCCGCCGGCGGACACGAGCCCGGACGGGGTCGCGACGGCACTCTCGGCCCTGGGCGCCCGCCCCTGGCAGTCCACCCTGACCTCGGTCTCCCTCTCCGAGGCCCTGACCCCTCCGGGGCGGTAACCCCGGGGGGTGGGGCCTGCTTCCGGCCGCGGGCCGTGGGGGCCGGTCGCGCAGTTCCGCCCCCTCATGCCTTCGGCACCGGGCCGCCCCCGCGCGGTGCGGGCCCTCCGGCGGTCGGGTTGCGTTGCTCCGTGGGGTAGGCACGGGGTCTTGTCGGGTGCGGGTGGGTCGGTGGCCTACACCACGGAGCAACGGTCACCCATCTTTAAGCCCCGCCGGCGATTGAGGCGCAGGAGCCGCCCGCATCCCGCGGGTACCCGGGGGCCGGGGCCGGGTACCGCGGCCGGAATGTGACGCCACTCGCAGAGCAAGGGGTGGGCACCGGGGTTACCGGTAAGTAGCATGCAGGCAAGCGCGCGCTCAGCGCACCCGCAGCAGTGCCACCCGCACCTGGAGGAGAGCCATCGTGCCTCGTACCCTCAGGGACGTCGTCTTCGTCGACGGCGTCCGCACCCCGTTCGGCAAGGCGGGCCCGAAGGGCATCTACCACGAGACCCGCGCCGACGATCTGATCGTGAAGGCGATCCGGGAGCTGCTGCGCCGCAACCCGGCCCTCGACCCCGCGAAGATCGACGAGGTCGCCGTCGCGGCGACCACGCAGATCGGTGACCAGGGGCTGACCATCGGCCGGACCGCCGGGCTTCTCGCCGGGCTGCCGCAGTCCGTACCGGGTTACTCGGTGGACCGGATGTGCGCGGGCGCGCTGACCGCCGTGACGACGACCGCCGGGTCGATCGCCTTCGGCGCGTACGACGCCGTGATCGCGGGCGGCGTGGAGCACATGGGCCGCCACCCGATGGGCGAGGGCGTCGACCCGAACCCCCGGTTCGTCTCGGAGAAGCTGGTCGACGAGTCCGCCCTCTTCATGGGCATGACTGCGGAGAACCTGCACGACCGCTACCCCTCCATCACCAAGCAGCGCGCCGACGAGTACGCCGTACGGTCCCAGGAGAAGGCGGCGAAGGCGTACGCGAACGGGAAGATCCAGCAGGATCTGGTGCCGGTCGCGATCCGCCGCACCAGCCCCGAGGGCGGGGAGACCGGCTGGGGCCTGGCGACTCAGGACGAGCCGATGCGTCCGGGGACCACGCTGGAGAACCTGGCCGGGCTGAAGACCCCGTTCCGTACCCACGGCCGGGTCACGGCCGGTAACGCCGCCGGGCTCAACGACGGCGCCACCGCCGCGGTGATCGCCTCCGAGGAGTTCGCCCGTGCGAACGGCCTGCCGGTGAAGATGCGTCTGGTGTCCTACTCCTTCGCCGGGGTGGAGCCCGAGGTGATGGGGTACGGCCCGATCCCGGCCACCGAGAAGGCGCTGGCCCAGGCGGGTCTGGCGATCGGGGACATCGGCCTGTTCGAGATCAACGAGGCGTTCGCGGTCCAGGTGCTGGCCTTCCTGGAGCACTACGGCATCGCCGACGACGATCCGCGGGTCAACCAGTACGGCGGCGCGATCGCCTTCGGCCACCCGCTGGCCTCCTCCGGCGTCCGGCTGATGACCCAGCTGGCCCGGCAGTTCGAGGAGCAGCCCGAGGTCCGTTACGGCCTCACCACGATGTGCGTCGGCTTCGGCATGGGCGCCACCGTCATCTGGGAGAACCCGCACTTCGAGGGGGACAAGTGAGCACCACCGCCGAACTGCTGAAGGGCGCGGCCGAGTTGTTTCCGGACGAGGTCGTCACCGCGGCGCACGTACGCCATCTGGAGCTTCCCGGCGCCGGGCGCTTCGCGCTGATCACGCTGGACAACGGTCTGGACCACACCAAGCCGACCACGTTCGGCCCGCAGTCGCTGGCGAATCTCGACGCCGCGATCGACCAGGTCGAGCGGGAGGCCGCGGACGGTGAGATCGTCGGTGCCGGTCTGACCGGCAAGCCGTTCATCTTCGCCGTGGGCGCCGATCTCAAGGGCGTCGAGCTGCTGGGGCGCCACGAGGACGCGCTCGCCATCGGCAAGGGCGGCCACGACGTCTTCAAGCGGCTCGCCGGGCTCGCGGTGCCGACCTTCGCCTACTACAACGGCGCGTCGATGGGCGGCGGTGTCGAGGTCGGGCTGCACTGCACGTACCGCACGGTCTCGCGGGCGGTCCCGGCGTTCTCGCTGCCCGAGGTCTTCCTCGGTCTGGTGCCCGGCTGGGGCGGCTGCGCGCTGCTGCCGAACCTGATCGGCGCGGACCGTGCGGTGACGGTGATCATCGAAAACTCCCTCAACCAGAACCGCCAGCTCAAGGGCGGCCAGGTGTTCGAGCTGGGGATCGCGGACGCGCTCTTCGACGGTGCGGACTTCCTGGAGCAGTCGCTGCTGTGGACCGCCTCGGTCCTGCGCGGCGAGACCGTGGTGGAGCGGGCCGAGGTGGACCGCGGCGAGGGCTGGGACACGGCCGTCGCCCGGGGCCGGGCGATCGCCGACGCCAAGGTGCACGGTGCAGCTCCGGCCGCCTACCGCGCCCTGGAGATCATCGCGGCCGCGAAGGACGGCGACCTCCAGGCCGGTTTCGACGCCGAGGACCGGGCGCTGGCGGATCTGATCATGGGCGGTGAGCTGCGCAGCGGTCTGTACGCCTTCAACCTGGTGCAGAAGCGCGCCAAGCGGCCCGTGGGCGCCCCGGACCGGAGCCTGGCCCGCCCGGTCACCAAGGTCGGTGTGGTGGGCGCGGGCCTGATGGCATCCCAGCTGGCGCTGCTGTTCCTGCGCCGCCTCGAAGTGCCGGTCGTGCTGACCGATATCGACCAGGAGCGCATCGACAAGGGCGTGGGCTATGTCCGTGCCGAGATCGACAAGCTGCTCGGCAAGGGCCGGATCGACCAGGACCGGGCCAACCGGTTGAAGGCCCTGGTGAAGGGTGTCCTGGACAAGGCGGAGGGTTTCGCCGACGCGGACTTCGTGATCGAGGCCGTCTTCGAGGAGCTGGGCGTCAAGCAGCAGGTGTTCGCGGAGGTCGAGGCCGTGGCCCCGGCGCACGCGATCCTGGCGACCAACACCTCCTCCCTCTCGGTCTCCGAGATGGCGTCGAAGCTGAAGCACCCGGAGCGGGTCGTCGGCTTCCACTTCTTCAACCCGGTCGCGATCCTGCCGCTGCTGGAGATCGTCCGCGGGGAGCGGACCGACGAGGCGTCGCTGGCGACGGCCTTCGCCGTGGCGAAGCAGGTGAAGAAGACGGCCGTCCTGGTCAAGGACGCTCCGGCGTTCGTCGTGAACCGGATCCTGACCCGCTTCATGGGCGAGATCCAGAACGTGATCGACGAGGGCACCCCGGTGGCGACGGCGGAGCGGGCGGTGGAGCCGCTGGGGCTGCCGATGTCGCCGCTGGTGCTGCTGGAGCTGGTGGGCCCGGCGATCGGTCTGCATGTCTCCGAGACCCTCAACCGCGCCTTCCCGGACCGTTTCACGGTCTCCCCCAATCTGGCCGCGGTGGTCGCGGCGGGCAAGCGGGGCTTCTACGTCTACGATTCCGGGCGGCCGGAGCTGGACCCGGAGGTCGCGGCGCTGCTGGTGCAGGGCGATGCGGTGCTGACCGAGGAGCAGGTGCGGGCCCGGGTGCTGGAGGCGGTGGCGCAGGAGATCGGGCTGATGCTCGACGAGGGTGTCGTGGCCGAGGCTCAGGACGTCGACCTCTGTCTGATCACGGGTGCGGGCTGGCCGTTCCATCTGGGCGGCATCACCCCGTACCTCGACCGTGAGGGCGTTTCGGAGCGGGTCAACGGCAAGCCGTTCCTGGCGCCGGGCGTGGCGAGCGTGCCCGCGTAGCGTGGTGTACCAAGGGGCCGTACGGATCCGTTCCGTACGGCCCCTTATCCCTGTTCGACGGGACCGGTGATGGTGACTCTGCTGATCGTGGACGGTGCGAACGTCGTCGGCTCGGTGCCCGACGGCTGGTGGCGGGACCGCCGCGCCGCCGCCGGACGGCTGCGGGACCGGCTCGCCGGGCGTACCGCGGACGGGGTGCCGGGGGTGCCGGGGCCGCTGGAGATCGTACTGGTGGTGGAGGGCGCGGCGCGGGGTGCGGCCTCGGTGCCGGGCGTCCGGGTGGACGAGGCGCCCGGCAGCGGTGACGACCGGATCGCCGAGCTGGTCGCCGAGGCGGCCCCGGAGCGGCCGTGTGTGGTCGTCACGGCCGATCGGGGGCTGCGTGAGCGGGTGGCGGCCGCGGGCGGCCGGACGATCGGCCCGCGGGCGGTCTACGGACCCTGAGGGCTCCGCGCGGGCGTGCCATCGCCCTCGGCGCTCTTGCCGAGGCGGCTGTGCCGGCGTCCGTACGCGTAGTAGACGATCACACCGAGGGCCATCCACGCCCCGAACCGCAGCCAGGTCTCGGCGGGCAGATTGAGCATCAGCCAGACGGAAGCGGCGACCGAGACGATCGGCAGCCAGGGCACCAGCGGGGTGCGGAAGGCGCGCGGCAGGTCGGGGCGGGTGCGGCGGAGGATGAGCACGCCGAGGGCGACCACGACGAACGCGAACAGCGTGCCGATGTTCACCAGCACCGCCAGTTCCTGGATGTTGGTGAAGCCGGCGACGATCGCGATGACCGTGCCGAGCAGGATCGTGGCGCGGTAGGGGGTGCGGAAGGTGGGGTGGGTGACGGAGAAGAACCGCGGCAGCAGCCCGTCCCGGCTCATGGCGAAGAACACCCGGGTCTGGCCGAGCAGCAGGATCAGACAGACCGACATCAGACCGATGACGGCGCCGAAGCTGATGACGCCCGCGTACCAGGGGTGTCCGGTGGATTTGAAGGCGTCGGCGAGCGGGGCGTCGATGGAGAGGTCGGTGTAGTGCTGCATCCCGGTGACGACGATGGAGACGGCGACGTAGAGCACGGTGCAGATGAAGAGGGAGCCGATGATGCCGCGGGGCATGTCCCGCTGCGGGAGCCGGGTCTCCTCGGCGGCGGTGGCGACCACGTCGAAGCCGATGAAGGCGAAGAACACGACGGAGGCGGCGGTGAAGATGCCGAGGACGCCGAAGTTGGTGGGGGCGTAGCCGAAGAGCAGTTGCACCAGGGGTTCCTGGAGGCCGGATTCACCGGTCTGCGGTTCGGCCGGGGGGATGAAGGGGTCCCAGTTGGAGACCTTGATGAAGAAGGATCCGGCGACGATCACGATGAGTACGACCACGACTTTGATGGCCACGATCAGGCTGGTGACCCGGGCGGAGAGCTTCATACCGGCGACGAGCACCGCGGTGAGCGCCAGCACCAGCAGGAACGCCAGCAGGTCGAAGCCGAATCCGGTGATGTCGTTGGTGCCGGACAGGGCGTCGGGGAGCTGCCAGCCGATGTTCTCCATCAGGGAGCGCAGATAGCCGGACCAGCCGACCGCGACCACGGCCGTGCCGAGGGCGAATTCCAGGACGAGGTCCCAGCCGATGATCCAGGCGGGCAGTTCGCCGAGGGAGGCGTAGGCGAAGGTGTAGGCGGATCCGGCGACGGGCACGGTGGAGGCGAACTCGGCGTAGCAGAGGGCGGCCAGTGCGCAGACGACGCCCGCGACGACGAAGGCGAGTGAGGTGGCGGGGCCCGCGTTCTCCTTGGCGACGGCCCCGGTCAGTACGAAGATGCCGGTGCCGATGATGACCCCGACACCGAAGACCGTGAGGTCGAGCGCGGAGAGGGATTTCCTGAGCGCGTGCTCGGGCTCCTCGGTGTCCCGGATGGACTGCTCGACGGTCTTCGTACGGAACGCGCCCGTCCTGGGCGCGGGGTCGGTCTCTGTGCTCACCGGGGACCTCCACAGGTGTCGTCCCGACATGATCGGGACGAGTGGTGGTCCGGAAGGGTCCGTACGGGTGGGTTTCACGCGAATGGGCCCGGCAGGACCACCCGTCAGGGGTGGTCCCACCGGGCCCGGACACGTCAGTCGCGGACCGGCTCCGCGGATTCGGTCTCGGCGCTCTCGTCGAAGCGGCCGTCCAGCCGGGAGACCAGACCGGTGACCTGGCGGGCGATATCGGGCGCGGTCAGCCCGATCTCGGTGAGCAGCTCGGCGCGGGACGCATGGTCGAGGAAGCGCGGCGGGATGCCGAAGTCGCGCAGCGGTACGTCGACGTTCGCGTCGCGCAGCGCCTGGGCGACGGCGGCGCCCACACCTCCGGTGCGGATGCCGTCCTCGACGGTGACGACGACCCGGTGGCGGTCGGCGAGCGGGACGAGTGCCTCGTCGACCGGCTTGACCCAGCGGGGGTCGACCACGGTGGTGGAGATGCCCTGCTGGTCGAGGAGGCCGGCGATCTCCAGGCACATCGGGGCGAGCGCGCCGACGGAGACGAGGAGGACGTCCGGGGTGTCCGTACCGGGCTCCCGGAGCACGTCCATGCCGCCGACCCGGCCGACGGCCTTGACCGCGGGGCCGACCGCGCCCTTGGAGAAGCGGACGACGGTGGGCGCGTCGTCGACGCTGACCGCCTCCCGGAGCTGGGCGCGCACCTGGTCGGCGTCGCGCGGCGCGGCGATCCGCAGACCGGGGACGACCTGGAGGATGGACATGTCCCACATGCCGTTGTGGGAGGCGCCGTCGGTGCCGGTGATACCGGCCCGGTCGAGGACGAAGGTGACACCGCAGCGGTGCAGGGCGACATCCATCAGGACCTGGTCGAAGGCGCGGTTGAGGAAGGTCGCGTACACGGCGAAGACGGGGTGGACACCGGCGGTGGCCAGACCGGCCGCGGAGGCCGCGCCGTGCTGTTCGGCGATGCCGACGTCGTACACCCGGCCGGGGAAGGCCTTGGCGAACTTTTCGAGGCCGACGGGCTGGAGCATGGCGGCGGTGATGGCGACCACGTCGGGCCGCTCCTCGCCGAGCTTCACCATCTCCTCGCCGAAGACGGACGTCCAGTCGAGGCCGGAGGAGGCGATCGGCAGCCCGGTGTCGGGGTGGATCTTGCCGACGGCGTGGAACCGGTCGGCCTCGTCCTGGAGGGCGGGCTGGTAGCCGCGGCCCTTCTCGGTGAGGCAGTGGATGATCACCGGGCCGTTGAACCGCTTGGCCCGGGCCAGCGCGGACTCCAGCGCCTCCAGGTCGTGGCCGTCGATGGGGCCGACGTACTTCAGGCCGAGGTCCTCGAACATGCCCTGGGGGGCGATGAAGTCCTTGAGGCCCTTCTTGGCGCCGTGCAGCGTCTCGTAGAGGGGTTTGCCGACGACGGGGGTGCGGCCGAGGAGGTCCTTGCCGCGGGCGAGGAAGCGTTCGTACCCGTCGGTGGTACGGAGGGTGGCGAGGTGGTTGGCGAGGCCGCCGATCGTGGGCGCGTAGGACCGCTCGTTGTCGTTGACGACGATCACGAGGGGGCGGTCCTTGGCGGCGGCGATGTTGTTCAGCGCCTCCCAGGCCATTCCGCCGGTCAGGGCCCCGTCGCCGATGACGGCGACGACATGGTCGTCCTTGCCGAGCACCTCGTTGCCCTTGGCGATGCCGTCGGCCCAGCCGAGGACGGTGGAGGCGTGCGAGTTCTCGATGACGTCGTGGTCGGACTCGGCCTGGCAGGGGTAGCCGGAGAGGCCGCCCTTCATCTTCAGCCGGGAGAAGTCCTGGCGGCCGGTGAGCAGCTTGTGCACATAGCTCTGGTGGCCGGTGTCCCACAGGATCCGGTCCTTCGGGGAGTCGAAGACCCGGTGCAGGGCGATGGTCAGCTCGACCACACCCAGATTGGGGCCCAGGTGGCCGCCGGTCTTGGAGACCGCGTCCACGAGGAAGGTCCGGATCTCCGCGGCCAGCTTGACGAGCTGCTCCGGGCTGAGCGTGTCCAGATCGCGCGGTCCCCTGATACGGGTAAGCAGCGTCACCCGTGCCTCCTTGCGTGTTGAGCTGGGCGTCTGAGGACGGTGCCGTGATCCCCGGTGGGCGCGGGATCGGCGGGACAGCCCTTAGCTGGTCGAATCGTCGCCGTCGTTCGTGGTGATCTGACCGAGTCTAGTGTTTGGGGTCTGCGGCGCGACCGAAGGGGCGGGCCGTCACCTCACGAACAACTGAACGCCCCTACAGGTGAGCGGTGCCCGGGGCGCCGTCCGGCGGGGATATGCGACGGGATGTGTGACGGAGGTCTCACTGGTTTCGGGCGCGGCGGCGGCCCGGCCCGGGGCGCCGGGCCCGTAAAAGAGGCCCCGGCCGGTGCGAGGGCGGGGCCGCCGGTGGTGTGCCCGCCCCCGCCGGGGCGCCGCCCGGCCGGGCCCGGCAGCAGCCGGCCCGGTACGGCCCCGGGGCCGTACCGGGCCGTCACCCGTACGGCCGTCGGCGACGGCGCGGTACGCCCGGTCCGGGGCCGTGGTTCCGTCCGGGCAGGACCGGCGCACCGCCATCCGTGTCAGGCCCTGCCCGCGGCCTTCTGGGTGCGGCGCGATACCGAGTCGATCACCACGGCGGCCAGCAGCACCCCACCGGTGATCATGTACTTCACGGGTTCGGCGATGCTCTCCAGCTGGAGGCCCTTCTGGATGGAGACGATCACCAGCACGCCCAGCAGGGCCGACCAGGTCCGCCCGCGGCCGCCGAACAGGCTCGTACCGCCGATCACCGCCGCCGCGATGGAGCTCATCAGCAGATCGCCGGAGCCCGCTCCCTGGTTCGCGGCGTTGATCTTCGAGGCGAGCATCAGACCGCCCATGGCGGCCAGGGTCCCGGCGATGGCGAAGACCGCCGTCCGGATCCCCGCCACGTCGATTCCGGCGCGCCGGGACGCCTCGATGCTGCCGCCCAGGGCGAAGACCCGGCGGCCGAACCCGGTCCGCCGCAGGACCACATCCGTCGCGGCCACCACCGTCACAAAGATCACCAGAGCCAGCGGCAGCCCCTTGTACTGGTTGAGCAGATGGGCCACCGGGAAGCAGACCGCCGCGAGCAGGGCCGTACGCAGGAGCAGTTCACTGAGCGGGCGCGACGGCACGCCCGCGGCGTCCCGGCGGCGCGCCCCGAGGAAGGCGGCGAGGAAGTATCCGGCGACCACGGCCGCCGCCAGCCCGTAGGCCGCGGCGATATCGGAGAAGTAGTACGTGGTGAGCTTGGCCACCAGCCCGGAGTCGTCGAGGTTGATGGTGCCGTTGGCGCCCAGGATCTGAAGCATCAGACCGTTCCACACCAGCAGTCCGGCCATCGTGACGACGAAGGCGGGCACCCCGATCCGGGCGAAGAAGAAGCCGTGGACCAGACCGGCCGCGGTACCGGAGAGCACGGCCAGGATCAGCGCGAGCCACTCGGGGACGCCGTGGGTGACGTTGAGGACCCCGAACGCGGCGCCCGCCAGTCCGCTGACCGAGCCGACGGAGAGGTCGATCTCGCCGAGGAGCAGCACGAAGACCACACCGACGGCGATCAGGCCGGTGCCCGCGATGTCGACGGAGATATTGGAGATGTTCTGCGCCGACAGGAAGGCGGAGTTGAGGGACTGGAACGTGGTCCAGATGACGATCAGTCCGACGATGACCGGTACGGAGCCGAGTTCGCCGGAGCGCATCCGGCGGGCGAACTCGGCCGCGTACCCCGCGAAGCCCTGTTCCCGGACGAGCAGCCGGGGGTCGACGGCGGTGATCGCGTCGGGGGCCGGGGCCGGGGCTCCGACCGCCGGGGCTCCGGCCGCCGGAGGTCCGCTCTCCCGGGGGTTCCGGTGCTCCTTCGCCAGGGGTACGGCGCCGGTGTCACCGGACCGCTCCGGGGGTGTCTCCCGGGGGGACGTCTGCTCCGCGCTCATCGGACCGGCTCCTCACTGCGCGCCGCCCGCCGGGTGACCGCGTTGTCCGTCGCTCCCGTGATCGCCGCGACGATGTCCTCCTGGGAGGTGCTCCCGACCTCGAACACCCCGTTGTTGCGGCCCAGCCGCAGTACCGCGACCCGGTCCGCGACGGCCTTCACATCGGCCATGTTGTGGCTGATGAGGATGGTCGCGAGACCGCGTTCGCGCAGCTTCTCGACCAGATCGAGCACCTGGGCCGTCTGCTCCACGCCGAGTGCGGCGGTCGGCTCGTCGAGGATCACCAGCCGGGGCGAGCCGAGCAGGGAGCGGGCGATCGCCACCGTCTGGCGCTGGCCGCCGGAGAGGGAGGCGATCGGAATACGGACGCTGGGGATACGGATGGCGAGATCGGTGAGCAGCCCGTGGGAGCGGCGCTCCATCTCGATCTCGTCGAGGACGCCCCCGCGCTTCAGCTCCCGGCCGAGGAAGAGGTTTCCGACGACGTCGAGATTGTCGCAGAGCGCCAGGTCCTGGTAGACGGTGGCGATGCCCAGCCGCTGGGCGTCGTGCGGGCGGTCGATCCGGACGGGACGGCCGTCCCACTCCACGGTTCCTTCGTCGACGGGGTGGACCCCGGCGATCGTCTTGATGAGGGTGGACTTTCCGGCGCCGTTGTCGCCGACGAGGGCGACCACCTCGCCGGCCCGGACCTCCAGGTCCACATCGGTGAGGGCCTGGACGGCACCGAAACGTTTCGAGATCCCTCGCAACGCCAGTACGGGCGCAGCGGACACGTCGACCAACTCCTTCGCCGCCTGACCGGCGGGGGTGGGGGTACGTCCGGCCCACCGCCGGCGGCTCGGCCGCGGCGGGGGCGGAGGGGGTTCACGGGCGGGCCCGGCCCGGCGGACCCGGCCGCTCCGGCCCGGGTCCGCCCTCCGGGCCGGACGGCACCGTTCGTCAGACCAGGCCCAGCGCGCCGCAGGCGGCGCGGTACTTGGGGGTGCAGATCTCGTCGAGGGTGTAGATACCGTCCTTGAGGACGGTCTCCTTGATGTTCGTCTTCGTCAGGGAGACGACCGGGACGAGTGCGGAGGGGACGCCCTTGGTGGTCGGGCTGTCCACGGAGTCCTTGGCGACGGCGCCGGGCTTCTCGCCCCGGGCGAGGGCGACGGCCATCTCGGCCGCGGCGTTCGCCTCACCGGCGTAGGGCTTGTAGACGCTCTGGTACTGCTCACCGGCGACGATGCGCTGGACGGCGGCGAGTTCGGCGTCCTGACCGGTGACCGGGGGCAGTTTGGTCACCCCGGCGGCCTTGAGTGCGGTGATGATGCCGCCCGCCATCCCGTCGTTCGCGGAGTAGACCCCGATGATCTTGTCCTTGCCGAGGGCGGTGATCGCGCTCTCCATATTGGAGTTGGCGTTCTCCGGCTTCCACTCCTTGGTGTCGAACTCCTTGCCGATGTCCACCTTGCCGTCGAGGACGGCGTGCGAACCCTTCTTGTACAGGGCGGCGTTGGGGTCGGTCACCGATCCGTTCATCATCACGACCTTCCCGGACTTCGCCTTGTCGCCGAGGGCGGCGAGCAGGGCCTCGCCCTGGACCCGGCCGACCTCCTCGTTGTCGAAGGAGGTGTACGCGTCGATCGGCCCCTCGGCCAGCCGGTCGTAGGCCACCACCGGTATGCCCGCGCCCTTGGCCTTCTTCACCCCGCCCGCGATCGCCTTGGCGTCCACCGCGTCGAGCACCAGCACGTCGACCTTGTTGGTGATCATCGTGTCGACCTGCTGGGTCTGGAGGTTCGCGTCCTGTTTGGCATTGGCGTAGACGACCTTGCCCTTGCCGTTCGTCAGCTCCCCGATCCGCTTCTCGATCAGCGGTTTGTCGAACTTCTCGTAGCGGGCGGTCTGGTTCTCCGGGAGCAGCAGGCCGACGGTGATCTCGTCACCGCCGGCGGGCTTCTCCGTGTCCTCGGCCCGGTCTCCGGCCTCCTTGGCGCTGCCGCAGGCGGCGAGGCCCACCGCGGTGACGACGGCGGTGGCGGCGACCACGGCACGACGCAGATATGCGTTCATCCATACCTCCCTGACGAGGCCGCGCCGGTGCGGCCGAGGTGGCAGGCAGTCAACTCCGCCCCACAGCCAGCGTCAAGGAGTAAATTCTTAACGAGATGACAACGGTGCCATGCGTTCTCTAAGTGAAGACGCATTCTTCCGGTGAAGAGGATTCACAGGACCGGTCGGATACCCGGGAAGCTCCCCGGCAGCAGGGCCGGTTCACCCATTTCGCTCAGCACCAGGGCGATCCCGCCCAGGACTTCGGCCCGGGCGCCGAGCGCGCCCTTGACCACCGTGAGATGCCGGGCCGCGGTCGGGATCGCGTAGCGGGTCAGGGCGGAGCGCAGCGGCGCCAGCAGCAGCTCACCGGCCTCGGCGATCTCCCCGCCGACCACGATCACCCGTGGATTGAGCAGATTGCAGAGCGCGCCCACCCCCACCGCCACATGCCGGCCGGTGTCCGCGATCACCCGGCGGCAGCCCGGATCGCCCTCCCGGGCCAGTGCGACCACCCGGTCCATGGTCAGCCCCGGCCCGTGCGCGCGCTCCAGCAGCGGCAGCACGTACGGCACCGCGGCGAAGGTCTCCAGACAGCCGCGGTTGCCGCAGCGGCAGACCGGGCCCGACTCGTCGAGGGTGAGGTGGCCGACCTCGCCCGCCGTGCCCCCGGGGCCGCGGTAGATCCGCCCGCCCATCACCAGACCGGCCCCGACACCGCCCGCGACCTTCAGATACGCCAGATCGGCCACGCCCCGGGCGGCGCCCCAGACCAGCTCCCCCAGCGCCCCCAGATTGGCATCGTTGTCCACATGGACGGGGACGCCGAGCCGCTCCGACATCTCCTTGCCGGGGTTGGAGCCGACCCAGCCGGGCAGCATGGAGGTCGCGCCGATGACCCCGGACTCCCCGTCGATCGGCCCCGGCACCCCCAGACCGACGCCGAGCACCTTGCCAGGACCTGCGCCGGTGGCCGCGATCAGCCGGGCGACCATCCGCTCGGCGCGGTCGAAGCCCGTACCGGCCGAGGAGTCGACGTCCAGCGGCTCCGCGTCCTCGGCGAGCACCTCATGGGCGAGGTTGGCGATCGCGACCCGCAGATGCGTATGGCCGAAATCCACCCCGACGACGACACCCGCATCGCTGCTCAGGGAGATCGACCGGGCCCGTCGGCCACCCGCCGAAGTGGGCGTGACCTCGACGGTTCCGCTCTCCTTCAGTTCGCGGACGATATTGGATACGGTGGCGGCGGAGAGTCCGGTGCTCCGGGCGATCTCGGCCTGGGTCAGCGATCCGGCCATCCGGACCGCCCGCACCACCCGTTCCAGATTGGCCCGGTGCAGGGACGTCTGCGAACCCGGCGTCTCCATGGACTCACCACTCCTACCGCGCTTGCGTACAACTTGTGAACTCCAAGCTGCCCCTTATCGGAGGATCGCGTCAAGAGCTGGACTCACCATGACGACGCCCCCCGGCGGGACCTCAGCCGAGGGGCGTCCGTACCAGGCGCCCCCGGGGGGCGCGGGCGGGTGCGGAGAGGGTGGGCGCGGAGCCGGTGGCCGGCCGGGCTACTTCACCGCGCCCGCCGTCAGTCCGGCCACCACCTGCCGCTGGAAGATGATGTACGCGGCCAGCACGGGCAGCATCGCCATCACCAGACCGGCCATGAGGCCCGAGTAGTCGCCCTTGTAGCCCTGGCTGACGGCCAGCTGCACCAGGCCCTGCGAGAGCACCTTCCGCTCGGGATCGGTGTTGAGCACGGTCGGCAGCAGATACTGGTTCCACTGGCCGAGGAAGTTGAAGATGCCCACGCTGATCAGTCCGGGCTTCGCCATCGGCAGCATCACCTGGAAGAACGTCCTGGTGTGCGAGGCGCCGTCCACGAATGCCGCCTCGGCCACCGAGGACGGCAGGGTCCGGAAGAAGGCCGTCAGGAAGAAGACGGTGAACGGCAGCGAGTAGGCGATGTAGACCAGGATCAGTCCGTGCAGCGTGTTCAGCATGGACATGTTCTGGAGTACGTAGAAGAGCGGCACCAGCGCCAGGATGACCGGGAAGCTCATCCCTCCGATGAAGAGGAAGTAGATGAACCGGTTGCCGGGGAACTCGAAACGCGCCAGTACGTACGCCGCCATCGACCCCAGCAGCAGGGTGCCCGCGAGCGAACCGCCCACCACCATCACGGTGTTGAGGAAGTAGTCGCTCATATGCGCCTCGGTCCAGGCGCGCGACCAGTTCTCGAAGTGCAGCTTGTCGGGCAGCGACCAGGGCTCGGTGAAGATCGCCTTGTCGGTCTTGAAGGAGCTCATCACCGCCCACAGGAGCGGGATCACGACCATGAACGCCCAGAGGATCAGCATGCCGTGCGAGAAGACGTTGAGGACCTGGCCCTCGCCCTTCTCCGCCGCCGGCGCGGAGCGCGATCCCGCGCGCTCCGGGGTGGTGGCCGCCGGAGCCGGCTCGGAACCGTCGCCCGCCACGCCCTCGGGAATGGTGTCTGTCGTCTTCATCTCAGAACTCCAGCCGCTCGCGCCGGCCCAGCCGCATCACCACGGCCGCGAACAGCAGCGTGACGAGGAGCAGGGCGACACCGATGGTCGTCGCGTAGGCGGCCTGGCCGGGGCCGAACGCCTTCTGGTACACGTACAGCGGCAGGACGATCGTCGAGTAGTCCGGGCCGCCGCCGCTCGGGCCCACGGTCATGATGTGGACGACCGCGAAGGACTCCGCGCCCAGCGCGAGGATGCCCATGTAGATCCACCCCGACTGCACGGTGTCCCAGAGCAGCGGCAGGGTGATCCGGAAGAAGGTGGTGAAGCGGTTGGCGCCGTCCAGCAGCGCCGCCTCGTAGAAGTCCCTGGGGATGGAGGCCATGCCCGCGGAGAAGAGGACCACGAAGAAGCCGACCGTCGACCAGACCAGAACGACCATCACACAGATCAGCGCCAGATCGGGGTCGCCGAGCCACTCCGGCTGGATACTGCCGAGACCGACGGCCTTCAGCGCGGAGTTGATGGCGCCGTCCGACGGGTTGTACGCGAACTTGAACAGCAGCGCCACGATCGCGATCGACAGCACCTGCGGGAAGAAGTACACGATCTTGTAGAAGCCGGAGCCGCGGACTCCCGCGACGGCGGCTCCCTTCCTCCGGCGCCCACCGACGTTGATCATGAAGGCGAAGAAGAGCGCGAGTCCGATCGTCACCAGCGGCAGGACCACCGCGAAGACCAGGCTGTGCTGGAGCGCCTTCCAGAAGACATCGTCCTCCAGCATTCTGGAGTAGTTGTCGAAGCCGATCATCTTGAACTCGGGGCTCAGGCCCGTCCAGTTGGTGAACGAGTAGAAGATGGCCTGGATGAACGGCCAGATGACGAAGAGCGCGTAGAGCGCCAGGGGTACCACCAGGAACCCCACGATGAAACGGTACTTGCCGTGCTGCATTCCTACCGACCCCGATCTTCCCGCGGAAAGCACCGCTGGTGCCGTGTGGAGAGCCGGGGCCCCGTTCCCGGTCGGCCGGACGGGGCCCCGACAGGGTTCACTGGCGCTTGAACTTCTTGATGGAGGCGTCCTTCGCCGTCTCGTCGGCGAAGCCCTGGATGCGCTTGATGGTCTCGGCGGGGGTGAGCCGGCCCGCCATCATCTCGCCCAGACCGGCAGTACCGATCTTCTCCTTCAGAAGGACGGTGTACCAGTCGCCGATCCGCGGGTTGACCACATTGGTGCCCGCCTTCTCCAGGGTGGCGACGACGGACTTCATGCCCGGGGTCAGGTCGATACCGTCGGTGCCGCCGTTGAAGGCGCTGAGGGACTTCACTGACTGGGTGAAGCCCTTGGAGGAGGCCTCGCTGAGCATGATGCGGAGCTGCTCCATGCCGCCCTCCTTGTTCTTCGCCTTGGAGGGGACGATGAACGGCTCGCCACCGGAGGCCCAGAGGGTACCGAAGGGCATCTTGTCGCTGGAGTCGATGCCGGTGGGGGCGCCGACGGCGAGGTCGAAGTCCTTCGGCATGGTCTTCGACGCCTCGTTCTCCACCCAGGAGCCGTTGGGGATGAAGAGCGCCTTGCCCTCGGTCCACTTGGTCTGCGACTGGATGTGGTCCAGACCGGGGGTGCCGTCGAGGACGTACCCCTTCTTCTTCAGCTCGTAGTACGCCTCGAAACAGTCCTTGACCGCCGGGTGCTTCCAGGCGTTCGGCTCCAGGTTGTCGATGGCCTTGAGCACATCGGCACCGCCGCGCTTGGCGATCATCGGGAAGAGGGTGAAGGGGATGTAGTACGGGTGGACACCCGCGTACGTCCAGGCGGCGATGCCCTTGGCCTTGGCCTTCTCGCAGACGGCGAGCATCTGGTCCCAGGTCTCGGGGTAGGTGACCTCAAGGGAGTCCAGCAGCTTCTTCGAGTACCAGACGCCGTAGACGGTGTAGGCGTAGTAGAGCATCCAGACCTGGCTGCCCTCGAACTGGCCCATCTCGACGATGCCCGGCCGCAGGGTGTCGCGGACCTTCTTGTTGGGGTCGTCGTAGGAGGCGGCGTCCAGCAGCGCGGTCAGATCGGTGAGCTGGTTCTGGCCGACCAGCGCACCCATGTCCATCTGCTCTTTGCCGGAGTTGTCGATCAGGTCCGGCGGGGTGCCGCCGTTGAACCGCGGCTGGAGCTCGGTCTGGATGGCCTGGGTGGCGTGGAACTTCACCTTGGCCTTGGGGAAGTTCTTCTCGTAGATCTTGACGGCGTCCTTGGCGTACTGCTGGCCGAAGCCGCCGTCGAACAGGACGAAGTCGAGCGGAGCCGACTCGTTGACCGCGAGCGGGTTCTTCGCGGACTTGGTGCCCTGCTTGACCTCGTCGTTCTTGTCACCGTCACCGCTGGCGCAGCCGGACAGAAAGCCCACGGTGGGGACGGTCAGCAGACCGAGCGCCGCGGAGCGCTGGATCAGTTTGCGGCGGCCGAGGCCCCCGTTGTCGTTGGCGGAGGTGGATCCCATGCTCAAGTCCTCGCCTTCATCAGGACTCAGGCGGTGAACAAGTCGCCCGTCCGTGTCGCCTCCCGGCGCAGGGCCCCGCCACCGCGGTGAATTGCTGTGATTTCCCGCAGGGAAACTCAGTGAAGCTTGGGTAGTGCACCTTTCTCCGGGAGACCACGGCAGCAGTGGTCGCGTTACGGCACGCGACAGCCCACGGGCCTTGTTCCCCCTGGCCCGAGCGGTCTCATCGACATGTCGCCCGGACGCCGACAGGTATAGTCCACTTCCCTCAAGGGGAGCAAGATCAAGAGCAAGGTTGACCGTCAAGCTTTCCCTAGTTGAGACCGTTCGGATATCTCACTCAACGCGTCCCTGACGTGCGGATGCGCACATGACCTGATCATTCTTCGCGGAATGGCCGATTCCAAGGGCGTCACCCGGCTATACCTGCCCGATGCCGCGTCAGCACCCTTGACACCGCAGGTCACTCCCCTTCCTACTGGAGCCTGCGCAGCATTTTGACAACGTTGCCAATCGGGGTAACGCCGCCCGAACGGGGGCTTTCCTCCAGAAGAAGGGCCCGTGAATGGCCAGACCCGGACGCCGGCCCAGGCCGGCCGCACCGCACCGGAGACCGCTCCGTACGGCGGCCGTCGCCGCCGCCACCGCCCTGCTGACCCTGGCGTCGGCCCTCACCGCCCAGCCGGCCGCCGCCCGGGCCCCGGCCGCTCCCGCGGATCCGGCCGACCGCACCTTCCACTCCTCCTTCGAGGCGGACGAACGCCCGCCGGACTGGCGCAATACCGTTGAAGTCGGGGTGGACGGCCAGAAGCGGTCATCAGGCGTCAACGGCGGATTCACCGCCGGAATACCGGGCAATGTCACCGATCGGGTGATCACGGTCCGGGCGAGTGGAGAGAACGCGAGCAGCGGCGAGGTGAAAGAGAATCTGGTCGATCTCCAGCCGACGACAAAATGGCTGGAATTCGCCAGTACTTCCTGGGTCGAGTTCGACACCGAAACCCCGGTGACGGTCGCCCGGTACGCACTGACCTCGGCCAATGATCATCCCGAACGAGATCCTCGGGACTGGACCCTCAAAGCCTCGGTGGACGGCCGGGAATGGCGAGTGCTGGACCGGCGCGAGGGCGAGTCCTTCCCTGAACGCTTTCACACCAGAACCTATGAAATCGGGAACCCGGCGGATATCGTCCCGTACGCCCGCTATCGACTGGAGATCACCCGCAACAACGGGGCCGGGCTCACCCAGCTGGCCGATGTCCAGTTCTCCGACGGCGGTACGGCCCCGCCGCCGCCCGCCGATATGCGCTCCCTGGTCGACCGCGGTCCCCGCTCCTCCCCCACCGCCAAGGCGAACGCGGGCTTCACCGGGCTGCGGGCGCTGCGCTACACCGGCACCCACGAGGCCGCGGGCCGGGCGTACTCGTACAACAAGGTCTTCGACGTCCACACCCCGGTCGGCCGGGACACCGAGCTGTCGTACCGGGTCTTCCCGTCGATGCCGGAGACCGACCTGAACTATCCGGCCACCCATGTCGCCGTCGATCTCGCCTTCACCGACGGCACCTATCTGAGCGGACTGGGCGCCACCGACAGCCACGGCGGTGCGCTGACACCGCGGGGCCAGGGCGATGCCAAACGGCTCTACGTCAACCAGTGGAACGCGGTCTCCGCCGCCGTCGGCACGGTCGCCGCGGGGAAGACCGTCGACCGGATCCTGGTCGGTTACGACTCCGTCCGTGGCCCGGCGAAGTTCCAGGGCTGGCTGGACGATGTGCGGATCGCCCCGAAGCCCCCGGCGGAGCGGCGGGAGAGCGTGGTGGACTACGCGGTCACCACCCGTGGCACCAACTCCGCCTTCTGGTTCTCCCGCGGCAACACCTTCCCCGCGACCGCCGTGCCGCACGGCTTCAACTTCTGGACCCCGGTCACCCTCGCCGATTCGACGAGCTGGCTGTACGAGTACCAGCGCGGCAACGACGAGCGGAACCTGCCCGTGGTCAAGGCGTTCAGCGCGAGCCACCAGCCGAGCCCCTGGATGGGTGACCGGCAGACCTTCCAGGTGATGCCGTCTGCGGCGGCGGGTGCGCCGCCCACCGGCCGTGACGAGCGCGGTCTCGCCTTCCGCCACGAGAACGAGACCGCCCGCCCGCACTACTACGGCGTCACCTTCGAGAACGGTCTGAGGGCCGAGGTGACACCGACCGACCACGCCGCGGCCATGCGTTTCCGCTACCCCGGTGACGATACGGGCATCGTGTTCGACAACGTCACCCGGCAGGGCGGTCTGACCCTCGACCCGGGCACTTCCTCGTTCACCGGCTACTCGGACGTCAAGAGCGGTCTCTCGGCCGGCGCGACCCGGCTCTTCGTCTACGGCGTCTTCGACGCGCCGGTCGTCGGCTCCTCCGCCGAAGGCGTCGGGGGCTACTTCCGCTTCGATGCCGGAGCGGACCGTACGGTCAATCTGCGGATCGCCACGTCACTGATCGGCATCGACCAGGCGAAGAAGAACCTGGCGGACCAGATACCCGAGGGAACCGGCTTCGACCAGGTCAAAGAGCGGGCGAAGAAGGCCTGGGAGCGGTTGCTGGGCCGGGTGGAGGTCGAGGGCGCCACCGAGGACCAGCTCGTCACGCTCTACTCCAGCCTCTATCGGCTGTACCTCTATCCGAATTCCGGTTACGAGCAGACGGGCACCCGGTCCCGGCCGCGGTACCAGTACGCGAGCCCGTTTGCGCCGATGGTCTCCGAGGACACCCCGACCCGTACCGGCGCGAAGATCACCGACGGCAGGGTGTATGTCAACAACGGTT
Organism: Streptomyces sp. NPDC094448; assembly: GCF_044763775.1. Taxonomy (NCBI): domain Bacteria; kingdom Bacillati; phylum Actinomycetota; class Actinomycetes; order Kitasatosporales; family Streptomycetaceae; genus Streptomyces; species Streptomyces sp. NPDC094448. The sequence continues at coordinate 358,877 of NZ_JBIWGU010000001.1, read as the reverse complement.
TCTGGGACACCTACCGCACCACCTGGCCCGCGTACGCCCTGTTCGCTCCGGAGCGGGCGGGCGAGCTGGCCGACGGCTTCGTCCAGCAGTACCGCGACGGCGGCTGGATCTCCCGCTGGTCCTCCCCCGGCTATGCCGACTTGATGACGGGCACCAGTTCGGACGTGGCGTTCGCGGACGCGTACGTCAAGGGGGTGCGCGGTTTCGACGCGACGGCCGCGTACGAGGCGGCGCTGAAGAACGCGACCGTGGTCCCGCCCGTGTCCGGGGTGGGCCGCAAGGGCATGGAGACCTCCCCGTTCACCGGCTATGCCTCGACCGCCACCCACGAGGGCCTCTCCTGGTCCCTGGAGGGGCATCTCAACGACTACGGCATCGCGAAGATGGCGCAGGCCCTGCACCGGCAGACCGGGAAGGCGCGCTACCGGGAGGAGGCCGCGTACTTCCTCAACCGGGCCCGCAACTACACCGCCCTCTTCGACCGGGACGCCGGTTTCTTCCAGGGCCGGACCCCGGCGGGCGGCTGGCGGGTGCCGAGTGCCCGGTACGACCCCCGGGTCTGGGGTTACGACTACACGGAGACCAACGGCTGGGGCTATGCCTTCACGGCGGTCCAGGACAGCCGGGGTCTGGCCAATCTCCACGGCGGCCGGCCGGGTCTGGCGCGCAAGCTCGACGCGTACTTCAGCACTCCGGAGACCGCTTCGCCCGAGTTCCAGGGTTCGTACGGCATGGTCATCCATGAGATGACGGAGGCCAGGGACGTCCGGATGGGCATGTACGGGCACTCCAACCAGGTCGCCCACCACGTCCCGTACATGTACAACGCGGCAGGGCAGCCCTGGAAGACGCAGGAGAAGGTCCGGGAGGTGCTCTCCCGGCTCTACACCGGCAGCGAGATCGGTCAGGGCTACCACGGCGACGAGGACAACGGCGAGCAGTCGGCGTGGTGGCTCTTCTCGGCTCTGGGCTTCTATCCGCTGGTCATGGGCAGCGGGGAGTACGCGATCGGCTCACCGCTCTTCACCCGGATGACGGTGGATCTGGGGAGCGGCCGGAAGCTGGTGGTGAAGGCGCCGCGGAACAGCGCGGAGAACGTCTATGTCCAGGGGCTGAAGGTGAACGGCGAGCGGTGGACGTCCACCGCGCTGCCGCACTCCGCGATCGCCCGGGGCGGCACGCTGGAGTTCGCGATGGGCCCGCGGCCGTCGTCCTGGGGTACGGGCCCGGGCGCCGGGCCGGTCTCGATCACGACGGACGACCGGGTGCCCGCGCCGCGGCGGGACGCGGTCCGGCCCGGGGGCGCGCTGACCGACGACACGTCGGCGACATCGGCGGAGTTCTCGGCGGTGGAACTCGCGGTGCCGGGGGCGACCCGGGCCGTGCAGTACACGCTGACCTCGGCGGACCGGGCGAAGGCGCCGTCGGGGTGGGTGCTGGAGGGGGCACGGGACGGGGAGAGCTGGCGGGAGGTGGACCGGCGGTCGGGCGAGTCCTTCGCCTGGGACCGGCAGACCCGGGCGTTCACGGTCGCCCGGCCCGCCGCGTACGACCGCTACCGGCTGGTGGCGGCGGGCGGCGGCCCGGTGCTGCTGGCGGAGGTCGAACTGCTGGCGTGAACCCCGGTACGGCCGAGGGCCGCACCCCCCGAACCGGGGAGTGCGGCCCTCGTGGTGCCGGTGGCGCGTCAGCCGCGGATCAGGTTCCGCAGGACGTACTGCATGATGCCGCCGTTGCGGTAGTAGTCCGCCTCGCCGGGGGTGTCGATGCGGACGACCGCGTCGAACTCCACACCGGTGTCGGTGGTGACCTTCACCGTGCGCGGGGTGGTGCCCTCGTTGAGTTCGGTGACACCGGAGACGGAGAAGGTCTCCTCGCCGGTCAGACCGAGTGCCTCGGCGCTCGCGCCCTCCGGGAACTGGAGCGGGAGGACGCCCATGCCGATCAGGTTGGAGCGGTGGATGCGCTCGTACGACTCGGCGACGACGGCCTTGACGCCGAGCAGCGCGGTGCCCTTGGCGGCCCAGTCGCGGGAGGAGCCGGAGCCGTACTCCTTGCCCGCGAGGATCACCAGCGGGGTGCCCTGCTCGATGTAGTTGCGGGAGGCGTCGTAGATGAACGACACCGGGCCGCCGTCCTGGGTGAAGTCGCGGGTGAAGCCGCCCTCGGTGCCCGGCGCGATCTGGTTGCGCAGCCGGATGTTGGCGAAGGTGCCGCGGATCATGACCTCGTGGTTGCCCCGGCGCGAACCGTAGGAGTTGAAATCGCGGCGCGCGACGCCGTGCTCCGTGAGGTACTTGCCCGCCGGGGTGTCGGCCTTGATGGCGCCGGCCGGGGAGATGTGGTCGGTGGTGACCGAGTCGCCGAGCTTGGCGAGCACCCGGGCGCCGGCGATGTCGGTGACCGGCGAGGGCTCCATCTGCATGCCCTCGAAGTACGGGGGCTTGCGGACGTAGGTGGACTCGGCGTCCCACTCGAAGGTGTTGCCCGTCGGGATGGACAGCGCCTGCCACTGGGCGTCTCCGGCGAAGACGTCCTGGTAGGACTTGTTGAACATGTCCTCGCCGATGGCGTTGGCGACGACCTCGTTGACCTCGGCCTCGGACGGCCAGATGTCCTGGAGGTGGACCGGCTTGCCGTCCTGGTCGATGCCCAGGGCGTCACGGGTGATGTCGACCTTCATCGAACCGGCGATGGCGTAGGCGACGACCAGCGGCGGGGACGCCAGGTAGTTCATCTTGACGTCGGGGTTGATCCGGCCCTCGAAGTTGCGGTTGCCGGAGAGCACCGAGGTGACGGCCAGATCGTGCTCGTTGACGGCCTTGGAGACCTCCTCCGGCAGCGGGCCGGAGTTGCCGATGCAGGTGGTGCAGCCGTAGCCGACGAGGTTGAAGCCGACCTTGTCGAGGTAGGGGGTGAGGCCCGCCTTGTCGAAGTAGTCGGTGACGACCTTGGAGCCCGGGGCGAGGGTCGTCTTCACCCACGGCTTGCGGGTGAGGCCCTTCTCGACCGCCTTCTTCGCCACCAGGGCGGCGGCGACCATGACGTACGGGTTCGAGGTGTTGGTGCAGGAGGTGATCGCGGCGACGGTGACGGCGCCGTGGTCGATCTCGTACGTCGTGCCGTCGGGGGCCGTGACCTGCGTCGGGCGGGACGGGACACCGTTGGCCGCGGCCGGGGCGTCGGAGGCCGGGAAGGACTCCTTGCCCGCCTCCTCGTCGTCGTCGACGTAGTTGCGGACGTCCTGGGCGAACTGCGCGGCGGCGTTCGCGAGGACGATGCGGTCCTGGGGGCGCTTCGGACCGGCGATGGAGGGGACGACCGTCGCGAGGTCCAGCTCCAGCTTCTCCGAGAAGTCCGGCTCGGCGGCCGGGTCCAGCCAGAGGCCCTGCTCCTTGGCGTACGCCTCGACCAGCGCGACCTGCTGCGCCGAGCGGCCGGTGAGCCGCAGGTAGTTCAGCGTCTCGCCGTCGATCGGGAAGGTCGCGGCGGTGGAGCCGAACTCGGGGGACATATTGCCGATGGTGGCGCGGTTGGCGAGGGAGGTGGCGGCCACGCCCTCGCCGTAGAACTCGACGAACTTGCCGACGACACCGTGCTTGCGGAGCATCTCGGTGATGGTCAGCACCAGGTCGGTGGCGGTGGTGCCGGGGGTCAGCTCACCGGTCAGCTTGAAGCCGACGACGCGCGGGATGAGCATGGAGACCGGCTGGCCGAGCATCGCGGCCTCGGCCTCGATACCGCCGACGCCCCAGCCGAGCACACCGAGGCCGTTGACCATGGTGGTGTGCGAGTCGGTGCCGACGAGGGTGTCCGGGTACGCCTGGCCGCCGCGGACCATGACGGTACGGGCCAGGTGCTCGATGTTCACCTGGTGGACGATGCCGGTGCCCGGCGGGACGACCTTGAACTCGTCGAAGGCGGTCTGGCCCCAGCGCAGGAACTGGTAGCGCTCCTTGTTGCGGCCGTACTCCAGCTCCACGTTCTGGGCGAAGGCGTCGTTGGTGCCGAACTTGTCGGCGATGACGGAGTGGTCGATGACCAGTTCGGCCGGCGCCAGCGGGTTGATCTTCGCCGGGTCGCCGCCCAGCTCCTTGACGGCCTCGCGCATGGTGGCGAGGTCGACGACGCAGGGCACACCGGTGAAGTCCTGCATGATGACGCGGGCCGGCGTGAACTGGATCTCCTGGCTGGGCTGGGCCTGGGAGTCCCAGCCGCCGAGCGCCCGGATGTGGTCGGCGGTGATGTTCGCGCCGTCCTCGGTGCGGAGCAGGTTCTCCAGCAGCACCTTCAGGCTGTAGGGCAGCCGCGCGGAGCCCTCGACCTTGTCCAGCCGGAAGATTTCGTACGACTCGTCACCCACGCGCAGCGTGCTGCGGGCGTCGAAGCTGTTCGCCGACACGACAGTCTCCTTCATCAAAGTGCGCGTACTACGTCCATGCTGCCGCCACGGCCCCTCGCCGATCCGCTAAGGTAGGGCTTAGTTAGGTAACCCTTACCGGGATGGCGGCTGCGGTACGCCCGGGCAGTTATCTCGATGTCGAGATAACTCTAGTACATCACCGCGGCACGGTCATGCGCGGGCACCCCGGGGCGGGGGTGTCCGCCGTCACTCATGGGCCGGTACGGGCACGGCCCGCGCCCCGGGGCGCGGGCCGTGCGATCGCGCCCGGGTCGACCCGGCGCGCGCCGGGCCGGGATCAGGCCTCCACCCGGGTCGGGGCGGGGGCACGGCGGGGGTAGTCGGAGTAGCCGCGGGCTCCGTGGGTGTAGAGGTGGGGCCAGTCGACACCGGCCAGGGGCGCACCGGCGGCGAACCGTTCCGGCAGGTCGGGGTTGGCGATGAAGGAGCGGCCGTACGAGACCAGATCGGCCACGCCCTCGGAGAGGACCGCCTCGCCGCCTTCCTTGGTGGTGGCCTCGCGGTTCTCGCCGATGTTCGCGATGACGGGCCCGTCCCAGAGCGGCAGCAGCTCCGCGAGGGCGGGATAGCGGTCGTCGTCGATCAGGTGCAGATAGGCGAGGCCGAGCCGGTTCACCTCGGTGACGAGGGGGCGGTAGACCGGGCCCGGATCGTTCTCGACCATGCCCTCCTGCGGGTTTCCGGGCGAGAGCCGCAGCGCGGTGCGCCCGGCGCCGATCGCGGCGGCGACGGCGGAAACCACCTCCAGGGGGAAGCGGATCCGGTCGGCGACGCTGCCGCGCCCGTAGGCGTCGTCCCGGAGGTTCGTGTTGTCGCCCAGGAACTGGTGGATGAGATAGCTGTTGGCGCCGTGGAGTTCGACGCCGTCGAATCCGGCTTCGATCGCGTTGCGGGCGGCGGCAACATGGTCGTGCACCGCCTGCCGGATCTCGTCCGCGGTCATCGCCCGGGGTACGGGTGGATCGGCCTTGACGCCGTCGCGGATATGGACCGGGTCCGGCAGCGGCACGGCGGAGGGGCCCGCGGGGATATCGCCGGACAGCCGGGACAGCGGGTGCCCGTGCCGTCCGCCGTGCATCAACTGGGCGTAGATCCGCCCGCCGGCCCCGTGTACGGCGTCGGTGACCGCGCGCCAGCCGCGGATGTGCTCCGCGCTCTCCAGACCGGGCATCCGCCGGCCCGCCTGCCCGGCCCGGCTCGGCCAGATGCCCTCGGTGATCAGCAGTCCGGCGCTCGCGCGCTGGGCGTAGTAGTCGGCGACGACGGGCAGCGGGGTGCCGTCCTCGGCCGCGCGGAAGCGGGTCATGGGGGCCATGACGATGCGGTTGGGGAGACGGAGGGGGCCGAGGGCGAAGGGCGTGAACAGGGGTGAGTTCGTCATGCCCGTACCGTAAAATCTGACACGGATGTCAGGTTCAAGTCTTCGGTACGGTACGGCACCGGGGGCGCCGGAAACGGGGGTGCGGGATGCGGATCGGTGAACTGGCCCGGCGGACGGGCGTGAGCGAACGGTCGCTGCGCTACTACGAGAAGCGGGAGCTGCTGGCCTCCGACCGCACCCCCGGCGGCCATCGGGACTACTCCGAGGCGGCCGTCGACCGGGTCGTCCATATCCAGGAGCTGCTCGCGGCCGGACTGAACACCGAGATGATCGGCCGGGTGCTGCCGTGCATGCGGGACAGCGACGGCGGTCCGGCGGAGACGGCCACGCCCCAGTTGGTGATCTGGCTGACCGAGGAGCGGCAGCGGATCGACGGGCTGATCGGGGAGCTGATGCGGTCCCGGGACGTACTCGACGAAGTCATCGGCGCGGCGAAGGGGTAGCGCCCACGGGACGGCGGCCGCCCCGCCGTCCACCCGCACGGCCCGGCACGGGCACTGACGCCCGCGCCGATACGGCACCGGCGAACAGTCAACTCGGACAAACGACCCCATTAACCATCCAACCGTTGCGACGCACACCACAGAAGCACCCGGCATGGGCTCACGGCCGCCGGGCAGAAGAACCACCACAACACCCGGACGGACCGCCTCCACTTGCCCCGGCCGCCGATCCGACGGAGCGTCATAACCGCGGCGGTTCCGGCGCGCCGACTCACCCGGTTGACACCCCCAGCGCGCGCCTCATCTCATATCTGAGATAACCTCAACCGCATGGCAGACGACTACCTCGTACGCATCGGCAGGCTCATCCGCGACGCCCGGCAGCATCGAGGCTGGACACAGAGCCAGCTCGCCGAGGCGCTCGGCACCAGCCAGAGCGCGGTCAACCGCATCGAGCGCGGCAACCAGAACATCAGCCTTGAGATGATTGCGCGCATCGGGGAAGCCCTCGACAGCGAAATCGTCTCCCTCGGCTATGCCGGACCCATGCATCTGCGGGTCGTCGGCGGCCGCCGGCTCTCCGGCGCCATCGACGTCAAGACGAGTAAGAACGCCTGTGTCGCCCTGCTCTGCGGCTCCCTGCTCAACAAGGGCCGTACGGTGCTGCGCCGGGTGGCCCGGATCGAAGAGGTCTACCGGCTGCTGGAAGTCCTCAACTCCATCGGCGTCCGCACCCGGTGGATCAACGAGGGCATGGACCTGGAGATCGTGCCCCCGGCCGAGCTGGACCTGGACGCCATCGACGCCGAGGCCGCCCGCCGCACCCGTTCGATCATCATGTTCCTCGGCCCGCTGCTGCACCGCGTGGACAGCTTCCGGCTGCCGTACGCGGGCGGCTGCGACCTCGGCACCCGGACGATCGAACCCCATATGATCGCGCTGCGCCGCTTCGGTCTCGACATCACCGCGACCGAAGGCCTCTACCACGCACGCGTCGAACGCCCGACGTCCTCCGGACGGCCCATCGTCCTGACCGAACGCGGCGACACGGTGACCGAGAACGCGCTGCTGGCCGCCGCCCGCCACGACGGCGTCACCGTCATCCGCAACGCCTCCTCCAACTACATGGTCCAGGACCTCTGCTTCTTCCTGGAGGCGCTGGGGGTCGAGGTGGAGGGCATCGGCACCACCACCCTCACGGTCCACGGGGTGCCCACCATCGACGTGGACGTCGACTACTCCCCGTCCGAGGACCCGGTCGAGGCGATGAGCCTGCTGGCCGCCGCGGTGGTCACCGAATCCGAGCTGACCATCCGCCGGGTGCCCATCGAGTTCCTCGAAATCGAGCTGGCGGTCCTGGAGGAGATGGGGCTCGACCACGACCGCTCCTCCGAGTACACGGCGGACAACGGCCGTACCCGCCTGGTCGACCTGACGGTCCGCCCCTCCAAACTGGAGGCGCCGATCGACAAGATCCACCCCATGCCGTTCCCCGGCCTGAACATCGACAACGTCCCGTTCTTCGCGGCGATCGCGGCCTCCGCCCAGGGCCAGACCCTGATCCACGACTGGGTCTACGACAACCGGGCCATCTACCTCACCGACCTCAACCGCCTCGGCGGCCGGCTCCAGCTGCTCGACCCCCACCGCGTCCTCGTCGAAGGCCCCACCCGCTGGCGCGCGGCGGAGATGATGTGCCCGCCCGCGCTCCGCCCCGCGGTGGTGGTCCTGCTGGCGATGATGGCGGCGGAGGGTACGTCCGTACTCCGCAATGTGTATGTCATCAACCGCGGCTACGAGGAGCTGGCCGAGCGGCTGAACTCCGTGGGCGCGCAGATCGAAATCTTCCGCGACATTTGATACGACGATGCCGCCACACCCCGTCTGACCTGCCATTTAGCGGGTCAGGGAGGGGTGCGGCGGCATCTGTGGGACTTCTCTGGGACTTTGGGCCTGCGGCGGGCTACGAGCCACGCTCCACGGGCTCTACCGACCGACCGCAGCCGCAGCTACGCGAAGATCGCGTCGATGGCGGCGCTGCCCCGTGCGCCAGCACGGGGCAGGAAGTGGGAATACTTCCGCAACGTGAACCCGGGATCGGAGTGCCCCAGCCAGCGGGCCAGAGAGACGACCGATTCGCCAGCCTCCAATTCCTCGGAGGCGAAGAAGTGGCGCAGGGCGTGGAAGCCGTGTTCCCGGGACGGCTCCCACACGCGAGCGCCGTCGGTGCTGCTCTCGTCCAGCGCGGCGATCACGCCCGCCGTGGCCAGAGCGGGCTTCCACACGTAGGAGTTGAAGTAGTTCCGGTTGATGGCCTTCCGCTCGCGTCCCGTGACCAGGAGGTTGTAAGTCCTCGGCCGTCGATGCTTGGCCTCCACCGGCGTCTTGGGCGGAGTCGGGTCGTCCCAGGGCAGCGTGACCGGCACCGGCGCGAACTCCTTCATGTGCTGCCGGATGGCCCGGGCCACGCTGGACGGCAGCGGCACGTCCCGGACCTTGCGGCCCTTCGGAAGCGCGAAGCACAGCTTGGCCCGCACCATCTTGATCTGCCGCCGGACGTGGACGACCTCCTTCTCAAAGTCGATGTCATCCGCCGAGAGCCCGAGCGCCTCCCCTTGGCGGAGCCCGAGTCCTGCTCCGATCACGAGGAGGAGCCGGTAGCGATCCGGCAGGGCCTCTCGTACGGCCAGGACCCGTTCGGGCGGCCACGCCTCGACCCTGCCAGGCGCCGCGGGCGGAGGCCCGACCGTGCTGGACCGGCATGGGTTGCGGCCGAGGCGACGGTCCTCGACCGCGGCCTGGAGGATGCTGGAGAGCGTCGCCCAGACCAGACGGATGGAGGTCGGACCGAGGTCCTTCTCCAGCCGCTTCTTCCAGTGGCGCAGGACTTCCGTGCCGATGGCGTTGAGCGGCTGAGCACCCAGGTGGGGAAGGATGTGTCGCCGTACCCTCTGCTCGATCCGCTCGATCGTGGATGGGTCACCGCTCTGGGTGGGCCACCAGTGGGTTGCGATGTAGTCCTTGAGGGAGATGGCGCCGTCGCGCGGATCGACGAACTCGCCCCGGCGTGCATCGGTCTGGGCCTGTGCGAGCCAGGTCTTGGCATCCTGAAGCGCGTCGAAGGAACGGTCCTTGACACCGGGGATGCCCTTGACGCGGTAGCGGGTGCACTTGCCGTAGAGGGCGGTCCGTTCACGCTTGCCGGTTTTCGGGTTGGGGCGCTTCTTGAGCCATCGGTCTTCTATGTAGCCGGCCAGGTGGAACTCCTTGACGATGGGGACGGGGATGGCGCTCGCAGTGTCAGGCGCTGGGAAGGCGAGCGGGCCGCTCCCGAAGAGCGGCGGTAAGCGGGTTGAGATCTGGATTGGAACGGGAGTCGGCCTGCTCCTGCTCACGAACCCAGGCGTCGAGGGCATCGCGCCGGTACATGACGCGGCCACGCGGACCCATGCGGAAGCTCGGTGGTCCCTGCCGACGGTGGCGCCAGACGTAAAGGGTGTGGGGTGAGAGGCCGAGGTAATCAGCAGCGTCCTTCACTGTCAGGAAGGCCGTGCGTACGGCTACCGAAGAAGCCGTGGGGGCAAGCAAAGGTCGTACGGGCATCAAAGGTTCTCTGTGAGGTACGGAAGGGGTGGGCCCGGGTGAGCGGAAAATCGCTTCTCCACCCATCCGGTGCCTGTCGTGCAGCAGGGAGTATCTACGGCCGAGCCGGGACTCGGAGTACGGGCTACGGTCGCTGCGGAGCTGATTTCGAATCACTCGGCAGGTCGGGAAGAGCCATGGCGGCTTCGATTTGATCCCAGGGGATTTCGTCCCGTGTCGGCATGCGAAGGCAGGGCGCGAAACGTTCGGCGAGGCGAGGAGCGCTCATTCCGGCCCACTCGGCCACCGCAAGAATGTGCGCCACTGTCTGGTCACCGTTCTTCAGCCACGCCGCGATGCATGCGTCACGCAGGTCAGAGACATTCCTACCGAGCGACAAGTCGATTTCATCCGCCTCCAGAATCGCCGCCCGCGCTTGCCACCAGACGTTCCGGTAGATCTGGGCGGTCAGCGACCGTCCGTCATCGAGAACGAATATCGCGTCATCAGGGCGGAGATTGCGCCGGATGGCCTCCTCCTTCAGGATCGTCGCCAACTGACGGCAGAGGGGAACACGCCGCACATCCCCTGCACAGTCCGAGTCTTTCTCGCAGCGCTCCGGTGCCTGAGGGTGGACAAGGAGCCAACCGCGGCCGTCGTCCGCGAATTCCATGTCCCGAACACGCAGCGCCAGGGATTCCTTCGGCCGCAACGCCGCGAGAGCGATAGATGCCAGGAAAGCCCGAAGAGCGAGCCCGTTCTGCGGCTGCTCGGCGGCCCAGTCCAGGATCGAAGAGCGCTGCCGATCGGTCAGATGAGACGTCCTGCTATAAACAATCGCGCGCATAGGGGGTCCTTGAGGGTGAGGCAGAGGGACAGACAGAACTGTCCGGCCATCCCACGTGAATCACACGGTGGCCGAACTACTTCAATGATCAGGAGAATCGTCGGTTTCGGTAACCGGCGATCCCGTGCTATCTTGCACCGCTCACGCCGCACTCCCCCCGCGAGCTGCTCTAGTTTACTTGCTTCGCCGCACAATTCCAGTCCCTTGCGGGATCGATGCGTCTGCCGTCGGCGAATCGGCACGCGGGTGCCGGAATCGCCGAGGCCTACTCATCAGGCACTCAACCTGAACAAGTGAAGGCGCCGGAACAGAGCAAGCGCCTTCTAAGCGCTTGGCCGCAGGTTCGAGTCCTGCCGGGGGCGCTCTTCCCTTTGTGCCGCAGCCCTCCCGTCCGGGAGGGCCTTTTTGCTGTTCAGGGGCTTTTAGCTGGTACGCCGGGAGGGGCCAGCGAGGCCCCCGGGGCCTCCTGGCGACACGGGTGGGAGTCCGGCTGTGGGCGGCTTGGGACGGCTCCTGGCGGCTGTTCTTCCCGAAAACTTCCCCAAGTTTTGATGATGATCCCTCTGCACGAGCCCGGTCCCGGGAAGCTGCTGCGGACCTTCGATGCGCTGCTGGAGTTCGGCGAGCTGGCCGGTGACGCAGCGGGCGTACGTGGCGAGCAGTACGGGCACGCTGTTGCCGGCCCAAGCGGCAACCTGGGCGGGTGGAACGCCGTTGTTCAGCCAGGTGGTCAGGCAGGTGTGGCTCAGGTCGTAGACGCGCTTCCCGGTCGGTGATTCGTACACGTGCGGCGGCAGCACGGCCCGGCGAGCCTTGTTCCAGGCACGGCGGAAGACGGACCCGGCGAGCAGTCCACCTTTCTCCCCGGGAAAAAGGAGGTCTCCGGGCTGGAGGCGGTCCGTCGTGATCAGGTCGCGGAGGATGGCGACGAGTGCCGGGGGGACGGGGACGGGGCGGGTGTCGCCCTCGGCGCGGCCCTTGAGGTGACGGGTCTCGTGGACCCGGCCGTCGTCGGTCCAGTGGCTGCCCACCTCTGGCTCGGCGGTGTGGACGAGCAGTTCGCCCCAGCCCTCGGCGGGCAGGGTGGCCGATGCGACACGGAGGGCGACGGCCTCCTCAGGCCGCAGCCCCGCGTAGTACAGCGTGGCGAAGAAGCCGTGGAGCCGATGACCGGTGCGGGGGCGGCCGGCGATCCAGCTGAGGAGAGCGGCCACCTGGGCGGGGTTGAGCAGGGACCGCTTGTCGACGGCGTCGGCGGCCTTCGGGGCGACGTCGTCCTCCTTGCCCTTGGGCAGCGGGTTGACGGTAAGGATCTGCTGCCGGACGGCGTACTTCAGGGCCACGTTGAGGATACGCCGCTCGCGCTTGACCGAGCTGGCGGCAGCGCGGATGCCGTCGAGGAGGGCGTTGAACGCGTCCAGGACGGCGGCGACGCGTTTGCCGTCCTCCCAGGCACTCATCGAGAGGGAGTTGCGAGCGATCCAGGCCAGGACGGCGCGGGCCTCGGACGGGGCCTCGTCACGCCGGAGCTTGTTGAAGGCGTACTCACGCAACGCCCGGCGTGCCTCGACCGGGTCGAAGCGGTCCGGGAGGTCGGTGCGGAGCAGAGCGAGGGTGACCTTGGTGAGGGCCTTGGCGGTGTTCTTGCGGTTGTTGGCGGAGATCCGCGGCCACTTCATGTCGACGTACTGGAGGGCGAACTCGTACCAGGTGGCCCCGGCGGCGGGTGGGGTGTGCGATGCGGGCAGACCGGTACCCGTATCGAAGGGTTCTCCGTTGTTCGCGGCGACGCGATGGGTGGCACGGAAGGACTCGGCGAGCGCGTTCGTCGTAAAGCTCTGTCCGTGGCGGTTGCCGTTGACGGACCATCGGACGGTGTAGCTGGTCCTGCGCTTTCCCCGGTAGATCTCGGTGGCGTAGAAGCGGACTTTGAAGGACCGGTTGATCACGCACGGTCCTCACGGTCGGTCAGCCAGTTCTCGTAGTCGCGGCGCAGAAATCGTCGACGGTCAGCTTGTCGGGGAGACGGCGGGCGGGAAGCGGCAAGTGGTTCCTCGGGTACGGGAGCAGCGATCACCGCACTGATCTGCGGTTACTCCACCAACGGTAGGAACGATCCCCGGTTTGGCGAACCGGGGAACCGCTGCTATAAACCCATCCTCACCACTCCCCAAATGCCTTGCGGGCCGGATGATTTCGGCAACCGGGGATCGTGCCCTACCGTTTCGACAACCCCCCGACACGCCATCGAACCCCCTGCTGTTCTGCCGTTGGAGATAGGGCCGAACAGGGCTGGACTTTCCCCGGTCGGGTGTGGCTGTGTTGTCGTCCCTCTCTTATCGACCTCCCTTCCCGTGTGACGAGCAACGGTGGGCTGTGCCCGCCGGGTGAGGACTGTTTCCGCCTTGTCCCGTATACGCACCATCAAGCCCGAAGCGTTCGAGTCTGAGGACCTCGCCGCCGTGAGCGTGACCGCCGTGCTCACGTTCATCGGTCTACTCACCCAGGCCGACGACTCCGGCCGCTTCCGGGACAGCGCGGCGATCATCGCCGGACGGCTGTGGGCCCTACGGCCGGAGCACACGGCCACCGATGTGGAAGAGGACCTGCGGCAACTCGCCGAGACCGGGCTGATCTGCCGGTACACCGGCTGCGACGGACGCACCTGGCTGCACATCGCCACCTGGGACCGGCACCAGAAGATCAACCGCCCGTCCGAGTCGCGTCTCCCCCGCTGCCCGGCCCACCAGCCCGCGCAGCACTGCGGACGGTGCCGATCACCGCGGTGCCCCACTGCCGGCACCGGCTCGGCGCCGCACGCGACCGGCGATTCAGTGAGCCCTCATGGAGAACTCACACGGCCGGTTTCGCCCGACTTCGCCCCCGAGCCGGACCGCGCCGAGACACCCGTACGATCCACACCCCATCCGGAGGAGAAGCCCGACGCCGCAGCAGACCCCGAGGCCGCACCGATGGAAGAAACAGCAGGTCAGCGGAGTTTCCGTGAGGCTTCACGGTCGGCTGACGGAGCCCTCGGTGAGGGCTCACTGCCTGGATCTAGGATCTTGGATCCTGGATCTGTACCTATGGGGCGCCCCGCACCCGCACCCGCACCCGCACCCGCACCCGCCATCCCATCTGCCACGGACCTGGTCGCCGAGTACGCGGCCGACTGCACCCGCCGACCGCCCCGCGACGTGCTCGGGCAGCTGACGAAGCAGGTGAGCGGCTTGCTGAACGAGGGCTTCGAACCGACGGTGCTCCGGCAGGCCATGGACCGGCTGCGGGCGAAGAGCCTCCACCCCCGTACCCTGCCGAGCCTGGTGAACGAGATCGTCAACGCCCCGACGAAGACGGGATCGGGTGCGGCGTCCGGTCCCGGGGCCCACACTCCGTACTTCAACCAGGATCCGCCCATGGGCGCCTTCGGAATCCCCCTGGAGCGGCTCTCGGACTGACCGCTGCCGTCCCGCCTACCTTGGTCCGCGACCACGACCGGTCCGGTCCAGAACTGGTCCGCAGGTTGGTCCGGTCCATGCCCCGGACCAGACGCGTACGGCGGCACTTCTGGTCCGCACGGACCGGATCGGTCTGCGGACCAGGCTTTCCGCAGGTCAACGCGGGTCTCACCCGGTAGCGGAAGTCCGCCCGACCACTGCGGACCGCGGTTTGCGGGCCACGAACCAGCGGACCAACCCGCTGGTCCGCGACCATCCCTCCACCGGCCGACAGCTGTGGTCCCGGACCAACGCCGCCCCACCTACCAACTCTTCTTGCCCTCACCTCTGTCGACGACCCGAACGGAACAGACCTCTTGCCCGACGAGCACAGCAGACGACCCTCCCTCCAGACACGAACGACCGCTGCCCCCGCCCCGGGCGGAGCAAGGTATGGCGTTGGACCGTCCACAGGCCGGACCGACGCGGAAGCCTCCGCCCCGGGAGTGGCGGAGGCGGGCCCTCGGCGCGAGGGCGCGCCGAGGACGGGGGTCGTGCGTGCCGCTGACGAGGCCGCCCTGCGCCGCATTGCACGACGACGGGGCCGCAAAGAGGTCCGGCGCAAGGAACGCGTCGATGTCCGCTACAGCGCCGAGGAGAAAGCCCGGATCGTCGGCAAGGCTCGCGAACTGGAGATAGCCAGCGCGCACTTCGTCGGTGCCGTGGTCATGGCCTACCTCGACGGAGAACTCGCCAGCGGCCTGCCCGGGCAGCGCACCAGCCTCGACGACCGCCTCGACCGGCTCGACGCCCTGCGTACCGAGGTGGCCCGTATCGGAAACAACGTCAACCAGATCGCCCGCCGGCTGAACACCGGAGGCGTTCCCCACCCTGGGGACACCGCCCTCCTCGACCGCGCCCAGCAGACCCTCGGCACTGTGCGCGCCACTATCGCCAAGGTCGCCGGGGTCATGAACGAGACCGTCTCCGCGAAGGCGGCCGAATGATCGCGAGGGTCGGCAGCGGGAAGAGCACCGCTGGTCTCATCCGGTACCTGTTCGACACGAAGGAGGCCAAGGACCACACCGACCCGCACCTGGTCGCCTCCTGGGACGGCTTCGCCCCGGACCCCGGCCGGGCCGATGACTTCGACGCCGCCAAGAAGCTCCTCGTCGCCGACCTGGACCTGCGGGTCAAGCAGGCCAGACGGCTCGGCCGGGGACCCAAGCAGCATGTGTGGCACTGCTCGATCCGGGCCGCACCTGAGGATCGGATTCTCAGTGACGACGAGTGGGCGGACATCGCCCGGCGAATCGTCGCGGCCACCGGCATCGCCCCCGAGGGAGACCCGGACGGATGCCGGTGGGTGGCTGTGCGCCACGCCCCCGACCACATCCACATCGCCGCCACCAAAGTCCGGAGCGACCTGAGCCCCGCCCGCAACTGGCACGACTACCTCAATGCCGACCGCGAGCTCGCCTCCATCGAGAAGGAGTACGGCCTCCGGCAGCTCGTCCGCGGAGACCGCACCGCCGCCCAGCGCCCCACCCGCGCCGAGAAGGAGAAGGCACTGCGGACCGGTCGGCGGACGACCACCCGCGAGCACCTGCGTACCACCGTCCGTACCGTGGTCGCCGCCTCCACCAGTCCAGAGGAGTTCATCCGCGTACTGACCGGGGTGGAGGGCGTCCTCGTCGATGTCCAGCGCTTCCCGTCCGGCGACATACGCGGCTACAAGATCGCACTCAGCGGCGACACCAACGCTCAGGGCGAGCCCATCTGGTTCTCCGGCTCCAAGCTCGCCCCCGACCTCTCCTACCCCCAGATCCGCCAACGCCTCGACGCCACCGAAGCACTGCCGACCGACCCGACCGGAACCCGCCGAAGGCCCGACCCCTGGCACCAGGCCACCGCCGCGACCGAACGCATACCCCGCCACCTCGACCAGGCCGACGACGAAGCCGCCCAGGCCCACATCGCCGCCTTCGGAGAAGCACTCGACGCCCTGCCGCTGGTCGCCCCCGACGACCTCCGTCCCCAGCTCCGTCAAGCCGCCACGGCCTTCGAACGAGCAACCCGCTCCCGGGTCCGGGCCCGGCACGACCAGGCCCGAGCCCTGCGCGGAGCCATCCGCGCCCTGCGAACCGCACCAGCTAGCGGTGACAGCAGCGGACTGGCGATGTTCCTCGACATGGCTCTCCTGGCCGTCATCGCCACCATCCGCTGGCACCGGCTCCGCCACCACGACCAGCAAGTCGCAGCCGCCCAACAGACCCTGCTTCATCTCCGAGCCGCCTACGCTCAAGCAGCCACCGCGCCCCTGGCCGCCCTCACCGACCGCAGGCCACCGACGGACAAGGCCGCATGGCTGGCCCAGCACATCCGAACGGTCATCCCCGATCACGGGGAGACGGTCCTCACCGACCCCGCCTGGCCCGCCCTGGCCACAGCGCTCTCGGAGGCCGAAACCGAAGGGCATGACCCACGACGACTCCTCCAGGTCGCGACCCACCAGCGCACCCTGGATGACGCCGTTTCCCCTGCGGAGGTCCTCACCTGGCGGATCCGCCGTCTCGCCCACCGGCCACCGCCAAGCGCCCGCGCCCTCGCAGCTCAGGCACGCTCGACCAGGGCTGCAAGGCCGATGGTCGTGTACCAGAACGAGCCCGTCGCCGCGACGCCGTTGAGTCCGACGCCACGGCCCAGTCCACGCCGATAGCCCAACCGCTGACGGCCTCCTTCGCTGCGTCCGAAGGAGGCCGTCGCTGTACCCGGGGCACGCCGTAGGCATCAGGTAACCGCTCGCCCCTCTTGGCTCAGATGCCCCCGTGGCACCGCGGCCCGCTGCTACGGTCCCCGCATGACGCACTCGGTCTCCGCTGTCCGCTCTGTCGACCTCCGAGTCGAGCCGGTCGACAAGGTTCTTGACCGCGTCGAGCGGTCCCTTCAGACCCGACTGGACCCCAGCACGGTGGTACGCAAACGCCGATCCGTCGGCGCACGGACCGACCGCGACACCTGGGTACGGGTGGAACGTCGGCCGCTCGACAGAATCACCGACCAGGGATGGAACGGTACGGAGAGCGCAGCGCGCCTTGAGGGCGTCGCCCAGCCCGCGTGGCGGGGATGTGTGGTCTGGCAGGACGCGGACGAGCCGGTGATGTGGCGTGCCGACGAGTCCGACCTTCTTCCCGGTACGCCGATCGGGACCGCCGTCCTGGCGGAAGAGCCGACGCTGTCGGAGGAGTGGTGGCGGGACTTCGGTTCTTCACTGGACGCGCTCGCACGTAACACGACCAAGCGCGTAGCCACTCCGGACACCGTCACAATCACACAGGAGCTGGTCAGCAGGTCGATCCGGGGCGTGTTCCCCGAGGTGATCGACACGACCGTTGAACAATGGGTTCCGGCCCACGCCGACCTGAACTGGGCCAACATGAGCGCACCCGTCTTCTCCCTCTTCGACTGGGAGGACTGGGGAAACGCCCCTCACGGGCTCGACTCCGCGACGCTCTGGGCCGCCTCGCTCGCCGTCCCCGCTCTGGCCGACCGCGTACGACGCGAGCGGAGGCACGACTTCGAGAGCCGGGACGGCAAGCTGATGACGCTCTTCGTGTGCGCGAAGATCCTTGGACCGGACGCACACCCGGAAGACCCTCGGATCGAACCCGCCCGGCACAGGGCACGGCAGGGCATCGCGGAGCTTCAGGCCGGCTGACCCATCGCCCGCTCCCGGAGGAGGGTGCGGTAATCGTGGATCGTCGGCTCATCGGGCTCGGCGGCCAGGGCGTCGAGCAGTTCGCCCAGATGAGCCGGATCGTCCGTACCCACGGCCATGGTCCCGGCACCCGGGAGGCAGTACGAGGCCCGAAAGGCCGCCTGGACACGGGAGAATCCTTCACCGCCCCGAAGGAAGACCCGGGGGTCGATCCGACCCCATACCGGGTCCCCCGTGCTTCCCCCGAAGGGGCTCATGCCCCACAACCGACTGCGGCCGAGGTCCCAGGCCGCCGCGAGGGCTTCGGCGGCGTCGAGCGTTCTGGTACCGACCAGCAGCCCGGCTCGCGCCATGAGGACCGATGGCTTCGGCGTCGTCGGATCGACCAGGCCAACCAGCGGGGACGGATCCCAGGAGGCCACGCCCCAGGCACCGCACAGCCCCTTCGACACGGCGTCGTCCAGCACCGCGCACGCCTGGGCCAGTACGTCCCGGCCATGGTTGGAGGCGTCACCGAGGGAGTGTTCCGGGTTGTGCAGGAACACCAGGTCGGGCTCCCGTCCGAGATCCCGGGCGGCGTGTTCCACGGCCTCGTACAGCCGCACGGGGTCCAGGGAGTGCTCGGCCCGTTCCCGTCCGGGGAAATAGCCCACCTTCGTGGAGACCGTGAACCTGGGCAGGAGATCGCCGGCTGTCCGCGCCAGGACGGTATGCGAGTGGAAGCCGAGGTAGTTGGTGCTCGTGTCGATCGAGGTGACGCCGAGATCCAGTGCTCCGGTCAGGAGGCGGCGTTCGTGACGAGACCGGTGTAGCCCGAGGACAACTCGGGGGTGAAGACCGCGCACAGCTCCTCCTTCACCAGGATCTCGGCGACCTCCACCGCTTCGGACCCGACGACGGAGACCGCCCGGTCCAGCGGCACGGGCCTCCCGCTCAGCAGCAGCCGCAGCGAGGGCAGGGCCTTGGCCAGGAGGGTCAGCTTCTTCCCCGAGGCCAGGACGTCGACGGTCTCGCCGTTCTCCTCGATACGCGGAGGGAAGTGGGTGGTGCAGACCACGGCGTCGAGTGATCCGAAGACGTCCAGGAAGGGGACCTGCCGGGGAAGCGGCATCGCCTGCTCGTACGCGGCCAGGAAGTCGGCCGGCGAGCGCTCGGCGACCAACTGGGTGGCGACCTCCGTCAGGGCGTGGAACGCCTCTCCGTCACGACGGTCCAGGTCGTGACGGAAGATCTCCTGCTCCCGGCACCAGTCGCCCAGCCAGGCCAGCCAGCTCGCGCCGGTGCGCTTGGTGATCCCGAAGGTGACGTGGAGGCTCTTCCCCGACCCGTGGCCGTTACGGGTTGCCTGGTGCCAGTGACCGCGGGGGATGTGCATCACGTCGCCAGCTTTCAGCACCCCTGACCAGATGATCTCTTCGCTCGGGGTGTCGTTGGGGTCGGCGTCCCGGTACAGGGGCACGGCACGGGAGGTGCCGCGGACCTCCCAGCCCTTCTCGCCCGCCAGCTGGACGATCACCACGTCGTGGTCGTCCCAGTGCAGAGGGAAACCCGACGCCTCGTTCGTCGTCAGATACGCGTTGACCTGGACGCGCTCGTGCGACCACCACTGGAGCGCCCGGCAGGCGACCTCCATCGTCGGATCGAAGACGTTGGCCTGGTCAAGGATCACCGTGGCCCCCTCCCCCAGCAGCCGGCCGAGGCTGTGCATGTTCACCATGGGGATGCTCTGGCCCCGGGGGCTGACGCTGTCCGTGAAGTAGATGGCCGGGTGAACTTCCTTGCTCTCCTGGAAGACCCGGAACTGCGGGCGGTTCATGCTCCGGCGCATGACGATGTCGAGCAGGCGGTTCGGGGTGAGTACGCGCGAAATCAGGCCCGGGTCGCCGATACTTCCGCGTGCGAAGTTTTTGCCGAGTTCGCCCGCGCCGTTCCACCCGAGCGCCGTCTCGATGGCGCTGATCAACCGGTGTTCCATCGTTTCCTCCTCGTGAGATCGGCTGATAGGGAGCGGTGGGGTCCGCGGGGAGAACCACGGACCCCACCGCCGCCCGCTACTCGCTGTCGTGCAGGTTGCCGTCGCCTCCGGGCCACGGCGAGTCGCCGGAGCTACCGGCGTTGTCCGACCGGAGGCTGTCGTACCGGTCGTGGACGGAGGTCAGCTCCTCGACCGCCACCAGGAGGCCGTTCCGGGCCGACGACGGTGTCGTGTTCTCTGCCACCTCGTTGTTCTCCTTCCTCTTGGGTTCCTCCCGCCGGCATTCCGGTGGAGGCTGGGGGCCGCACCCTTGTTGGTGGTGCTGGGTGCGGATGACATAGGGCACGGGTGGCCGGAGGTTCGGAGACCTCGTCACGGCGTCAGCGCGCGGGGCGGGCGTCCCAGCGGATGTTGGCGTCCAGGACCCGCTGATCAAGCTCGTACAGACAGGCCCGGCAGGCGTACAGGGACGCATGCATTCCGCTGGACCGGACCGGGCCGATCCACGTCACCTCGACGTTCTGCCGTCCGCACCACAGCCAGCACTCGCCGTACGGCTGCCACTCGTGGCGGTCCCACAGGGCGTGGGCGGTGGGCTCCCCCGTGCTCGGGTCAATGTCTCGGCGCGTGGGCCGGAAGACGAGGTCCGGGTCGGGAAGAGGCGACGGGCGAAGCGGATACATCAGACGGCCGGGCGAAGCTGGGGCTCACAGGGCGGCCGAGGACCAACCGGTCTCCGCACCGGAAGGGCGACCTCAGCCCAGACCCGCTTGCCGCGCCCGAGCGGCTCCCATCCGGACCGCACCGCAAGGGCGTCCACCAGGGCCAGGCCCCGGCCGCATTCGTTCTCGGTGCCGAAGCTCCCTGTCCGGGGAGCCTCGTGGTTGCCGTCTCTCACGTCGATCAGCAGGCCGCTGGGACGCCCGAGAACGGTGATCGTGACAGGTCCCTCGCCATGAACCACAGCGTTGCTGACCAGTTCAGAGATGATGAGGCGGATCGTCTCGGTCGTCTCTTCGTCCATGAAGCCCCACGCGCGGACCCGCTCCACGACCGAGCGCCGGGCCATGGAGACCTCCTCTTCCCTGCCCATGAGGACGAGACGGGTGGCGAGCGAGGACATGGTGGATGCCTCCACAGAGTTGGAAGGCGACTCCGCCAGGACAGGAACGCGAGCGAAGCCGTCAAACTAATGTCCGTCTAGAGGCGAAGGCGCGAGCCCGGCCCGAGGACGACTGAGGTCCAGTCAACGGCCGGGCCCCTTGGGTGCGGAACGTTTCTGGGGGGTTTCTCCAGGGGACGCCACCCTCGTATGCAGGGGTGGAATGCGTTGCCCGGCCGCCCTGTTGGGATACGACAGGAGTGATGACGTGCCCGGTGAGTCCTTAGCTATCCACCCCTTGACCTTCGTCCGGCAGTCGCGCGGATGGGGGAAGGCCGAGTTCGCCCGCCTCATGCAGACGCGTGGCAAGCTGCTCGGCATCCCCCTGGCGACGAATCGCACGACCGTCTGGAAGTGGGAGCAGGGCCAGGAACCGGATGCGGACGCCCAGCGCGTGCTCAGCGACCTGCTGTCCGTTCCGTACGAACGGGCGCAAGCGGAGGGCTGGCCTCGGTGGCTTCCGGTCTGGGAGGTGACGGGGCTCACCGCGCCGTGGACCGAGGCCGGCACCGTCGAGGCGCTGGCCGATCTCGTGGGGAGTGGACGGTTGGATCGACGGGGCTTTCTCACCATCACCGGCGCCACCCTGACCGGACTGGCGTCGAGCTGGGTCGAGGCACCGTCCGCGTTCGCCTCGGCGATCAACGGAGACCGCGTCACCGACGTGATGGTCACAACGATCGAGCAGCGCGTCAGCACCCTTCGTACCCTCGATGATCAGTTGGGAGGGGCCCGGCTCCTGGAACAGGCCCGAGGCGACCTTTCCCTGGTCACGGGCCTGCTCAGCGGCGGCCGGTACACAGACGACATCCGGGTTCGCCTGTACGCGTTGGCCGCCCGGACCTCACACCTGACCGGTTGGATGGCGTACGACGCAGGACTGCGGTCCGCAGGCCAGCGGTACTACGTCGGCGCGCTGCGCAGCGCCCGTACCGGCGGAGACGACGCCTTCGGCGCCTTCATCCTGGCCGAGATGGGCGTCCACGTCTCCGAAGCCGGACGCACGGCCGAGCGGGTCGACCTGATCTCGACCGGTATCGACAACGCTCCCCGCACCCTGTCACCCTCCGCGCAGTGCTTTCTCTACCTGCACAAGGCCGAGGCGCTGTCACGCGACGGCGATCACCAGAGGGCCGGCACAGCCCTCAACCGCGCCGCTGCCCTCTGGGAGCGCCAGACGGCGGGGGACGCGCCGGACTGGCTCGACTGGTTCGGCGAAGCGCAGGTGAAATCGACAGAGGGCAAGGTGCTGCTCCGCGCGGGGCATGTGGAGCGAGCGACGCGTTCGCTGGTGACCTCTGTCGAGCGGGCGGCGCCCCGGGACAAGGCCGTCCGTTCCAGCCGACTGGCAGAGGCCCGTCTGGCCGGTGGGGACTTGGACGGGGCGCTGGACGCCGCGAACTACGGCGCCGCGCTCCTGGAGGACAAGGTCAGCTCCGTACGGGCACTGGACCGCTTGAAGGAGTTCTCCTCCCAGCTCGAACCCCACAGAGCCGTCCCATCCGTACGGGAATTCCGCGAGCGCCTCCAGGCGGTGCCCGTGGCGGCCTGATCGCCGCTGCTCAGATACTTGCCCCTCGGAGCGAGCGTACGTGAGTGCCAGGATGGGCGGCATGACGGTGATCAACGGTGAGGTCGCGGCAAGGTTCGAACCGGTACGAGAGGAGTTCTCGGCGAACTTCGCCCGGCGCGAGGACATCGGCGCGGCGGTCTGTGTCTACCAGGACGGCCGCCCCGTGGTGGACCTGTGGGCCGGGGTCGCCGATCCGGACACCGGCCGCCCGTGGGAGCGGGACACCCTTCAACTCGTCTACTCGGCGACAAAGGGAGCGACCGCCACGGCGGCGCATCTGCTGGCCCAGCAGGGCGAGCTGGACCTGGATGCCCCAGTGGCCGAGTACTGGCCGGAGTTCGCCGCGAACGGCAAGGCGGAGATCCCGGTGCGCTGGCTACTTTCCCACCAAGCTGGCCTGGTCGCTCTCGACGAGCCGGTGCCGCTGGACGAGGCACTGGCCTGGCACCCCATGACGGCAGCCCTGGCCGCCCAGCACCCGCAGTGGACTCCGGGAACGGCACACGGGTACCACGGCCGGACCTGGGGCTGGCTTGTCGGCGAAGTGATCCGCCGGGTGTCCGGCCGCACGCCGGGCCGCTTCTTCACCGAGGAGATCGCCTCGCCGCTGGGGCTGGACTTCTTCATCGGGCTGCCGCCCGGTGAACGCGACCGGGTCAGCCGCATGGTGTACCGGAAGCCGGACGTCGACCTCACCACCGTGCCCGAGGAGTCGCTCCCCAAAGACCTCCGTGAGCTCGTCGCCGCCTGGCGCGACCCGAACTCGTTCAGCAACAGGGCGTTCGCGGTCACCGACCCGGCGAACATCGACTTCGACTCCCCCGAGGTCCAGGCCGCGGAACTCCCCTCATCCAACGGCATCGGCACCGCGCACGCACTGGCGCGCATGTACGCCGCGCTGATCGGCGAGGTGGACGGGGTCCGCCTACTCACCCCAGAGACACTGGCCGCGGCGATCGAAGAGCAGGCCAGCGGACAGGACCAGGTGATGGTGGTACCCAGCCGGTTCAGCACCGGGTACATGCTCCCCACCACGAATATCCCTATGACCGGGCCGCGTGCCTTCGGCCACACAGGGCGAGGAGGCTCACTTGGCTTCGCCGACCCTGAGCGCGGCATCGGCTTCGGCTACGTCATGAACCACGTCATCGGGGGCCCTGGTGATCTGCGGGCAACGGCGCTGGCTGACGCGGTACGAAGGTCCCTGGCCTGACTCTGCCGCGAAGCGGGGACAGGCAACATGCCGCGAGGGAAGCACGCCCAGCAGCGGGCTGCCAACCGCACCTACGCGGGAGCAGCATCGTTCAATGCTCCGTGGAGCGCCGCGCCCGTGTCGGGGGCGGCAGCAGCAACTCTCCTCAGATCGTCGTCCGTCAAATATCTGTAGCTCTGCGGCGGATGGAAGGAGCCCAACGCACGGAGCGCGGCCAACGGTACCGGGGCTTCGAAGGTGACCGGCTCCTCCAGCGAGAGGCCGCTGGCCCGGGTCGCACCACTCATGTACTCGTCGTACTCGCGTCGACTGATCCCGGCGGTGGTACGACTGGCCGACCAGACCTCACGAGGGGAAGCAACCTGCACAGAAGCGATCCGAGCCATACCGACGATGGCCATCGTGGGCGCGGTCGCGTAGAGAAGCACAGGGGTTCCGGGCGGAGCGGCGACGCGCTGACGGCGGACCTCGACCGTCTTGGTCCCGGCCAGGATCGCCGTGGCGAACCGAGGGTGGACAGACAGCAGCATCGCGCGCTCCGGATCGCTCACGTCTTTCGGTGCCCCTCTTCGTACACGGCTTGGAACAGCGCGTTGTCGATCTTCGAAAGCGACATCACCGAGAACTTTAGCCCCAGCGCAGCAGCCAGCGCGGTCAATCGCGCATGGCTCACCTGCGCGGGAAAGATCTCCGTGTCCGAGAACCTCAAGGCCATGACCTTGCCCACCGGCTTCGCCGCATCCCGCACTTCGGCACGACCATATACGCCCAGGTGTTCGAATCGCGAGAACAGGGTGTCAGGGTCGCCGATGACCACCTCGTCCAGCCGCGAGCAGCCGATCACCATCGAGCCCTGCTGTCCGGCAGTCCCCTCGCTGACATACCAAAGGATCCGGCCAGGAACGCTCTCTCCACGGTGGCCGGGGGACCGGTAGTAGACGTGCTCACGACTGATGCCCAGTACGTCGTCACGCGGCATCAGCATGGCCGGGACATTGAAAAGTTCCGTAGACCATCGGGGTTTCACGGGCGCGATGAAGGAGGGCAGCGCCGTGTCAACGAGCTTGGCTGGCCACCACATTCGCTCGGCCACGCTCACAATCTCGGGCGACGCATGCGCGTCTAGGCGCGGCGCCGTACGCCCAGCGCGTGCCGCGATCTCTTCGGCCAGCACGGAGACAGTCTCGGCCGGTCCGGACAGGTCGACAAGGAGAGCTGTGAAGCCGCCCTCATCCTCCGTAAAGCCGTCGGCGCCCGCCGCCGACATAGCGACAGGGGAAAGGTGCGGATCGGCGATACGAACTGCCTGCGCGCCCCGTTCGCGGCCCACTCGTTTCAGCATGAAGAGCATCTGCCGAGCCAGCGTCTGCTCCAGCGGGTGCCCTGCCGTGCGCAGGAAGGCGACATTCAGCGTGCGGCCGTCCATGGCCCACACACACAAGGCCACGGGATGCCCCTCAGCATCCCGGATGAGTGCCCTGTGCCACAGCACACCATCCGCAGCAAGGGCCTTCAACCGCTCCACGAAGTCGGTACCGCTATCACTGGCACCCTGTTCGAAGAAGGCAACCAGCTCTCCTTCACTTCCGGGCCGGACCTCTTCGGCAGAGAACGCCGTGCCCATGAGGTCCGCCGGACGGTAGACCTGGGCTTGACGGAGTTCATCGACATGGAGGGTCACCATGGCCGGAGAAACGACTTTGACACCCGCTACGCCCCAAGCGACGTCGGCCAGCCGTTCCAACTCTGGGTCACGCGTCACCAACACTTGCAGCCCAGCGCATGACGCCTCCGCCACATAGCGCAGCCGACCAGAGACCTTCTCGTCGATCGTGACCTCTGGTGGCTCCCCGGTCACTGCCGTGATCAACTCCTGCTGACGTGCCGACACCGAACCGGGGTCAGGCGCTGCCTCCCGGAGCCTGGGCAGACCTGCTTGTTGGTGATTGCGCTCCTCTCGGCTCTCGACCTCCCGCACGTCACGGAGGAGCTGCGGCGTGTATGTGAAATCGATCAGATCGGCGAGCCATCCGGCCTCAAGGGCCCGAGACTCCTCAACAGCCCTCGCGGTACCCGCGCCCTGAAGCCCGGAGAAGACGCTGTGGTCAATGGCGACGACCAGCAGGGCGTCGCTCTGCGCCTCGGTGAACAGATCATCATGACCAAGATCGAGCCACCAGGTGTCAAGGGTTTCCCTATCACTACCTCGGCCAAGGCCCTCGCCCTTGGGTACGAAGCCGAGGGCACTCCACACGGAGCTGAGTCCGTAGTCCCGCCGGCACCGGGCTCGGATGCCGAGCCGATGGCGTTGGCGACGACGAAGCTCCGCGATCAAGAGCCCTGCGATCCCGTTCCCTCGACGTTCCTCCGCGACGCACAAGTGCACGAGACGCACGTGCTGACTGCGCTTGGGCAGCCCAAAGAGGGCGTAGCCGACCAGTTCGTCGCCCTCCAACGCGACCAGCAGCCCACCGTCGTCCGCATACTTGCGGTATGCGGGCGGAGTGAGCAGTCCCAGCCGCTTGGTGTACCGATCACCCAAGGCGATTGCGGCGGTCAGTAGCTCTGCCTGCTCCCCCGTCACCGGCAGCACATCGATCGTCATGCTTCCCCTCCACATCCCGGTGCCCGACAAATCACGCCCCTCCCGCGCATACTGCCGAACCGGAACATCACGGGGCCACTGATTGACC
Source organism: Streptomyces sp. NPDC094448 (assembly GCF_044763775.1). NCBI lineage: Bacteria > Bacillati > Actinomycetota > Actinomycetes > Kitasatosporales > Streptomycetaceae > Streptomyces > Streptomyces sp. NPDC094448. The sequence continues at coordinate 332,430 of NZ_JBIWGU010000001.1, read as the reverse complement.
AAATCCGACGAGGTCGACTCGAATCGTGACCCACAGCGCGTAGACCCGTCCCAGCCATGCAGGCTACGGACGCCGTCTTCCCGAAATCGACGGGTGTTCTGGTCAACCACCACCCGCTGCGTACAGAAAGCACAGGTCAGGAGCATGGGTACCCACGGGTAAGCAGGCCTCGGCCGCAGGTTCGAGTCCTGCCGGGGACGCTCTTCCTCTTGTGCCGGGACCCTCCCGTCCGGGAGGGCTTTTCGCTGGTCAGGGCACTTAGACATCGTTTCTGATGGTGGGATCGCTCGTTGAACCGCCCATGACGGAGCTGATCGAGCGGCTGGTGCCAGACGGTTGTGGCCGCTGTTCCGGCAGGTGGTCCCGCCGACGGAGGTCATACGCCCGCAGGGCGGCGGCCGCCGAGCTGGGGACCGTGAATGTCTGGCGGCGATCATCTTCGTGGCCACCTCGGGCTGCACCTGGCGGCAGTTGCCTCCGGTGTTCGGACCAGCCTGGCTCGCCGCCTACCGGCGCTTCGCCCAGTGGAGCCGAAAGCGGGTGTGGGCCAGGGTGCACTGGGTGCTCCTCGACGAACTCGGGGCTCGGGGCGAGCTGGACTGGTCGCGATGCGCCATCGACTCCGTCAGCGTCCGGGCGGCAAAAGGGGGCCACTCACCGGACCGAATCCGACCGACCGTGGCAAGTCGGGATCGAAAATTCCACCTGATCACCGACCGCAACGGACTGCCCCGTTCGCTGGGCATCTCCGACTCCAACACGCATGACAGCCTCGGTCTGCAACCGCTCGTGCGCGGGATTCCGCCCGTCCGTTCCCGCCGCGGACCGCGCCGCCGGCGCCCGGCCAAACTCCACGACCGGGCGCTTCCTGGGCTTCGTCGGCATAGCCGCAGCCCTCATCATTTACCGCCGCTCACCAACTGACACAACGTCATAGGCGCGCCACGACGAACTCGGTGAAACGCCCGGTGTCTGCGAAGTAGTTCGGGTATGCGTCGCGCAGCTGGCTGATCCGGGCGATGTTGATGAGCACCGCGTCCAGGTCCTCGTTGTCCAATGCCTCCAACTCGGTGATCCGGGCCTCTGCGGCGGCCAGCGTCTCGTGTACCGTCACTGTGAGCTGTCCCTTGGTACGCCAGAGCTCGAGGGTCAGGGTGTTCCGGCGGTCCGTCTTGGAGTGCTCGCCCACGATCGCCGCGTAGCCCCGTAGTCGCTCCAGAACGCCGACGTTCGCCTCCAGGCCCGCCAACTCGGCCGCCAACTCCTCCCGCGTCCCCTCGGCGCCGGGTACCGGGATGGTGCCTTCTTCGTACGCCATGAGCGAGCCGACCAGGACGAAGAACCTGAGCACGTCCGCCTCGCCCTTCCCGTACTTCAGCTCGCTGCCCGAGAACAAGTCCATGGTCTCGACGGCGGTCGCCCAGGCGTGCTGGAGCAGCGTGCGCACCTGCAGCTCGATCCGCAAGCCGTGGTACTCCTCTTTCGAGGCTCCGTACTCGTACACCAGGTGAACACCCCGGTAGCCAGAGTCGCGTGGCCCTGGGGCATCACGTAGGTAGTCGTAGACCTTCTTGACGCGGTTCTTGCTCCGTGGCAAGTCCACCAGGACGCTGACCAACTCGTCCACCTCGGCGACGGTATCGAAGACTACCCGGCAGCCCCCCAAGTCCTGCATGGTGGTCACGCTCATCGTGGGGTGGCGCTTCAGCTTGTCCAGGATCGTGGGCAGGCGCTTCCGGCGCTCGGCCACGATGGCGTTCGGGTTCACGTCGAGCGCTCGCTGCCGCACGGTCACGGTCACCGCGTTCAGAGGAAATGCGTGGGCGAGACGGTAGTTGCTCAGGACGTCCCGCGCCTCCTGGATCTCCTCGAGGGTGCCCGTCCCCTTACCGATTGTCCGGCTCGCGCGTTGGACGCGCTTGTTCGAGTCTCAGGGACCACCCACTTCTTCATGGTCGCCGACCGTACAGGGCCGCGCCGACGCTCGCCTCCGGTTATCGCTGCGGTCGGCGCGGCCCTTTCCGGAGATCGAGGAGAGCGTCCGGCGGCTACCGGTCGATACGGACGCACGGCCGTCGGGGTCCTAGCGGGGCCCGACGGCGCGCGGGGAAAGACACCGGACTGGCTGGTGTGGTGGTTTACCTCGCTCACCGGGAGAGGAGCTGGGTGCAGTCGCCATCAGCCCTGGTGGGCTCGCAACGTCTGCGCCAGGATGTCGGCGCCGGCCGCCCGTCGTCATCTGCCCGGATGGGTTCATGACCGCACACACCTACACTTCCCGAAATCACCAGAACTTCGCTCGCCTACACAGAGGCCAAGCCCATCACCGCAGGTCAGAAGCCTCTCTCCCACCGAGTCACCAAGCGCCTTCTAAGCACCTGCTCTACCGGTTCCTCACCAAAACGGTCGGAGGCAGGCGAGACGCTGACTTACCGCCTATCACACGCCCTTCGCGTGCTCACAGGGTGACCCGGAATCACGCCCGTGGATCACGGAGCTGAAGTTCGAGGGCAGCAAGAACTAATCCAGATTCGCCGCACCCTGCGCGACTTCATCCCCAGCTCCCACGACACCGCACGACGCAGCCGAATATTTCAGCATCGGCGAGCGGGAGAACCTGGGCGCACGCCGCCCCGAGGAATTCGATCTGCGGAAACTCCACGACCGGCTGGAGAGCCTGGAATGGGTCAGCGACACCGAGTGCGAGGCGTACGGTCTGGACGCCGCCCGAATCTCCTCACTCCGGCAATGCGGTGTGCAGCCCTTTCGCACGCCCGTCAGCCGCGCCCCGCCAGGCGCAGGAACGCGGCCCATTACCCGGGCCCGTAGGCGACGGCGGGGACCGCCGACTCCTGCCACCTACCGCGACCGGTCATCGTGGCGCATTCTTCGGGCCCTGAGCGAGGGAGGGTGATCGCGAACAGGACCAGCCGGTCAGCCCGCTGCGACTACGATTCCGTACAGGTCCGGGGCATGCGCCGGACCCGGCCCGCACCCCGGCGCCCTCCACCGTTCGTGAAGCCCGTCCCCGCCTGTCCCGTACCGGAGGTCCCCCAGGTGTCGTCGACTCCCCGGCCGTCCGCTCCTCGCCCCGGTCCACCGCCGGCCCGTGAGCACTGGTTCCAGCCGCGTCGTTCCGGTTTCCGCTGGGAGCAGGAGGGCCTGGACCACATCCGTCGGCTGATGCCGGCGACCGAGCCGTACCGGGCCTGGGCCACATTCCAGTTCACCGGCGTCACCGGCCGGGTCAACGAGTGCGATCTGCTGATCGCGGTGCCAGGTGGCGTGTACCTCCTGGAGCTCAAGGGACATCCAGGCCGGGTGGTGAACCACGGTGACACCTGGCAGTTCCACAGCGACCGGGTGCGCACGCTCCGTAATCCGCTGCACCTGACCGATCTCAAGGCCAAGGAACTCAAGGCCCAGCTGGAGCAGGCAGCCCGCGCCTCCGGTATCGATCCACGCAAGGTGCCCTTCATCAAGCCGGCCGTTTTCCTGCACGACGCCACCCTGGTGAGCGAGCTGGACGAGTTCCAGCGCACCGCCGTCTACGGGCTGAACGACTCCGGAAGCGGGCTGCCCGGCATCTGGGACGGGCTGCTCGGACTCCCTCCGGAGCGGGAGAGCTGGCGGGTCACCCCGCAGGACAGCGCCCGCCTCGAGCAGCTGATGAAACGCGTCGGGATCAGCCACTCCACCGCTCATCTGCGGTACGGGGACGACTGGCGCCTCGAGCCGCGGGCCCTGGACGCGGGCCCTGGGTGGGAGGACCGCCTCGCGGTCCGCGACGACAGTCTGGCCAAGGAGAGCGGCCGGGTCCGGATCTATCTGTCGGGGCAGGACTCGTCCGCCGAGCAGCGCAGCCGCCTCGACCGTGCGGCCCGTCGCGAGTACCAGGTCCTGCAGGGGATCAACCACCGCGGCATTGTCCAGGCCGTGCAGATCCGCGAGCACCAGGGCGGCCCGGCGATCCTCTTCCGGCACCGCGAGGCCGATCTGCGGCTGGACGCCTACCTGAACGCCTATGGGGGCCTCCTCTCCCCCGCGATACGTCTGGATCTAGTGCGCCAGCTCGCCGAGGCCGTGCGGTACGCGCACAATCGCTCGCTCTACCACCGGGCGCTGGCCGCCCGCTCGGTGTACGTCAGCGCCCGCGAGGACGGCACGGACCCGACCTTGCGGATCGCGGACTGGCAGACGGCCGCCCGGGACTTCGAATCCAGCTCCCATCTGTCGCTGGCCGACACGCCGCTGGACTCCGGTCTGGTGGCCGACACGGCCCAGGTGTATCTCGCCCCGGAGACGTCCCGGGAGTTCGCCGACCCGGTCGACCTGGACATCTTCGGCCTCGGCAGCCTCTCCTACCTCCTGCTGACTGGGAAGCCGCCCGCCGAGGCACGCAGCTCCCTGGTAGACCGGCTTGCCGCCGAGGGCGGACTGCATCCGTACGCGGTCTCCGACAGCGTCTCGGCCACCCTGGACGACCTGGTCTTCCGGGCCACCGCCTCCGATGTGCAGCACCGGCTCACCTCGGCCGAGGAGTTCCTGCGGCTGCTCGACGCCGCGGAGGCCGAGTTCGCGCAGACCGGACGGTCGGCGGCGGTGACGGTCGACCCGCTGACCGCCAAGGCCGGGCAGTATCTGGACCAGGAGTGGGAGGTCGTACGGGTCCTCGGCACCGGCGCTACCGCCCGCGCGATCCTGGTCGCTCGCCGCACCGAAGAGGGCGCCTACGACGAAGCCTCCCTGCGGGTGTTCAAGGTGGCTCTCGACCGTGAGAAGGACGCCCGTCTCTACGCCGAGGCGAAGGCGCTGCGCGAGGTCGGCGGCAGCCGCATCGTCAAGCTGCTCGCCGACCCGCGTGAGGTGGGCGGCCGCACCGTCCTGGAGATCGAGTACGCGGGCGGCTTCCGTTCCTCCCAGGACCGGGAGCCGGTCAGCCTGGGCTCGCGGCTGCGCGGTGAGGGGCGGCTCGGGTACGGACAGCTGGAGCGGTTCGGCACCGACCTCTTCGACGCTCTGGACACTCTCGCCGCCCGTGGGGTGCGGCACCGTGACATCAAGCCGGACAACCTCGGCCTGTTCAAACGCAACGACGGTTCCTGGCAGTTGATGCTGTTCGACTTCTCGCTGGCCGACGCACCCGACCAGGATCTGCGGGCCGGCACCCGCGGCTATCTCGACCCGTTCCTGGGCAGTAGCCGTCGTTCCCGTTACGACGATCACGCCGAGTGGTACGCGGCGGCGGTCACCCTGTACGAGATGGCCACGGGCGAACGACCGGTGTGGGGCGACGGCCAGGTGGATCCGCTGACCGTCGCGGACGCCGAGCTCCATGTCGCTGACGAGCTGTTCGAGTCCGCCCTGCGCGAGGGACTGACCAGTTTCTTCCACCAGGCACTGGATCGAGATCTCGATCAGCGCTACGGCAGTCTGCGTCTGCTGCAGGATGCCTGGCGGGACGTCTTCCGCCGGGCGGACTCGGCCCGGCCCCCTACCACCCCGGCCACGGTGGACCGGCAGGCCGAGGACGTGGAGGACGCCCGGGAACAGGCGGCCGCGGCTGCCGGGCCGAAGACCTCGCTGGACGCGGCGGGGCTCTCGCCGCGGGCCGTCTCGGTGGCGGCCGGTCTCGGGGCCTCCACCGTGGAGGCGCTCCTGGACGTCCCGGCGTACTCGATCTCCCGTGCCCGGGGCGCCGGGAACGTGATCCGCAAGGAGCTGAACCGGCGGCGCAAGCAGTGGCTCCAAGAGCTGCGGCAGCGCCCTGCGGGGAGAAAGCCCGTCTCGCTGCCCGCCGACGCCCCCGAGGAGGCGCTGGAGTCGGTGGAGACCCTGGCCGCCCGGCTCACCCCGGCGGCGACGACCGGACGGCGTACCCGGCCACGGCCGGACGTCGTCCTGGCCACCCTGGGTCTGCCCGGTGCCGCCCTGGCCGAGAGCTGGCCCTCCCAACCGGCCATCGCCAGGGCCCTGGACATCAGCCAGCCGACCGTTTCGCAGCACCAGAGCGCCGCGATAGGGCAGTGGGCCGCACTGCCCTGGCTCGGCCGGGTCCGCGACGAGCTGGTGACCGTACTGTCCGAGCAGGGCCGGGTGATGACGGCCGCCGAGCTCGCGGCCGAGCTCCGGGTCAGGCACGCCCCGCGGGACGCGGACGACGACACGGACCGCGCGGACCTGCAGGCGCTGGCGCTGGCCGTGGTGCGGGCCGCGGTCGAGGCCGAGTCGCGTCGGCCGGACGAGGCCCACGGGATCGAGCACGGGGATGGAGACGGGGAGGGGGAGGGGTCCGCTCCTCCGCCCCGGATCGCCGTGCTGCGGCGCGGCGGCTCGGTCCTGCTGGCTCTGGAGGACCTTCCCGGAAGCGACGACCCGACCCCGGTGGAACTGGCCGATCACGCGACCGAGCTGGGCCACGCCGCCCAGACCCTGGCGGCCCGCGATCCGCTGCCGGGCAAGGAGGCCGTCCTGCGCGAACTGCGCGCGGTGCCCGCACCGGAGGGGATGGCCCCCCCGGCCGACACCCGTCTGGTGGCACTGGCCGCGTCGATGGCCGGCGGTGTCGGCGTCTCTCCGCGGTTCGAGCTGTTCCCCCTGGACCTCGGTCTGGACCGGGCACTTCGCGTCTCTCAGGCGGCGGCCGGGGTGCGGCGCGCCATCGGCATCGGGGCCGATGACCTGCTGGCCCGGCTCCGCTCCCGCTTCCCGGGTCTGGCGGTACTGGCCGACCTCACGTACGTGGAGTTGGAGGAGGCCCTGGACAAGGCCGGCTTCCCGCTGGAGTACGACCGGGACCGCTCGCTATTCTTCCCACCCGCGCGCGACCCCGACCGGAGCCGTCCCGCGTACACCATGACGTCCGTGCCCGGGACCGGCACCCTCTACGGCGACGCGCAGGCGGAGCTGGCCGAGGGGCGCGATCCGCGCCGGATCCTCGCCCTGCGCCTCGACGACGCGCTGCGCCGGGGCGGTTTCCTGGCGCTGACCGTCAGGGGCGCCTACCTTCCGGGCCTCGCCGAGCGGCTGGCCGAGCGCTGCAGTGTGCTCCCGATCGCCCTGGACGACCTGTTCCTCACCGCGCTGCGCGAGCTGGCCGAGGAGCAGGGGGTGCCCTGGCGGGCCCTGCTGAAGGCGGACGCCGGATTCACCGCCACCGGCCTCCTCGGCACCGCTCTGGGTTCCTACACCCGACTCGCCGCCGAGCGCGTGGCACGGCGGTGCGCGGACCTGGCCGAGCAGGCGGGCCCGCGCACCGTCCCGCTGCTGCACCGGGCCGGCCTGGTGGCCCGCTACTGGGAGGCCGGCGGCCGCGAACTCCTGGTCTCCCTGCAGCAGTCGGCCCGCCGCCCAGCCGACACCCCGCACGGCCTGTGGCTGCTCGTCCCGATGGACGACCCGCAGGCCACCCCGGCGCTGGAGGGACGCACGGTGGACGTGGTGGACCGGGTGAGCGAGTGGGTGGTCCTCGAAGGGCTGCCGTTGAGGGAGCTTCGCGGCGAGGAGTGAGGGCAATGGGGAGCGGCGGCGGCACGGCGTCGGGCCCCCTTCCCTCACCCGCTGTCCCTGACGCAAGCTCGACCGCCCATGACCTGCGCGAATCCACCCCTTCGGAGCAGCCTCGCCGCTTATGATCAGCAGCGTGCCGGATGAAGACGTGAGAGCCCAGGACGCGGTGATGGAGCAGCAGTACGCCCTCGCCGGAGCGCGGCATTACCACGATGCCGTCTATCTCTGTGGCGACCAGCGGTGGCCGACCGCCGACCACCTCTTCGGGTTCGCCGCCGAGTGCGCGCTGAAGAGCCTGTTGCTGCGGTTCGCGGTGCACGACGTGTCCACGTACCGCAACGGGAATGCGGTGAACCGGGCACGGTGGGTGAATCCCCGGACCGGGAAAGAGGACTGGCTGGGCCACATCAACCAGGTCCTGGGGGCGGCCCCTCTGCTGGCGTACGGCCGCGGCGGCCCCGCCTTCGTGGAGGCCGTCGACCGGCTGAACGTCTTCGCGTCCTGGGACCTGGCGGACCGTTACCGGGACGGCAGGCAGGTCTCCGACTCGGTCGTAGCCGACCGCCAGGAGGCCGCGCGCCTCGCCCTCTCCTTGTACGAGCTGTACGAGCTCACCGGAAGGACCTCATGACCGCGTACGACGTCCCGGTCCGCTTCGACAGTTCCCGCCCGATCGCGTTCAGGATCGCACGGCACGTGGCGGAGGAAGGGTACGACGTCGTGCTGGTACGGGACGTGCTCGGCCGGTTCACCCTCGTCGTCGACGACAGCGAAGGCGTGGATGCCGGACAGCACGAGCGCTGGTCGGCGACCTTGCAGGACCGGCTCGGCCCGTACTGCGGCAAGCGGCGGGTCCTGCTGAAGTCCCGGATGTTCTCGGCCGACGTCCTGCTCAGGTCCCCTCGTGCGATCGACGCCCCCGACGGGTCCACCTCCGTCGGCTCCGTCCGGTTCCTGGACAACACCGTCGTCGGCGAGGGCTGGACCCAGGTCTCCACGCCGTCCGCACCGACGCTCGGGCCCCGTACCCATCGCACCGCTCTGTACGGTTTCAAGGGGGGCGTCGGCCGCACCACGGCGACCTCGGTCCTCGCCCGCTCCCTCGCCGACACCGGCAAGATCGTGCTGGTGATCGACCTGGACCTGGAGTCACCAGGTATCGGCCCGCTGCTTCTCGGGACGGGGCGGTTGTGCCGCCACGGTGTCGTCGACCACCTCGTGGAGGCGGCTCTCGGCAACGAGGAGGGCCTGGAGATCGTGGCGAGGTCGGGGTACGAACCGCGCAACCGGGGCGAGCTGTGGATAGCCCCTGCTCGGGGGGCGGGCGACGACACACCCAACGCCTACGTGGACAAGCTCAATCGTGTCTACGCCGATTCGCCGGGCGCGAGTTTCGCGGACCGCCTAGAGGCGACCGTCCGTGCCTGCGAGGAGGCGGTGGAGAAGGGCGACAGTGGGCGCCGCCCCGATGTGGTGCTGCTCGACAGCCGGGCCGGCATCCACGACGTCGCCGCCGTGACCATCTCCCGGCTGTGCGACCTCGCGCTGCTCTTCGGTGCGGACAACGCGCAGACCTGGTCGGGGTACCGGGACCTCTTCGAGGCGTGGGCGGCGTCAGGGCAGGGCCCGGACATCCGGCGCAAGCTCCGCATGGTGGCCTCGATGGTGCCGGACTCGGTCCACCACCCGATGGAGATCTACCTGAGGTCCTTCCGGCTGAATTCCTACGACTGCTTTTCCACGCTCTACGACGAGGTCTTGGCCGAGGGCACGGCCGAGGATCCGCAGCGGTCGGATTCCGGTGAGGGGACCACGGGCAGTGTTCCGTTCGCCCCATCCCCGGAGGACGACTCCGCTCCTCATCACCCGGTCCCGATCCTCTTCGAGCCGGGCCTGGTCGGCATGAACGTCCCGGACTCCCCGCAGTGGCAGGAGCGAGTCTTCGTACGGGCCGCGTACCTTGAGTTCCTCGCGACGGTCGTTCCGCTGGTCCTGGCCGACCCGGTCGACGGAAACGACGACGAGGAAGAGACGGGATGACCGAGCTGCTGAGCGCCGATGCCTACCGCGATCTGCTGTCGAGGGCGCTGGAGGGCACGGTCGACGCGGACACTCGGCGGCCGGACTCGCACTCGCTGTACATGCCGGATCTCCACCGGTCCGCCCTGTACGTGGACTCCACGGTGGTCGAGGGCGGCCGGGGTGACGGGAAGACCTTCTGGGCGCGGTCCCTCCTCGACCCGGTCCTGCGGGCGGCGGCGGCGGCCGAGTACCGCATCAACCGGCTCAACAAGCTGCGGGTCTCCCCCGGCTACGGCCAGGACATACGGTCGGACTCCTATCCCGGCCCGATGGCGCTGCCCCGTCTGGTGGACGGTGGTGCTCTGCCGGAGGAGATCTGGTACGCCGTGCTGCTCACCGCGCTCGGGCAGCCGGAACTGCGCGCGCTCCCCGAGTGGGGCGACAAGCTCTCCTGGCTCCGGGCGAACCCCGGCCCGGCCGACCGGACCATCGAGGAGGAGGACGCCCGGGCCTTCGCCGAGGACGTGGTGCATCTCCTGGTCTTCGACGGCCTGGAGCATCTGCACCCCGATCAGCGCGTCGTGGACCGGCTGATCGCGGGACTGCTCAGGGTCGCCCAGCGGATGCGCTTCGGCACGCGCAACATCCGTTTCAAGGTGTTCCTGCGTCCCGACATGTTCGAGGCCGCCAAGCAGCTCTTCCCCGATGCGTCGAAACTGTCGGGGAACGCAGCGGAGCTGACCTGGTCCCGTACCGATCTGTACGGGCTTCTCTTTCATCATCTGGGCAACGAGGGCGGCGCGGACGCCGAGCGTTTCCGCCGGATCACCGGCGGCTGGGAGAGCACCCAGGGGCCGGACGGAATGTCCACCCGGCATGTCCCGCCGATCGCCCTGCGCAACGACGCCAGGGCCCAGACGGAGCTGTTCGAGCAGATCGCCGACCCGTACATGGGCAGCAACGTTCGCCAGGGACGCCCTTACACCTGGCTGCCCAACCACCTCATGGACAGCAAGGACCGGATCAGCCCGCGCAGCTTCCTCAAGGCCCTGTCCGAGGCGGCCGAGGTCACCCGGCCGGGGCACGACCGTGCGCTGCACCACTCCGCCATCCACAGCGGGGTGCGCGCGGCGTCCAGGGTGCGGGTGGACCAGGTCGGCGAGGACACCCCGTGGGTCAGGACGGCGATAGAGCCACTGTCCGGCTGCCAGGTGCCGATCACCCAGGGGAAGATCATCGAGATCTGGCAGGAGCACGATCTGCCGAGTGAGCTGCGCCGGGACTCCGCCCGCTACACCCAGCACGACCGGCCCGAGCTGGTCATAACCGGCCCCCGCGACCCCGACGACCTGCCCCGCCTGATCCAGGAGCTGGTCGACCTGGGTGTGATGCGCCGGCGCGACAAGGAGCGGGACGAGCACGCGCTGCTCGACCTGCCCGACATCTACCGCCTCGCCTTCGGCCTCGGACGCAAGGGCGGCATCCCGCTGACCGGCCGCAGGTAGCCGCTGGCACCGGACCCCGACCTGGCAGGATGGACGGACCCGCGAGGACGAGCGACCTCGCGGGACGACGCTCCGGAGAACCAGGAAGACGAGGTGCCGCCCGTGCCCCCCGAGGACGCACGCACGCCCGAGACCACGGAGGCGGCCACCGCCTCGCTGGACCGTGACGTGCTGCTGAAGGATCTGCAGAAGCAGGTCGCCCTCCTGGTGGAGGACCTGCGGGAGCGCGAGGCGGAGGGCGGCGAGGCGAAAGCCGCCCTGACCGCCGAGTACCAGCGTGCCCTGGGCGCGGAACGCACCTCCCTGCGGTACGAGGGCTGGCTGGACGAGCGCCTGGTCCAGATCGCCTCCGCCTGGGTGCTCGCCTGCGTCTTCGTCCGGTTCTGCGAGGACAACCGCCTCGTACGGGAGGCCCGGCTTGCCGGTCCCGGTGAGCGGCTGGCCGAGGCCCAGGACAACCACGACGCGTTCTTCCGCCGCCATCCCGAGAAGAACGACCGCGACTGGCTGCAGGAGTCCTTCCGGGCGCTGGGCCGCGAGCACGAGATCACCGGGGGCCTCTTCGACCCCGCCCACAACCCGCTGTGGGAACTGAATCCGTCCTACACGGCGGGGGCTCGGCTGCTCGCCTTCTGGCGCGAGCGGGGCGCCGACGGCACGTTGCGCCACGACTTCACCGACCCCGCGCTCGACACCCGCTTCCTCGGCGACCTCTACCAGGACCTGTCCGAGCACGCCCGCAAGACCTACGCCCTGCTCCAGACCCCGGACTTCGTCGAGGAGTTCATCCTCGACCTCACCCTGGAGCCGGCGGTGGAGGAGTTCACCCTGGAGCCAGCGTGGAAGCACCGGCCGGTGAACTGGGACGGCGAGATGTACGACACCGACGACCCGGAGAACCCGGAGGTACGGGGTCTGCGCTGCATCGACCCCGCATGCGGTTCCGGTCACTTCCTGCTCGGGCTGTTCCGCCGGATCCTCGCCAAGTGGCGCGAGGCGGCCCCCGGTGAGGAGGACTGGCTGCTGATCCGCCGCTCGCTGGAGGCGGTGCACGGGGCGGACAAGAACCCCTTCGCCGTCGCCGTCGCCCGCTTCCGGATGCTGGTCGCCGTGGTCCAGGAGTGCGGGGTCAGGCAGATCTCCGCCGCCCCGGGGGTGCCGATCAACATCGCGGTCGCCGACTCCCTGCTGCACGGGCGTGAGGCCGGCCGGAAGACGGACGCCACCCTGGACGACGCGGCACGGAACGACGAGGTCTTCACGTACCGGACGGAGGACGTCCAGAAGTACGTGAAGAAGGTGGACCTACTCGGGCGCGGCTCGTACCACGTGGTGGTGGCGAACCCTCCCTACATCACAGTGAAGGACCCGCTGGAGAACGCGAACTACCGCAAGGCGTACTGGACTTGTTCCGGGAAGTACGCGCTGTCGGTCCCCTTCGCCCAGCGGATCTTCGAGCTGGCGGTCCGGGCGAGCGGATCGCATCGTGACGGTGGGTTCACCGGGCAGATCACGGCGAACTCCTTCATGAAGCGGGAGTTCGGGTCGACGCTGATCCAGTCGTTCTTCCACGGCGGGCCCTACCGGGACCCCGGCACCCGGCGCATGGACAACTACATGGGCGTCGACCTCACCCACATCATCGACACCTCCGGCGCGTTCATCCCCGGCCACGGAACGCCGACCGTCATCCTGGCGGGCCGCCACCAGGTCGCCCGGCAGAGCCTGCCCATCCGGGCCGTCCTCGGCGTGCGGGGCGAGCCCGACCAGCCGGAAGACCCGGCCCAGGGCAAGGTCTGGCAGGCAATCGTCTCGCAGTGGCGCAAGCCGGGGAGCGAGTCGGAGTGGGTGAGCGTGGAGGACGCGGAGCGAGCGCGGTTCGCGGAGCACCCGTGGTCGCTGAGTGGGGGTGGAGCGGGGGAGGTAATGGAGCGGGTCGAAGGGGCCTCTGTCACCCGATTGAGCAACGTCGCCAAGTCTCTGGGAATCAGCTCGTTCACACTTGAGGACGACCTGTACCTGCTGCCGCAGAGCACGGTGAAGACGGTCGGGATTCCGGAGAAATGGACTCGTCCCATGGTCACCGGAGACCTTCTCCGGGACTGGAACGGCGGAGATTTCGAAGCCGCCCTGTTCCCGTACTCACCAGAGTTCGAACCGATCGACGTGGAGGACATCGGCCCTCTCCACCACTTCATGTGGCCGAGCCGGACCAGCATTGCGAACAACATCCTCTTCGGCAGGAAGACCAAGGTCGAGGGCGGTCTGAAGTGGTCGGAGTACGGGCGGCTAACCACGAGCAAGCTGCGGACACCGCTGTCGATCGCGTACGGCGAGGTCGCCACGCACAATCACTTCGTGCTGGACCGGGGCGGGAAGGTGTTCAACAGAACCGCCCCGGTAATCAAGCTGCCTGAGGGAACGAGTGAGGAACGGCATCTCGAGCTGCTCGGGTTGCTGAATTCATCGACCGTCTGCTTCTGGATGAAGCAAGTAAGCCATGTCAAGGGAGGCAGCGGAATCGGACGCGGGGTTCAGGACGAAGCTTGGGAGAACCGCTTCGCCTTCAACGGGACACGGTTGCAGGAATGTCCGATCCCTCAACGTTTCCCTCTGGCTTTGACCCGCGAACTGGACGCTCTCGCCCAACAACTCGCTGACCACGAGCCGTCCTCTCTCATCACGGCCGCCCTCCCCACCCGGGCCCGCCTCGACGAATCCCGCTCCGAGCAAGACCGCCTGCGCGCCCGGATGATCCTCCTCCAGGAGGAGTTGGACTGGACCGTGTACGGGCTCTACGGCCTCCTCACCCCCGAGGAGGTCGAACGGACCACCCTGTCCGGCAGCCCCGACACGCTGACCGACGCAGACGTGCCCCAACTCGCCCTGGGGCAGCGCGCGTTCGAGATCGCTCTCGCCCGCAGCGGCGCGGAGACCGCCTGGTTCACCCGGCATCACTCCACCCCCACCACCGAGATCCCCGCCGACTGGCCCGAGTCCTACCGTCGCGTCGTCGAGGCCCGCCTGGACCTTATCGCGCACGACAAGGACATCCGGCTGATCGAGCGCCCCGAGTTCAAGCGGCGCTGGTACACCGACCCGTGGGAAAAGCGGGAGGCCGCCGCCCTGCGGACCTGGCTGCTGGACGCCGCCGAGCGCAAGGACCTCTGGTACACGGACCGGGACGGCTTCGACTCCGCCTGCCCGATGACCATCTACCAGCTCGCCGACCGGCTCCGTCACGACGAGGACGTACAGACCGTCGCCGCGCTCTACGCCGCCGACCATCTCGGCCAGCGTGAGGCCCGGCTGTCCACGGTCCTCGCCGCCGTCATCGAGACCGAGCACGTGCCGCACCTGGCGGCCCTGCGCTACAAGGAGTCCGGGCTGCGCAAGCGCGCACAGTGGGAGGAGGTCTGGGAGCAGCAGCGGAAGGAGGACAAGGACGGCGAGCGCCTCGACATCAAGGTCCCGCCCAAATACACCTCCGCGGACTTCCTCAAGCACAGCTACTGGTCGAACCGCGGCAAGCTCGACGTACCCAAGGAACGGTTCATCTCCTACCCTGGTTCCGCCCCCGACGGCGACCCCTCGCTCCTGATCGGCTGGGCCGGCTGGGACCACCGCGAACAGGCCGAAGCCCTGTCCGGTCTCATCACCGACCGCCTGGAGCAGAACGGCTGGCCCCGCGAGGACCCCCGGTACGTGCCGCTCCTGGCCGGTCTCGCCGAGGTCCTGCCCTGGGTCGAGCAGTGGTACGACGCGTACGACGAGGACTGGGGCAGCAACGCGGCTGAGGAGTTCCGTACCGCTCTCAAGATCGCTCTGGAGGCTCGCGACCTCTCCCCCTCCGACCTGCGGGACTGGCGCCCTGAGCCGAAGGGGCGCGGGCGCGGGGCGAAGTAGCCCGGACTCACCGAGGGGGTGGGTACCTCACTCGCGAGGCGCCCAGCCCCTCCGCGTCCGTCAGCCGCGCCCCGCGATGTGCAGGAACGCGGCCCACTCCTCGGCCCCGACGGCGAAGGTCGGCCCTTCGGCCTGCTTGGAGTCCCGTACGTGGACGGCATCGACGGTAGCGTCGACCTCGACACACTGGCCGCCCCCGCCACTGCTGTAGCTACTCTCCCCTTCCAGCCAAGTCGGCACGCCTGGACATCCGTATCGAGGTTCACACCTCTCCCAGCAACTTCCCGATGTACGCCAGCGATTCACTCGGCGTAAGGGCTTGTGCACGGATGGTTCCATACTGCGCTTCGAGCTCACGAACCGCTTTCCGCTCGGTGAGCAGGCTGCTGACGCCGGCTGCTTCGGCATAGACAACGCGCCGCTGCCCTGCGGTCTCGATCAACGTGAACGGGCCGCTGAGACCCGCATGATCAACGCGGGTGGTCAGCATGACCTGCACCTCCACGTTGCGGTTGTGGCCGACCAGCGGGATCTGCTCCAGCTGCCCTCGTAGCACTTCGATCCCACCCACCGGGCGGTGCAGGACAACCTCTTCGATGACGAAGCTCATCAGCGGCCTCGACCTCCGGGGGAAGATCTCTTGCCGCGCGATCCTTGCAGCCACTCGTTGCTCGATTGTCTCCTCGTCGAGCAACGGGCGACTCATCGCGAACAGCGCCCGCGCATATTCCGGGGTCTGCAACAAGCCGTTCACGATGTGGTTGTCGTAGACGTGCAGCTCCGCTGCTTCGGTCTCCAACCGGACGCACTGCCGGGCGAACCCCGGATAGCGCGCCCGCCCCAGCTCCTCCTCCATCGCCGTGAGCACCCCGCCCGCCCCCAGCGCCCGGTCGAGCGCGTCCAAGTTACCCCTCGCGCGAACCCTCGTCGCCCGCGCGCCACAGGTTCCCCCGTGTGAGTGTCCCGTACAACCCGTACAGTCTTCCCGTCCACCTCCACAGTCGCGCTCCGTACCGGTTCCGTTCCTGGCCGTGGCCCGGCCGCCCGCGTCATCGTCGGCACATGACGACCTCGCACCCCACGGACGACTTCACCTTCCGCTTCACCGCCACCCCGCGCGGGGCCCGCCTCGCCCGCCGCCTGGCCACCCATCGGCTGCACATCTGGGGACACCACTACGGCTCGGAGACGAACGACGCCGTCGCCCTGGTGGTCGCCGATCTGGCGGCGAACTCCGTCACACACGGGGCGGTACGCGGGCGAGGCGCGCTGTTGCGTCTGAGCCGCGAGCGGGACGGCCTGATCCGGGTGGAGGTCAGCGACACCCGGGGCGAGCGCGTGCCCGCTCCGGCCGCCCCCAACGCCACCGCCGTGGCCGGCCGGGGCCTCATGATCGTCGAGGCGCTCGCCGAGGATTGGGGTGTGCGGCCTAGCGAGGGCGCACCCGGCAAGATCGTGTGGGCCTGCCTCCGCCCTTCCGGAGCCCCTGGCTGATCCGCTCCCGGCGTCCCGATCCGGACTCCTCCACCCGGGTGAGCTGGCAGGATGGAGGGGACGCCCGGCCGTGGTGGTGCGGCAGTGCGGGGCGAGGACGCTGTGGGGAGCTGGAACTGCTGATGGCCAGGGGCAATGGGACCGTGCTGAAGGACGTTCTCGACATCAAGGAGGACGCCCACGCCGGCGACTTCAAGATCGAGCTGTCACAGGGCTTCGCCGGGAAGTCGGCCGGCTCCATCGCCGAGTACGTGGCCACCCCGCAGCTCGCGAAAGAGTTCGACAAGGCGTTGCGACTGGTCCGCGACGCCCTGCGGAAGAACACCTCGTACGCCGCCTACCTGCACGGATCCTTCGGCGCCGGTAAGAGTCACTTCCTCACGGTGCTGCACGCCGTGCTCAACGGGGACCCGGCCGCCCAGACCAAGGAACGCCTCGGTGCGGTGGTGGCCGGGCACCAGGACTGGCTGCGGGACAAGAAATTCCTGATGGTGCCGTTCCACCTGGTCGGCTACCCCAGCCTGGAGGGGGCACTACTCGGCGGCTATGCCGACGCCGTGCGCAAGCTGCACCCCGACGAGGCCACCCCCCTGGTCTTCCGGGCCGACTCACTGCTCGCCGACGCCCGTAACCTGCGCGCCTCCATCGGCGACGAGGCGTTCCTCCGGCTGCTCCCCGCGCCCAGGTCACAGAAGGCCCCCGTATCGCCCGCCGCCCCGGTCGGCGGAGACGACGAGGCCGAGCTGCGGCCGATCGGCACCGCCCCCGCCGAGGGCTGGACGGCCGCCGCACTCAACGCCGCGCTCGACGCCCCCGCCGGTGACCCGGGCCGTGACCAGCTGGTCACGGCGCTGTTCGACGGTCCGATGAAGTCGTACGCGGGCAGCACCGGCGGCGAGGAGAGGGCGTACATCCCGTTGGACGACGGGCTGAGCGAGATCAGCAAGCACGCCAAGGGCCTCGGCTACCAGGGTGTGGTGCTGTTCCTGGACGAGCTGGTGCTGTGGCTGCAGGCCAAGATGTCCGACCGTACCTTCATCAACGAGCAGATCCAGAAGACCGTCAAACTGATCGAGACCACCAACCCCGACCGGCCGGTGCCGATTATCTCCTTCGTCTCCCGGCAGCGTGACCTCTCCCAGCTCGTCGGCAAGGACGTCCTCGGCTCCGACGTGGAGAACCTCAACCACGCTCTGCAATACCTCGAAGAGCGCTTCGAGGTGATCAATCTGGAGGACCGCAACCTCCCGGAGATCATCAAAGAGCGGGTCCTCAGGCCGCGCCCCGGCCAGGAGGCGGTCCTCGACGCCGCGTTCGCCGGGATCGACCGGACCAGCCAGATCGTGAAGGACGTGCTTCTCGACGGGGACGGCGCCACCGGCTCGCGCTGGGAGGACTTCCGGTCGGTGTACCCGCTCTCCCCGGCCCTGCTCAACGTGCTGGTCGCCCTGTCCGGCGCGCTCCAGCGCGAGCGCTCGGGCCTGAAGCTGGTGCAGCAGCTCATGGAGCTCAACGCCGACACCGAGCTCGGCAGCCTGATCCCGCTCGGCGACCTGTGGGACGTACTGATCCACGACACCGGCACCGCCTTCACCGACAAGCTGAGCCAGGAATCGGAGTCCGCGACGCGGTTCCACGCCAAGGCCCGGGCACACCTCCTGGAGAAGTACGGCACCGCGGACCACATCGACTTCCGGGCCGACGAGCGCTTCGTCAAGACCCTGCTGCTCGCCGCGCTCGCCCCCGACGTGCCCGCGCTGCGACGACTGACCGGCACCCGGCTCGCCGCGCTCAACCACGGCTCGGTCCGCTCCCGGACCGTCCCTGTCGGTGAGCGGGTGCGGGAGCGAATGAAGGCCCTGCAGCTGGAGTTCCCCGCCGAGCTGCGCGCCGAGGGCGGGGACGATCCTGTCTTCTCCATCCACCTGTCCGACCTCGATGTCGAGCCGATCCTGAATTCCGTGGTCCGCGAGGACAAGACGGGGGTCCGCCAGAGCTGGGCACGGGAGCGGATGCGGCAGGAACTCGGACTGGGGCTGGGCAAGGGTGAGGAGCAGCTTCTCGACACCAAGAAGATCATCTGGCGTGGTTCAGAACGCACCGTGGAGTTCTTCTTCGGGTCGGTCCACTCCCCCGTCAGCATCACCGACGAACAGTTCACCGTCTCCGAGCCGGGCCGTATCAGGATCATCTTCGACTACCCCTTCGACGAGAGTCACCGCCGCTCCCCCGACGACGCCTACCACCGGGTCCAGGGGCTGATCAACAGCGGTCACGACGCCCCCGTGCTGGTCTGGCTGAGCGACTACCTCTCCGAGCAGCGCAAGGCCCAGCTGGGGCGGCTGATGCGGATCAACTTCCTGCTCGAGCGCGACCGGCTCTCCGAGTACACCCGCAACTTCCTGCCCGAGGAGCGGACCAAGGCCCGCAACCAGCTGGAGCGGGCCCGGGAGACGCTCACCGAGACCCTGGCCGGCGCGCTGAGCGAGGTCTACGGCCTCACTCAGACCAAGGAGGGAACCGTCGGCGCGGAAGTGACCGACGGCCGGCACCTCCTGTCCCTGCAGCCCGAGCACCCGCGCCCGCAGCCCCCGGGGAGCAGGCAGTTCCCGCAGGCGGTGACGCAACTCGCCGACGGCCTGTTCTCGGCGATGTACGACAAGCACCCCGACTTCGGTCCCGGCGCCGGCTCCGTACCCAAGGCGGTCAGTCAGAACGAGCTGAACACCGCCCTGAAGTGGATCACCCTGGCGCTCGGCGAGAGCGACACCCGCATTGAGGTCGACTCCAAGGACCTGCGGGCCGTCAGGCGGGTCGTGGAGCCCCTGGGCCTCGGCACCGTCCACGAGGGGCCGCTGATCCTGAAGCGGGAGTGGTGGACCCGCATCAACCAGGTGGCCTCCCTCAACGGCCAGAAGGACGCCACCGAACTGAGCGCCGAGGACATCCGCCGCTGGATCACCCGTCCCGCCGAGGACAAGGGACTGGGGTACCGCGGCCTCGACAAGCAGATCACCAGCCTGCTGATCGCCGTCTACGCCCTGCTCGACAACCGCACCTGGGAGAAGTACGGAGCCGTCGAGGCGGCTCCCCCGCTGGACGCGATCGGCCCCGGGTGGTCGCTGCGTGCCAAGGAGATGCCCGGCGAGGAGGAGTACGCGGCGGCCCGGACCCGCGCCGGACGGCTGTTCGGCGTCCCCGCCAAGCCCGCCCTGTTCGCCCGCAACGTCCACGAGCTGGCCGCCGGCGTCCACGCTAAGGCGACCGCACACGAGAAGAGCGTGGGCGACGTCCGGTCCGTCCTCAAGCGCCACGCCGTGCTCCTCGGTCTCGACGCACCGGAGCAGGCCCCGCGCACCGAAAGCCTGCACACGGCCGCCGCGCTCCTCGCCCGGCTCGTCCGGCACGGCGACGACCCCACCGCCCTCGTACGCGAACTGGCCGCCCTGTCGTACGAGACACCGGACCTCGAGCTCTCGCACACGATGGACAGTGCCGCGGAACTCGCCGCGTCCCTGCACGGCACCGACTGGGCGCTCCTCGAACGCGTCCGCAAGCTCAGCGCGCGGGACGACACCGTGGGCGACCGGGCCCAGCGGTTCCTGGACCGGATCAGGGAGGCCGCCCGGGACACGGAGAAGGAGCGGTCCTTGATCCCCGTGCTCAAGGAGGTCCGGGAGAGTGCCCACGCGCTGATGGACGCAGCCCTCCAGCTGGAACCGCCCGCCCCCGCCCCCGGCCCGCAGCCGCCGGTCAACGCCGAGCAGGTCACCCTGTCCCAGCACGGCATCCCGCCGGTGCCCTCGGAGCTGCCCGACCCCGGCCCCTCCGAGCAGCTCCGCATCCCGCCGGCCGACGAGCGCTCCGGAGACGACCGCCAGCCGGAAGACCGTCTTCCGGCCGTCCCGCACGTCGTGGACGCCGGCCCCTCCGGAGCCGCCGCGCTCCCCCGGAAGCTGACCGCCGTACGGGAGGAGATCGAGGCCTACCGTGCCGCGCACCCGGACGCGGTGGTGCGGATCGTCTGGCAGGTCGTCGGCGACGGCACCGTACAGACGTGGGAGGGCGAACAGGGATGAGCACCACCCGTCCCGTCGCCGGCCGCCGGGCCGTCGAGGTACTCCTGGAGACCGAGCTCGCCCGCGATCCCGGCTGCCGGCTCGTCCTGGTCGACGCCGTCTGGGACAGCGATGACAAGGACACGGAGTTCACCGTGCGGGTCGGGACCGGGCACCGGAGGGTCCTCGTCACCGACCAGGACTCCCCGCTCGGCATCGCCGACGCCTGGAACCGCCACCTCACGCAGGCTGAGGACGGTACCGGTGACGACAGTGTCCTCGTCGTCACCGGTACCGTCCCGCCCGACCAGCTCGGCTGGGACCTGCGCGCCCACGCGCCGCACCGGCGGCCGCTGCCCGTGAACCGGACCGAGATCGTCGCCCAGATCTTCGGGGCGGCCGACCTCGACCCCCGGATGCTCGGCGAACACTGGCTGCTCGACGCCCTCTTGGCGGCCGAGCCCCTCGACGGCTGGCCCCGCACCAGTGGCGTCCTCACCCGCGACCGGGCCGTACGCGCCCTGCTCGCGGCCCGGCTCGGCCTCGGCGACACCGAGGCCGACACCCTGGATCTGGACGCCGACACCCTCTTCTCCTGGACCCGCGGCGCCTCGGGCCCCGCACGATTCGCCGCACTGTCCGAGGACGAGCGGCGCGGTCTCGGCGAATGGCTCGGCCGGGCTGCCGGAGAAGCAGCCCCCATCCTCCTCACCCTGGCCGCCGAAGGACGGGGCGCCGACGCCCTGCCGCTCGGCGCACTGGCCTCCGCCGCCCTCGCCTCGTCCCGGTCCGAAGCCGCTGTCTTCGCCCTCGGTTCGCTCTTCGGCAGCGCGCTCACCGCCTTCGACCGGCTGAAGCCCTTCGCGGAAGCAGCCACCGGGGTTCTCACCCGCTGGACCGCGCAAGCGGAAGGCGGCGGGGCCCAGGCCGACCAGGCCCGGCACCGGCTCCTCGGCGTCCTCGAACGCGCCGACCGACTGGCCGCCGGAGCCCGGCTCGACACCCTGATCGCCTCGGACCGCCTGCTGCCCTCCGGCTACCGCGGCCGGCTGCGCGCCCTGGCCACCGCCCTCACCGAGGGTGCGCACGCCGGGAGCGGCGACGCGGCCGGAGGCGCCGAATCAGCACTGAACGACCTCGCCGCGCACCAACTGGCCGCCGTGTACGGCCACTCGACCGAGACCGCGCACACCGCAGTCCGCCTGCTGCGCCGACTCGCCGTGCCACCACCCGCCCTCTCCCGCGTCGGCCAGGCCGTACAGGAACATCTGGCCGACACCGGCTGGGTCGACCTGGCCGTCGGCATCCTCGCCGAAGGCGACGAATCACCCGACCCGGTCATCGGCGAGGCCTACCGGCGGCTCATAAGGGCCGTACGGGAGCGCCGGTCCGCCACCGACGAGGCGTTCGCCGCGCTGCTCGCCCGCTGGACCGAGAACGCGGCCCAGCAGGCCGACGGGGGCGCCCTGCTCATTGAGGACGTGCTGGCCCGGGCCGCGGCCCCACTGGCCCGCGACGGCGGCCGACCGCTGATCGTCGTGCTCGACGGAATGAGCGCGGACGTCGCCGTCCGGCTCGCCGGCGAGCTGGACCGGCGGGTATGGACCGAGATCGTCCCCTCCCCCGGCAGGGATGCCCTCCCCGCCCGGCAGGCGGCGGTCTCGATGCTGCCCTCCATCACCCGGGTCAGCCGGGCCTCCCTGCTGTGCGGGCGGTCCTCCGAAGGCGGGCAAGACGCGGAACGCTCGGGGTTCGCCGCCTTCTGGCGCAAGCGCCACCGGGAGGGCCGGCTCTTCCACAAGGGCAGCTTCGAAGGCGCGGCCGGGCATCGCCTCGCCCCCGAGTTCGTCGAGGCTCTCTCCTCGGACGAGGTGGTCGCGGTCGTCGTCAACACCATCGACGACGCGCTGTCCAGCGGCCGGGAGGGCACCAGCGGACGTTGGGGACTGCACGACATCGGCAAACTGCCCGACCTGCTGAACGCGGCCCGCAACCACGGTCGACCCGTCCTCCTGGTCTCCGACCACGGACACGTCATCGACCGTACCGATCGCGGGAACCCGCCCTTCCAGGTCACCGGCGTCAAGGGAACCCGCTGGCGTACCGGCACCCCCCAGGACGGGGAAGTGTCGCTGAGCGGGCCGCGCGTCCGAACCGACAGCGGCCGCGCGACCCTGGCCTGGCGCGACGACGTCCGCTACACCGCACGGCAGGCGGGCTACCACGGCGGCGCCTCACTCGCCGAGGTCACCGTCCCCGTCATCACCCTGATTCCGGCCGAAGGAGTCGTGCCGTCGGGATGGGTCCTGCTGCCCTCCGAAGCGACCGAACCCGGGTGGTGGAACTCCTCCTCGGGGACGGGTACCGCGCCGTGGCACACCCGGACCACGGATGCCGCCGCCTTGGCGAGGACCCCGGACCCAGGACCGGAGAAGACCGACAGCCCGCTGAAGGCCGCCGGACGGCAGAAGGCCGAGCGGGTTCCCGCCACGGCTGCCTCCGGCTCCCCTGTTCCGGTCGCGCTCCGGGCCGTCGACGTGGATGCCGCTCCCCGCCCGCTCCCCCGGATGAGCCTGGGCGAGCATGTCGTGCGCAGCCTCCCGTACAAGGCGCAGAAGGAGTTCGTACGTCTGGCTCCCGGTGAGAAAGCCGTCGCGGCCGTCCTCGACGCACTGGTCGCAGCCGGCGGGAGGCTCTCGCCGGGTGCGGTCGCCGCGGCCGCCCGGGCCGCCACCGGCAAGTCGCAGCGCAACCCGGAGCGCTTCGCCACCGTCCTGGAGCGGCTGCTCAACATCGACGGCTATCCCGTGCTCCGGCTCATCGAGTCCGGCCGCACCGTCCAGCTCGACAAGGCCCTGCTCCAGGAGCAGTTCCTGGAAGGCGGCCCCGCATGACCCGGCCGACACCCGACATCAGCACCGCGCGGCGCCAGGACGTCCTCGACGCACTGCGGCGCGGCACCGTGCCCCAGGCGGGACTCGGCCTGTTCGCCGTCGGCCTGACCCGCTTCGAGGCGGCGCTCGACGACAACCTGAACACAGTCACCCGCGGCGGCTCCGCCTTCCACGCCCTGCGCGGCGAGTACGGCTCGGGCAAGACCTTCTTCGCCCGCTGGCTCGCCGAGATCGCCAAGCGGCGCGGGCTCGCCGTCAGCGAGGTGCAGATCTCCGAGACTGAGACCCCCCTGCACCGATTGGAGACCGTCTACCGCAAGCTCACCGAACGCCTGACCACGGCCACCCACCAGCCCTCCGCGCTGCGGGCGGTGATCGACTCATGGCTGTACGCCCTGGAGGAGGAGGCCCTCGCGTCTGGTGAGATCGAGGACGACGACGAGGGCGGCCTCGCGGCCGCGGTGGACGAGCTTCTGGAACTCCGGCTCGCCGCCGTCGCCCGCACGACGCCGGCCTTCTCCGCCGCGCTGCGCGGCTACCACCGGGCCGTGGCCTCGGGGGACGGGCCGCAGGCCGAAGCGCTCATCGCCTGGCTCGGCGGACAGAAATCCGTGGCCGCCGCCGCCAAACGCTCCGCCGGAATCCGTGGCGACCTCGACCACTTCGGCGCTCTGGGATTCCTCCAGGGATTGCTGACCGTCCTGCGCGATTGCGGGCATCCGGGCCTGCTGCTCGTCCTCGACGAAGTCGAGACCCTGCAGCGGGTGCGGGGCGACGTACGGGAGAAATCCCTCAACGCGCTGCGCCAGCTCCTCGACGAGATCGACAGCGGCCGGTTCCCCGGACTGTTTCTCGTCATCACCGGTACCCCTGCCTTCTACGACGGGCCGCAGGGCGTCCAGCGCCTCCCCCCGCTGGCCCAGCGCCTCGCCACCGACTTCACCACCGACCCCCGCTTCGACTCCCCGCGGGCCGTGCAGCTTCGCCTGCCAGGATTCGACCTGTCCTCGCTCGGCGAACTGGGCCGCAAGGTCCGCGAGATCTACGCGGCCGACGCCCGTCGGCCAGACCGGCTCGCCACCCATGCCGACGACACCTACCTGGAGGAGCTGGCCCGGTCCCTCACCGGATCGCTCGGTGGCAAGGTCGGCATCGCACCCCGCCTGTACCTGCGCAAACTCGTCGCCGACGTGCTGGACCGGATCGACGAGTTCGACGACTTCGACCCACGCAAGCACTACGCCCTCACCCTGGACAGCGCCGAACTCACTCCCACGGAACGCAACGCGGCCGGCGCCGACGACATCGAGCTGGAACTGGAACCGTTCGAGGACACCGCTTCCGAGCCGAGTACGGAATCGAAGTCGTCATGACGGTCCCCCCGGCTCCGGGCCCAGATGACGTATTCGACCTGCTCGACCCGGTCCTCGGGCACCACATCGTCAACACCCTCGGCTGGCGCGGGCTGCGACCGCTGCAGGCGGAAGCCGTCACACCGCTGCTCGCCGGTGAGGACGCCCTCCTGCTCGCCCCCACCGCCGGAGGCAAGACCGAGGCCGCGGTTTTCCCGCTGCTGACGCGGATGAACCAGCAGGGCTGGACGGGCACCGGCGTGTTGTACCTCTGCCCGCTCAAGGCACTCCTGAACAACCTGGCGCCCCGGATCCACGGCTACGCCCAGTGGGTGGGACGCCGGGCCGCCCTGTGGCACGGGGACACCCCCGAGTCCGTACGCCGCCGTATCCGGACCGATTCCCCGGACTTCATGCTCACCACACCCGAGTCCCTCGAAGCGATGCTCATCAGCGTCAAGACCGACCACACGCACACACTGGGCCGGGTGCGCGCCGCCGTCGTCGACGAGGTGCACGCCTTCGCCGGGGACGACCGCGGCTGGCACCTGCTCGCCGTACTCGAACGCCTGGAACGGCTGACCGGCCACCGCATCCAGCGCATCGGCCTTTCCGCCACCGTCGGTAACCCCGACGCCCTGCTCACCTGGCTCCAGGGCGCGAGCCCCACCGGCCGGTCGGGACGGGTCATCGCCCCGGGTGTCACCCTGCCCTCCTGTGACAACACCTCTGGTTCCGGTGGTCTCCCCAGCCCCGACGGAGATGTCGAACTCGACTACGTCGGCTCGCTCGCCAATGCCGCCAAGGTGATCTCCACCCTGCACCGCGGCGAGAAGCGGCTGGTCTTCTGCGACTCCCGCAAGCAGGTGGAGGAGCTCGGCGCGGCTCTGCGCGCCCACGAGGTCACCGTCTTCCTCTCCCACGCCTCCCTCTCCACCGACGAACGCGCACGCTCCGAGCAGGCGTTCGCCGAGGCGCGCGACTGCGTCATCGTGTCCACCTCCACACTGGAACTCGGTATCGACATCGGCGACCTCGACCGGGTCGTCCAGATCGACTCCCCCGGCACCGTCGCCTCGTTCCTGCAGCGCATCGGCCGCACCGGACGCCGCAGCGGCACCACTCGCAACTGTCTTTTCCTCGCCACCCGGCCCAGCAGCCTGCTCCAGGCCGCCGGCCTGCTCACCCTGTGGTCCCGCGGCTGGGTGGAGGCCGTCACTCCGCCGCCGTCTCCCCGCCACCTCGTCGCCCAGCAACTCCTCGCCGTCACCCTGCAGGAGCACCGCATCGGTGACCGGCTGTGGCCCAGGCAGTGGAATGGACTAGCCCCCTTCGACCGGTCCGCCGCGCCACTCCTCTCGCACCTTGTCTCCGAAGGTTTTCTCGACAACGACGGCGGCATGCTGTTCATCGGCCCCGAAGCCGAGAAGCACTTCGGGCGTCGGCACTTCATGGAACTGACCGCCTCCTTCACCGCGCCTCCCGAGTTCACCGTGCTCGCCGGACGTACTGAGATCGGCACCACCGACCCCACTGTCCTCACCGAGGAACGACAGGGGCCGCGCAGGCTGCTCCTGGCCGGCCGCAGCTGGCAGGTCACCTTCATCGACTGGGCCCGGCGCCGCGCCTTCGTCGAACCCGTCGAGGACGGCGGCGTCGCCAAATGGCAAGGCAACGAAACCCGTGGTCTGTCGTACGCGCTCACCCGCTCCATGCGTGACGTCCTCCTCGGTACCGACCCCGACGTCCGCCTCACCCGCCGCGCCACCGTGACCCTCGCCAAACTCCGAACGGACCGCGCACCCTGCGAAGTTCACCCTGCGGGCTCCCTCCTGGTCCTCGACGCGGACGCCGCCCGGTGGTGGACCTGGGCCGGCTACCGCGCCAACGCCACCCTCGCCGCCTCCCTCGGCAACCTCGCCGACCCCGTGCAGCGCCCCACCGACACTCACGTCCGGCTCCGCCAGGACCTCTCGCCCGCCGACTGGAAAGCCGCCCGCGCCGAACTTCCCGACTCCCTCACACTGCCCACCGTCGACCCACGGGCCGTCCGCGGCTTGAAGTTCTCGGCAGCCCTCCCACCCCGTATCGCCACCACGACCCTCGCCGAACGCCTCGCCGACCTCGACGGTGCCCTTGCCGCAGCCCGTGAGCCCGTACGACTGGAATGGCACGCCTGACCCGTCACGGACGCCGCCGGCCACGGCGATGCCGAGGTCAGGCCAGGACGGGAGGGCGGGGCCCTGAGGATGCGCCGCACGCAGCCAGGTGCGCGGCACAACCGCCGGGCAGGCCAGTTTGCTCGGCGACGTCCCCTACGGTCTGGCCCTGATGGGCGGCATTGCCGTCCAGGCACACGGCCTCGCGCACCGCCCCAGTCAGGATCTCGACTTCGCCACTGAGCATCCTGACGCCTTGGCACAGATCGCCGACCACCTGCTCAAAGGGCTGAGCGGACACGGATGGCGGATCTCCGCACTGCATTCCACGCCCGGGGTTTCACGCGGTCATCTCGTCTGAAAACCCGTCGGAGCGAGGGTCATCTCAGCGTCAAGATATCGCCTGTAACGCCCACAGCGCACATAATGCGCACCGACAAAACCACAGGTCAGGCGCCCTTTGCCACCGGCTCCAGGATCGCCACGCACTCCACATGGTGCGTCATCGGAAGAAAATGCGCCCGGATCCGGGGGTGCTGGCCCCGCGACGGGGGTCGCAACTCGTT
Source organism: Streptomyces sp. NPDC094448 (assembly GCF_044763775.1). Taxonomy (NCBI): domain Bacteria; kingdom Bacillati; phylum Actinomycetota; class Actinomycetes; order Kitasatosporales; family Streptomycetaceae; genus Streptomyces; species Streptomyces sp. NPDC094448. The sequence continues at coordinate 304,965 of NZ_JBIWGU010000001.1, read as the reverse complement.
TGACTGCCCTCCGCAGCCGGATGGCGTCACCCCTCTCCGCGTCATTATCCGTCCTGTCGTTCCGGCCCGTAGGGGCTCCACCCCTTCAAATATGGTTTGAGCTCTTCCGGCTTCGGATCGCTCGGAACCGGCATTCCCAGAGGCTGATTCAAGGGGTCCGTCTCCTTCCCGTACTCACGCGCCCACTCCAGCCACCGCACTGCCGATTCCAGAGCCGGCCCGACCAAGGCTCCGCCCGACTCGGCAAGACGACGTTCCAGGGCATCGCAGTACTCACCCAGCGCGACAGCCTCCCGCCAGCGCCTGGCCTCCTCGCGAAGCACTCCGGCGAGTTGATTCCGAACAGCTCGTTCCTTGGCCTCCTTCATGGCCGCTCGCCAGCGGACTTCGCGCTCCGCCCTGGCCCGCTCCTCGTTCTCTCGGCGCTGAGCGTCAGCCAGCGCTCGCGCCTCGATCTCCCCGAGAACCACGCCCAGGCTGTCCTCAAGGGTCCGCCCCTTCCGATCCCGCCACCGGCCGGGCCTACTGGACCGGCCGTGGTCGAGTTCGATAGCGAGACGCGCGGCGCGGTCCGGATTCGTGGACTGTGGGAACTCCTGCCTGACGGTGACCGTGTAGGCGAAGCCGTCGACGACGACGTCCACTCCGCCTTCGCGCAGCGAATAGTACGATCGCCCTTCCGTCACCTCGTACCCACGCCGTACCGCTTCGGCCGCCAGGGCCTGCAGTATCAGGAGTGACCTGCGGCGAAGCGCAGGCGGAATCACCAGTTGCCCCTCATGCTCCCTGATCGCGGCAACGGCTCGATGAGGTGAATTCAGTCTCGTGGGAACGGGCACGGCCGAGATGTCTGTCTTCGGCCGCTGGCTCCGCGAGTTGGGGTGTGGGCCTTCTGCAAGGAACATCTCCAGCCCACGAGCGCCGAAGCCGACCTTCTCGATGCGCTTACCCGGCGGTTCCAGGCCGTGCCGCTTAGCGTAGTTGACGACACGCCGCCATTCCGCGACCTCGTCGTCACTTGGGTCGACGAAACGGACATGCCCCTCGGCAGCCAAGCGCTCGACCAGTTCCCGCGCCTTCGCCCGTCGAACCCGGGCTATGGGCCGCTCGTTGTAAGGCGTCGGGCTCCCCTTGCGCTTCGTGGCCTGGTGCCGCCCGCCGCTGTCCGTCGACGCCTGGACGACTCCGTCCGCAAACGCCGGGTCGTCGGGATGATGGCCATGGTGAAGGTAGAACCGGCCGGCCTCGGTGACCTCCGTATGCACGTCACCGGCGTCGCGGCTGATCTTCAGGAGACCACGGTCACGCAGAGCGTACGCCGAAGGCCATTCGCCCGGCGCCCAGGCATGGGGTTTCTTTCCGGCCGCGAGGCTTTCGAGCAGGACATGTTGCCGATCGTTCAGAGCAGACCACCGATGCACACGGACCAGCCCACACCGCACCGCCATCCTCTGCATAGAGCCGAAAGAGTGACGATGGGCAGAGGGATTTCCCTGGGAGTTTTCTGGGACTTCCGGCTGCATCAACGGGCATGACCATGAAACACCCGAAAGAACGTTTACGCAGGTCAGCAGCCTGACACCAGCAAACGTAGCAGGTCACAGACTCGGCTGGTCTCTTCCGCGATATCTGACCTCCGGCCGCCGCCGCACCCTTCCTGGCCTGCTTCACCATGGGCCGGTTGGGGTGCGGCGGCGTCTGTGCGGCTTCCGGGCGTACCCAGGCCCGGCTACGGTGTGTCCGGCGGGTCGGGGGCGGGGGCTCCGGGGCCGGCTGCCGAGCGGCCGGCGAGACCGCGCAGCACCCGGTGGGAGGCGGTGCCGGTGGGGGCGGTGAGCACCATCAGGCACTGCCCGGGGTCGGGGAGGGCGAGGATCTGCCAGTCCAGGGTGAGATCGCCCGCCACGGGGTGGTGGTAGCGCTTGGTGCCGAAGGTCTTGTGGGCCACGTCATGGGCGGCCCACCAGCGGCGGAAGTCGGCGTCGCGGTCGGCGAGTTCACCCACCAGGGCCCGCAGTCCGGGAGCGTCGGTGTCCGCGGCCGCGTCCATGCGGACATAGGCGACGCAGGCGCGTGCACTGTCCTCCCAGTCCGTGTACAGGTCACGCACAAGGGGGTCGAGGAAGGCCAGGCGCATCAGGTTCCGCTCGGCCGGCGCCAGGGCGGAGAAGTCGCCGTAGAGGGCGGCGGCGAGGGTGTTCCAGGCCAGTACGGACATGGTGGGGCCGAGGACCATGGCCGGGGTGTCGCGGAGGTTGTCCAGCAGGAGCCGGGTCCGGGCGGGGACCCGGGGCACGGCGCGTTCGGCGGGACGGTCCCGCGCGGGCGCGGCGGTCCGGCCGGCGAGGCGGTGGAGGTAGCCGGTCTGTGCGTCGTCCAGGCGCAGGGCGGCGGCCAGGGCCGCCAGGACGGCGACGGAGGCACCGGCCAGCCGGCCCTGTTCGAGCCGCGTGTAGTACTCGGTGCTGATCGCGGCCAGCAGGGCGACCTCTTCACGGCGCAGGCCCTTCACCCGTCGCGGGTGCCCGACCGAGGGCAGTCCGACCTGTTCCGGGGTGACCTGCGCGCGCCGGGCGCGCAGAAATGCCCCCAAGTCGTTGCTGCGGCCCCGGTCATTGCTGGTCATGGTCCGTCCATTGTCGCTCGCCCGCGGTGCGCCGGGCCCGGTTCCGGGTGGGCAGGTTCCTTCCCCCTCACCCGGGTGCCCCGGAACGGCTTCGCCCTGGCAGGGGCGGACGGGCGGTGGGAGAGTGAAGGAAGAGCCGCGCCGGGGATCCGGCGGCCCTGCAGCGCCCCTTCGGCCGAGCGCGCGGGCACAGGCACCGGCGGATCACAGGAAACCGCCTCCCGCATCCGGAGCCAATCGAAAGACATCTTTTCCATGGAATCCATGACTTTCAAGAACAAAAACCTTGATATCGCTGCCGATCTGTATCTGCCCGACGGGTTCGATCCGTCCCGGACGTACCCGGCCATCGTCAGCGCGCACCCGATCGGCAGCTGCAAGGAGCAGACCTCGGGCCATGTCTACGGCGCCGCTCTGGCCGCCCGGGGATACGCCGTCCTCGCCTTCGACGCCGCCTACCAGGGCGCCAGCGGCGGAGAGCCGCGTTTCATCGAGGACCCGGGGCTGCGGGTGGAGGACTTCCGCTGCGCGGTGGACCATCTGGTGACCCTCGGCTACGTCGACGAACGCCGTATCGGTGTCCTGGGCATCTGCGGGGGCGGCGGCTACGCCGTCACGGCGGCGATGACCGACCGCCGCTTCAAGGCCGTCGGCACGGTCTCCGCCGTGAACTACGGCCGCATGATGCGCGAGGGCGACCTCTCCCCGGACGCCGCCATCGCCACCCTCGACGCCATCGCCGAACAGCGGACCGCCGAAGCGCGCGGCGCCGGCCCGGTGATCACCGACGCCCTGCCCGCCTCCCCCGAGCAGGCCGCCGAGCTGGGCATCACCGGACTCGACATGGTCGAGGCCACGAAGTACTACCGCACCTCCCGCGGCCGGCAGCCGAACGGGCTCACCCGCTCCCTGCTCTCCCGTATGGGGCCCGCGGTCGGCTACGACGCCTTCCACCCGGCCGATCAGCTCCTCACCCAGCCCCTCCAGATCGTCGTCGGCGGCGTCCCGGGCGAATTCGGCTCCTACCGCGACGGGTTCGACCTCTTCCACCGCGCCCGCTCCCAGCAGAAGGACATCCTCGTCGTCTCCGGCGAGTCCCACTACGACCTCTACTGGAAGCCGGAAGCAACCGGGCGGGCCCTCGACGCTCTGATCCCCTTCTACGACAAGCACCTCTGAGAACCGGCTGCCGTTGACCGACCGGCATCGGCCCTGCCGGATACCGGCGACGGAGGCGCCGTCCGGGCGGCGGGACGAGAAGCATCGGCACTCTCCCCGCCCAAGGCTTCGGCGAGCGCGGGCCACCGGCCCCGGCGTCTCGCGCCGGGGGGAAGGCCCCGGGTGACTGCCTGTCAGGTTTCGTCGGTCGAGGCGCGGACGACGAGCCGCGGGGCGAACCGCTCTATCCGCTCCGCCCGTTCCCCGGCCGGGGCCTGAAGTAGCGTCAGGCCGCGCTCGGCCATCTCGGACAACGGGTGCCGGATGGAGGTGATGGGCGGGTCCAGGAGTTTGAGCATCTCGGTGTCGTCGAAGCCGGTGACGGCGATCTGGCGGGGTACGGCGACCGAGGAGCGGTGCAGGGCGCTCACGAGTCCGACGGCGAGGACGTCCGCTCCGCAGACGACCGCGTCGACCCGGTCGCGCTGTTCGATGATGCGGCGCGCCGCCACCCGTCCCCCGTCGGTGCTGAAGCCGGGCAGCAGGATGGTGGTGGCGTCGGGGCCCTGCGATGCGGTGAAGGCGGCGACCCGCTCGGCGCCGGAGGAGGACGCCTGGTCGGCCACGAGCGCGATCCGGCGCCTGCCGATGCTCTCCAGATGGCCGACCAGGAGCCGTACCGCGGACGCGTTGTCGAGCGTGACGGCGACGGTACCGGACTCCTTGGCCCACCGGTCGAAGAGGACGACGGGACGGCGGGCGGCCGCATCGCGGATCGCGGGCCCGGACGCGTCGGCCGAGACGGGCACGACGAACAGGCCGTCCACCCGGCCGCTGAGCAGCGTGTCGATCTGCTCGGCCTCGATGGCGGTGTCGTTCGCCGCGTCGGTGACCACGAGCGTGCCGCCCGCCGCGCGCACCTGTTGGGCGATGGCGTCGGCGAGTTGGACGAAGTAGGGGTTGGCCAGCGTCGGGACCACGACGCCGATGGTGCCGGTCGCGCCGGTCCGCAGTGCCCGCGCCGACTGGTTGGGCTGGTAGCCGAGCCGGTGGGCCGCCTGCTCGACACGGCGCGCGAGTTCGGGATCGACGTTCCGGGGCGTACCTGCGAGCACACGTGACGCCGTGGCGCGGGAGACCCCGGCGGCCTCGGCCACGTCGATGAGTCGGGGCGCTGTCACGTAGGGATCCTTCTCGGTCGATGGGCGGGGATGCGCCACGGCGTCGGGGCGATCAGGAAGCACGAGGCTACTTGACGGCGCGGGAACCCTGGTACAGCATGTCGGAAATCGTTCTCCCAAGGAGTCCAAATGTCGCTCATCACCGTCGTCGGTTCGGTGAACCGCGACTTCGTCCTGACCGTCGAGGACCTGCCGCACCCCGGTGAGACCGTGCTCGCGCGACGCTTCGTGGAGGGTGTCGGCGGCAAGGGTGCCAACCAGGCCGTCGCGGCCGCCCGGCTCGGATCACGGGTGCGTCTCGTCGCCCGGGTCGGTGCGGACGCGGCCGCCATCCTCGACGCGCTCACGGCCGAAGGCGTGGACGTCGGCGCCGTACTGCCGGACGAGCGGACCACGACCGGGATCGCCGCGGTCGTCGTCGACGACGCGGGCGAGAACACCATCGTCGTGAATCCGGGAGCCAACGCCGAACTCGGCGTCCAGGACCTGCCGGCCCGGCTCGTCCGGTCGCCCGGAGAAATCGTCCTCGTCCAGCACGAAATCACCCCCGAGGTGGTCGCGGCCGCGGTCCTGCGGGCCCGGGACCAGGGCGGATTCGTCGTCCTCAACCCGGCGCCCGCCCGGCCGGTCGAAGCGGAGGTCCTGGCCGCCGTCGACGTCCTCGTCCCCAACCGCGGCGAGCTGGCCGCGCTGCTCGGCACCGAGCCGCCCACGACCGTCGACGAGGCCCGGGACCTGCTGGTACGCGCCGCGCTGCCGTGCCGGGCGGTCGTGGTGACGCTCGGGGCGGACGGCGCCGTACTGAAAGAGGCGCACAGCACGGACACCACGCACATTCCCGCGCCCGTGGTGGACGCCGTCGACACCGTCGGTGCCGGCGACACCTTCTGCGGCGCCCTCGCGGACGCCCTCGGGCGCGGTACCGGCCTGCCGGCCGCCGTGGAGCGCGCCGTGCGGGCGGCCTCGTACACCACCACCGGCCTCGGCGCACAGACCTCCATGCCGTACGCGGCACAGCTCGACGCACCCGCGGTCGTCTCTGCTTTCTGACGCACCACCCCACGGGTCACCCACCAGCACTACGGAGAACCACCCATGAGGAACCTCAAGATCGGCGTTTTCGAGAACGCCCAGACCAACGCGAGCGGCACGGCCACCTGGCGCCACCCCGACAGCCGGCGGCACCTCTTCGACACCCTGGAGTACTGGCGGGACCTCGCCGCCGTCTGCGAGGACGCCAAGCTGGACTTCCTCTTCCTCGCCGACGCCTGGGGCTGGTCGGAGATCGACGGCACCCGTCCGGCGATCGCCACGGAGGAGACCCTCGACCTGCCGCGGCTGGACCCGATAGTCGTGGCGTCCGCGCTGCTGTCCACGACGACCAACCTGGGTCTCGTGATGACGGGCTCGGTGCTGGTGGAGCCCCCGTACGCCTTCGCGCGCCGGCTCGCCACGCTCGACCAGCTCTCCGGCGGCCGGATCGGCTGGAACATCGTGACGACCGGCACGGCCGACACCGCGGTCAAGGCCTTCGGTATGGACATGGTGGCCCACGACGACCGCTACCGGATGGCCGAGGACTTCCTGGAGCTGGTCTACAAGTACTGGGAGGGCGCCTGGGAGCCGGACGCGCTGGAGAAGGACAAGGCGGGCCGGTTCGCCGACCCGGCCAAGGTGCACCTGGTCAAGCACAAGGGTCCGTTCTTCAGCTCCGAGGGGTACGGCAACACGGCGCGCTCCCCGCAGGGCACGCCGGTGCTGTTCCAGGCCGGGGCGTCCCCGGCCGGGCGCCGGGTCGGCGGCCGGCACGGCGAGTGCATGTTCGTGGGCAGCGGTTCGGTCGCGCAGCTCGCCGGGCACACGTCCGCCATCCGTGAGGAGGCGGTCAAGGCGGGCCGCCGGGCCGACGATGTGAAGGTGATGTCGGCGTTCTCCTGTGTCGTCGGTGCGACGACCCAGGACGCGCACCGTCGCTACCAGGGAATCCTCGACGCCCAGCGTTCCGAGGTGACGGTCGCCAGCTACGCCATGTTCACCGGGCTCGACCTCTCGTCGTATGCGCCCGAGACGCCCATGGCGGAGCTGTCCACCGAGCTGTCGCAGACCCAGGTGGCCCGTTTCGCGGACAAGACGGTCGGCGACGTCCTGGCCGACTGGCACACCCACGGGGTCGGGGCCCGGCCGGTCGTCGGCACGGCGGAGGAGATCGCCGACGAGATCTGCGCGCTCGCGGAGGGCGCCGACCTCGACGGCTTCCTGCTGTCCCCGACGGTCCAGCCCACCTCGACGACGGACTTCGTCGAGTCGGTCCTGCCGATCCTGCGGTCCCGCGGGGTCTTCCGCGGTGAGTACACGGAGAACGAGAGCCTGCGCGAGCGCCTCACCGGGGCGTCCGACAGCGCGCTGCCGGACAGCCACCCGGCGGCCCGGTACCGGCACTGAGTACGGAACGCGCGAGGAGAGGATGGTGAGCACCATGGCCACGTCTGCCCAGAACCCGTCCCGGGTGTCGGCGCCGGCGGAGCTGGACGGGGCAACGCTGCGACAGGCGTTCGGGGCCTACCCGACCGGTGTCGTCGCGATCGGCGCGCTGCGCGGGAACGAGCCGGTCGGGTTCGCCGCCAGCTCGTTCGTGTCGATCTCGCTGGAACCGCCGATGGCCGCGGTCAGCGTGGCCCGTACGTCGACCACGTGGCCGCTCCTCGCGGAGGCGCCCGTGCTGGGGCTGAGCGTGCTCAGCCACGGCCAGGGCGCGCTGTGCCGGCGGCTCGCGTCCCGGAACGGCAACCGCTTCGAGGGCGTCTCGTGGCAGTCGACGCCCGACGGTGCCGTGCTGATCGGGGACGCCGCGCTCTGGCTGACGGCCCGGGTCAACGCGGTCTACGACGGCGGCGATCACGAGATCGTGCTGATGGAGCTGCTGACGGCCGAGCTGTTCTCCGGTGTGGAACCCCTCGTCTTCCACACCAGCCAGTTCCGTGAGCTCATTCCCCATGGCTGACACCCCGACCGGCATCGTGCACCTCACGGGTGCGGTGGTGCACGGTGCCGGCCGGGGCCGCGGGCTCGGATTCCCCACCGCGAACGTGGCGGCGGATCCGGGTTCACGGATCCCGCCACCCGCGGTCTACAGCGGCTGGGTCGTACGCCATTCGACCGGCGTCGTCCACCGCGGAACGATCAGCATCGGGTCGAACCCCACTTTCTGCGATACGACGGAAGTCCATGTCGAGGTGTACTGCCACGACACGGCCGACGAGTTCTACGGAGAGCGCGTCGGACTGTGGTTCGTGGCACGGATCCGGGACACGGTGAAGTTCGCGTCGCCCGACGATCTGGTACGCGCCGCCCGGCGGGACGTCCTGCGGTCGGAGGCCCTGCTGGCCTCCGGCCGGGGGCGCCGCATCCTCACCGGCGCACTCGCCGCGTACCGGAAAACCGTCTCCGTCTGAGACGTCCCTCCGCACGGGCTCGGCGCGCACAGCCGGACTCCCTGCCCCCTGAACGGCCCGTTCCGGGCCACACCCCCCACTCCCAGCCTTGCTCCGTACGAACAAAGGTGTGAGTAATGAGTGCATTCTCGTGGCTGAACGAGCAATTCAGCTTCTTCGGCCTGGACGTCTACTGGTCCGACTTCCTCGGCAACATCCTGGCCCTGGCCACGGTCTGGCTGGCGCTGCGCCGGCTGCTGATCGCCTGGCCCGTGCAGATCCTCGGATCGGTGCTGCTGCTGATCGCGAGTCTGAACGTCGATCTCGGAGGCAACGCCGCACGGCAAGTTGTGATCATAGCATCGGCGTCCTGGGGCTGGGCGACCTGGCGCCGCAGCCGGGAGAAGGAAGGCGCCATCAACGTCCGCTGGGCGTCGTGGCGTGAGCGGGCCGTACTGCTCACCATCATGATCGTCGGCACCTTCGCATTCGCCTCCCTGCTGAAGGCGACCGACGCGTCGTTCTACCCGGGAGCCCCGTGGTGGATGGTCCTCGCCGACGCGTGGATCTTCGTCGGCTCCATCCTGGCGATGTACTCCCAGGCCCGGCGGTACGTCGAGTTCTGGTTCGCCTGGCTGGCCGTCGACCTCGTCGGGGTGCCGCTCGCCATCCACTCCGAGCTGTACTTCTCCGGAATCGTCTACGCGATCTTCTTTGTGATGGTCGTCATCGGCATCCGCGACTGGGCCTCCCGCAGCAAGGCCCAGGAGATCGCGTCGCCGCTGGAGTCGGCGGTCGTGGTGGAGAGCCGGAGCGAGGCGGCCCCGGCCGCGGGGGCGCCCGCTCCCGTGGCGGGCACGGAAACGGCACGTGGGCCCGGGGCCGCCGACGACCGGTGACCGCGGTTGTGCACAGGAATCAGCCGGCCGGGTCCGGCGAAGCTCCCGGGAACTTAACAGCCGGTCGGGCAGACCCGGCCGACCGATCGCCGCCGTACCCCCTCCGGCCTGCAAAGGCGCAGACCGGACCGGGGTACGGCGGCATGCGTACGACCAGGGCCCGGCCCCGCATCCCCGGGCGCACGGCCCCGCGCCCAGCGGGCCTTCACCCGGCCGCCGGTCTTCACTCAGCCGCCGGTCAGCGGTGGTGCTCGCCGGGCATCGGGACCCGGTGGGCTCCCGACGAACACTCCCACTGGGGGGCGCCTCCCACGAGCACCGCGTGGTATCCGAGGCCGTGCCCGGGACAGACCGGCCAGACCGTCCGGTAACGGTCCATCACATACCCCTGCACAGCGTCCCCCGTCTCGCAGGCGATATCCGGTTCACGGACGGCCAGGATCGTGGTGTTCCCTACCTGGGTCAGGCCGGTGGGTTCCCGATGGCCGGGCGGTTCGGACCACAACGCCTCCTCGATGCCGAGGCCCGTCTCGCGGCGCGCCCGGTCGAACAGCCGGCGCGCCCAGCGCGTCGACACGTCGATCCTCCGCTGCTGCACCAGCGGGGCCAGATGGTCCGCCGGCAGCTCGCCGTTGAGGGTGAAGTGCTTCCCGAGGAAGGCGAGGAAGTCGTTGGACTCCTCGGCCCGGCCCGGTTCGAGTTGGAGCTGCTCGCAGACTTCCCGGGTCCAGGCCAGGAAGGCGCGGTCGGTCAGGGGGTCGAAGGCGGAGGCGGGCATCTTGACCAGCGGACTCCTCGGTCGGGTGCCGGGGTCTGCCGAACCCGGCACGGGAGGGGACGGGACGGCGACCGGTGCGGTGGCGGTGGCGGTACGGTGTCGCCCGCCGGTCCGCCGGGCGAAGCGGTGCACGGTGAAGGCGGCGGCGAGCGCCAGGACCGACGCCGGTCACCAGCGCCACGGCGAGGACATTGCGCAGTACGGCCGGGACCACCTGCCCGACGAGGACCGCCGCGCCGGACACCGGCATCGTACGGAACCGCTCGACCGGGCCGTTGCGCAGGTCGTCGGCGGCCCCGACGGCGGTCAACGCGGCGCCGAACGGGTCCACCGAGGCCGGGACCGGCGCGGCGCCGAACCCTTTGCGCAGCCCTTTCACTTCGATCGCACAACCGACGGCCATACCGGCACAGCTCCCCCGTGGACCGGAGATCAGAAATCGTATATGGCGTAAACTCCGGTATAAGCGCTAGAGGGTTTCCACCGACACTCTCAACTCGATCACGGAGAGCGATGAGCGCGAGTCGAAAGTCCAGGGAGAGCCGGGCCAGAACCCAGGAGGCGCTGTGGGGCGACGCCCCCGGGCGCCCGTCGCGGGGTCCCAAGAGGGGGCTCTCGGTGGAGAAGATCGCCTCGACGGCCATCGCCATCGCCGACGCGGAGGGGCTCGACGGCATCTCGATGCAGCAGGTCGCCGGACGCCTGGGCTATACGGCCATGTCGCTCTATCGGTACGTCCCCGGCAAGGATCAGCTCGTCGGCATCGTGTACGACCGGGCGATCGGTCCGCCGCCGGGGTCCGCCGCTCCGGACGGACCGGCGGAGGAATCGGCGGAGAGTTCGGCGGAGGCGCCGGGCTGGCGGGCGGGGGTCTACCACTGGGTGCGGTCGATACTGAAGGTGTACGACCGGCACCCCTGGCTGCTGGACGTCACCATCAGCACCCCGCCGCTCGGGCCCAACCAGCTCGGGTGGCTGGAAGCACTGCTCCAGGAGCTGTCGGACATCGGCCTGGCGGACGACGAGATGCTGCATCTGGCGATGTTCGTCGCCGGTGCCGTCCGGGATCTGGCCCGGACCTCCCTGGAGCTGGAACAGGCTCCGGACCGTACCGGCGTATCGGTCGAGGAGAGGGGCGGGAACTACGCCCGCGCGATGCGGGAACTCATGGACGGCAGCCGGTTCCCCGCCCTGTCGCGGCTGGTGGCATCGGGGGTCTTCGAACCGGGCGGCACCGCGTACAACGGCATCTCGCCCGGCCTGGACTTCGGGCTCCGGCGGCTGCTGGACGGGGTGGAGAGCCATGTCCGGCCGGTGGGCGGGGCGGTGGACGCCTGAGGGAAGGGCCGCTGCCCGCGACGCGGCGCGCCACGGGCCCGGCCCCGCCGGTACGCACCCCGGAGGCCCCCCACCCTGCGGTACATACGCCGGGACGCTCCCGCCCCGGCGCGCCGTCCGGCTCAGCCCAGGGCGCGTACCGCCTGGTAGTACGTCCAGGCCGTGCTGTTGCACGTCACCTTCGCCGCTCCGCCGTACCCCGCGCACACCCGCTTGAGGTCCTCGTAGAAGGCACTGTCCAGCCGGGCCTTGTGGGCGCTGAAGGAACCGGCCGCCTTGTAGTTGCGGTACCCGAAGTCATGGCGGGCGCAGGAGTTCCGGAAGGGGAAGCCGAAGGGGTTGTCGGGGGAGCTGGAGCAGTAGTCGGTGGACCAGTCGAAGCGGTAGGCGGACCAGGCGCCCTGGTTACCGCGGGCGGCCGACCAGGAGTTGTAGCTGCTCGCGCTGGTCTGCGTCCACTGGGAGAGGATCTGCGGCTTGTCCGCGGGAACGGCATGGGCGGGGTTCGCCATGACGGTGCCCACCAGCACGGCCGATGCCGCGGTGGCGAGGGCGGCCGAGAGCGTACGACGCATGGATGTCCTTTCGCTGACCGCCGCGGGGATCGCGCGGCGGTCGGGACAGGGGACCCGGGCCCCCGGGTGCGGGGGCACCAGGACGGACGGATGCACGGACCGTCTGATCCAGGGGCCCGCGAAGGGAGTTGCTGCTCCGGGGATACCCCGGGAGCACCGCGCTTACGGCTCCACCGGGAACGTACCGCGCAAAATCCTTTCGCCGCGCACCGGTTGAACTACTGCGCCCGCGGGGTCGGCTCGGCGCCTCACCGGAAACGGTTGTACTGACGCTCCTCCTTGAACGCGACGACGTCGGCGATCCGGCCTTCGATGAAGTCGCTGGTGGATCCGGGGTCGGTGAAGGGCGCGGTCCGGCGGTCCGATGTCCTCCCGGCATAGGGGGAAATGCAGCCGACAGGTCCCGGGAGCGCCGGCGGCAGCGGGCGGCCGTCCTGGACGACGAGCATGTCGGCGACGAAACAGGTGACGGAACCCTCGGCGCTGCGGCCGATCCACACGGGGTAGGAGCCGTCGCCGTGGCCGCTGCAGTAGGCGATCAGGTTGGTGCCGCCGACCGGGTCGTCCACGGTGCACGAACCCTTCTCGTGATCCCACCGGGCTTCCTGCGCCCGGTTCTTGAAGAGTTCGGGGAGCGTGTCGCGGCCGGATGCGTCGAAGAAGCACGCCGTACCGGTGTCGACTCCGAAACCGTAGAACTCGTCTCGGCTCAGCAGACGCGGATCCTGCCCCGGCTGCAGGGCGAGCTCCCAGACGACGGTCGGCTCGTCGGTGATCCGCAGCATCGCGGCGGGGGTCTCCCCCCACCCCATTCCCTCCCATTTCATGGTGGCTATGAGAACGGGGTAGTCGCCGGGCGGCACGGTCACGGTGAAAGCCTGGTCGGCAGAGCACATCGGGTGGGGGTCCCGTGCGGTCACCGAACCGGTCGGCAGCCGGAGCAGTCCCGCCCGGGCGGGCTCCTCGACCACTGCCGTGCCGTCCTTGCAGGCCAGCCGGGTCCCCGAGGTGAAGAGCGCTTCGAGGTCCCCCGGCTGCAGCGGTACGGGAGCCGTCCAGAGGGCGGTACCGCGAGGCCCGGGGACCGGCGCCCCGGGGGCGGCGGCCGGGTGGAGGGCGATCGGGTCGGCCGTCCCGAGCATCCGCCCGGAGACATAGGCGGTCCAGGCCCCGAACTCCGCTTTGGCCACCGTGTGGTGCTCGGCCGGGACGTCGGCGCCGATATGCAGAGATCCGTCGCTGTTCAGAATGCGCCGGGCCCTTCCGTCCGGGTCGATCTCCATCGAGAAGTACGGCTCGGTCCCCACGCACTCGGGCCCGCTGCCGGCCGTCGGCCGCCACTGCCGGTACCGGCGCAGATGCAGCAGCCCTTCGTCCAGTTGCCGGTACTCGTACTCCCGGTCGCGCCGCGCCTCCGAGTCGAAGAGGAACAGCCCGAGATAGCCGTGGTGCCAATCGACCTGGAACAGTGCCTTCGGCTGTGCCCGGGAAGAAAGCAGGACGGCGTACGGTTCCCCCGACGCGTCCCGGCGACGGGCTTCGCTCTCCGGCATCGGAGCGCTTGCCTCGCGTACCGCCGGATCCCAGCCCTCGCAGTACTCCACGTCCACCCTGTCACCGTTCTGCACTGTCACGTTCTCCCGCCCCTGCCCGCTGTCACCTGCTGATTCTGTTCGGGCACCGTAGCTGCCGGCACTGACAGCCCAGGACACGAGGGGGTTCGGGGTGTTCGAGGTGTTCCGCGGCACGGTCCCGGTCGGCATCGGGCCCGGCCGGAAGGGTGGTTGCGAGGGCTCCCCCGCGGTGCGGGACGGTCGGCGAACCGCCCCGCACGGCGGCTCAGTAGTCCCGCCACTCCCGGCGCGTGTACTCCAGGACCACCGGGTCCATCAGCGTGCTGGCGCGCACCTCGCGGGGCCGCCGGTCGACGGGGAAGACGGTCGACGCCTTCAGGACGGCGGAGTCGAGGAACCGCAGCCGAGGCACTTCGGGGGCCAGTCGCAGGGCGGGGGCGGGGGTGTCCCTGCCCCGGGTGGCCAGGACGAAGCCCCAGTTGCCGAAGCTCGGTACATCCGCCTGGTAGGGGGTGGTCGCGTATCCGGCTTCGGCGATGGTCTCGACGATGGACCAGTACGTCTTGGGGGCGAAGAACGGCGATCCGCCCTGCACCAGCACGCGTGCCCCGGGGTTCAGCACCCGGCCGAGGAGGTGGTAGAACTCCACGCTGTAGAGCTTGGCCAGGGACGCGGTGTCGGGGTCCGGGAAGTCGATCAGGACCGCGTCGTAGCGTTGCCGGGCATCCCGCAGCCAGTTGAAGGCGTCGGCGTTGACGGCGGTCACCCGGGGGTCTTCGAGCGCACCGCCGTTGAGTTCCCGCAGGGGTCCGTACGTCCGGGCCAGATCGGTCACCGCGGGGTCCAGGTCGACCAGGGTGACCTGCCGTACGTCGTCGTAGCGGAGGACCTCGCGCAGCGCGAGGGCGTCGCCGCCGCCGAGGATCAGCACCGAGGACCGGCGTCCCGCCATCGCGGGGTGGACGAGGCTCTCGTGGTAGCGGTACTCGTCGACGGAGGAGAACTGGAGGTCGCCGTTGAGGAAGAGGCGCAGATCGGGCGAGCCGGTGAACGCGGTGGACCGGGTGATGACGATGTCCTGGTACGGGGTGGTCTCGGCGTGCACGATGGGATCGCGGTAGAGCTGCTGCCGGGCGGTGACCTCGATCTCGTCGGCGAGGACGTAGACGGTGCCCAGCACGGCGAGTACGGCCGCCATCCCGGCGATCAGGCCCGCTCTGACGATCCGCCGGGTCTCCCGCCGGAAGATCCACAGGACCACGATCACCCCGGCGACCGCGTTGACGGCCCCCACCACCAGGGCGCCCTTCAGCTGGCCGAAGGCCGGGAGCAGGAGGAGGGGGAAGGCGAGTCCGCCGACCAGGGCGCCGATGTAGTCGACGGCGAACATATCGGCGACCGCGCTGCCGGCTTCCTGGCGGCGGATGCGCTGGAGGAGCGTCATCAGCAGCGGGATCTCGGCACCGATCAGCAGGCCCACCACGAACGACACCACGATCATGGCGGGCATGTAGATGCGCAGCCAGGCGAAGCAGACGTACAGGATCAGTACCGACAGTCCGCCGACGAGCGCCAAGGCGCCCTCGACGAGGGCGAAGCCGCCGACCGCCCGCTTCTGGAGCGGTTTGGCGGCGAGGGAGCCGATGCCCATGGCGAAGACCATGACGGACAGGACCACGGAGGTCTGCATCACGGAGTTGCCGATGAGGTAACTGCCGAGCGCGGTGAGCGCGAGTTCGTAGATCAGTCCGCAGGCCGCGCAGATGAATACGGCGAGCATCAGCAGGAACCGCGCACCCCGGGAGGTGGGGATGCGCATCGGCTCCTCCGTGGCGGTCGGGGCGGCGCGCTCCTCCGTGGTGGTGCTCATCGTGGACCCGGTCCCGGCGTCAGGAGACGGCGGCGCCGACCATGAAGGCCGCGCCGAGGTAGGTGGCAGCCATCACCCAGGCGGCGGGATGGGGGCGGTCGCCGTTGTCCTCCAGGGCGGCGGCGCCGAGCCGGCCGGGCGTCAGCAGGCCGACGATCAGGGAGATCAGGGTCATCACGATCACCCCGGCCAATCCGTACAGCAGGGTGCTGAGCAGGCCGTAGCCCAGGCCCTGCTCGGATTCGCTGGCCCGGATGGACTCCTCGATGACCAGGCCGATCGCCAGGGTCTGACCGGCCAGCAGCACGGCGGCGCCCCGGTTGCGCTCCGACCACACGACGTGGAAGAGCTTGCCGGGGGTGACCAGGTCGAGGGCGATGAAACCGGCCGCCATCACGACGAAGCCGACGAGTCCGTAGAGCAGTGCGGTGCCTGCCGACTCGAAAATCTCTGCCACGGGGGTGCCTTTCGGGTGACGTTTGTTACGGACTCGGGGGGAACGGTCGTGGTGACGGGCTCGGCGGCACGGTCGCGGTCGGTTGCGCGCGGGCGGCTGCGGTCACGCGCGCGTGGGCACGGTCGCGCGGCCGGGGCTCATTTGCCGGAGCCGGGGCCCCCGCCGCGGAAGCTCTGGGCCGCCGGGTCGGGCCAGGAGGAGGTACGGAGGTGGTGCTGCCAGCGGGAGTAGCCGGAGCGGTAGTCCTGGATCTCGATGAGGCTGCCGCGCGGCTGCTTGGTGACGGCGACGATGTCGTCGTCGTAGCGGAGGTAGACCGTGCTCTCGGCGGAGAGGCGGTCGCGCGAAGCGGTGTTGGTGTGGATCTCGTCGGCGACCGTGTTCGGTACGTCGACGGGGTCGACGTAGCCACCGGTGTTCGGGGTGTACTCGCTGCGGATCCAGTGGATCGGTACGTCGTTGACGTGCGTGGCGCTGCCGTTGCTGTCGTCGTCGCTGGAGCAGGCGGTGAGCGCTGCCGCGGAGAGGAGTATCACGCTGATGCGTAGGGCGGTCTTCATCGGGCCTCCAGCCGGGAGTGCGTCGCCACGATCCGGCGGCTCTGCGGGTAGGTGTGCCAAGTACGCCAGTTGAGCCCGCTGCCGCGGAAGACGTCGGCGCGGTCGCCGCCGGGTCCAGGCTCTGAGACGATTGCGGGGCCGGGCCCGGTTTCAGCTCCGGGGCCGGGAGGACCGGAGCCCGTTCCGGCGTCGACGGTCAGGGCCGTGACCGCCTCCGGCTCGCCGGGGAAGACCCCGTACAGGGCATGGGGATGGCCTTCGGCGCGCTGCACGATCCGGGCCACCCGCCGGGTGAACTCCTCGGGCGGGTAGCGGTGCACCTGGGCGCGGAAACGATACTGCCAGCCGTCGGTCTCCCGGGTGGTGTCCGGCAGACCTCCCGCGCCGCCGGGCAGGCATGCCACGGTCTCGGCAACGGGTCCGGCAAAGACCTGGTGCGAGGCGCCCAGCAGTCGGAGCTGGACGGCGAGCCCGCCGACGGTGAGTTCCCGGACGGCGAGGGCCGCCATCGGGGGATGGCCGAGGGCGAAGGAGAGCTGGTCGGCGTCGGTGTCCTGGTACGGGGTGGCGAGGGTGCGTGCGCTCATGCGCTGCCGTCCGTACGGTGGCCCCGGGCCGGGGTGCTGCCGCACGGCGGGGCGTTCCCCTCTGCCGTACCCATGAGAACGGCAGCTCTGTCCCCCATCGTCACGCCCCCCGTGTTCACTACTGCGCAAGCTTGCCGCGGAGCATGCTACAACTCGCCGGCACGGCCTCTTGAGGTCGGGGGCCGACCCCGGCTCCCGACCTGGTCGGGGGGTACGTCACGGGGTCCGGGCCCTGAGATGCCGCGCGTCGGCCGGAGCCTCAGCCCCGGCCGGAGCCGGGATCGGGGCCCGGGTCCGGACCCGGCCCGGAGCCGGGAGCAGGGCCGGAGCCGGGATCGGGCCCGGGATCGGGGGCGGTACCGGGATCCGGGGCGGTACCGGAGCCGGGGCCGCTGCCTTGGAGGCGTTCGAGGTCGGCGGCGCGGATCCGGAGGACGACCAGGGCGATCACCGCGGCGGTCACGGCGAAGACGGTCGCGGTCACGAACGCCATGGCGATCCCGTGGGTGAGGACCTCCGCTCCCCACGGCTGCGGCAGTTGGCCGGTCCGCCGGAAGGCGAGCTGCTCGGCCGGGGTCGCCTGCCGCAGGAAGGCGGGGAGCAGCCTGCGGGCCTCGTCCGCGCCGGCCGTCCCGAAGACGGTGACCAGGATGGAGAGGCCGAGTGAACCGCCGACCTGCTGGGAGGCGTTCAGCAGTCCGGAGGCCGCGCCGGTCTCGCGCCGCGGTACCCCGGAGACCGCGGTCAGGGTGAGGCTGACGAACTGCATGCCCATCCCGGCGCTGAAGACCAGCATCGGCCCGAGCACGCTTCCCGCGTAGGTCGAATCGGTGTCGATCCGGGTCAGCCAGCTCAGCCCGCCCGCGGCCAGCAGCGCGCCGCAGACGATGAACGGTTTCGGGCCGTAGCGGGGCAGCAGCCGCGAGGTGACGGTGGCGCCGACCGCGATCAGGACGCTCACGGGCAGGAACGACAGGCCCGCGGTGAGGGGGCTGAAGCCGAGGACGTCCTGGACGTAGAGCGTGAGGAAGAAGAACATGCCGAAGATCGCGGCGGACAGGCAGAGCATGATGGCGTACGACCCGGCGCGATTGCGCTCGGCGAACATGTGCAGCGGGGTGATCGGCTGCCGGGAGCGCCGCTCCACCAGCAGGAACACCGTGAGCAGTACGACCGCGGCACCGAACGAGGCCAGAGTGAACCGGTCGCTCCAGCCGTGCTGGGAGGCTCTGATGAAGCCGTACACCAGGGCGACCATGCCGAGGGTCGAGGTGAGTGCTCCGGTGATATCGAAATGCCCGGGATGCCGTCCGGACTCGGGGATTTGGCGCCGGGTGGACAGCAGGATCAGTGCGGCGATCGGAACATTGACGAAGAACACCCAGCGCCAGTCGAGCCACTCGACGAGGATGCCGCCCGCCAGCAGCCCGATCGCCCCGCCGCCCGCCGATACGGCGGCGAACACTCCGAACGCCCGGTTCCGCTCGGGCCCCTCGCGGAAGGTGGTGGTGATCAGGGCGAGAGCGGTCGGGGAGGCGATGGCCCCGCCGACACCCTGGAGGGAACGGGCGGCGAGGAGCTGGCCGGAGTGCTGCGCGAGTCCGCCGAGCAGGGAGGCGACGGCGAAGAGCGCGACACCGGCCATGAACATCCGGCGGCGGCCGAGGATATCGCCGGTCCGCCCGCCGAGCAGCAGCAGACCACCGAAGGTGAGCGTATAGGCGCTGACCACCCACGAGAGATTGGTGGTGGAGAAGTGGAGTGCGCTCTGGATATGCGGCAGGGCGATGTTCACGATGGTGATGTCGAGGACCACCATCAACTGACAGGAGGCGATGATGAGCAGGGCGATGCCCTTGCCGTCGCCGCCGGTCCGGCCCGGCGCGGCGGTCGTGGCCCGCGGCGCTCGGGAGTGGGAGCTGCTCATGACGTGCCGTGCCCTCCCCGGAAGGGGTCGGCCGAGGGTACGGCCGGGCGGCCCGCGGCGCGCGCTCGGTGCGCCGTGTCCACCCATTGACCCTAAGCCCGGCCGTGGGGCACCACCAGTCGATCACCTCCCGGCCGACTCGGGGCCGGTTCTCCGCGCTCAGGGGAGGACCGCCGTTCCATCCAGCTCGACGAGGGCCTGTTCGTCCCAGAGGCGTACGACCCCGATCAGCGCCATCGCCGGATAGTCACGGCCCGCCAGCCGTCGCCAGATCCGGCCGAGCTGGGCGGCATGGGACCGGTAGGCGCCGACGTCCGTGGTGTAGACGGTCACCCGGCAGAGATCGGCGGGGCCGCCTCCGGCTGCGGCGAGTGCACCCAGCAGATTCGCCAGGGCGGTCTCGAACTGCTCGGGCAGGGCCGTTCCCACCAGCACGCCCCGGGCGTCGAGCGCGGTCTGCCCGGCGAGGAACACCAGACGGGAGCCGGTGGCGGTGACGGCGTGCGAGAACCCGGAGGCGGGGGCGAGGCCGTCGGGGTTGGTCCGGTGCACGGTCATGTTCCGCTCCCCCGCCGCCGGGCCGCCGAGTGCCGGGCGTACAGCTCCTTGGCGACGAGGGAGCGCTGGATCTCGCTGGCGCCCTCGTAGATCCGCGGGGCGCGCACCTCGCGGTAGAGATGTTCCAGCAGATGCCCCCGCTGCAAGGCCCGTGCACCATGCAACTGGACGGCGATGTCCACCACGTACTGCGCGGTCTCGGTGGCGAACAGTTTGGCCATCGCGGAGCGCCGGGGCACCTCGGGATCCCCCGCGTCATGGGCGGCGGCGGCACTCAGCACCAGCAGCCGGGCGGCCTCGGTGCGGGTGGCCATCTCGGCGACCTGATGGGCAACGGACTGGAGGTCCTTCAACGGGCCGCCGAAGGCGGTACGGGCGGCGGTGTGGGCGAGGGTCGCGTCCAGTGCGGCCTGCGCCATGCCGACGGCGAAGGCACCGACGCTGGGGCGGAAGAGGTTGAGGGTGTCCATCGCGACCCGGAATCCCGCCCCCGGCTGCCCGACCACATCGGCCGGAGTGACCGGGGTGCCGTCGAAGACGAGGCGGCCGACGGGGTGCGGCGACAGCATCTCCAGGGCGCTCCCGGAGAGTCCGGGCCGGTCGGCGGGTACCAGGAAGGCCGTGATCCCCCGAGAGCCGGTGCCCTCGTCCGTCCGGGCGAAGACGGTGTAGAAGTCGGCCTCGGGCGCATTGGAGATCCACTGCTTCTCGCCGGTCAGCAGCCGGACGCCCCGGCCGGTCCGGGCATCCGGAACGGCCCGCAGCGTCAAGGCCGCCGCATCCGATCCGGCCCCGGGCTCGCTGAGCGCGAAGGCCGCCACGGCCCGGCCCGCCACCACCTCCGGCAGCCAGCGGTGCCGTTGGGCCGGGGTACCCGCACGGGCGATCGGCCAGGCCCCCAGGCCCTGGAGCGCGAGCGCGGTCTCCGCCTCGGTACAGCCGTAGGCCAGGGACTCCCGCATCAGACACAGCTCCAGCGCCCGCCCGGTATCCCCCGGGGCCGCGGACCCGGCCCCGGGCACGGAGCCGGCACCCGCTCCGGGGATGCCTCCGGGCGGCGCGCCCGGCGGCCCGGTGAACATCCTGTTCAGCAGTCCCCGTTCGCCGAGGGCGGCCAGCAAGGGGCGGTTGACCCTGCCGGGTTCACCGCGGGCCGCCAGTGGCCGCAGCTTCCCGACGGCCAGCTCCCGCAGTTCGGCACACCAGGCGATCTGTACCGGGTCAAGGGAGAATACGGGCATCCGTCCCCCATACATCTCAGCTATCGCGGACAGTTGACTGTCGTCATCACAACGATACGCTCCCTGCACGACCCCACCACGAGAAGGGGGCGCACCATGGAGCTGACACCCTCGGCCCATCTCGACACCTTCGCGCGCGATCGGCTGCCGCCCGCCGAGCACTGGCCCGACCTCCTCTTCGAGCTGCCCGAGCTGGCCTACCCCGACCGGCTCAACTGCGGCCATGAACTCCTCGACCGCACCATCGAGCGGTTCGGCCCCGACCGCCCGGCCTTCCGCACGGCCACCGGCGAGACCTGGTCGTACGGAGAGCTGCGCGACCGCGTCGACCGGATCGCCCGGGTCCTCGGCAGCCGTCTCGGCGTGGTCCCCGGTCACCGTGTCCTGCTGCGCGGCCCGACCACCCCCTGGCTGGCCGCCTGCTGGCTGGCCGTGATGAAGGCGGGCGCGATCGCGGTGACCGTACTGGCCCAGCACCGGGCCGAGGAGCTTGCCACCATCGGCGAACTGGCCCGTGTCAGCCATGCCCTGTGCGATGTCCGCTCCCTCGCCGAATTGCGCGCCGCACGGCTGCCGGACCTGCGGATCACCCCCTTCGGCGGCGACGACTCCGGCGATCTGCTCGGGCTCGCGGCCCGGTCCCCCGCCGGGCCCGCCCCCGCGGTCCCGACCGCGGCGGACGACGTCGCCCTGATCGCCTTCACCTCGGGCACCACCGGCAGACCCAAGGGCTGTCTGCACTTCCACCGCGATGTGCTGGCCGTCGCGGACACCTTCTCGGCCCGGATACTCCGGCCCTCCCCGGACGACCTCTTCGCCGGCAGCCCTCCGCTCGGCTTCACCTTCGGCCTCGGCGGACTCGTCGTCTTCCCGCTGCGCGCGGGGGCCTGTGCCCTGCTGCTGGAGCGGTCGGGACCCGAGCAGCTGCTGCCCGCGATCGGCGAGCACGGAGTCACCGTGCTGTTCACCGCGCCGACCGCGTACCGCCTGATGCTGGCCGACCCCCGGCGCTGCGACCTCCGCTCCCTGCGTCGCTGCGTCTCCGCCGGCGAGAACCTGCCCGCCGCCACCTGGCAGGCCTGGTACGAGCGGACGGGCCTGCGCATCATCAACGGCATCGGCGCCACCGAACTGCTCCATATCTTCCTGTCGGCGGCCGACGAAGCCGTCCGGCCGGGCACCACTGGCCTCCCCGTCCCAGGCTGGCAGGCTCGTGTGGTCGACACGGCCGGCCGGTCCGTCCCCGACGGCAGCCCCGGGCTGCTCGCCGTCCGCGGTCCCGTCGGCTGCCGCTATCTCGCCGACCCTCGTCAGGAGGAGTACGTCCGGGACGGCTGGAACCTCACCGGCGACACCTACGTTCGGGAGCCCGACGGCTGGTTCCGCTATGTCGCCCGCGCCGACGACATGATCATCTCGGCGGGCTACAACATCGCCGGGCCCGAGGTGGAGGAGGCACTGCTCCACCATCCCGACGTCATGGAAGCGGCCGTCGTCGGCCGGGACGACGAGCTGCGCGGCCAGATCGTGGTCGCCTATGTCGTCCTGCGCGGTGGTGTCCCGCCGGGCGACGCCACCGCCGAGGCGCTCGGCGCCGCCGTCCGCTCCAGGCTCTCCCCGTACAAATGCCCCCGCGCCTTTGTCTTCCTCGATGCGCTCCCCCGCACGCCCACCGGCAAGCTTCAGCGCTTCCGGCTGCGGGCCGGGAACTGAGCCTAGAGTGATCACGTGGCCGACCAGCACACCCCCCGCTCGCTCATCGTCACCCTCTACGGCGCCTACGGGCGCGAACGCCCGGGGCCGCTCCCGGTGGCCGAGCTCATCCGGCTGATGGGTGCGCTCGGTGTCGACGCGCCTTCCGTGCGCTCCTCCGTCTCGCGGCTCAAACGGCGCGGTCTGCTGCTGTCCGCGCGCACTCCCGACGGCTCGGCGGCCTACGCACTGTCGCAGGACGCCCACCAGCTTCTCGACGACGGCGACCGCCGCATCTACGACCATCGCACCCCCCTTCTCTCCGACGGCTGGGTCCTGGCCGTCTTCTCCGTGCCCGAGGCCGAACGCCACAAGCGCCATCTGCTCCGCTCCCGCCTCCACCGGCTCGGCTTCGGCTCGGCGGCACCGGGTGTGTGGGTCGCCCCCGCCCGGCTGTACGAGGAGACCCGGCACACCCTGCGCCGGCTCCAGCTCGACCCGTACGTCGAGCTGTTCCGCGGTACCCACCTCGGCTTCGCCGCGACCTCCGAGGCCGTGGCGAGCTGGTGGGACCTCGGCGCCGTCGCCAAGGCGCACGAGGAGTTCCTCGACTCCCACGAGCCCGTACTCCGCCGGTGGTCGTCGGGGCGGACCGGTTCGGCCGAGGACGCCTACCGGGACTATCTGTTCGCCCTGGACTCCTGGCGGCGACTGCCCTACACCGATCCGGGCCTTCCGATCGAACTCCTGCCGGAAGGCTGGCCCGGCGGCCGCTCCGCCGGGGTGTTCCGTCAGGTGCACGATCTGCTGCGGGAGGCCGGCGCCTCGTTCGTCCACCGGGAGTGACGGAAGCCCCGCCACTCGCTACGGAGAGTGTCCCTCGCTCAGGCGGTCTTCGAACCCTTCTGGCGAGTTGTCGCCAACATGTTCGACCGATGGTTCCCGATCGTTGTCGCCGACAGCGCCGCCCGGGTTCACCGTTCGGCGGAACCGCCCGACCGCGGGCGGGGCACCTCCTTGCGCCCGGTCGGCGGTCTGCGGCTGCCCGCCCGGTACTGCGGGGGCCAGGGCGCTCCCGGGCCGGTGTACCCCTGTTCGGCCGCCGCGTGCAGCGTCCAGTGCGGGTCGTACAGATGGGGCCTGGCCAGTGCGCACAGATCCGCCCGGCCCGCCAGCAGCAGCGAGTTGACGTCGTCCCAGGAGGAGATCGCCCCCACGGCGATCACGGGCACCCCCAGGGCGTTGCGGATCCGGTCCGCGTACGGAGCCTGGTACGACCGCCCGAACTCGGGCCGCTCCTCCGCGACGACCTGTCCGGTGGAGACGTCGATCGCATCGGCGCCGTGAGCGGCGAAGGCCGCGGCGATCGCCACGGCCTCCGTGTCCGACGTGCCTCCGGGCGCCCAGTCGGTCGCCGAGATCCGGACGGTCATGGGCCGCTCCTCGGGCCAGACGTCCCTGACCGCGTCGAAGACCTCCAGCGGAAAGCGGAGCCGCCCGGCGAGATCGCCTCCGTAGCCGTCGGTGCGCCGGTTGGTGAGCGGCGAGAGGAATCCGGAGAGGAGATAGCCGTGCGCGCAGTGCAGTTCGAGCAGGTCGAATCCGGCGTCGGCGGCCCGGCGCGCGGCGGCGGTGAACGCGTCCCGTACGGCGGTCATACCGGACCGGTCCAGCGCCGTGGGCACCCGCCCGTCCGGCCGGTAGGGCAGGGCGGACGCGGCGACCAGGGACCAGTTGCCGTCGGGGAGGGGTTCGTCGGCCCCTTCCCACATCCGCCGGGTGGAGCCTTTCCGTCCGCTGTGGCCGAGCTGGATGCCGATGGCCGTACCGGGAGCCGCGGCATGCACGAAGCCGGTGATCCGCCGCCAGGCCGCCGTCTGCTCTTCGCTGTAGAGCCCGGCGCAGCCGGGGGTGATCCTGCCCCGGGCGGTCACACAGACCATCTCGGTCATCACGAGCCCGGCGCCGCCCAGGGCCCGCGCCCCCAGATGGACCAGGTGGAAGTCGCCGGGGACACCGTCCACCGCCGTATACAGGTCCATCGGCGAGACGACGATCCGGTTGCGCAGGGTGAGTCCGCGCAGCCGGAACGGGGTGAACATCGGGGGTGTGCCCGGAGGGCAGCCGAAGTCGCGGTCGACGGCTGTGGTGAACACCGGGTCCCGGAGTCCCAGGTTGTCGTGGGTGATGCGGCGGCTGCGGGTCAGCAGGTTGAAGGCGAACTGCCGCGGGGGCTGTCCCGTATACATCTCCAGTTGTTCGAACCAGCGCAGGCTGGCCAGCGCGGCGCGCTGCGTCGACTCGACGACCGGGCGGCGCTCCGCCTCGTACCCGGCGAGCGCATCGTCGAGCAGGGGGTGCTCCTCGACGGCGGTGGCCAGCGCGAGGGCGTCTTCGACGGCGAGTTTGGTGCCGGAGCCGATGGAGAAGTGGGCCGTATGGGCCGCGTCGCCGAGGAGGACGGTACGGCCGTGGGTCCAGCGTTCGCTGACGATGGTACGGAAGGCGGTCCAGGTGGAGTCGCCGTGCCGGAGCCCCCGTCCGCCGAGGGTTCCGGCGAAGATCTCGGCACAGCGGTCCACGGTCCAGTCCGGTCCCCGATCCGCCGGTGCGGTGTGGAATCCTGCCGCCCGCCACACCTCTTCCCGCATTTCGACGATCACGGTGGAAGCGTCGGGAGCGTAGGGGTAGCCGTGGAGCTGCATCACTCCGAAATCGGTCTCGGCGATATCGAAGCGGAAGGCGTCGAAGGCGAAGTCGGCGGCCAGCCAGCGGTAGCGGCAGTCATGGGTGGTGACGGTGGGCCGGTACGCCTCAGGGGCAGCCTCCCTGGTGCCGCTGCCCGCTCCGTCGGCCGCGACGACGAGGTCGTGGCCGGCGGCGAGTTCGGCGGCGGGCGGTGCAGGGGTACGGAAGCGGAGCCGTACGCCCAGCTCCGTGCAGCGCCGGTGGAGGAGGGCCAGCAGTCTCTGCCGTCCGAGGGCGGCGAAGGCGTGTCCGCCGGAGGTGAGGGTCCGGCCGCGGTGGACGATGTCGATGGCGTCCCAGCGTACGAACTCCCGGCGGAGGGACCGGTGGACAACGGGGTCGGCGTGTTCGATCGCACCGAGCGTCTCGTCGGAGAGGACGACTCCGAAGCCGAAGGTGTCCCGGGGTGTGCGGCGTTCCCAGACGGTGATGGTCCGGCGCGGGTCGTGGCGTTTCAGCAGGGCGGCGGCGTAGAGCCCGCCGGGGCCGCCACCGATGACGGCGATCCGCAGCGGCCGCATCCGGTGACCGGTCATGGCCGGTGCCCGGTCATCGCCCGTGCCCTTGCGGTGGGCGTTGCGCGGTGAAAGCAGCGTGGAATTCCGCATAGTCGGCGCCGGTCATCAGTAGTGACTGGGTGGCGGCGTCCAACTCCACCGAGGCGGCCAGCGGCATGTCGAGTTCGGCCGTGAGCAGTGCTTTGGTCTGGGCCTGGGCCAGGGCCGGACCGGCGGCCAGGCGGGCCGCCAAGGCGGCGGCGCGCTCTCCGGCGGCGCCTTCGGGGACCAGTTCGCTGATCAGGCCGATCCGTTCCGCTTCGGCTGCGGTCACGGGCTCTCCGAGCATCAGGAGCCTGGTGGCGTGGCCGAGGCCGACGGTCCGGGGCAGCAGATAGGCGGCGCCCATGTCGCCACCGGAGAGGCCCACCCGGGTGAAGAGGAAGGAGAATCGGGCGGTCGGGTCGGCGATCCGGAAGTCCGCGGCGAGCGCGAGGACGGCACCCGCTCCTGCGGCCACTCCGTGCACGGCGGCGATCACCGGGAACGGGCACTCCCGGATGGCCCGTACGGTCGCACCGGTCATCCGATTGAAGTCGAGGAGTTCCGCGGTGTCCAGGGCGAGGGTGGCGCCGATGATCTCGTCGATGTCGCCGCCCGAGCAGAAGCCCCGCCCCTCGCCGGCGATCACCAGTGCCCGCACGGATCGTTCCCGTGTCAACTGGGCGAGGAGATCGCGCAGATCGGCATAGGCGCCGAAAGTGAGGGCGTTGAGCTTCTGCGGGCGGGCCAGGGTCACCGTGGCAACTCCGTCGGCGACCGAAAGCCTCAGATGGCGCCATTCCTCGGTGGGTTGGACGGATCCGGTAAAGGGGCTCATGGAAGGGGCCTCCTCCGGCGGCGGGTACCGCTGCCCCGCGTCTGCCTCCTCCGAAGCTATCACCATGTTCTGACTTCCGTCACGAGTGCGCGATACCCGGCGCCTCCGTCACCTCCCGGCGGGGACCGTCAGCCATAGACACCCGATCCCAGGGTCGCCACCATCACCGCCTTGATGGTGTGCAGCCGGTTCTCCGCCTCGTCGAAGACGACGGAGTGCATGGATTCGAAGACCTCGTCCGTCACTTCCAGCTCCGTCAGACCGTGCGACTCATGGATGTCCCGGGCCACCGCCGTCCCGAGGTCGTGGAACGCAGGCAGGCAGTGCAGGAATTTCACATCCGGATTGCCGGTGGCGCGGAGGACGTCCATGGTGACCGTGTACGGCCCGAGGGCCTTGATCCGCTCGTCCCAGACCTCCTTGGGCTCACCCATCGACACCCAGACGTCGGTGGCGACGAAGTCCGCGCCTCGGACCCCCTCGGCGACCTCCTCGGTGAGGGTGATCCGGGCTCCGCTGTCCGCGGCGATCTCCCGGGCCCGGAGCTGGATCTCCTCGGCGGGCCAGTACGCCCGGGGGCCGACGATCCGGACGTCCATGCCCAGCAGGGCACCGGTGATCAGATAGGAGTTGCCCATATTGAAACGGGCGTCGCCGAGATAGGCGAAGGCGATCTCCTCCAGCGGCTTGTCACTGTGCTCGGTCATGGTGAGCACATCGGCGAGCATCTGGGTGGGGTGCCAGTCGTCGGTGAGGCCGTTGTAGACGGGGACGCCGGAGTGGTCCGCCAGTTCTTCGACGGTCGACTGGGCGTCGCCGCGGAACTCGATGGCATCGAACATGCGACCGAGCACCCGGGCGGTGTCCTTCGCGGTCTCCTTACGCCCGATATGCGATCCGGCCGGGTCGATATAGGTCGTCGCGGCACCCTGGTCTGCGGCGGCGACCTCGAAGGCGCAGCGGGTACGCGTCGAAGGCTTCTCGAAGATCAGGGCGATGTTCTTCCCGCGCAGAAACTGCTGCTCGCTGCCGGACCGCTTGGCCGCCTTCAGCCGTGCCGCCAGGTCGACGAGTCCACGGAACTCCCCGGCGGAGAAGTCCAGCTCCTTGAGGAAGTGGCGGCCTTCGAGGTGTATCGCCATCGCGTGCTCCTGGGTCGGTCGCGGCAGTGGTCATGGAAGTATATGCGATTACCCGCATCACTATACAGAATGTCCGCCGGCTCGCACGGACAAACCCCGGGCACGGATTCCGCCACCGGGCTGACGAGGGGAGGAGGGGAAGGACACGGAGAAGAAAGGGAGAGAAGACAAGGGGGAGGAAGGGGAGGGAAACGGAGGAGGACGGGGTTCCGGGCCCGGCCTCAGACGGCATCGCGTTCGACGGGACAGCTCATGCACCGGGGCCCTCCCCGCCCCCGCCCCAGTTCGCTGCCCGGGATCTCGATCACCTCGATGCCCTGTTTCCGCAGATGTGTGTTGGTGGTCGCGTTGCGTTCGTAGGCGACCACCACCCCGGGTTCGACGGCCAGCACGTTGCATCCGTCGTCCCACTGTTCGCGCGCGGCGGCGTGGACGTCCTGGGTGGGGGTCAGGACCCTGATCTCCTTCAGCCCGAGGGCGGCGGCGATGGCGCTGTGCATCTGCTCGGGCGGATGGTCGCTGACGCGCAGGGCCTGCGGGCCGTCCGCGGGTTCGATCGTGTACGAGCGGAGCATGCCGAGTCCCGCGTACTGGGTGAAGGTGTCGCCGTCGACCATGGTCATGACGGTGTCGAGATGCATGAAGGCCCGGCGTTTCGGCATGTCCAGGGCCACGATGGTCCGCGCCGAGCCGGCCGCGAACAGCCCCTTGGCCAGCATTTCCACCGCCTGAGGGGTGGTCCGCTCACTCATGCCGATGAGGACCGCGCCGTTCCCGATGACGAGGACGTCCCCGCCCTCGATGGTGGAGGGGTAGTCGGCCTGCCCGCGTGACCAGTGGTGGAAGGGCCCGGCCTGCGGCCCGGTGAAGAGCGGATGATGGGTGTAGATCGCCTCGAAGTGGACGGTCTCGCGCTGCCGGGCGGGCCAGCGCATGGCGTTGATGGAGACGCCGTCGTAGATCCAGGCCGAGGTGTCGCGGGTGAAGATGTGGTTGGGCAGCGGGTCCAGCAGGAAGTCGTCCAGTTCCATCGCGTGGAACCTTACGGAGATGGGCTCGGGGTGCCCGGCGAGGAATTCCCGTTTGGTCATCCCGCCGACCAGGGCCGCCACCAGGTCCGTGGTGGTCATCTCGTCGAAGGCGGCGCGCAGATGGCCGGTGGCGAGCGGCCCGTACTCCTTCTCGTCGAAGACCCGGTCGAGGACGAGCGCCCGCGCCTCGGGGATCTCCAGCGACTCGCGCAGCAGATCCCCGAAGAGATGGACTTCGACGCCGCGGTCGCGCAGGACGTCCGCGAAGCCGTCGTGTTCGGCGCGGGCCCGGCGGACCCAGAGCACGTCGTCGAAGAGCAGTGCGTCCTTGTTGCCGGGTGTGAGCCTTTTCAGCTCCAGATCGGGCCGGTGCAGTACGACCCGGCGCAGCCGCCCGGTCTCGGAGTCGACTTGGAATCCCATGCCCCTATCCTCACCGGCCGCGCGGCCGTTCACCCGGTGGACACCGGCACCGTCGTACGGCCGTCCGGGCCCGGCAGCCCGGGGCCCGGGGCGGTGCGCACCTCGCGGCACCGCCCCGGGCTCCGGCGGCGGTGGGATCAGAGCCTCGGGTCGACGGGCTCCGACTCCAGGGCCAGCACGGCGAAGACCGCCTCGTGGATCCGCCACAGCGGCTCCCCCGCGGCGAGCCGGTCCAGCGCCTCCAGGCCGAGGGCGTATTCGCGCAGGGCGAGCGACCGCTTGTGGTTGAGGAAGCGCTTCCGCAACTGTTCGAGGTGGACCGGACGGGTGTACTCCGGTCCATAGATGATCCGGAGGTACTCCCGGCCCCGGACCTTGATCCCGGGCTGGACCAGGGCGCCCTTCGGAGTGCGTGCCAGCGGCCGGAGCGGTTTGACCACCATGCCCTCGCCGCCCTCCTCGGTCATCGCCAGCCACCAGTCGGTTCCGGCGCGGACGGACTCCTCGTCGCCGGTGTCGACGATCAGCCGCCGGGTGGTCCGGACGAGCCCGGTCGGGTCGTGGGCCACCAGCCGGTCGAGCAGGGTGAGCTGTTCGTCGTGGGGTACGTCCGCCAGGGAGCGGCCTTGGACAGCGAGGATCTGGAACGGCGCGAACCGCACCCCTTCCAGACCGTCCGTCGTCCAGCAGTAGCGGCGGTAGGCCTCGGTGAATGCGGCCGCGTCGACGGCTCGTTCCCGCTGGGCCGCGAGCAGCCCGCCCACATCGACGCCCCGGGCCACGGCTGCCTCCAGCGCGGCCGTGGCCTGCGGAAAGACCGCTCCCGCCGCCGCGCCCACGGCCGCGTACTGCCCGCGCAGCAGCCCGGACGCCTTGAGTGACCAGGGCATCAGCTCGGCGTCCAGCAGCAGCCAGTCGGTGTTCAGTTCGTCCCAGAGGCCGGCCGCCGTCGCGGCTTCGCGCAGTCGGCCGATGATCTGCTCGGTGAAGGCTTCGTCGGCGAAGAAGGGCCGTCCGGTACGGGTGTAGAGCGCACCGGTCGGGCCGCCGGTACCGTCCGGGGTGCCGACGCCGAAGCGGTCGTGCGCGGTCGCCGGGTACCGGCAGACCAGGGCGACGGCCCGGGAGCCCATGTGCTTCTCCTCGCAGACGACCCGGGTGACGCCGTCGTCGCGGTACTGGGCGAATGCCTCGGCAGGGTGCTCCAGATAGCCGTCCTCCTTCGAGGTCGCGGTCGGCGCCATGGTCGGCGGGAGATAGGTGAGCAGCCGGGGGTCGACGGCGAACCGGCTCATCACTTCCAGGGCGGCTGCCGCGTTCTCCTCGCGGAC
Organism: Streptomyces sp. NPDC094448; assembly: GCF_044763775.1. NCBI lineage: Bacteria > Bacillati > Actinomycetota > Actinomycetes > Kitasatosporales > Streptomycetaceae > Streptomyces > Streptomyces sp. NPDC094448. The sequence goes on along the minus strand of NZ_JBIWGU010000001.1, from coordinate 274,461 downwards.
GCCGATCCGGGCGAGATGGGTGGTCTCGACGACTCTCCGTCCCTGGACGTCGGCGAGGTCGAGCGGCCGCCCTTCGCGAGCGCCGGGCGCCTCGGTCAGCAGCGGTTTGACCGGTTCGTACCAGATCTGTTCGGCGGGTACGTCGACGAGTTCGCGCTCGGGCCAGCGCAGCGCGGTCATCTTTCCGCCGAAGACCACTCCGGTGTCGAGGCAGATGGTGTTGTTGATCCACGAGGTGTTGGGTACGGGGGTGTGTCCGTAGACGACGGCGGCCCGGCCGCGATAGTCCTCCGCCCAGGGGTAGCGGACGGGCAGGCCGAATTCGTCGGTCTCGCCCGTGGTGTCCCCGTAGAGAGCGTGCGAGCGGACCCGGCCGGAGGTGCGGCCGTGGTACTTCTCCGGCAGTCCGGCGTGGCAGACGACGAGGGCACCGCCGTCGAGTACGTAATGGCTGATCAGCCCTTCGATGAAGACCCGCACCTGCTCGCGGAAGGCGGGGTCCTTCCGGTCCTCCTGTTCCAGCTGGGCAATGGTTTCGGCGAGTCCGTGGGTGTGCTGGACATTCCGTCCCTTGAGGTAACGGCCGAGCTTGTTCTCATGGTTCCCGGGGACGCAGAGCGCGTTGCCGGAGCCGACCATGGACATCACCCGCCGCAGGACGCCGGGGCTGTCCGGTCCGCGGTCGACCAGGTCTCCGACGAAGACGGCGGTCCGGCCGTCCGGGTGGGCGCCGTTCTCGTATCCGAGCTTCGCGAGCAGGGTGTCCAGCTCGGAGCTGCATCCGTGGATGTCACCGATGATGTCGAAGGGACCGGTGAGGTGCCGGAGGTCGTTGAAGCGGCGCTCAATGACGATTTCGGCCGCGTCGGCCTCGGCGGTGCTGCGCAGGATGTGCACCTTGCGGAAGCCTTCGCGTTCCAGACCGCGCAGGGAGCGGCGCAGTTCGGCACGGTGGCGTTTGATGACCCGGCGGGGCATTGCGGCCCGGTCGGGGCGGAGGGCGTTCCGCTCGGCGCAGACTTCCTCGGGCAGGTCGAGCACGATGGCGATGGGCAGCACGTCGTGTTCGCGCGCCAGTCTCACCAGCTGCTTGCGGCTCTCGGTCTGCACGTTGGTGGCGTCGACGACGGTGAGCCGTCCGGCGGCGAGCCGCTTGCCCGCGATGCAGTGGAGGACGTCGAAGGCGTCGCCGCTGGCCGACTGGTCGTTCTCGTCGTCGGCGACAAGGCCCCGGCAGAAGTCCGAGGAGACGATCTCGGTCGGCTTGAAGTGGCGGCGGGCGAAGGTGGACTTGCCGGAGCCGCTGGCGCCGATGAGGACGACGAGGGAGAGGTCGGTGACCGGGAGACGGCGTGTCTGCGGCGCACCGGGCACGGTGTCCCCGGGGGCCGTTCCATCCGTGGTGCTGATGGTGCCGGTGGTACCGGTCTTGTGCGGGGTGGTCATGCGGCCTTCGCCTCCTTCTCGCTGCCGTCGTCTCCGGTGCGGCCGGTGTCGCGGGGGTCGTGGGTGTTTTCGACAGGAGTGTTCCCGGTACGGGTGTTCCCGGTCGGGGCATTCCCGGTGCGGCCGTTGCCGCGGCCAGGGCTGCCGTCTTCGTCGTTACGGGTGAAGACCGCCATCTGGGTCGGCGGGCCCACCTCGGGGTCCTCGGGTCCCACGGGCAGGTACGCCACGGTGTAGCCGTGCCGTACGGCGACCTCGTCCGCCCAGCTCCGGAACTCCTCCCGGGTCCATTCGAAGCGGTGGTCCCCATGGCGTACGTGTCCGGCGGGCAGGGTCTCCCAGCGGACGTTGTACTCGACGTTCGGCGTGGTCACGACGACGGTGGCGGGCCGGGCCGAGCGGAAGACCGCGTACACCAGCGCGGGCAGCCGCGGCAGGTCGAGATGCTCGATGACCTCGCTGAGCACGGCGGCGTCGTAGCCCTTCAGCCGGGTGTCGGTGTAGGTGAGCGCCCCCTGGAGGAGGGTCACCCGGCCGGCCTGCCGTTCTCCCATCCGGTCCAGCTTGAGGCGGCGGGCCGCGACCGTCAGCGCCCGTACGGAGACGTCGACGCCGACGATCTCGGTGAAGCGGACGTCCTTGAGGAGAGTCTGCACCAGCTGGCCCTGTCCGCAGCCCAGGTCGAGGACCCGGCTCGCGCCCGCGGCTCGCAGTGCCCCCATGATCGCCTCCCGCCGCTGCTCGGCGAGCGGAACAGGCCGCTCCGCGGTGTCGGTGGTCTCGTCCACGGCGTTGTCGACGTCCTCGACGTCGAGGTGCTCGGCCTCGGCCAGGCGGACGAGTTCCAGCCGTTCCGCGGCCCGCCGGGTCAGGCTCCAGCGGCGGGAGAGATAGCGGCTGGTGATGAGCCCGCGTTCGGGGTGACCGGCCAGCCAGCCCTCACCGGCCCGGATCAGCTTGTCCACCTCGTCCGGTGCGACCCAGTAGTGCTTGGCGTCGTCGAGGACCGGGAGCAGGACGTACAACTGCCGCAGCGCGTCGGAGAGCCGCAGCTCGCCCTCCAGGACGAGCTGTACGTAGCGCGAGTCGCCCCAGTCGGGGAACTGTTCGTCCAGCGCCACCGGACGGGCCTCGACCCGGTCCCAGCCCAGCGGGCCGAAGAGCTTGGCGACCAGTTCGGGGCCGCCGCGGGCCGGGAGGGCCGGTACCTCGATACGGAGCGGCATCGGGGTCTCGGCCCGCTCCGGGAGGGCGGTGCACTGTCCGCGCAGGGCGCTCTTGAAGACCGTGCTCATCGCCACGGCCAGCAAGGAGGAGGCCGCGTAGGGACGGTCGTTGACGTACTGCGCGAGGGCGGCATCGGGCGTGCCGCCGCGCCCCTTCTCCTTGCCGCGCCGGACCAGTGCCACCGGATCGACTTCCAGGAGCAGTGCGGCCGTGCAGCACTCGGCGGACGCCTCGGGGTAGAAGACGTGTGCCCGCCCGTGCGAGGTGGAGAACGACTGCGCCTTGCCGGGGTGCTTGTGCAGCAGAAAGCCCAGGTCGGTGGCGGGTCGTTCGGTGGTACCGGTCGTTCGGATCGTCAAGAACACCTGACCGATTATGGAGGGTTCGGGAGTACGGATGCCGGGAATATTGGCCCGCTCCGGGGAGGGACGGCGCCTGCCGCCCCTTCCCATCCCCTCCGGCCGCCGGGTGCGGGGACGGAGTTCAGCCCCGGGGGCCGGAGGAGCCCGCTCCCGGCCCGTACGCCGCGACGGCGCCGGCGACATCGGCGATCGCGCCCGGTCCGATCCGGCAGCAGCCGCCGACCAGCCGGGCACCCGCGCCCAGCCAGTCGGCCACCCGATGGGCGTTATAGGTGACGGGGCCGGTCCAGACCCGGCGCCGGGCGTCCCATACCTCACCGCTGTTCGGATAGGCCACGACGGGCTTGCCCGTCAGCCGGGCGGCCCGGGTGACGGCCACCGCGGTGTCCTGCGGTTCGCAGCAGTTGGCCCCGGCAGCGATCACCTGGTCCAGGCCCCGGACCAGTCCGAAGGCCGTGTCCAGGGACTGTCCGGCGCGGGTCCGCGTACCGCTGACGGTATACGAGAGCCAGACGGGCACGCCGCAGCCTTCGACGGCCCGCAGCAGCGCCTCGGCCTCGTCCGTGTCCGGCACGGTCTCCAGCGCCAGGACATCGGGGCCCGCGGCTGCCAGTGCCTCGACCCTCGGCCGGTGGAACCGCTCCAGTTCCCGGACGGTGAGCCCGTAGCGGCCGCGGTACTCGCTGCCGTCCGCGAGCACCGCTCCGTACGGCCCTACGGAAGCGGCGACCCACACCTCGTCGGCGGTCTCCTCGGCCGCGGCCCGGGCGAGCCGCACACTGCGGGCGAACAGCCGCCCGGCCTCCGTCCTCGTCAGTCCCCGGCGAGCAAACCCCTCGTACGAGGCCTGGTAGCTCGCGGTGATCAGCACCCGCGCACCCGCCCGGACATAGGCCCGGTGCGCGGCTTCGATCCGGCCCGGATCGTCTGCCAGGAGGCGGGCCGACCAGAGTTCGCCGGAGAGGTCGCTCCCCTGCTCCTCCAGTCGGCTCGCGAGGCCCCCGTCGAGGACGAGGGCTCCTTCGGCGAGGGCCTCGGCGAGCGGGCGGGCGGGGCGCACGGGCTCAGCCCAGCCGGGACTGGACCTCGGCCGAGATCAGTTCCAGATGGTCGAGGTCGGACAGGTCCAGGATCTGAAGGTAGATCCGGGAGGAGCCGACGGCGGCGTACTGTCCGATCTTGTCGACGACCTCGGCGGGCGAACCGGCCAGCCCGTTGGTCTTCAGCTCGTCCACTTCCCGGCCGATCGCCGCGGCCCGTCGCGCCACCTCGGCATCGTTCCGGCCGACGCAGACCACCAGGGCATTCGAGTACACAAGCTCGTCCGGACCGCGCCCCTGGGTCTCGGCGGCCGCCCTGACCCGCCCGAACTGCCGCTCGGTGTCCTCCACGGAGGCGAAGGGGATATTGAACTCGTCCGCGTACCGCGCGGCCAGGCGGGGGGTGCGGGTGGCCCCGTGACCGCCGATCAGTACCGGCACCCGGCCGTTCACGGGCTTGGGGAGCGCGGGCGAATCCGTGAGCCGGTAATGCGTTCCGTCGTACGAGAAGGTGTCGCCCACCGGCGTGTCCCACAGCCCGGTGACGATGGCCAGCTGCTCCTCCAGCCGGGCGAACTTCTCCTTGGGGAAGGGGATGCCGTACGCCTTGTGCTCCTCCTCGAACCAGCCTGCCCCCAGTCCCAGTTCGACCCGGCCGCCCGACATCCGGTCCACCTGGGCGACCTGGATGGCGAGGACTCCGGGGAGCCGGAACGTCCCGGCCGTCATCAGCGTCCCGAGCCGGATCCTGCTGGTCTCCCGGGCCAGCCCGGCCAGGGTGATCCAGGCGTCGGTCGGACCGGGCAGCCCGTCGGCGGATCCCATCGCGAGGTAGTGGTCCGAGCGGAAGAAGGCGTCGAAGCCGAGGTCCTCGGTGGCCTTGGCGACGGTCAGCAGTGTGTCGTAGCTCGCGCCCTGCTGGGGTTCGGTGAAGATGCGGAGTTCCATACCCTCCATCCTGCACCCCGTCGGGTGCCCGCAGCCCGCCGCCCTCACCCGCGGCCCGCCCGTGCGGCGGGATGAAACCCACCGGTCGGGTGGGCCCCGGCAGCGTTGTCGGTACGTCGGTGCGTTCGGTGCGCCGGTACGGACCGGCCCGGTCGGCGCCGCTCGCACGGCGAGCCTGCGCCCCTCGACGCCCGGAGCCGCGCCCCGGCACGGCGGACCGCACCGCTCCGCGCTCCGCCGTGACCGCCCTGCTCCGTGACCGGCCGCCGGACTCGCACCGGGTCCCACAGCCGGTCAGGAGGAACCCGCCGCCGAGTCGGCCGTATCCGGGACGGCCGGCACGCCACCGTGGTCCGGCACTCCCTCGGACAGCCCGTCCGGATATCCGGCCGTCCTCGGGCGCGGTGCCTGGGACCCGCCACGTCGACCGGCCCGGGGCGGCAACGGAACATGGCACGAAACCGGCCCGTCCGTCCGGGACGGAGCGACGGACGGGGGTACGGGCGCGGGACGGACAGCGGGGCGCAGCACCGGTTCGGCTCCGGGTGCGGACGGGGAAACGGGCGCGGGCGCGGATCGGGCTGGGGTCTGACCGATGGCTCCCGAGGGATGCCCGCAACCGTCCCGCGCAACCGTGCCGTTCAGCCGCTCGGGCTCCCCCGGCGGCGCACCGTTCCTCGGTATCCCTCCGGCTTCCCGCTCGGCGCTCCGCTCCCGGATCCTGCCGTCACCCGACGGTTTCGCGGAGCCATTCGCTCCGGTGAGCGGCCCGCCGCCCCATGGGCCCGCCCTCTCCCCGACCACGCCGGGAGGTCTGCGCAGATCCCGTCCGGCGAGATCCGCTGCCGAGAGTCTGCGCAGCATGGACCGGACCCGGTCACCGGCTTCGTCGGCGGCGTCCATCGCCTCGACGCAGTGCCAGTACAACCCCTCCTCGCCGGTGGCGCAGGCCACGCCGACGAGAGCGATGCCCACATCGGCGAGGAGTGCTCCCAGCGCGATCAGCGCCTCACGGGGGTCGTCGATCCCCGTGAGGCGGGCGGCTCTGCTCCCGGACCTCATCACCTCCGCGCGGCCTGTACCGTCCCGGTCTCCGGGGCCGCAGGTCTCGGCGAGGCCACGTGCATCCCGGCTCAGCTCGGCTGGGCCGAAGGCCACCAACTGTCCACCGACGGCCTGCGCAAGCAGTTGCGCCTGCCCTGCCTCGGCCACCACCTCCGCAAGCGCCCTGCTCCGCGCAAGGGCGTGTCGGCTCAGGTCGATGAGTGGTTCCGCGTCCATGTACGCCGCCCCCGATCGTACGACTGTCTGCTCACTGTTCCATTACCCAGCGTGAAGGTCTTTGAGTCAAAAAGCCAGAGGAAATCGGAAATCTATGGACAGGAAGTCGGATGTTAATAACTCGACAACTCCGGAGAGTGACAAAATCATGATCCAAACGAGTCGGCATCAGGGCCCTCACCACTCTCAACACCCCCCGAAAACTCCCAAAACCCCGGCAATACCGGACAGTCGAGCACCGGAGGAACCGCACCCGGAACGGCGCCCGGGGGGCCTGGGCGCCGGCCCGCCGCACCAGGCCCCAGGCGAGGCCCACCGACTCAACTCCGGGGAAAACGCGACTCGTTGCGGTCGATCTTGTCGGAGAGCGCCGTCAGCGGATCGACGCCGACCACCGCACAGAACTGGAGGAGATACGCCAGCACATCGGCCACCTCGTCCCGCACCCGGTGGGCCGTCCCGTCGTCCTCCATCACCGCCGCCGACTGCTCCGGCGTCAGCCACTGGAAGATCTCGACCAGTTCGGCCGCCTCCACGCTCAGCGCCACGGCGAGGTTCTTCGGCGTGTGGTACGGGCCCCAGTCCCGCGCCTCGGCGAACTCCACCAGACGGCGCTGGAGCCCCGTGACATCGAGCCCACCGGCCCGCTCCCCACCCTCCGTACCCCCGACGCCCTCCGGGCCCCCGCCGCCGCCATCACCGTCATCCGCACCGCTGCTCCATGTCGTCACAGCACCAGATCTACCACCGACACGCCCTCGACCCCACGCGCGAACGAGGCGTCGCCGACCGACCCCACCAGGCGCACATGCCCGCGCGCCGCCGTCACGGCACCCAGCGACACCAGCTCCCGGGCCTGCGCCGCATCCAGCGCACGGTCGAACCCGTCCGCGAGGACCGTCAGGGACTGATACGCGTCGGGAATCTCCGCGGCCCGGTCCACGGCCAGCACCCCGGGCCCCGTGAGCAGCACCAGCGCCAGGGCGATAAAACGCAGTTCACCGTCGCCGAGCCGCTCCACCGGCGTCGCGGCCCGCCCCGGTCCCCGGTCCAGCAGCGCCCGCAGCATCCCGTCGGGCAGATGCTCCACCGTCAGTTCGGCGACGTCCCCCCGGCAGCCGGCCCGTGCCGCGGCGGTCAGCCTGGCGTACCGCCTCGCGCACTGATCACGGGTGCGGTGGAGCACCCCGGCCAGATTCTCGCAGTTCCGCCGGAGCCGGCCGTCGTCAGCGGCCACCGGACGCCGCATTACCCCCGGCCGCGGATCGCAGGCGAAGACCGACCGCAGCGCCACCACGGCCTGCTCCGCCGCGGCGAGCACCAGCAACTGCCCCTCGGTCTTGCCCGCGACCCGCAGCGGCAGCAGCGCGGTGCCCAACCGGTCGTCGGGCAGCGGCGCACGAGTCACGGGCACGGACCCCGCGGTCAGCCACTCGGCCTGGACCGACGACCGCTCGGGATCCCGCAGCGCCGTCCTGAGCAGCACCTTCCCACCGCAGGTCAGCCGTTCACCGACGATCCTCAGCCGGGGTTCGGCCTGGACGGCGAGATCCAGTCGGACGGCACCGGCCGGGCCGTCGACCGTACAGCCGATACGGAAACCGCGGCGGCCTTGCGCATCCGCCTCCGCCGACTCCGGAACACAGGACTCCGGATCGGCGAAGACCTCACCGAGCACGGCGCCACCGGCCAGACCGCCCAGGGCTTCGTACGCCTGTAAGACAGTCGACTTCCCGCTGCCGCTGGCCCCGGCGAACAACGTCAGCGGGGCCAGCCGGAAGACCGCACTGCGATGGGTTCGGAAGGCGGAGAGCCGTACCTCGGTGACGGTCGGGCGGACCGCGGTGGCCACCGGCGGGGACGGGGCCGCCACGGCGGCAGGCGCCGCGTGACCCCCGCCGGGCGCGGATCCGGTACGGGCGGATCGGGTGAGGGCCTTTTCGGGGCCGGAAGCTGAGCGCGGCTCGGTGACGAGCGGACCGTTGTCGTTCATGCGCCGGACGGTACGCAGCATCCCGCGCGCCGAACCGTTCCGCCGCCGTGGCCTTCCTACGAACGGGCGACCCGCGCCCGCCGGCCCCGGCCTCGCAGCCGTCCCGGACACCGAAACGGACCGTCCCAGGACCACCCCGGACCGCCCGCACCGGAAGCCGGTGCCGCACGGGCCCGGGAGGGCCGGAGGGCAGGGCCGGTGGTCAGGCGCGGGGCCGGTTGGTCGTGAACGTACCGGTCGCGGCCTCGGTGATGCCGTCGACCTCGGTACCGGCCGGGGCCAGGAGGAACACATTCCGGTCGACCCGGTGCATCCCGCATTCGAGTCCGAAGACGACACCACTGCTGAAGTCGAGAATCCGCTTCGCCACGTCCGTGTCCGCGCCCGTGAGGTCGAGGAGCACCGGAATCCCCCCGACCAGATACTCCGCGACCTCCCGCGCGTCCGCGAAAATCTGCACCCGCAGCACGATGAACCGGCGCTGCCGCGCGGCCGCATAGTCCTGGGGGACGGTCCGGTGATCGACCCGTGACGGCCATTCGTCACGGCCGCGCAAGGGCACGACCTGCGCGAGGCCCTCCCACTGCTCGTCCGTGACGTCATACCTTTCGTACCTGCTCATGACCCCATCCTCCCGCCCCTCACCCGTTCGGCCCAAACAGCGACACGGATGGGCCACGCACCTTTCACCGTCGGCCGAACGGCTCGGGCTCCGCCGTCCGCCCCCGGCGCAACCCCGCGCCGCCCCACCGGATCCGCCCGGCAACAGAACCGTATCCAACGGCACTGACAACGACACCGTCACCGACACCGGCGTCGGTAGCGGTGCCGGTGCCGGTGCCGGTGCCGACAGCAGCGCCCACGACGGCAGGGACCAGGACACCGCCCGAGAATGCGGCAGCCGCGCCCACCCCGGGCCGCACCGGAACCTCCCGAAGCGCGCGGACCACAAGGGTGGCGCGGTCCGGGCTCGCGCGCTCAGCTCGGCAGGCACAGCTCCGGGAACTCGTCCTCCGAAGGAAGCCCTTCCATCGGGCGCCCGAACGGCGAATGCAGGGGCCGGTAGCCCGTCGCAGCGTAGATGTCCTCGGCCAGCCGACCCGCCCGCGCCGCCGAAACGGGATCCCCGCACGCGGACTGCGAAAGGGCGATCACCGCCTGCGCCTGCCCCTCCTGGAGCCGGAGCTGGGACTCCTTGGCGAGGCTGAGGGCCGACGCCGCGTACCCGAGGGCCTGCAGCGGCCGGTGGATGCGCGCCGCACAAACCCCCAGTCCGAGCAGGGCCATTGTGCGCCCCTTGAGGTAGCCGATGTCCTCGGCGGTCTCCCGGGCGATCCGGAAATGCTCGAAGGCCCGGTCGTACTGTCCGAGCTGGTAACGGGCGTGCCCCATCGCGATCATCGCGTCGAGCCGCAGCCGCGGCCGCCCCGAACGCCTGCTGAGCCGGCACGCCGTCAGCGCGGCCCGCAGCGCGCCCTGTCCGTCGCCCGCCTCCGCACCGATCATCGCGAGCACACTGAGCACCTCGGCCTCGCCCGGGAGGTTCCCGATCGCCTGGAAGCCCCTGCGGGAGGTCATGGCCAGTTCCTGCGCCGTCACCAGCAGCCCCAGGTCGAGGGAGATCGTCGCCAGGGTGCAGCTGATCCGGGAGGGGCTGTCAGGCGCCCCGATCTTGTGGGAGAGCGCCAGGGCGCGGCGGCACAGCCGCTCCGCCTCCCGCAACCGTCCCATGCTGTGGAGTACTTCGCCGAGCCCGAGAAACGGCTGTGAGGGGCTGCGGCGGAGCTTGCGGTCGATCGCGATCGACTGGCCGTAGTACTCGGCGGCCTGACTGAGCAGTCCGAGATCACCGGAGACCCCCGCGAGGTTGGACAGCGCGACGGACTCGGCCACCCCCCAGCCGGCCCGCCGTGCCAACTCGATGGCCTGTTCGAAGTGGTTACGGCTCAGCTCCAGATCCCCGCGGGTGAAGCTGACCAGCCCCAGGCTCTGATGGGCCGCGGCCTGACCGCGGAAGTCTCCTGCCTCGTGCGCGGTCCGCAGGGCGACCGCGGCGACCGCGGCCCAGGAATCCGTGTGCCTGCGGAGCCAGAAGTAGCCGCGGAGGATGTCGGCGATGATCCACACGCTGGAGTCCGGCCCGGAACCGGCAGCACCGCTTCCGCCGCCCCTTGTTGTCGTACCGCCGTCCCCCGGCACGCTCCTTGTTGCCGTACCGCCGTCCCCCGGCGCGCCCCTTGTTGCCGTACCGCCGTCCCCCGGCGCCTCGGCTTCGATCAGCCGCACCAGGTCCGCGTGCTCCGCGTCGAACCAGTCGGCGGCGCGCTGCGGGTCGTCGAAGGTCGCGGTACGGGCGTCCGCCCCCACCGGGGTCACCTCCAGGCGCAGTATCTGCGGATACAGGCAGCGGGCCGCGGAGTCCGCGGACACCGCGTACCAGCGCAGCAGCCGGCGGCGGGCCTCCCGCTGAACAGGAATCGGATCCCCCGCTTCCACCAGGAGCCGTGCGTACCACCAGATCAGATCGTGCAGCCGCAGCCGGTCCCGGCCGATCCGCTCGACCAGATGTTCCGCGAACAGCCGGTCGAGAAGTCCGCTCGCGGCCGGCACGGAGCGGCCGAGGAGCGCCGCGACGGCCGGAACCGTCGTCACCGGCCCCGGCAGGATCCCCAGCAGGCGGAATGCGTCCCGTGCGTCCGGGTCGAGCCGCCGGTACGACAGCTCGAAGGTCCGGCGCACCGCCGCATCCGGATCGCCCGCCACCGCCAGCGTCTCCAGGGGATTGCCGGACCGCAGCTCCCGTACGTGGTGGGCGATCAGACTGTCGGGGTGCAGGGCCAGATTGGCTGCGGCGATCCGCAGTGCGAGGGGACTGCGCCCGCAGATCGCGACCAGGTCGCCGAGTGCCTCGGGCTCCGCCTCGGCCCTGCGCGCCCCGACCACACTGCGCACCAGCGCCTTGGCCTCGTCGGACGCCAGGGGCTGGAGCGGCAGCATCGACGCGCCGTGCGTCACGATCAGCGAACCCAGCCGGTTGCGGCTGGTGACCAGCGCGAGGCATCCGGTGTCGTACGGCAGCAGCTGCCGTACCTGATCCGCCGATTCCGCGTTGTCGAGAACGATCAGAACGCGCCGGTCGGCAAGGGTGCTCTGGTACAGCTCCGCCATCTCGGCGAGTTCGTGTGGAATGTTCTGGTACGGGATGCCCAGGGCGCGGAGCAGGCCGGACAGCGCCTCCTTGGGCCGCATCGGGCTCTCGTCGCTGTGGCCGCGCAGGTCGAGGAAGAGCTGTCCGTCGGGGAAGGTCTCCCGGGAGCTGCGGCACCAGTGGAGCGCGAGCGCGGTTTTGCCACTGCCCGCGGGGCCCACGATCATCAGCACTCCGGAGCCCCCGCTCGCCTCCTCGACCAGCCGTCCCATCTGGGCCAGTTCCTTGGCGCGGCCGATGAACGCCCCGGTCCGGGACTGGCGCTGGACCGATTCGGCCTCGGGGCGTACCCGCCCCGAGGCATAGTCGTCGTGGGAGCGTGCGTGGTCACGGCCATGGTCCGGAGCCGGCCCCTGGCCGGCGGCGAGGCCGTGACCGTGGCCGGACGTACGGAGGGAGGCGTGCCCGTGGTCGGGCCCGGCACCGCTCTCACGGCCGGTGGGACGGCCGCCGGCTCCCTCGGCCTCGGAGCGGGCGCCCTCGTCCGCGCCCTCGCGCCCGCCGGTGTCTCCGCCACCGCCCGTACGCAGTCCGCGCTCCCGCCATGCGCCCGCGGGCAGTTCCGCTTCCCTGCGCGCCCCCGTACCACCGCCGGACCGGGGCTGCGGGCTCCCCGGCCTGTCGCCGGGCACGCTGTCACCGGCGGCACCGGCGCGCGGGGTGGGCACCGCGCCCAGGAACCACCCCGTACGGCCGGAGGCATCACCCCGGGCGCGTTCGGTACGGGGCACGACCGCATCGTCCAGCAGCAGGGGGTCGGCCCGCAGGATCATGTTCTGTACGTGCCGGAGGTCGGCGCCCGGGTCCAGACCGAGGTCCTCCGCGAGCCGGGTGCGGGTCTCGTTGTAGACCTCCAGTGCCTCGCCGCGGTGGTCCGCGCGGTACAGCGCGATCATCCTCAGCATGGCAAGGCGTTCATGGTGCGGATGCTCAGCCGTGGCCCGCGCCAATTCCTCCAGCACCAGTTCCCGGCGGCCCAGCAGCAGCCGGGTCTCCGCACGCTGGGTGACCGCGGAGATGTACGAATCCTCGAATCCGGCGCCCAGTCGGCGCACCAGCCCCTCGGGCGCGGTACCGGCCAGCACCGGCCCGCCCCAGTCGGCCAGGGCCGCGTCCAGCAGTTTCAACCGCTCTTCGAGGTTGTCGGCGCGTTCGGCGCGGAGCAACAAGGAGCGGAAGCGGTGCAGGTCGACGGCGCTGGGATCGCCTTCGATCAGATAGCCGTCGCCCGATTTCACCAGCGCGAAGCCGTAGTGTTCGGCGTCCTCGGCCGTGAACCGGCCGCGGAGGCGTGAGACATGCACCTGAAGGCTGCCGCGGGCGCTCGACGGGGACTGCCCGTCGTCCCAGAGCAGACTGATCAGCCGGTTCGCCGGAACGACGCGTCCGACGTCGAGCAGCAACAGGCCGAGCAGCAGCCGTTCACGGCGCCGCCCGATGCGCAACGATGCGCCGTCGACGGTCCATTCGAGGCCGCCGAGGATCCGGAACCGCATTCCCCCATCGGTCATGTCGTGAATCCTCCGCAATCACCCCGTGCCGTGGCAAGCGTTTGGCAATCAGTTGGCCAAGCTCTGGCCGGTGGGGCCTGGCACATTGGGCGTCTGCTCGGGCTTGAACACGGGGAACCCGGGCGGCACGTAAGAGGAAAGGGCTCACCTGCATGTCTTCCGATATGTTCATCGAGACCGACAGGACGCACCAGACACGATCCCAGAGTGCCACGGACCAGGACATCGAAGACGGGCAGCCGTCGGAGCTGACCCTCGGCTCCATCGGCCGGAATCCCGACAACCCTCGGGAGGCCCTGCGCGACCTCGAACCGCTGACCACCAGCATCCGGGAGATCGGCCTCGTCAACGCCATCACGGTGGCCTCGGTCGAGGCGTACGTCCGCGAGCGGCCGTCCCGTGCCGCCGAACTGGATCCGGGCGCCCGCTACATCGTCGTCGACGGCCACCGCCGGCTGGAGGCCGCGCGCAAGGCGGGACTGGCCAGCGTCCGCGTCAGTGTGGACGATGCCCTCGTCTCGACCGACCGCTCGCTTCTGGAGGCCGCGTTCGTCGCCAACGTCCACCGGGACGATATGAACCCGCTGGAGCAGGCGTACGCCCTGAAGAAGCTGGTGGAGTTCTACGGCTCCCAGAACAAGGCCGCCAAGCGGCTGGGCATCGCCCAGTCGACGATCTCCTCCAAGCTCTCCGTCCTCGAACTCGGCCCGGAACTCCAGGCGGACCTGCTGGCGGGCCGGCGCAAGGTCGTCCATGTGCGCAATCTCTCCCGGCTGAGCCCGCAGCAGCAGAAGCAGCGGGCGGATGCCAGGGCGGCTGCCTCGGCTTCGCGGAACACCGAGACGCGGGGCACGAGGACGTCCGACCACCGGCATCCGGCCCGGGTGCACGCCGCACCGGGGACGATGGCCGGAATTCCGCGCCAGCGCGGGATCGTGACGATGCCCTGGGCCGACGGTGTGGCCTGCGCGGAGATCGCGATCGCCCGGATGCGCCCCTCGGAGCGGCGGCGCATGCTCCAGCGGCTGTGGCAGGAAGCGGAGAAGGAAGCCAGGGCGGCACGGCGGCTGGCCGCGCCCCGTCAGGTCTGACCCTTTTGGAGTACTCGCAGCGACCCCGTACCGACCGCGGTGACGGCACAAGGGACCGTCGAGTCGAACAGAGCCGCACAGCATCGGTCGGACCCGATCGCCCCGGATCCGATTCGATCCGACGACACCCCACTGATGCCCCACTCGTGTGAACTGATTCGATGATCCGAGCAGATGTGAGCCGATCTGCACTCGACTGAACAGACCCGACAGCGTTGTGATGCGCCGACCGGAACCGGCGGACCACGAACCCGCCGCCGTCGGAGGCCGTGCGGAAAGGAGCGTCTCCCGCGCGGCCGCCGACGTCGGTCTCCCGACCGTATGCGTTCCGGTCCGGGCCGGGCCCCTTCCCGCCCACCAGCCCGCCCGGACCCGGCGTGCGGCCTCCGTACGGCCGCCTCCGGCGGTACACAGTGCGGAAGGCAGCGGGACGGCGCTCCGGCCGGGGAGCGCCGTCCGGGCCCCTGTCCGGCCTCACCCGGTACGTACGACACCGCTCCGTACGGCCCGTCTCCGAGCCGGGTGCTCCCCGGCGTCCACATGTCTTCACGTCTTCTCCCCGACCGGCGCCCCGGACCGGCTGCGCACCATCGGCGCGTCCTCTTCAGGTTCCGTACGCCGCGTACTCCCGGTCGCCCACAGCATCTGCCGAACTGCCGTCGGGCACCGGGCACCGGGCACCGCCAGTGGCCTGCCCGGCACTCCGGACTCCACGCTCCGGCGGAACCCGGCCGACCCGGAACGGGTGACTGCCCCTTCCGCGCAGGAGTCCGGAATCATTCCGCCCCCCGGGCGCAACCACGGCCCCCTCAGACCGGTCGTTCACCACAGCCCTTCCCGTCGAGGGCCGGCGCGGTCGTCCGGAGACGGCCCGGCCCCGTACCAACCCCTGGACCCGCCCGTGACCCTGCCCAGACCCCTCATCACCGTCCCCGCCCGCTTCTCCCCGTCGGCTCCGGGCCTTCCGGGCACCGCCGTGGTCAGTTCCCGCCCGCTCGTGGACGCGGTGTGGCGGGCGGGCGGTGAACCTGTCGCCCTTCATCCGTACGCACCGGGCGGAATCGCCTACGCGGACGATGTGGCCGCCCGGCTCGCCCGTTTCGACGGGGTCCTGCTGCCGGGCGGCAGGGACTTCGCATCACACCGGTACGCCGGGAACGGCACGCTCCACGGCGATTCCCAAAGCTGCGAAGCGGCGGATGACACCGGAGACGACGCCGAGCAGGACGGTTTCGATCTCGAACTGGCCCGTCAGGCGCTGCGCACCGGGCTGCCGATCCTGGCGGTCTGCCGGGGGCTCCACATCGTGAACACCGTGCTCGGCGGCACCCTTCAAGAGGACGCGCCCGGTACGGAGACCGGCCACCGGCATCTGCTGCACCCGGTCACCCTGCGCCCCGGTTCCCGGATAGCGCGGATCGCCGGAAACGAAACCGTGCGGGCTTCCTGCCACCATCGGCGGCGGGTCGACCTGCTCGGTGACGGGCTGCGGGTCACGGCCCGGGCCGCGGACGGTACGGCGGAGGCGCTGGAACTCGTCGGCGCGCAGGACTGGCTGACGGCGGTTCAGTGGCATCCGGAGGACACGGCGCACGACGACCCGGCCCAGCAGCGGATCTTCGATGCCTTCGTCCGGGCGGCGGCGGGCGCGCCGGGTTCCTGACCGCCCCGGCGGCGGCCCGGGGAGGGCCGCCGCCGGTCATCAGTCCTGTTTCTTGCGGCGTGTACCGAAGACGATCTCGTCCCAGCTCGGGACGGCGGCGCGCCGTCCCGGACGGACGCCGTCCGCTTCGGCCTGCCGGTCGGTGGTCCCGATCAGCCGGTCCCGGTGGCCGGCGACCGAACGCGACGGCATCAGGACATCGGCGTACGCGGATCCGGCGCCCGCCGAGGCCGCGGGCGCGACGGTCTCCTCCGCCTCGGGCTCCACGGCGCTCTCTTCGGCCTCGGCGGGCACGGACCGCTCCGGAACCACCATGTCGCCCCGGAAGCTCGGCACGGCCTCCAGAAGGCTCGTCAGCGAGTCGCGCTCGCCGTCATCGGCCACCGGGGCGCCACTCCCCGCGGCCCCGCCGGGCCGGTCCGGCGCCCGGTCGAGGTTCCGGTCCAGCGGGCGGTCCCGGGGCAGCCGGGCGATCCTCGGCACGAACGGAACGCTCGCCTCGTGCGCGGTGATGGTGTCGTCCGTCTCGCCGATCAGCGCGCGCGCTTCGTCGTCGACGGCCTGCACCAGCCTGCGCGGCGGGTCGTACGTCCAGATCGCGGAGTGCGGTTCGCCCGCGACCCGGTAGACGAGCAGCACCTCCCAGGTTCCGTCGTCACGCCGCCAGGAGTCCCAGAGGGTGGTCTCCTTCTCCGCACCGCGCAGCACCAGCCGTTCCTGTACGGCCTCGCCGAGCGGGGGCCCGGAGTTCTCACCGGGGCGCCGTACAGGGGTCTTACGGGCACGCTCGGCCATGAAGGCACGCTCGGCGAGCACAGGGCCCTCGAAGCGGCGCACCCGTTCGACCGGGATGCCCGCCATCTGGGCGACTTCCTCCGCCGAGGCTCCCGCGCGTATCCGGGCCTGGATGTCCCGGGGGCGGAGGTGGCTCTCGACCTCGATTTCGATCTGGCCGAGGCGGGCACGGTCGTTGCGTACGGCGGCTCGCAGCCGCTCGTCGATCGGAAGGGTGTACTCCGTGCTGTCCGCAGCCTTGAGCACCAGTCGTGTGCCGTCGTTGGAGACGGCCACGACACGCAGTTCGGGCATGGGGACCTCCCGGGTGGTGCCTGCCGACGTCACCTGTGCGTCGCTGCTTCCGCTAGTCGAGTGTGGCCTGCCCGGGTGCAGCCTGCCACAACCTTGCCGAGTTGCTCCGGCGTGTCGGGCACAGGCCCGTGATCGCCACTGTGGCACGGTTACCTGTTTGCCACTCAGCGTGATCACAGAATCACTCTGCGTGCAGATTTCCGTGCGGTAGTGCGGCGCCGCCGGATCGAGCGCCGCTTTCGGCCCCCATTTCCCGGGATCCGGGCACCCATGAGGGAGTCCGGGCCCAAGGCTGGCCACAGTACTCCATTCGGGCCATCAGGGTGGACTGCCTCGCCACCGAAGTTCACGGCGGACTGCGCGACCGTCCGCCGAACGAGTGGGACAGGTGTCTTGGTTCACAGAATCTCCCCAAAGGGAACTATTCACTTCGCCCCATCTGTCCCTCATGTGTACGGACTCCACAGAAAGGCGAGCAGGGACAGACGATGCATCAGAGGCCGGAAACCGGTGGCAGCCGATTCGATCCGGGCCGTCCGCACCCCTCCCGGGAGCCCCGGGAACGGTCGGAGCGACGGCTCGACCTGAGCGTGCCCCAAGTGGTCGCGAGCGTGCTGGCCGCGGTCGCCGCCGCCGTACTCGCCTCCAGACTCGGGGTGTACGGCACGATCGTCGGCGCGGGCGTGGTCAGCGCCGTGGCCACCTGCGGCGGCCCGCTCATCCAGCACCTCTTCAGCCGTACCGGTGACCAGCTCCGTGACGTACGGACCCCCGTACGGGGGAGGCGGCTTCCCCCGGCGGAGCCCGTACCGCTGTCCCTGCCGCCGTCGGAGGAGCCCGCGGGCGGGTTCGGTGCCGCCACCACCCACGGCACCCGGATGCGGGGGTGGAAGCGCCCCGCCGCCGCGGCAGCCGTGGTCTTCGGCGTCGCCATGGCCGGGATCACCGGATACGAACTGCTCTCCGGCTCCGGGCTGGACGGCGCCCCGGGGACCACGGTCGGTTCGGTCGTCCGGGGCGGCCCGGGAGGAGGCGGCGGCTCCGGTGGCGGCAGCGACACCTCCCCGCGGCCCGGTGCTCCCTCCTCCGGGCCGGAGGACGGAACCGGCGACCGTACGGAGCGGGAGGGCTCCCCCGGTGACGATCCGGCCGCTCCGACGCCGGGCGAGGACGGGAACGGCGGCTCCGGAGAGCCGGATCCGCCCGGCGGAAAGCCCTCTCCCGGCCCGTCCGCCACACCGGACCCGTCGGCACCCGAACCGACTCCTCCGGCCACGGAAGCCCCCGGGACGGCTGCCGGAACCGAAGGCGGTTCCCGGGCCCCGGGAGCGGACTCCGGTTCGCGTACGGGCACAGGCGCCGGTACGGCGGGCAGCACGGCCGGCGGCGGATGAACCGCCCCCGCGGCCCGTTCAGTCGCCCAGCACGCGCCGCAGATGGTCGTTCCCGAACAGCCGCTCCGGGTCGAGCCGGTCCCGGAGCGCCGTGAACTCGCCGAACCGGGGGTAGGCGCCGGCCAGGTACTCCGCGTCACGAGTGTGCAGCTTGCCCCAGTGCGGGCGGCCCCCGTACGCGGTCATGATGCGTTCCACCGCCGTGAAGTAGGCCCGGTGGGGCGTCCCCCGGTACAGATGGACGGCGAGGTAGGCGCTGTCCCGCCCGGATGCGGTGGAGAGGGTGATGTCGTCGGCGGGGGCGGTCCGTACCTCGACCGGGAAGCTGATCTTCAGCGGCGAGCGTTCGATCATCGCCCGGACCTCGCGCAGCGCCGCCGTACAGGCCTCCCGCGGCAGGGCGTACTCCATCTCCACGAAGCGCACCCGGCGCGGCGAGGTGAAGACCTTGTAGGGAATGTCGGTGTAGGTACGGGCGGACAGCGCCCGGCTGGCGAACTTGGCGATCGGCGGTATCGCGGCGGGGACGGCCCGGCCGACCGAGTTCGCCACCTGGAACAGGCCGTTGGAGAGGAGTTCGTCGTCTATCCACCCGAGGAGTGCACCCGGTGAGATCAGGGGACCCGCGCTGCGGTTGTTGCGCTTGGTGTTGCAGTTGTCCGTGTGGGGGAACCAGTAGAACTCGAAGTGTTCGTTCTCCGCGTGCAGTTCGTCGAACTCGGCAACCACCCGGCCGAAGGGCATCGGCTCCTCCCGTGCGGTCAGCAGGAAGAGCGGTTCCACAGCGAGAGTGACCGCCGTGATCACTCCGAGGGCGCCCAGACCGATCCTGGCGGCGGCGAAGACATCCGGACGGGTCTCGGCGTCGCAGGTCAGCAGGGAGCCGTCGGCGGTGACCAGCTCCAGTCCGCGGATCTGGGCGGCCAGCGAACCGGAGTCCCGGCCCGTGCCGTGCGTGCCGGTGCTCACCGCACCGGCGACGGTCTGCGCCATGATGTCGCCCATATTGGCGAGCGACAGGCCCTCGCGTGCGAGGGCCTGGTTGAGCCGCCTCAGCGGGGTGCCGGAGGCCACGGTCACCGTCATCGCCTCGCGGTCGATCCGCCGGATGCCCGTGAGCAGATCGGGACGGATGAGCAGCCCGTCGGTGGCTGCGACGGCCGTGAAGGAATGGCCCGTGCCGACCGTCTTGACCCGGAGGCCGTCCTCGGCGGCCCGCCGTACCGCTTCGGCGACCTCGTCCGCCGACGCGGGGATCGCCTCCCGTACGGGGCGGGCGGTCACGGTCCCCGCCCAGTTACGCCAGGTTCGCGTCCCTCTCTGCGTGCTGATCGTGCTCATCGACCCGCTGCCCCTCCCGCGTCGTCGCCGGCCGGCTCAGCCGGCGGTACCCGACGAACGCCACCACGGCCGCCAGCAGTCCGGCAACCCCCGGGACGCCGTATGCGGTCTGCGCACCCCATTCGTCGACGGCGACGCCCGCCGCGCCGGAGCCCAGCGCCACGCCGACCGCGAGTCCCGTACTGACCCAGGTCATCCCCTCGGTCAGCTTGGCGGACGGCACGTGCGAACCGACCAGCCCCATGGTGGTCACCATCGTCGGGGCGATGGCCAGGCCCGCGACGAACAGCGCCAGGCTCAGGGCGACCAGGTTCCCGACGAACAGCAGGGGGATGGTGCTCACGGCCATCGCGCAGACGCCGATCAGCCACCGGCGCCCGGGGGAACCCTTGAGGCGGAGCAGTCCGAAGACCAGTCCCGCCAGACAGGACCCGGCGGCATAGACCGCCAGCGCGATACTGGAGGCGGCCTTGTTGCCCTGCTCCTCGGCGAAGGCGACGGAGACCACCTCGACCGAGCCGAAGATGGCGCCCGTGGCGACGAAGGTGACCACCAGGACCTGGAGGCCGCGCGAGGCCATCGCCGAGCCGGGCGTGTGGTGCTCCCGGGGGGCCGGGACGGGCTCGGTGGCCTTCTGTGCGGTCAGCCAGAAGACGCCGGCCATCAGGAAGAGACCGGAGAGTAGCGGACCGGCCGCCGGGAACCAGGCGGTGGAGAGACCGATCGCCAGCGGGGGTCCGGCGATGAAGCAGAGTTCGTCGACGATGGACTCCCAGGAGTACGCGGTGTGCAGCTCCCCGCGGCCCCGGTAGATCGCCGCCCAGCGGGCGCGGACCATCGAGCCGACGCTCGGCACGCAACCGACGCCGGCGGCGAAGACGAACAGCGTCCACACCGGAGCGCCCGCGGTGGCGCAGAGGATGAGGCCCGTCCCCGAAGCCACCGACACCAGGGTGGCCGGGCGGAGCACCTTCGTCTGGCCGTGCCGGTCGACCAGGCGGGAAATCTGGGGGCCGAGGGCCGCGGCCGCGAGGGCGATGGTCGCCGCGACCAGACCGGCGAGACGGTAGCGACCGGTCAGCTCGGAGATCATCGCCAGCACTCCGACGCCGGTCATCGCCAGCGGCAGCCGTCCGACGAGTCCGGCGGCGGAGAACGCCTTGGCGCCGGGGGCGGCGAAGATGGCGCGGTAGGGACTGGGCAACACGGGCTCCGGTGGGACAGGTCCGGTAAGGCGTATCAGTGGCGATGACAGATTACGCGCCGGGATCGGCCACGCGCATCGGGGTTTCCCGGAAATCGGTCCGTGAGCTGGAACGACCTCCGCGGATGCGGGCACCCCCGCGGGCAGGGGTGCCTCGAACGGGGGTCGCGGCGGCGGGTGGGTGCGGCGTTGTCGGTGCCGGGTGGGAGGATCGGTTCATGTCCGACCTGCATGACCCCGCCCCGTACGACGCCCTGCTCCTGCTCTCCTTCGGTGGTCCCGAGGGACCGGACGATGTGGTCCCGTTCCTGGAGAACGTGACGCGTGGCCGGGGTATCCCCAGAGAGCGCCTGAAGGAGGTCGGAGAGCACTACTTCCTGTTCGGCGGCGTCAGTCCGATCAACGACCAGAACCGTGCGCTGCTGGACGCGCTCCGCAAGGACTTCGCGGACCACGGCCTGCACCTGCCGGTGTACTGGGGGAACAGAAACTGGGCCCCGTATCTGACTGACACCCTGCGGGACATGGTCCATGACGGCCGCCGCCGGATCGCCGTGCTCGCCACCAGCGCGTACGCCTCGTACTCGGGCTGCCGCCAGTACCGGGAGAACCTCGCGGACGCCCTCGGCGCACTGCGGGCGGAGGGGCTGGAGCCGCCGCGGGTCGACAAGCTCCGGCACTACTTCAACCATCCCGGGTTCGTGCGGCCGATGGTGGACGGGGTGCTGACGGCCATCGCGGACCTGCCCGAGGAGCTGCGCGCGGACGCGCACCTCGTGTTCACGACCCACTCCATCCCCACGGCCTCGGCGGACGCTTCCGGTCCGGTGGAGGAGCACGGCGACGGCGGAGCGTATCTGCGGGAGCACCGGGACGTGGCCCGGGTGATCGCGGAGGCCGTCCGCGAGGAGACCGGTGCGGACCGCCCCTGGGAGCTGGTCTACCAGTCCCGCAGCGGCGCCCCGCACATCCCCTGGCTGGAGCCCGACGTCTGCGACCACTTGGAGCAGTTGCACGGCGCGGGGGCCCCGGCTGCCGTGCTGGTGCCCATCGGGTTCGTCTCGGACCATATGGAGGTGCTGTACGACCTCGATACGGAAGCGGCGGCGAAGGCGGCCGAGCTGGGCCTTCCGGTGCGCCGCTCGGCGACCGTCGGCGCGGACCCGCGGTTCGCGGCGGCCGTGCGGGAACTGGTCCTGGAGCGGGCGGCGACGGAGCGCGGCGAGCCGGTGCGGCCGTGTGCGCTGGGGGCCCTCGGGGCTTCGCACGACATCTGCCCGGTGGGCTGCTGCCCGGCGCGGATCGCACGGCCCGCGGCGGCCGGTGCGGACGATCCGTACGCATAGGGCCGCTCCCCGTGCTGCCCCGTCCCGTCTCCGTCCCGTTTCCTTCCCGTGCCGACCGTGAGGAATGGCCGTGACCACCACGAGTGACCCGCTCCTGTCCGAACTGCTCGCCTTGGCCCTGGAGGCCGCCGACCGGGCGGGCAGGCTGCTGCGCGACGGCCGTCCGGACGATCTGGGAGTGGCGGCGACCAAGTCCAGCCCGATCGACGTGGTCACCGAGATGGACATCGCGGCCGAGAAGCTGATCACCGGTTTCCTGGCGGAGCGCAGGCCCGACGACGGATTCCTGGGCGAGGAGGGTGCCTCCAGCACGGGGACCAGCGGCATCCGCTGGGTGGTGGATCCGCTGGACGGCACGGTGAACTACCTCTACGGACTGCCGACCTGGGCGGTGTCGATCGCGGCACAGCGCGACGGCGAGACGGTCGTCGGGGTGGTGACGGCTCCGATGCGCGGCGAGACGAGCCGCGCCGTGCTGGGCGGGGGTGCCTTTCTGAACGACCGGCCGGTGCGCTGCCGTCCGGCGCCGCCGCTGGACCAGGCGCTGGTCGCGACGGGCTTCAACTACGTCGCAGAGGTCCGCAGCCATCAGGCGGCGGTGGCGGAGAGGCTGATCCCGAAGCTGCGGGACATCCGGCGCGGCGGCTCGGCCGCCGTGGATCTGTGCGATGTGGCGGCGGGCCGGCTGGACGGCTACTACGAGCGGGGGCTCCATCCCTGGGATCTGGCGGCGGGCGATCTGATCGCCAGGGAGGCCGGTGCACAGACCGGCGGCCGCCCGGGGAGTCCTCCCTCGTACGAGCTGGCCGTCGCGGCCGTTCCCGGGGTCTTCGGCCCGCTCCAGGGCCTGTTGGAGGAGTTCGGCGGCTGGCACGACTGATCCGGCCGGGCGCCGTCGGGCGAATCACGGCCATCGGCAGGTGTCCGCGCCGGACGGTGCGGCGCCGTGCCGGGCCGGTGGATCCGGGCGGCGGCGCCCGGCGCGGGCCGGGGAAGCCCCGGAGTTGTCGGTACGCCGGTGGGTCCGGCACCTGTCGGGTGCCGGACCCACCGGCGTCTACGGTTCGCGCACAGTCGGGCGTAGTCGTAGGCGTGAGTGTCGTGGGTACGGGTGCGGTGCGGACGTGCGCCGGGCCGGACGGGTCAGGCCGCTTCGACCCGCACGCCGTGCTCGGCGGCCAGCCGCCGGAGGTCTTCCAGCTCGGCCAGCTCGACGTCCGCGAGGAAGTCGTCGCCGGTCTCGCGAGCCAGGGTGAGGTCGGTTTCCGTGGCCTTTATGCGCTGTAGCAGTCCTGCGGTGAATGCGTCCATATGCGCCCCCTCGTCGTGGGTGGTGGCACGGGGGTGTGCCTGGGTGCCCTCCGCCGCGGGCAGCCGCGGACGGGAGCGGGTCGATCACGGCCGGCGCCGTCCTGCGTCGCTTCCGGCGGCGGACGGGCGCATACGGGGGGTGCGCCCTCCAGGGCGTGATCTCGGGTGTCTTCTCGTCCTCCCCCGGCCTTCCCTCCGAGAAACCTCAACTCCGCCGGAAATCCGTTGATTCCCCTGCCGCCGGGCACGCCGTTCCGGCTCCGAAGGCGGGAGCATCCCGCCTTACAGCCGGTTTACGCGCGTAACGGGCAGGATGGAAGCGCACAGACAGTGCACGGACATGCCCCGATCGGGTCGACGGGGCCAAGGGAAGGATCGCGACGTGCGCGTACTCGTCGTCGAGGACGAGCAGCTGCTCGCCGATGCGGTGGCCACCGGGCTGCGCCGGGAGGCCATGGCGGTCGACGTGGTGTACGACGGCGCCGCCGCGCTGGAGCGGATCGGTGTGAACGACTACGACGTGGTGGTACTCGACCGCGATCTGCCACTGGTCCACGGCGACGACGTGTGCCGCAAGGTCGTGGAGCTGGGCGTGCCGACCCGGGTGCTGATGCTGACCGCATCGGGGGACGTATCGGACCGGGTCGAGGGGCTGGAGCTGGGCGCCGACGACTATCTGCCCAAGCCGTTCGCGTTCACCGAGCTGACCGCCCGGGTGCGGGCGCTGGGGCGGCGGACGACGGTGCCGCTGCCGCCCGTGCTGGAGCGCGCCGGGATCAAGCTGGACCCGAACCGCCGGGAAGTGTTCCGGGACGGCCGGGAGATCCAGCTCGCGCCGAAGGAGTTCGCGGTGCTGGAGGTGCTGATGCGCAGCGAGGGCGCGGTGGTCTCGGCCGAGCAGCTGCTGGAGAAGGCCTGGGACGAGAACACCGACCCGTTCACGAACGTGGTGCGGGTGACCGTGATGACCCTGCGCCGCAAGCTCGGGGAGCCGCCGGTGATCGTCACCGTGCCGGGTTCCGGATACCGGATCTGATCCGTGCCGGCCGCCCCCGCGCCTCCGAAGGTGCCCCCGAAACCGTCCTGGGACCCGCGTACTCCGGTCCGCCCGCTGCTGCGGCCCACGATCCGGATAAGGCTCACCCTGCTGTACGGCGGGATGTTCCTGATCGCGGGCATCCTGCTGCTGTCGATCATCTATCTGCTGGCCGCCCAGGCACTGCACGACGGCAGCAACAGCAATCTGCCGTTCAAGATCATCTCCGGGAAGTTCCAGGAGACCACGAGCGGCTGCAATCTCCCCGCCGACGGCACGAGCGAGGAGTTCACCGCCGCCCTCACGCAGTGCTTCGCGCACCAGCGCGAGGTGGCGCTCAACGACCTGCTGCGCCGCTCCCTCTTCGCCCTGCTGGGGCTGAGCATCATCGCCTTCGCGTTCGGTTACGCCATGGCGGGCCGGGTGCTGTCGCCGCTGGGCCGGATCACCCGTACCGCCCGCCAGGTCGCCGGTTCGGATCTGTCGCGCCGGATCAAGCTCGACGGGCCGGAGGACGAGCTGAAGGAGCTGGCGGACACCTTCGACGAGATGCTGGCCCGGCTGGAGCGCGCCTTCACCTCCCAGCAGCGGTTCGTCGCCAACGCCTCCCACGAGCTGCGGACCCCGCTGGCGATCAACCGCACCCTGCTGGAGGTGCATCTCTCCGATCCCGGCGCCCCGGTGGAGCTCCAGCAGCTCGGCAAGACGCTGCTGGCCACGAACGAGCGGAGCGAGCAGCTCGTGGAGGGACTGCTGCTGCTCGCCCGGAGCGAGAACCAGATCGTCGAGCACAAGCCCGTCGATCTGGCGGAGGTCGCGACCCGGGCGGTCGACCAGACCCGCGGCGAGGCGGCCGAGCGGGGTGTGGAGATCCGCGGGGAGCGTGAGCCCGCGGTCGTCTCGGGCAATGGCGTACTGCTGGAGCGGGTGGCCCTGAACCTGGTCCAGAACGCCGTCCGGTACAACGTGCCGGACGACGGCTGGGTCGAGGTGACCACCCGGACCGGAACGGGCCGTGCGGAGCTGGTGGTGGAGAACACCGGACCCGTGGTCCCGGCGTACGAGACCGACAACATCTTCGAGCCCTTCCGCCGGCTGCGACAGGAGCGGACGGGGAGCGACAAGGGCGTCGGACTCGGCCTGTCGATCGTGCGGTCGGTGGTCCGGGCCCACGGGGGCCGTATCATCGCGGAGCCCCGTGAGGGCGGTGGGCTCGTGATGCGCGTCACCCTGCCGCTCTGAAATCCGGCGGGGACCGGTCCTCGGGACGAGAAAATCCGTTCGCTTTGGGCGGAATTTTCGGGACCTGTTCCAGGGTTGTCCGTGTGTGATCAATCACAAGGGCGATTTTCGGACCATCCACTCTCCGTGATCACGCTCCTTCCGGAAAGCCGGTAAAAGTCCGGGTTTCCGGGGGTCCGGATCACGGGAAGTACACGGGGTGGCGCCCGTGAGCTGCAATCTTCGGATCGTGTACGGTCCCCATCGCCATCCAACCCGATCACTCCCGGGGGATCCGGTTGGGTGTCGATTGAGTAACAGACCTTGATGTGAGGCAAAATCTCCGCCTCAGGTCGGGCACAAGTCCGGCCTCTCACGCGTTACGTGCGCTGGAGACACCGCAATCACACCCAGAGGGGGAGAGCGACACATGGCAACGGACTACGACACCCCACGCAAGACCGACGACGACGTCGATTCGGACAGCCTTGAGGAACTGAAGGCCCGGCGGAACGACAAGTCGACCTCGACCGTCGACGTCGACGAGTTCGAGGCCGCAGAGGGCATGGAGCTGCCCGGCGCGGACCTCTCCAACGAGGAACTGGCCGTCCGGGTGCTGCCCAAGCAGGCCGACGAGTTCACCTGCATGAGCTGCTTCCTGGTCCACCACCGCAGCCAGCTGGCCCGTGAGAAGAACGGTCAGCCGATCTGCCGCGACTGCGAGTAAGGTCCGGTCGGCCGTGGCAGGCGAGACACCGTCGAGGAAGCGGCGCTTCGGGCGGCTGAAGCCGTCGGAGACGCATCAGGGCGGTACGGGACCGTCCGGGGCTCCTGAGCCCCTGGGCGAGCACTCGGCCGCCCTCCTGCCCCATTCCGTGGGAGAGGGCGGGCGAGGTCCCTCGGCCTCGTCCGACGCACTCCCCGTGCCGTCGCAGCCCTCGGCTGCGGACGCGGCGGTGGAGCAGGTTCCGGAGAAGGCCGGCCGACTGGCCGGTATGCGCCGGGGCGTCCGCAGAAGCGGGCAGAGCGCCCGGGCGACCGTCGGCTATCTCGCCGACCGGATCATCGAGAACGCCCCGCGCATCCCGGTGCGCGATCTGGCGACCCTCCGGTCACAGTTCCCGGGCCTGGACCCCGAACAGCTTGCCGACAAGCTGGTCGCGGGCGCGGCCAACGGGACCGCGACCGTAGGCGCGGGCGTGGGAGCCGCGGCGATGCTGCCCGTACCCCCCGCGATGCCCGCGGAGCTGGCCACCGAGATCACCGGTGTGGCCGCGATAGAACTCAAACTGATCGCCGAGCTGTACGAGGTCTACGGCCAGCGTCCGCCGGGCACGCTCAAGGAGCGCAGCGCCGTCTATCTGACCACCTGGTCGGAAGAGCGCGGCATCGACGTGACCAAGCCGTCGACGTACAAGAACGCGGCGTTGGTGAGCAGCGGGCTGAAGCGCGAGCTGCGTCAGCAGATCATGAAGCGGATGATCCGGAATCTGCCGAATCTGCTGCCGTTCATGATCGGTGCGGCCGTGGGCGCCGTGATCAACCGCCGGGACACCCGGCAGCTCGCCGAGCGCATCCGTAAGGACCTGCGGGCCCGTCGGGTGTCGTGGGACGCGCTGGAGCTACCGCCCCTGGAGCAGCCGCAGCAGCCTCTGGAGCTGTCTCCGGAGCCCGGTCACCGGGCCCGTGAGCTGGAGCGCTGAGCCCCTCTTACCGTTTCCCGTCAGAATCTGTGCCGGGGGCCCGCAGCGGCCCCCGCTCCCTCTCGGTGCGCCAGGGGTACCGCTGCCGTGCCCGTGGACCCGATACCCGGCCGGGACGGGCTCCGGCCACTCATCCGTCACTCACGGGCACTCACGGCCGGAACCCGGAGCGCTTCGCGGTCACTCCCCCGCGGACCGTCCGGACAGCGCGGCGGCCAGGGCCTCGGGATCGCGCGTGGACAGATAGACGTACGGAGTGGGGTCGGCCGGGTCGGTGACCATGACCTTCACCGCGGTCGGCACATAGCTGCGCAGCAGCATGAAGGCCCTGGGATCCGCCTTGTACGAGCGCCAGGCACGGGCCTCCTCCGGGTCGAGCACCTCGGGCTCGCCGAGGGCCGTCAGCGGAATCCGGGCGTCCCCCGCGACCAGGGAGCCGGCCACCACCCGGATACGGGCGCTGCCGTACGAACTCACCAGCGCGCCGGAGAGCAGCGTCACCGCGACCACGGCGACGATCGTCGGCAGCAGGCCGACCGGGAAGACCGTGAGCCCGCCCGTGAGGCCCAGCAGGCCGCAGATCACCCACCACAGTGCCGGGGCGGTCAGTCGTTCTTCGTAGCGCGGCGCGGCGGCCGGGGCGGGGGGCTGCATACGGCCAAGCTTGGCACGGCCTGCCGGGCGTTTCTCGTGGGGGTACGGCGGCGCCGTGGCACCGGCGACGGCCCCCGGGGATCCACCGGACCGTGGGCACATGCGTACGAGATGCCACCCCGCTGTCGGCGGTGTGCTGCCGGTGCGAGCCGGGCGTACGCGGGCGGACGACGGTGCTCACGTGAGGCAGGGGGCAGACCGCGGGTAAGGTCTGCGCCTGTGAGCACTGCAAATCCACCGGGGCCGGACCCCGTGCCGGGCCCGGGCCCGGCGGCCGTCCGCCCTTCGGCCGTGACACCTCCGGCCGATGCCGTACCACCGGTACGCCATCCGGACGCCCCCGCGCCCGGCGAGCTGGTCGGTACCCACTACGAACAGTGCTTCGGCTGCGGAGGGGACCAGGAACACGGACTGCACCTGGCGGCGCGGGCCGGGGAGGGCGTGAGCATCACGGCCGAGTTCACGGTGAAGCCGGCCCACCAGGGCGCCCCGGGGCTCGCCCACGGCGGGGTGCTGGCGGGCGCGCTCGACGAAGCGCTGGGCTCCGTGACCTGGCTGCTGCGGACGATCGCGGTCACCGGCCGGCTGGAGACCGATTTCGTCCGCCCCGTGCCCGTCGGGGCCGTGCTGTTCCTCCGGGCCGAGGTGACCGCGGTGGCCGGACGCAAGCTCTACGCTCGTGCCGAGGGCCGGATCGGCGGTCCCGACGGGCCGCTCGCCGCCCGCGCGAACGCCCTTTTCGTCGAGGTCGGAGTCGATCACTTCATCGACAACGGCCGCGCCCAGGAGATCGAGGCCGCCATGGCCGACCCCGACCAGATCCGCCGCGCACGCGCTTTCGAGGTGAACCCCTGATGTCCAGCCCCCTCAGCCCTCTCGATGTGCTGATCCGCCGGGTCGACCCCGAGGTGCCGCTGCCCTCGTACGCGCATCCGGGCGATGCCGGTGCCGACCTGGTGACCTGCGAGGCCGCGGTTCTGGCGCCCGGGGAGCGGACGGTGCTGCCGACCGGGATCTCCGTGGCGCTCCCCGACGGGTACGCCGCCTTCGTCCATCCGCGCTCGGGCCTCGCGGCCCGCTGCGGAGTAGCCTTTGTGAATGCCCCTGGGACGATTGACGCCGGGTACCGTGGGGAAATCAAGGTGATCGTGGTCAATCTCGACCCGCGGGAGAGCGTGCGGTTCGAGCGTTTCGACCGTATCGCCCAGCTTGTCGTCCAGAAGGTCGAGAAGGTGCGCTTCCACGAGGTGGCGGAGCTTCCCGGCTCGGCACGGGCCGAGGGGGGCTTCGGGTCCACCGGCGGCCATGCCGCCGTGGGCGGCACAACGGATGGCTCAACGGGTGGGAACAGATACGCTTCCGTCGTATCCGACCGGGAAGGACAGTGACGTGTTCGGACGTCGCAAGAAGAGTGGTTCCGCGAAGGACGCGGACGCAGCGGGCGAGACCGAGCAGGTCGACGCGGCCCTCGACGGGCCGGACGAAGCCGGCGCTGACGCCGACGACGTCGCACCCCAGCGGGTGAACCTTCCTCCGGCCCCGCGGCCCGACGGCCCCTGGGACCTTTCCGAGGTGTCCAAGCCCGCCGAGGGGCGGGTCGACCTGGGCGGACTGTTCGTGCCCGGGGTCGAGGGCATGGAGCTGCGGGTGGAGGTCGCCGGTGACGCGATCGTCGCCGCGACGGTCGTCCTGCGGGACAGCGCCGTTCAGCTCCAGGCCTTCGCCGCGCCGAAGAAGGAAGGCATCTGGGGAGAGGTCCGCGACGAGATCGCCGGCGGTATCACCCAGCAGGGCGGTGTGATCGACGAGGTCGAGGGTCCGCTCGGCTGGGAGCTGCGGGCCCAGGTGCCGGTGCAGCTTCCGGACGGCACGGGCGGGGTGCAGTTGGTGCGTTTCGTCGGCGTCGACGGGCCGCGCTGGTTCCTGCGCGGGGTGATCTCCGGCCAGGGTGCGGTTCAGCCCGAGGCCGCAGGTCTGCTGGAGCAGATCTTCCGCGACACGGTCGTGGTCCGCGGTGACGGACCGATGGCGCCCCGTGATCCGATCGTCCTCAAGCTTCCCGAGGACGCGCAGATGGTGCCCGAGGGCGTCCAGCAGGAGGAGCAGGCCGGTTCCCGCTTCTCCGGCGGCATGGGACAGCTCCAGCGGGGCCCGGAGATCACCGAAGTCCGCTGACCTGGCCGGACGGCCTCCGTGGCGAAACGTCCGACGGGCCGCACCCCGAGTTATCCACAGGGGGTGCGGCCCGTCGCCGTTTCCCCGTACTGTGCCGAAAACACCGGATGAGCGGTGGGGACGGACAGGCCGGGCGCGGGTGCGGAGCCCGTACGGCCCGTACCCGCGGCGCTCGATCCGGGACGGACGACGGGAACCACCGGGGGGCAAGGATGAGCAGCGACGGGCGGAGCGGTACGGCGGCCGTGGTGGACGGGCCGGGCGGCGCGGCCGCCGAGGGGCCGATGGTGCGAGTGGAGAATCTGCACCGGACGTACGGCTCGGGAGCCGGCGCGGTGCATGCGCTCCGGGGGGTCTCCTTCGAGGTGCCCCGGGGTGAGCTGGTGGCGCTGAAGGGCCGGTCGGGATCGGGGAAGACGACGCTGCTGAATCTCGTCGGCGGTCTCGACGAACCCGACGAGGGGCGCATCTTCCTCGACGGTACGGATCCGGCCGGGCTGGACGAGGACGGTCTGCTGGCGCTGCGGCGCGACCGGATCGGCTTTGTCTTCCAGTCCTTCGGACTGATCCCGATCCTGACGGCCGCGGAGAACGTGGGGGTGCCGCTGCGGCTGCGGAGGGCGCCGGTGAAGGAGCGGGACGAGCGCGTGGAGCTGCTGCTCGCGCTGGTCGGTCTCGCGGATCACGCCGCCCAGCGGCCCACGGAACTCTCCGGCGGCCAGCAGCAGCGGGTGGCCATCGCACGGGCCCTCGCCAACCGTCCCGCCCTGCTGATCGCCGACGAGCCGACGGGCCAGCTCGACGCGGAGACCGGGCTCTCGGTGATGGAGCTGCTCCGGGCGGTCGTCCGGGCCGAAGGGGTCACCGCGCTCGTCGCCACCCACGACAACCAGCTCCTCGGGCTGGCGGACCGGGTGCTGGAGCTGCACGACGGGGAGATAACCGAGCACTGACCACGGGCCGGGCCGGCGGGCTCTGCCGCAGGTGGGCGGAGGGGCCGGCCCCGGGGAGGCGCGCATCAGAATCGCGTCAATACCTTCTCCGGCCCCACCACCCCGCCCGATTTGCCCGCTTCCCGCGCCGTATCGTCATCGCAGCGCACGAGCGTGACGGCCGGAACGCCTGAACGCCTTCCTGAAAGACAATGGGGCCATGGGACGCGGCAAGCTTCGGATCTACCTCGGCGCAGCGCCGGGTGTGGGCAAGACGTACGCGATGCTCTCCGAGGCCCACCGCCGGGTGGAGCGGGGCACCGACTGCGTGGTGGCCTTCGTGGAGCACCATGACCGGCCGCGGACCGAGGTGATGCTCCACGGTCTGGAGCAGATCCACCGCCGCGAGCTGGAGTACCGCGGTGGGGTGTTCACCGAGATGGACGTGGACGCCGTCCTGGAGCGGCGCCCCGCCGTGGCCCTGGTGGACGAGCTGGCGCATACGAACGTGCCCGGCTCGCGCAACGCCAAGCGCTGGCAGGATGTGGAGGAGCTGCTGGCGGCCGGGATCGACGTGATATCGACCGTCAACATCCAGCACTTCGAGTCACTCGGCGACGTCGTGGAGTCGATCACGGGGGTACGGCAGCGGGAGACCGTCCCGGACGAGGTGGTGCGGCGGGCCGACCAGATCGAACTGGTCGACATGGCACCGCAGGCGCTGCGCCGCCGGATGGCCCACGGCAATATCTACAAGTCGGACAAGGTCGACGCGGCCCTGTCGAACTACTTCCGGCCCGGGAATCTGACCGCGCTGCGGGAGCTGGCGCTGCTGTGGGTGGCGGACCGGGTCGACGAGTACCTCCAGCAGTACCGGGGCGAGCACAACATCCGCTCGACCTGGCAGGCCCGTGAGCGGATCGTGGTCGGGCTGACCGGCGGGCCCGAGGGGCGGACCCTCATCCGCCGGGCGGCCCGGATGGCGGCCAAGGGTTCGGGCAGTGAGATCCTCGCGGTCTACATCGCCCGCAGCGACGGTCTGACCTCGGCGTCGCCGAAGGAGCTGGCGGTCCAGCGGACCCTGGTGGAGGATCTCGGGGGGACGTTCCACCATGTCATCGGCGACGACATCCCCTCCTCGCTGCTGGAGTTCGCGCGCGGGGTGAACGCCACCCAGATCGTGCTGGGCTCCAGCCGCCGCAAGACCTGGCAGTACATTTTCGGCCCGGGGGTGGGCGCGACGGTGGCCCGGGATTCCGGGCCCGATCTGGACGTCCATATCGTCACCCACGACGAGGCGGGCAAGGGCCGGGGGCTTCCGGTGGCGCGCGGCGCCCGGCTCGGACGGTCGCGGATCGTCTCGGGCTGGCTGGTCGGCGTCGCCGCCCCGGTCCTGCTGGCGCTGCTGCTGAGGGCCCTCGACGATTCCCTCGGGCTCGCCAACGACGTCCTGCTCTTCCTCTTCGCCACGGTCATGGCGGCGCTGCTGGGCGGGCTGCTGCCGGCCCTGGCGTCCGCGGCCGTGGGGTCCCTGCTGCTGAACTACTACTTCACCCCGCCCGTGCACACCCTCACCGTGTACGACCCGAAGAACATCGTCGCGATCGTGATCTTCTTCGCCGTCGCCGTGGCGGTGGCCTCCGTGGTGGACTTGGCGGCGCGCCGCACCCACCAGGCGGCCCGGCTGCGGGCGGAGTCGGAGATCCTGTCCTTCCTCGCCGGGAGTGTGCTGCGCGGGGAGACCTCGCTGGACGCACTGCTCCAGCGGGTCCGGGAGACCTTCGGCATGGAGTCGGTGGCCCTGCTGGAGCGGAAGAGCGACGTGGACCCGTGGACCACGGCGGGCAGCGTCGGCCCCCGGTCGGTCGTCCGGCCGGAGGACGCCGATGTCGACATGCCCGTCGGGGACCATATGGCGCTGGCACTGTCGGGCCGGGTGCTGCCCGCGGAGGACCGCCGGGTGCTGGCCGCCTTCGCGGCCCAGGCGGCCGTGGTCCTCGACCGTCAGCGGCTGGTCGGGGAGGCGGAGGAGGCCCGCAGGCTCGCGGAGGGCAACCG
This sequence comes from Streptomyces sp. NPDC094448, assembly GCF_044763775.1. Classification (NCBI taxonomy): domain Bacteria; kingdom Bacillati; phylum Actinomycetota; class Actinomycetes; order Kitasatosporales; family Streptomycetaceae; genus Streptomyces; species Streptomyces sp. NPDC094448. Next base: position 241,227 of record NZ_JBIWGU010000001.1, on the reverse strand, counting down.
TATCCGTACCGCGCTGCTGGCCGCCGTCAGCCATGATCTGCGGACTCCTCTCGCGGCGATCAAGGCGGCCGTCACCTCGCTGAGATCGGACGATGTGGCCTGGTCCGACGAGGACGAGGCCGAACTGCTGGAGGGCATCGAGGACGGTGCCGACAGACTTGACCAGCTGGTGGGGAACCTTCTCGACATGTCCCGTCTCCAGACGGGTACGGTCACCCCGTTGATGCGGGTGACCGATCTCGACGAGGTGGTTCCCATGGCCCTGGTCGGAGTGCCGGACGAGAGCGTCGAGCTGGACATTCCCGAGACGCTGCCGATGGTCACCGTCGACCGGGGGCTGCTGGAGCGGGCCGTGGCGAACATCGTGGAGAACGCCGTCAAGTACAGCCCGGACGCGACGCCGGTGGCGGTGGCCGCGAGCACCCTGGGCGAGCGGGTGGAGGTCCGGGTCGCGGACCGGGGTCCGGGGGTGCCGGACGACGAGAAGGAGCGGATCTTCGAGCCGTTCCAGCGGTACGGGGACGCGCCGCGCGGCGCGGGGGTGGGGCTGGGGCTCGCCGTGGCCCGCGGTTTCGTGGAGGCCATGGGCGGCACGCTCACGGCCGAGGACACCCCGGGCGGTGGGATGACCATGGTGCTGACCCTGATGGTGGCGCCGGGGACGGAGCCCGCGGCCCCCGATCTCCCCGCGCAGGTCACCTCGTGATGCGCAGCGCCGGGGGTGCTGCTCCGGTGTCGGCGTCCGGCTCGGGGGCCGGTCCGGACCCGGCTCGCGGATCCCGCCGGGCCCCGGGCGGCGGCGGTGGGCCGTGAGCCCCGCGGCCACAGGGCTCTCCGCGGGCGCCCGGAACGAAGCGAACCACGCGAACAAGGCAACAGCTGAAGGACAGAAAGGCAGGCCGCGCATGACCAGGGTGCTGGTGGTCGACGACGAGCCGCAGATCGTACGCGCCCTCGTGATCAACCTGAAGGCGCGCAAGTACGAGGTGGACGCGGCACCCGACGGGGCGACCGCGCTCCAGCTGGCCGCCGCCCGTCACCCCGATGTCGTCGTACTCGACCTGGGCCTGCCCGATATGGACGGGGTGGAGGTCATCAGGGGTCTGCGCGGCTGGACCCGGGTCCCGATCCTGGTGCTCTCCGCCCGTCAGACCTCGGACGAGAAGGTCGAGGCGCTCGACGCGGGCGCCGACGACTATGTGACCAAGCCCTTCGGGATGGACGAGTTGCTGGCCCGGCTGCGGGCCGCGGTCCGCCGGGCCGAGCCGGTGGGCGGCGGCGAGGACGATGTCGTCGTCGAGACCGACGGCTTCACGGTCGATCTGGCCGCGAAGAAGGTCAACCGTGACGGCCGGGACGTCCGGCTGACCCCGACCGAGTGGCATCTGCTGGAGGTGCTGGTCCGGAACACCGGCCGGCTGGTCAGCCAGAAGCAGCTCCTCCAGGAGGTCTGGGGACCTTCCTACGGGACCGAGACCAACTACCTCCGTGTCTACATGGCCCAGCTGCGGCGGAAGCTGGAGGCCGATCCGTCGCACCCGAGACACTTCGTCACCGAGCCGGGCATGGGCTACCGCTTCGAGCGGTAGTGCGCCGGTAGCCGCCGGTGACGGCCCCGGGCCGGGCTCCCCCGGGCCGTCCCGGGTTGTCCACAGGCGCTTGCCGCACCGGGTGGCGTTCCGGCCGGGGCCGGTACGCTTGCGGCATGAGCGCACCTCCATCCGGGACGTCCGGAAGCGGTTCCGGACCCGGGTCCGGGCCGGTCGGTCCGGACCCGAAACCGGTCGGCCGTCTCCGCCGTATGTTCGACCGCCTGTCCAGTTCGCGGCAGGACCTGGAGTCGGAGGAACTGCGGGTGGACGCACAGGTGTCCGGGTGCACCCGGATCGCCGAATGCACGGATCGCCAGATCGTCCGCGTCACTGGTACGTTGCGGACGGTGACCCTGCGTCCCCGGGCCGGGGTGCCCGCCCTGGAGGCCGAGTTGTTCGACGGCACGGCCCCGCTGGACATCGTGTGGCTCGGCCGCCGCTCCATCGTGGGCATCGAGCCGGGCCGCAGGCTCATAGCTTCGGGCCGGATCTCCATGAGCCACGGCCGTCGTGTGCTGTTCAACCCCAAATACGAACTCCGACCGCTCGGACAGGAGTAGCCGGTGACGTCTTTCGACAAGCCGACCACCACCCCCTCCCCCTCGTCCTCCCCGGCGACCTCTGCACCGGACCTGCCCTCCGCGGGCTCACCGGTGCCGGGCGCGCAGGGGCCGGACGGGGCCCCGGCGGGCGCCGTCGCCCCCGACGAGGCCGATGTCAGGGCGGTCACCGAGGCCGCCCTCTTCGACGCCTTCGGCGGCATCCGCGGCATGGTGGAGACGGTCGTCCCCGGTCTGCTGTTCGTCACCATCTACACGATCAACCAGAACCTCCACGCCTCCGCGATCGCCGCACTGGCGGTCGCGCTGGTGCTGGTCGCCGCCCGGCTGGTGCTCAAGGGCACGGTCAAGCACGCATTCAGCGGGGTCTTCGGCGTCGCCTTCGGCGTGGTCTTCGCGATGATGACCGGCAATGCGAAGGACTTCTATCTGCCGGGCATGCTCTACACCCTGGGGCTCGGCGTGGCGTACGTCGCGACCGCGGTGGCAGGTGTGCCGCTGATCGGGCTGATGCTGGGCCCGGTCTTCAAGGAGAACATGTCCTGGCGGACCCGTAACCCCGGCCGCAAGAAGGCGTATACGAAGGCCAGCTACGCCTGGGGCGCGATCCTGCTCGCCAAGTGCGCGATCCTCTTCCCGCTCTACTGGTGGGCCGATACGACCGAGCTGGGCTGGGTGCTGGTGGCGCTCAAGATCCCGCCGTTCCTGCTGGCCGTCTATCTGACCTGGGTCTTCCTGGCCAAGGCGCCGCCGCCGATCGACGTGTTCGCGGAGATGGAGGCGGAGGAGCGGGCCGAGGCGGAGCGCAAGGCCGCCCGGGCCGCCGAACAGCCCGGGAACTGAGCGGGAAGCGCTTCGCGCCGAACGCTGAAAACGCTTTCCCCCACGGTCACGATCTGATCAACTCCGGGGCCCGAGCGTGCTTCCCCCGGGTGCCCTCTGCAACGATCCCAGCTCGAAAGTTTTTTCGGGGGCGGCTCGTACAGGGCTACAGGGGGATGAACGGTGACGGCGTTTCTGTTCCACCGTGCGCGCGGGCACCGGCTGCTGCTGTCCGCCGCGCTGCTCGCCGTGCTGCTCACCGCTTCGGTGCTGGCCGCTCTCGCCGCCTTCGCCGGTTCCGTCGGGGACGCCGGACTGCGCCATGCGCTGCAGTCCCGGGACGCGGCCGCCGCCTCGCTGATCATCACCTCCGAGGACTCGTCCGCGGACCGGGCCGCCGCCGGACGAGGCGCGCAGCGCGGTGCCGAGCGGGCCTTCGACGGGCTGCCCGTCACCCTGCGGCCGTTCGAGCGTTCGGCGCCCTACTCCCTCCCCCGGGCGCTCCAGCCGCCCGCTGCCCGCCAGGGGGAACCGGATCTGACCATGCTGGCGGTCGTGGACCGCTCCCGGGTCCGGCTGGTGTCGGGGGCCTGGCCCTCGTCCTCGGCGGTGGGCCCGGTGGTAGAGGTCGCACTGCCGGAGGCGGCCGCGCGGGCCCTGAAGCTGACCGCGGGACCGCGGGTGCTGACCCTCGCCAGCCGCCTCGGCGGACCCGCGGTGCAGATCCGGGTGGCCGGCGTCTACCGGGTCCACGACCGTGGTGATCCGTACTGGCAACTGGACGAACTCCGCGGGCGCAGTGTCCGCACGGACGTGTTCACCACCTACGGGCCGCTGCTCACGGACCCCCGTGCCTTCACCTCCGAGCGGATCGCCAAGAGTGGTCCTTCCTGGCTGGCGACCGCGGACTTCTCCGTCCTGGAAGCGGACCGGATCGACACGCTCCGCTCGTCCGTGCGCCAGAGTCAGAAGCAGCTGTCCGCGGAGCCCGCCCTCAAGGGCGGTGTGGTGGCGAAGACGTCCCTGCCGGAGGTCCTCGACCGGATGGAGCGGGCCCTGCTGGTGGCCCGCGCGACGCTGCTGATCGTCTCGTTGCAGCTGGTTCTGCTCGCGGGGTACGCGCTGCTGATGGTGGCCCGGCTGTTGAGTACGGAGCGGGAGGCCGAGACCCGGGTCCTGCTGGCGCGCGGTGCGTCGAGGCGCCGGATCGCCGCCCTGTCGGCGCTGGAGGCCCTGTTCCTGGCGCTCCCTGCCGTCGTCGGTGCGCCGCTGCTCGCCGGTCCGCTGACCGCGCTGCTCGCGGGTCAGGGGCTGCCGGCCAGGATCGGGCTGCGGGTGGACACGGCGCCGACCGCCTCGGTCTGGCTGGTGGGCGCGCTGGTGGCGCTGGCCTGCGCGGCGGCGGTGGTGGCGCCGGCGATCGGTGCGGCCCGCCGGTCCCGGGGGCGGGCCGGTACGCTGCCCGCGCCGGTGCGGGCGGGCGCCGATATCGCGCTGGTCGCGGTCGCCGGGGTGGCGTACTGGCAGCTGGAGCGGCGGACATCGGGCAGCGGGGCGCTGAGCGGTGACCGCGCCGGTGCTCTGGGGATCGACCCGCTGCTGGTGGTGGCCCCGTCGCTGGCGCTGCTGGCCGGGACCGTACTGACGCTGCGGCTGCTGCCGCCCGCGGCCCGGCTCGCCGAGCGGCGGGCGGTGCGTGGCCGGGGTCTGACGTCGGCGCTCGCGGGCTGGCAGCTCAGCCGTCGTCCGGCGCGCGGCGCGGGCCCCGCGCTGCTGCTGGTGCTGGCGGTCGCGCTGGGCATGCTGGCGATCGGTCAGAGTGCTTCGTGGGACCGTTCGCAGGACGATCAGGCGGACTTCCGGGCGGGTGCCCCGGTGCGGGTGCTCGGCGGGAGCACGGTCCAGTTCGGGCAGGGCGGGGTGTTCGACGGGATGCCGGGGCTGCGGATCGCCGCCCCCGCCGCCCGGCAGACGATGCCGCTGACCGGCGGGCGCCAGGCGACCGTGCTGGCCCTGGACACCCGGTCGGCGCTGTCGGCGAGCCGGGCGGCGGTGCGCGACGACGGCGCGGCCGGTGGTGGATTCCGGCTGCGGCGCGATCTCGCGGAGAGCGGGGATCCGCACCGTTCCGTGGCAGCGCTTCAGCCGCGCGACGAACCGCGCGCCGGGGTGGTGCTGCCCGACGGGACCCGGCGGCTGGAGCTGGACATCACCCTGGGCGGTGCCTATGACGGGCCGCACGGCACCGCCGCCCTGGACGCCAACACCTTCGGGGAGCGCGGGCTGTCCGCCACGGTCACCGTGGAGGACCGGTACGGCGTCCCGTACCGCCTCCCCCTGAGCAATCTGCTCCCCGACGGGAAGCGGCACCGGGTGGCGCTGGACCTCGCGAAGGCCGCCGATGCGCCCGTCGGGCGTCCCGCGGGGCCGCTGGCGCTGACCGCGGTCGAGTTCGACGAGGAGGGCTTCCCGGACCGGGTGGCGCCCAAGAGGCTGACCGTCGGCACGATCCGGGCGGCGGGTCCTGACGGGACCGCGCGGCCGGTGGCCGTGCCCGAGGGGCTGTCCTGGCGGGCCACGGCCGCCGCCGCTACGGCCGACGCGGACCCCGCCGCCGTACGGCCCGCCGTCAGCAGGGTGACCGCGTCGCCGGATGCCCCGGTCGACCTCCGCTACCACACGGGTACCGCGGAGTACACGGACGGCTGGGGCCCGGCGCATTCCGTCACGGTCCGGGTCGCGGCGGTACGCCCGCCGGCGCCGGAGCCGCTCGCGCTGGCCACCAAGTCCTTCCTGGCCGCCGGTGACGCGAAGGTCGGTTCGCGGATCCAGGTGCCGATGCAGGGCGGTGACATCACCGTCCGGATCGCGGGGGTGCTGGAGGCCGTACCGACGACCGGGCCCGGCTCGGCCGACCCCGCGGCCGTACGGCCCGAACTCGACGGCGGTGCCCTGCTGCTCGACCTGCGGGCGGTCAATCGGGTCCTCGCCGAGCGGCCCGCCGCGTCCTTCGCTCCCGGTGAGTGGTGGCTGTTCGCCCTGCCGCGGCACGCGGAACAGCTCGCGGCGGCGCTGCGGGAGCGGGCCGAGATCGATCCGTCGCAGATTCTGGTACGGGACGAGATAGCACGTGAGCTGCACGAGGACCCGCTCGGCGCGGGCCCGCAGTCGGCGCTGCTCGCGACGGCGGCGGTGGCCGCGCTGCTGGCCGCGGTCGGTTTCGCGGTGGGCACGGTGGGAGCGCTGCGGGAGCGTACGGCGGAGTTCGCGGTGCTGCGGGCGCTGGGCGCGCCCCGGCGGCTGCCCGCCCGGTTGCTGGCCGTGGAGCAGTCGGTGCTGATCGGTATGGGGCTGCTGATCGGGGCTGCCCTCGGGACGGTGCTCACCCGTGCCGTCGTACCGCTGATCGTCCTGACGGGCGGGGCGACTCGGCCGGTCCCCGAGGTGCTGGTGGAACTTCCCCCGGGCCGGGTGGCCCTGCTGCTGGTGGGTGTCGCGGCGGCCCCCGTGCTGATCGTGGCGGCGCTGATGCTGCGAAGGACCGAACCGGCGGCGGCGCTGCGGGTGCAAGGAGGCGAGTGAGGGTGACTGCGACGGTGACGGAACGGCGGTCCCCGGGCGCGGGCCCGGAACGGAGGAGCGGGCGTACGCCGGCGGGGTCGTGCGGGACCCCGGGCGCCGGGGCGTCCGTGGTGGCGCCCGCGCGCCGGAGCGCCGGGGCGCCCGCGGCGGTGTCCGGTGCGGCCTGCCGGCCGGTACCGGTACCGGTTCCAGTATCGGTATCGGTGCCGGTATCGGGGCGGTGGGTGCGATGAGGGCCGTCGCGCCCTGGGTACGGACCCGGCTGCGGACCGCCCCGCTGCCCGCCGTCGCGCTGTTCGTACTCGTCGGCCTGACCGCTTTCCTCTGTGCTGCCTTCCCCCGCGCGGTCGACGCGTACGAAGGCGAGGGGCTGCGCCACGGTCTGGCCGTGGCCGCCGCGGACCAGAGCACGCTCCAGTTCACAGCCCCGCCGCAGTCCCCGTACGATCCGGCGGACCCGGCGCTGCGGAAGGCCGTAGGCCCGCAGGAGATGTCCGAGCGGCAGCGCCGGATCGCCGGGAACCTTCCCGGGCCCCTGCGCGCGGACGCCGGGGAGTCGGCGCACGGGGTGCGGACCCAGCGCCCGATGCGGGGCCACGCGCCCGGACTCGTCGGACTGGACGGTGGCGTTCCGGCGTTCACCCTCGCCGCGCAGGCCGGACTGGCCGAGCATGCGACCGTACGCTCCGGGCGGCTGCCGGCGCCCCGTACCGCCGGTCCGTTCGACCCGGCCACCGAGGCCGTGGTGACGGCGGCGACCGCGAAGGCGCTCGGCATCCGGGTCGGGACGGTCGTCCGGATACCCCGGGGCAGCGCCGAGCCGCTGGCCGTCGCCGTGACGGGGATTGTGGAACCGGTACGTCCCGCCGGGGCCTACTGGTCGGTCCGACCGGTCCTGCGGACCCCCTCGTACCTCTACACCCCCGACATGCCGCCGCAGCCGTACTGGCACGGGGCGCTGCTGCTGGCGCCCGAATCCGCCGGGGCGCTGCTGGCGCTGGAGGAGGAAGCGGAGCCGTACTGGCAGATCGCCGTGGACCCGGGTGGTCTCGGTGCGCACGATCTCGACGCGGCGCGGGGGGCGGTGGCCGCGGTGGAGAACGGTCCGGTGCTGTCCGAGCTGCGGGCGGCGGTCGGGCCCGAACTCCAGGTGGCGACCGGCCTGTCCGGGATCTTCGAGGAGTACGCGAAGGTACGGGGCGCCATCGGTCCGGTGGTGTCGGTGGCCGCCTTCGGGGTCGGCGGCGTGATCGGTGTGGTGCTGCTGACGGCCGGTGGCCTGGCGGCCTCCCGTCGCCGCTCCGAGCTGGCACTGCTGCGGGCGCGCGGTGGTTCGATGCCGGGGATGGTGGGCCGGCTGCTCGCGGAGGCCGCGGTTCCGGCGGTGCCCGCCGCGGTGGCCGGAGGGGCACTCGCCGTACTGCTGCTTCCCGAGGGGCGGTTGTGGCCCTCGGTGGCCGCCACGGTGCTGGTGGTGGTCGTGGCCTGTGGCGCGCTGCCGCTGCGGGCCGTACTGGCGCACCGCAGACCGCGGCCGTCCGGGGCGCGCGAGGACGTGGTCCGGGCCCGGCCCTCCCGCCGCCGTACGGTCGCCGAACTGACCCTCCTTGCACTGGCCGTCGCCGCGGTGGTGACCCTGCGCAGACGGGGTACCGCCGACGGTGCGGAGCAGGGCGTGGACCCGTTGGTCAGCGCCGCTCCGGTGCTGCTGGGCGTGGTGGCCGCGCTCGTTCTCGTACGGTTGTATCCGCTGCCGCTGCGGCTCGCGGCGCTGCCCGTGGCCCGCCGGCGGGGCGCGATCGGTTTTCTGGCCCTGACCCGGGCCGGGCGGGCCCCGGCGACCACCGTGCTGCCGCTGCTGGCACTGCTCCTGGCACTGGTGACAACGGCGTTCGGCGGTTCGGTGCTCGCGGGGGTCGAGGACGCCCGGGACCGGGCGGCGGTGCTGTCGGTCGGGGCCGATGCCCGGGTGGAGTCCGCGGGTGCGCTGCCGAAGGGAGTCGCGGAGGCGGTACGGAAGGTACCGGGCGTGACGGGTGTGGTGGAGGTGTACCGGGAGACGGATCTGAGCCTGCGGGACGGGGACGATGCCCGGGGCGTGACGCTGCTGGCGGCCGAGCCGGGGGCGTACGCCCGGCTGGCGCGCTCCACGGGGCTCGGCGGCTTCCCGGCCGACGCGCTGCGCAAACCCGAGTCGGGACCGCTGCCCGTGGTCGTGTCGCCCGGTGCGGCGGAGCGGCTCGGCAGCGGACCGAGGACCATCGGCCCGCTGAGCGCCGCGCTCACGGTCCGGGTCGCCGCGGTGCGGGAGCTGACCCCGGGTCTGTCGGACGGTGATTTCGTCCTGGTCGACGCGGCCGCGCTGACCGGCCCGAAGGCGGCGACGACCCTGCTGGTCAGCGGTGGTTCGGTGGCCGGTGGACCACTGCGGGCCGCGGTCTCGGGCGCGGACGGGTCCGGGGAGGCGCGGGTGGCGCTGCGGTCCGAGGAGCGGGCGGCGTTCGCGGAGTCCCCGGTGCAGACCGGGGCCGAGCGGGTCTACGCGGTCGCGGTGGCCGCGGCGGCCGGATACGCGGTACTGGCGCTGCTGCTGTCGCTGCTCCAGGCCGCGCCGGAGCGGATCGCGCTGCTGGCCCGGCTGCGCACGATGGGCCTGACCCGGCGTCAGGGCCGGAGACTGCTGGTGCTGGAGAATCTGCCGGGATCGGTACTGGCGGGCGCCGGGGGCGTCCTGGTGGGGTGGGCTGTGGTGCTGGTGCTCTCCCCCGGAGTGGACCTGCGCAGACTGGCACATGCCTCGGGCGGTACGACGCTGTCCCGGGTGCCGGTGGAGCTGACCGTCGACGCCTGGAGCCTGCTGCTGCCGGGGGCGGGTGTGGTGGTGCTCGCGGCGGGGGTGGCCGCGGTCCAGGCCTGGCTGACCACCCGGCGTAGCTCGACGACCGAACTGAGGGTGGGAGATTCACGATGACGGACCCGACGAGTCCGAGTACGACCACAAGTGCGCGTACGCGTTCGGCCGCGTCCTCCGCGGCCACGCTGGAGCAACTGGAGGAGCGGGTCACGGCCCGGCGGAAGGGCCCCGAGTACGGGCACGGCTCGCTGATCACCTGTGACCGGCTGGTCCGGATCTTCTCCGCCGACGGTGTCGAGGTACAGGCGCTCCAGGGGCTCGACCTGCTCGTCCGCGAGGGCGAACTGATGGCCCTGGTGGGTGCGTCGGGCAGCGGGAAGTCGACCCTGATGAACATTCTGGCGGGCCTCGACGTGCCGACCGCGGGCGCGGCTTCCGTGGCGGGCTACGACCTGCTGACCATGGGCGCGAAGGAGCGGCTGAGCTACCGCCGGGATGTGGTCGGTTTCGTCTGGCAGCAGACGGCGCGGAATCTGCTGCCGTATCTCACGGCGGCGCAGAACGTGGCGCTTCCGCTTCAGTTGCGGGGCCGGGACGGGCCGCGGGAGATGCGCGGCCGGGCGGCGAAGACGGCCCGGGTGGAGCTGCTGCTGGGCCTGATGGGCGTGGCGGAGTGCCGCGACCGGCGGCCGCACCAGATGTCGGGCGGTCAGCAGCAGCGGGTGGCGATCGCGGTGGCGCTGGCGAACGAGCCGTCGGTGCTGCTGGCGGACGAGCCGACCGGGGAGCTGGACTCGCATACGGCGGAGCAGATCTTCGCGGCTTTCCGGCGGGCCAACGAGGAGTTGGGGACCACGGTCGTGATCGTCACCCACGACCAGACGGTGGCGTCGGAGGTCCGCCGTACCGTCGCGATCCGGGACGGCCGTACGTCGACGGAGATCCTGCGGCGGACGGAGGTCGACTCGGCGACCGGTCAGGAGTCGCTGGTCGCACGCGAGTACGCGATGCTCGACCGGGCCGGACGGCTCCAGCTGCCCGCGGAGTACACGGAGGCGCTGGGGATGCGGGACCGGGTGATGCTGGAGCTGGAGCGGGACCATATCGGGGTGTGGCCGGACGACGCGTAGCCCCTCCGGGGAGGACGGGGTGCCGGGCCTCCCGGACCGGTGCCGGGACCCTGTCCGCGGCCCCGCCCGGCGACGTCCGGCCGCGTCCATTCACCGGAACCGGACGCGGAACCGGACCGCGCGGCTGCCGGTGGCCGGGCTTCGGGGGCAACCCGGGGCTGCCGCCGGGCGGCGGGTGTGCCGGGGCGGCGCCGTAAGGACTGCCCGGCGGTCCGGCCCGTACCGGCAACCGGAAGCGCAGAGCACCGTCCGGTGGCCGCAGCCGGACCACCGGCTCGTGGCCCGCGGGGGTACGGCCCCCGGCCCGCGGGATCCGGCGCCTCGGAGCCCGGACGGGCGGGCGCGGGGCAGCCGGTCCCCGTGGGTGGTGCCCCGGCCCGCAGGGACCGGCACCGGATCGCCCGCCCGCCTACGGCGCGTTCGTCAGACCTCGTTGCGCGGGGAGAGCAGATCCTCCAGCTGCTCCTCGCGCGCGGGAGCGGCGACGAAGAGGAGTTCGTCGCCCGCCTCCAGGGTCTCCTCCGGGCTCGGGGTCAGCACCCGCGAACCGCGGATGATGGTGACGAGGGAGGTGTCCTCGGGCCAGGCGACATCGCCGATCCTGGTGCCCGCGAGCGTGGACTCCGGCGGCAGGGTCAGCTCGACCAGGTTGGCGTCGCCGTGGCTGAAGCGGAGCAGCCGGACCAGGTCTCCGACGCTGACCGCCTCCTCCACCAGGGCCGACATCAGCCGCGGGGTGGAGACGGCGACGTCGACGCCCCAGGACTCGTTGAAGAGCCACTCGTTCTTGGGGTTGTTCACCCGGGCGACGACCCGCGGAACCGCGTACTCCGTCTTCGCCAGGAGCGACACCACCAGATTGACCTTGTCGTCTCCGGTGGCCGCGATGACCACATTGCACCGCTGGAGCGCCGCTTCGTCGAGGGAGGTGATCTCGCAGGCGTCGGCCAGCAGCCACTCCGCCTGCGGCACCCGCTCCACGGAGATCGCGGTCGGCGCCTTGTCGACGAGGAGTACCTCGTGTCCGTTCTCCAGCAGCTCACCCGCGATGGAACGGCCCACCGCGCCGGCTCCGGCGATTGCGACCCGCATCAGTGACCGCCCTCCTCGGGGCCTTCGGCGAAGGCCGCCTCGACCTTCTCGATCTCGTCCGTACGCATCATCACGTGGACGAGGTCGCCCTCCTGGAGCACGGTCTGCGAGGTCGGCAGGACCGCCTCGCCCAGCCGGGTGAGGAACGCGACACGCACCCCGGTCTCGTCCTGGAGCCGGCTGATCTTGTGGCCGATCCAGGCGGACGAGGTGTGCACCTCGGCCATCTGCACTCCCCCGCTGGGATCGCGCCACAGCGGTTCGGCGCCGGACGGCAGCAGCCGCCGCAGCATCTGGTCGGCCGTCCAGCGGACGGTGGCGACCGTCGGGATGCCGAGCCGCTGGTAGACCTCGGCGCGCCGGGGGTCGTAGATCCGGGCCGCGACGTTCTCGATGCCGAACATCTCCCGGGCGACCCGGGCGGCGATGATGTTGGAGTTGTCACCGCTGCTGACGGCGGCGAAGGCACCGGCCTCCTCGATGCCCGCCTCGCGCAGGGTGTCCTGGTCGAACCCGACACCGGTGACCCGGCGGCCGCCGAAACCGGAGCCCAGGCGGCGGAAGGCCGTGGGATCCCGGTCGATCACGGCGACCGTGTGCCCCTGATGCTCCAGGGTCTGCGCGAGAGCGGCTCCCACTCGCCCACAACCCATGATGACGATGTGCACGACCGTCCTTCCACCGTCCATATTCTTTACTCGTTTTTTGGACTTTATGTGCTTTCCCGCACATTCACCCGGAGTGCCCTTCCAGTTTTTACCGAGACTTAAAGGTCTCCGGGATTAAAGGGTCTCAGACCGCGGCCAAAGCTACACACGCGCGGTGCCCCAAGGGACCCCCGGCGCCGGAGGAACCACGGATTCCGGCCCACTCCCCGGGCGGCGGGTGGGTCAGGCCCATTCGAACGCTTACGATCCTCTCCGTGTCCAAACTGACCGACCTGCCCAAACGGATCCTCATCGGCAGGGCCCTGCGCAGCGACCGACTGGGAGAAACGCTCCTCCCGAAACGCATCGCGCTGCCCGTCTTCGCCTCCGACCCGTTGTCCTCCGTGGCGTACGCGCCGGGCGAAGTGCTGCTGGTGCTCTCCATCGCGGGCGTTTCGGCCTACAGCTACAGCCCGTGGATCGCGGCGGCGGTCGTGGTGCTGATGTTCACGGTGGTGGCGTCGTACCGGCAGAACGTGCACGCCTATCCGAGCGGTGGCGGCGACTACGAGGTCGCGAACACCAATCTGGGCCCCAAGGCCGGTCTGACCGTCGCCAGCGCGCTGCTGGTGGACTACGTGCTGACCGTGGCGGTGTCGATCTCCTCCGGGGTGGAGAACCTCGGTTCGGCGATCCCGTTCGTCGTGGAGAACAAGGTTCTCTGCGCGGTCACGATCATCGTGCTGCTGACCCTGATGAATCTGCGCGGCGTCCGGGAATCGGGGAAGCTCTTCGCGATCCCGACCTATGTCTTCGTTGTCGGGGTGTTCGGGATGATCGCCTGGGGCGCGTACCGGGGGCTCGTACTCGACGAGACGATGAAGGCGCCGACAGCCGGTCTGGAGCTGAAGGCCGAGGAGGCGGGGCTCGCCGGATTCGCGCTGGTCTTTCTGCTGCTCCGGGCGTTCTCCTCCGGCTGTGCGGCACTGACCGGGGTGGAGGCGATCAGCAATGGCGTACCGGCATTCCGCAAGCCGAAGTCCAAGAACGCGGCGACGACCCTGGCACTGATGGGGGCGCTGGCCGTGACGATGTTCTGCGGGATCATCGGGCTGGCGATGGCCTCCGACGTACGGATGGCGGAGGATCCGGCGCACGAGCTGCTGCGCGACGGGGTCCCGGTCGGCGGCGACTATGTACAGAACCCGGTGATCTCGCAGGTCGCGGCCGCGGTCTTCGGGGACGGGACGTTCTTCTTCGTACTGCTGGCCGCGGCCACCGCGCTGGTGCTCTTCCTGGCCGCGAACACCGCGTACAACGGCTTCCCGCTGCTCGGTTCGATACTGGCCCAGGACCGGTATCTGCCGCGCCAGCTCCACACCCGCGGCGACCGGCTCGCCTTCTCGAACGGCATCGTCGTGCTGGCGGGCGCGGCGGCACTGCTGGTGTGGGCGTACGGGGCGGACTCGACGAAGCTCATCCAGCTCTACATCGTCGGGGTGTTCGTCTCCTTCACCCTCAGCCAGACGGGCATGGTCCGGCACTGGAACCGGCATCTGAGGACGGAGAAGAACCCGGCCCGCCGCCGCCGGATGATCCGCTCGCGGGCGATCAACGCCTTCGGGGCGTTCTTCACCGGACTGGTGCTGGTCGTCGTCCTGGCGACCAAGTTCACGCACGGAGCGTGGGTGGCGCTGCTGGGGATGGTGTTCTTCTACGGGGTGATGAGCGCGATCCGGCGGCACTACGACCGGGTGGCGGCGGAGATCGCGGCGGCCGAGGGGCCGAGCGACGACAGCGTGCGGCCCTCGCGGGTGCACGCCATCGTGCTGGTGTCGAAGGTGCACCGGCCGACGCTGCGGGCCCTGGCGTACGCGAAACTGATGCGGGTCGACAAGCTGGAGGCACTCAGCATCAACGTCGACCCGCCGGACACCAAGGCGCTGCGCGAGGAGTGGGAGCGGCGGAACATCAACGTCCCGCTGAAGATCCTCGACTCCCCGTACCGGGAGATCACCCGGCCCGTCATCGAGTACGTGAAGGGGCTGCGGCGGGAGAGCCCTCGGGATGTGGTCAGTGTGATCATCCCGGAGTACGTGGTGGGGCACTGGTACGAGCATCTGCTGCACAACCAGAGCGCGCTGCGGCTGAAGGGCCGGCTGCTGTTCACCCCGGGGGTCATGGTGACCTCGGTGCCGTACCAGCTCGTATCGTCGGAGGCGGCGAAGGAGCGGGCGCGCAAACGGCAGGACTGGAGCGCGCCGGGTTCGGTACGGCGGGGGCCGGTGGACCGGGAGCCGAGTACGCGCAAGTAGTACGGGCCGGGGGCGCTGTTCTGCCCCTGCCCGGCCGGGCGGGGGCACGGCTCCTCACGGACCGACCGGGCAGGGCCACCGCTGCCCACGGCCGACCGGAACGGGGGCACTGCTGCCGCGGACCGGCCGGGCGGGGGCACTGCTGCCACGGACCGACCGGAACGGGGGTGCGCCGGCCCCTCTCCGCCCGCGTAGACTGGTGGGCTGCCCCGCCGTGAAGCGCGTGAAACCCCTGGAGCCAACCGCATGCCGCACGACACGTCCGACACCCCGTCCGTCTCCCCCGCCTCCCTGGTGGGTGAGGAGTACGAGGTCGAGGTCGGACCCGTCGCCCACGGCGGCCACTGCATCGCCCGCACGGACGAGGGCCGCGTGCTCTTCGTCCGGCACTCGCTGCCCGGCGAGAAGGTGATCGCGAAGGTCACGGAAGGTGACGAGACCTCGCGTTTCCTGCGGGCGGACGCGGTACGGATCCTGGCACCCGCCAA
The DNA here is from genome assembly GCF_044763775.1 of Streptomyces sp. NPDC094448. Classification (NCBI taxonomy): domain Bacteria; kingdom Bacillati; phylum Actinomycetota; class Actinomycetes; order Kitasatosporales; family Streptomycetaceae; genus Streptomyces; species Streptomyces sp. NPDC094448. The sequence continues at coordinate 226,145 of NZ_JBIWGU010000001.1, read as the reverse complement.
GGACCGGGTCGAGGCGCCGTGCCCGTTCTCCGGCCCCGGCCGGTGCGGTGGCTGCGACTGGCAGCATGTGAAGCCGGGCGCACAGCGGCGGTTCAAGGGCGAGGTGATCGCCGAGCAGCTGGAGCGGCTCGCGGGGCTGACGCCGGAGGAGGCCGGCTGGGACGGCACGGTGATGCCCGCGGAGGGCGACAAGCTCCCGGCCGGGCAGGTGCCCGCCTGGCGTACCCGGGTCCAGTACGCGATCGACGCCGACGGCCGTGCCGGACTGCGCCGCCACCGCTCCCACGAGGTCGAGCGGATCGACCACTGCATGATCGCGGCGCCCGGGGTCGACGAACTGGGCGTGGAGAAGCGGGAGTGGCCGGGAATGGCTTCCGTGGAGGCGATCGCGGCGACCGGCTCCCACGACCGCCAGGTGGTCCTCACGCCCCGCCCGGGCGGCCGGCTGCCGCTGGTGGAGCTGGACCGGCCCGTCTCGGTGCTCCGCGTCGACGAGCGCGACGGGGCTGTCCACCGCGTCCACGGCCGCGCGTTCGTCCGCGAGCGCGCCGACGGCCGGACGTACCGCGTCGGCAACGGCGGCTTCTGGCAGGTCCACCCGCAGGCCGCGGACACCCTGGTGAAGGCGGTCATGCAGGGCCTGATGCCGCGCAAGGGCGAGACGGCGCTCGACCTCTACTGCGGGGTCGGCCTCTTCGCGGGCGCCATCGCCGAACGCGTCGGCGAGCAGGGCGCGGTGCTGGGCGTCGAGTCCTCGAAGCGCGCGGTGGAGGACGCCCGCCACAATCTGGGCGACCTGCCGCGGGTCCGGATCGAACACGGCCGCGTGGACCGGATCCTCCCGCGCACCGGCATCACGGAGACGGACCTGATCGTCCTCGACCCGCCGCGCGCGGGCGCGGGCAAGCAGACGGTCCGCCACCTCGCGTCCCTCGCCCCCCGCCGTATCGCCTACGTCGCCTGCGACCCGGCGGCGCTCGCGCGCGATCTGGCGTACTTCCGCGAGGAGGGCTACCGGACGCGGACGCTGCGCGCCTTCGACCTGTTTCCGATGACGCACCACGTGGAGTGCGTGGCGATCCTGGAGCCGGTGAAGAAGGACGCCTGACCTGCGGTTTTACCGATGCGCATGATGCGCGTTGCGGGCGTTACGGGCGATATCTTGACGCTGAAATGACGCTCGTTGATCATGGTCAGACGCCGCGCTGACCAGCGTATTTCCGCTACTGAGTGTTCATGCTGACGCTCGGATACATGATCTGCGGGCACCCCCGCCGCGGCGGCGGACAGCAAACCGGCCCCTTCTTCCCCTCTTGAACGGAATCCGCGGCGCACGGCAGGACGTCTCACGAGCCCTCGACCGCTGGTGTGCGCCCCCGGTACGCCGTGGACGGTACGTGAGGGCGGGCGGAACGATCAGCCGTACGGCGAGGCAATGCCTATCGCGGCACCGCCTCCGCCCGAAGCCCCCCATCATGTACGCGCCGTTGGAGAACCGGAGTGCCGTGGACCTCGATCTCGCTTCGAAAACTGCGGTAGTCACCGGTGCCGGACGGGGTATCGGGCTCGCCACCGTCCGGGCCCTGACCGCCGAGGGCGTCCGTGTCGTCGGTGCCGCCCGCACCCCCACCGCCGAGCTGAAGGCCACCGGCGCGCACACCGTGGCGGCCGATCTGAGCACGGCCGAAGGCGTCGCCGTCCTGATCGGCGAGGCTCTGGGCACACTGGGCGGCATCGACCTGCTGGTGAACAACGTCGGCGGTGTGGACGACCTGGACCCCTGCGGATTCCTCGACACCGACGACGCGCACTGGTTCCGGGCCTTCGACCTCAACCTCCTCAGCACCGTGCGCGCCACCCGTGCCGCCCTGCCCAGCCTGATCGAGCGGCGTGGGTCGATCGTCAACGTCTCGTCCATCAGCGCCCGGCAGCCCGCCACCGGCCCGGTCGCCTACAGCGCGGCCAAGGCGGCCCTCACCGCGCTGGGCAAGAGCCTGGCGGAGGAGTTCGGGCCGCTGGGTGTGCGGGTGAACACCGTCTCCCCCGGCGCGGTCCGCACCCCCGTCTGGGCGGACCCCGACGACTACGGCGGCAAGGTCGCGGCCGGAGCCGGAATGGACCACGCCACCTTCCTGGAGCAGATGCCACCGGCCTTCGGCATCACCTCGGGCCGCATCACCGAACCGGAAGAAGTCGCGGCCCTGATCACCTTCCTGCTCTCGGACGCCGCCCGCAACATCACCGGCGCCGACCACATCATCGACGGCGGCGCGATCAAGTCCACCTGACCGAAATCCGGTTGCACACCGGACCCAGGACATCCCCTCGGACTCTCCGGGGTCTACCGGTCAGGCGAAAGACCTGGGCCCTGGGAGTCGCCCTCGGCACCATCAGCCTCACACCGGTACAGGCATGGAGAGCAGCGCACTGCCAGAACGCCCGGTGGGAGGCGGGAGCCCCGCCCTTTTCATCCTCGCCCACGTGCCGGCCAGCGGCGGCGCGGAGACCGATGCGGGAACCAGGTGGTCGACCGGCGGATTCCCCGCGCCCCGAGAAGACCGGGACGGCGGTCTCCCCGGCCAGGACCCGGACCCCGGCGGCCGATCAGTGACCGCCGGATACCGGTCCACCGGTGCAGGCCCGGACTCCCCATGCCGACATCGGCCCCGGTACCAGCCCTGCCGGGAGACGAGGCAGCCGCAGCCATCGCGGTGGCCTCTCCCTCCACAAGCCCGTCGGCGCCTTCCGGAAGCATGACGGCCACCATCAGCACCTCGTACCCGGTCCCGAGCGGGTCGGGAGCCGCCGGCATCCCGGCCGACGGGCGGGCGGTGCCGAAGTCCGGCGCGGCCCGGCGGGCCTCCACGCAAGCTGCGGCGCCCGGCGAGATGACGGGGCGGAACCGGGCGGTGTCGTACTGGACGACTGCCCCGCCCTTCCCGGTACGGCATGCCGAGGCAGTCCGGTCGCCCCCGGAAGCCCGGCTCGGACACCGGACAACCCACCGCCCGGCACATGGCTAGACGGTGGTCGGTTCCCAGGCCGGCAGCCAGAGGTCGTTGTTCCAGCCCTGGCTGGAACACGGCCACTGGACCAGCCGGTTACCCTCTCCCACGCCGGACTGCACGTTGAGGCACTTGCCACTGTGCCGGGCCACCAGCTGATAGCCGATGCCCTTGGCGACGAACCGCCACTGCTGGTGCTGGCCGGTGTAGCAGGTCCACTGGTTGACCAGGGCGTCGTCCTCGGTGTTCGCGTCCCTGACCTCCAGACACTTCCCGCTCCTCACATTGGAGAGCCGAACGTAGCCGCCACCGACGTCCTCGGCGGTCCAGCGCGCGCTGCGGCTGAAGGAGACGCCTGTCTGGATGATCTCGGCACCGTTGTCGACGGAGCCCCCCTGCACTTCGGCGAGCTGGCCGGCATTGTGGGCCAGCCGGAGGGTCAGCTGCTGGAGCTGTGGAGGTGCCGCCTGCTCGCCCATCGCGGCCCCGGCCGGTGAGGCGGCCGGAACGGCCACCAGCGCGGCCACCGCCGCGGACATCCCTAAACCGACCAGCCAGGTATTACGAACGGACATGTCTGTCTCCTTTGGAGTGAAGGACCGCGTACGGCGTCGAGTTCTCACCGGCCAGTGGGACGATAGGACGCCCTTACCATCACAGGGATCCCCCGGGCGAGGGACCCGGCGTACGCGCCATTGACGCCTCTGTGGGTCCCAGCGGAGATCGGCTCACCGCATCCCCGGCAGCAGCACCGGCAGTACCGGCAGCCGATGCCACCCCGGTTCGAACCAGCCGTACCTCGCTTCAGCCACCGGGATCGCCGAGGGCCATCGCATCCGCGCAGGAGCGTTTGAGGACGGTGGACGGCGGGTGGCTGGAGGGAGAGCCGGACCCGGGCCGGGTGACCATAACGGACCGCCTGCCCGGTTACCCGGTTTTTCCGATAGTCGGCAACGCCTGGAGGTCGGCCGACTACGCTCGGGCGCTGGATGCCTGGGACGGCCAGGCGGGGACAAGGGAGTTCAGGACATGCACACAGCCACGTCGACCGCCCACTGGCAGGACTTCGTCATGCTTCCGCCCGCGCCCAACGCCGGCGGGCTCGGCACGGGACAGCTGACCTGGGGGTTACCGCCGGAGGGCGGCGCGCTGAACTCCTTCACCTTCCAGGGTGCCACCGGTGAGATCCCCACCGACGGCACGGAGTTCGTCGTGGGAACCCTGACCCACGCGAACCGCCCCACCGGCGCCGGCGCCGGCTTCATCGCGCGGCTGGCGATAACCCTCACATTCCCCGACGGCCGTTCGCTGCACAACGCCTACGCGATCCGCCACCAGGAGACCCCGGACCTGGGCGGTCCCGTCGACGACGTGGTCGACTTCCTCGGCGGCTGGGGCGACGGAATCGACCTGGACGGCACCACCTACGTGGCACACGTCACCAGATTCGCTCCCCCGGGCGGGGAAACCGCGCCGAGCCCGCTGGTGAACCCCTCCTTCGCGAGCCCGGAGAATACGGACACCACGGTCTCGGTGATAGCCGTCATGGTCCGCACCGACGCCCCCGGCCTGCGGATCACCACCGTGCGCCAGGGCAACGTCGCACGCACCCAGTCGGACGAGTACGTGGAGATCCTCAACAGCAGCGTCTACCACGTCAACCTCAACGGCTGGACCGTGGACGCGGGAGACGACGGCCAGAACCTCGCCCTGCCGTCCGCGATCCTCTGGCCCGGCCGGCGCATCCGCATTCACACCAACGAGATCCACCCCGAATGGGGCGGCTTCTCCTTCCACAGCAAGCGCGCGATCTGGAACGACAAGGGCGACACCGCCACCCTGCGCACCCCCGCAGGCACCGTCGCCTCCGAATACCGCTACGGCAAGGCCTGACGGCATGACCGACCACTGACCACCGGCCCCGGGGCCGGGGCCGGGGCCGGTGAAAGCCCTCCGCGGAGGCCCGGCACCGTTGCGATAGGACACGCGCGCAGCAGGATCCGGCAGGCAGGAGCCCGACTCCACTCCGGCGGCTGATGAAGCCGATACGGGCCGAGAGGACGTACAACAGAGGGCAGGGCGCGCCGGGATTTGATCCCGATGGGCCCTGCCCCACAGCCGAACCTGAGGTCACGGTAGGCCCGGTCGCGGCAGGCCTCGGCAGTCTTCTCCGTTACTGTCCGGCTTCTGTCAGGTCTTCCCGGCAGGTGACAACTGAGCGGCCCTCAGCCGGGACAGACCACGACCAGCGTCCCGTCCATTGGCAACCCGCCTCGTACACAGCGACTCCCGCGACCATGGACCGTGACCGCGGGGCTCCACTGTGATTGTCGAGGGAAAGCGCAGGCGCCGTCGTCGCAATCGAGCTCGGCAGTGCCGTGCCGAACACCGCGACCACCTGCTGGGGCGTGTTGTACGCCGCCGAGACCATGCCCGGGTCGGACGGGAGAGGCGGGTTGTGCCAGGACCGATGTGGCACGTGCGGCCGGACCGAGTGCCGACGGGCGGCACGGGCCGCTGGTTCGGGGCACCGCGCACCGTCCCGGCCGGGGCTGCTCAGATCATGGTGACGATCATCTTGCCGATGTTCTCGCCGCGGAACAGCCCGCTGATCGCTCCGGGCAGTGCTTCGAGCCCGTGTCGCTGAGTCTCCAGCGGGATCAGTCTGCCGCTTTCGACCCAGTCGACGAGGTGGTCCAGCGCCGCGGGCAGGGCGTCGGGGAACTGCAGCGGCGTGTAGCCCTGCAGGGTCAGTCCGTTGCTGTAGACGGGCGTGATATCGACCGTCCAGGCCGCGTCGTCGTTGTACGTGGAGATCAGGCCGCACACGACGACCCGGGCCGGGCGGCGCATCGTTGTCATGACGGTCCGGCTGACTTCCCCTCCGACGGAGTCGAAGTACAGGTCCGGCCCTTGCGGCGCCCATGCCCTGATCCGCTGGTCGAGATCGGCGGCGCGGTAGTCGAGCGCGGCGTCGAACCCGAGATCCTCGATGAGGATCCGGCGTTTGCGCTCGGAACCCGCGAGACCGAGCACGCGTGCGCCCCGGATCGTGGCGATCTGTCCGGCCAGTGACCCGACGTTGCCGGCGGCAGCGGAGATCACCACGGCTTCCCCGGCCGAGACCCGGCCGGCCTCGATGACGCCGGTGTGGGCCGTCAGCCCGCCGAGTAGGCCGAACACCCCGAGTGCGTGGGACGGCTTGCGAATACGAGGATCGAGGGGAGCCGGTTCGAGCCGGGTGCCGCGGGGAGGCCAGATGGAGAGGTCGGCCCACTCCGCCTCGCTGACCACCCGGTCTCCCGGCCGGTGGTCGGGGTGGCGTGAAGCGGCCACCTCGGAGACGGCGAGCCCGGTCACCGCCGCGCCGACGGGGATCTGCGGGAGGAAGTAGCCATCGATACCGGTCAGCCGGCCGCGCAGGGTGGCGTCGACGGAGAACGCCAGTGGCCGCAAGAGGAGCTGGCCGTCGCGCAGGCCGGGCAGTTCTTTCGTGGTGAGAGTGAAGAGGTCGGGTTCGATCCGCCCGGTGGGCAGGTGGCGGCTGAGGGAGACGAATCGGGTGCGTGTCACGGGAGCGAGCCTCTCGGGGAGATGCTTCGACGGCCCGCGGGGCGTGCACTTTCGGGGCTGCGCAGGCTGCTGATCGCCGGGGCGGGGCGTGGCGCCGGCTCACCGGCCGGGGCGTCGGTCCAGGTGTGGGGCCGACGGTTCAGCCGGCCTCTGCGAGCAGTTGCTCCGAGAGGGTCCACAGGCGTCGGGCGTTGTCAGGGTCGAGGGCGTACGGGGCCACGCCTTGCAGGGGTGCGCCTCGGCGGTCCAGGACCTCGGTCTCGTTGCAGTCGGTGAAGTAGCGTCCGCCGATGCCTTCCAGCAGGGGTGAGGTGGCGAGGAGGACGGATGTGGCGGCTCCTTGTCCGACCGTCTTGATGAGTTCGCTCGGGACGCTGCCGCTGCCACGGCCGCCTTCGGTGTGGCGCTGGAGGTTGGTGTAGACGGCTCCGGGCATCGCGGCGTTGGCGGTCAGGCCGTCCTGGGTCCAGCGGCGGGTGGCTTCCACGGCGAAGAGGATGTTGGCGGTCTTGGACTGGCCGTAGGCGAGCCAGGGGTCGTAGGGGCGGAAGGCGAAGTGGATGTCGTCCCAGACGACGGGGGACAGTTGGTGCCCGCTGGAGCTGACGGAGACGATGCGGGCGGCGCCGTCAGCGGCGAGCGCATCGTGCAGGCCGGTGGCGAGGGCGAAGTGGCCCAGGTGGTTGGTGGCGAACTGCCGCTCCCAGCCCTGCGGCGTGTACTGCTCGGGGCAGGCCATGACACCGGCGTTGTTCACAAGGAGGTGCAGCGGGCCGGTCCAGGCCGCGGTGAAGGCGGTGACGGACGCCAGGTCGGCGAGGTCGAGACGGGCGACGTGCAGGTCCTGGTTCCCGGTGGTGTCGGCGATGCCCTGGGCGACGCGTTCGCCCGCTGCCGTATCGCGGACGGCCAGCGTGACGGCCGCCCCCGTACCGGCCAGAACACGGGCTGTTTCCGCGCCCAGGCCGGAGGAGGCTCCGGTGACCAGCGCGCGGCGGCCGGTCAGCTCGATGCCCTGGGCGACCTGCGCGGCCGTGCTGGAAAAACCGAAGGGCGTGGTGATGACGCTCATGCCTCAACTCCTGGTGCGGAAGCGGGGTGGGTGACGTCCTGGTGTTCAGGGTCGGACCATGCGGTCCTGTTCCTCAGGGGGCGTACCGCCGTGCCAGTCCAGGGCCTTGCCGGAGCGGATGAGTTCGCCGTACAGCGCAGGGTCGACACGTTCGGTGAACACGAGGTCGAGGATTGGCCGGGCCGCCTCGGAGGGTGACCGGGCCTGGCTGTAGTCGTCGAACCAGGGCCGGGAGGTCGCGGTGTCGACCATGCCGGGGCAGATGGAGGCGATGAGCGTGCCGGTGGCCGGATCGCGGTCGCGGCGTTGGGCGGCAACCGCGCGCACGGCGGCGACCTGGGCGACCTTCGAGGGTACGTTCAGCCACCGCGGCCAGCCCGCTTCGGCGGCGGTGTGCTGGTGGATGGCAGTGCGCCAGGATTCGACCGCGTACTCGACCTGGTCGAGGCTCGCGCCGTCGAACCAGCGGTGCAGTCGCGGGTCGAGGTGGCCGAGGGTGCCGAGACTGCTCGCGATGACCAGCAGCCTGCCGCCGGGGCGCAGGACGGGGCCGAAAGAGCGCAGCACGGCATGGGTGGCAGTGTTGGAGACGGCTATGAACTCGTCGGCGCGCTCGGCCTGTGAATCGTCGGGCAGCAGCCGGGCGACCGCGTTGGAGATGACGACGTCCACACCGCCGTAGCGCCCCTGGAGTTCGTCGGCGAAGCGACCGATCGCGCCGGTGTCGGTGACGTCCAGGAGCCGGCCTTCGACGCGGGTACGCGTACCGGACAGCCGGGCGACGTCGCGGGCGGCTTCGGTGACGCGCCGGTAGTTGCGGCCGGTGAGGAGAACCAGGTCGTCCGGCTTCATGCCGGCGGCCAGTCCTTCGACGAGGGCGCGGCCCAGGCCCTGGTTGGCGCCCGTGACGAGGGCGACGCGAGGGGCATTCACACCTACGACGGTAGGAGCCGGAGTGCTGTGCGTCCAACGAAAGTAAGGCAAGAGTGGTATGCGTATACGTCATGGACTTCACCGATGTGTCGCTGACGGCCCTGCGCGTCTTCCGCGCGGTTGCCGAGCAGGGGACCTTCACCGCCGCCGCGACGGCGCTGGGCTACACCCAGTCGGCAGTGTCGCGGCAGATTGCGGCGATCGAGCGGGCGGCCGGTGCGGAAGTGCTGGAGCGGCGGCGTGACGGTGTGCGGCTCACCTCCGCGGGGCTCGTCGTGATGCGTCGTGCGACGGTCGTCCTCGACGAGATCGACGCGGCCGCCCGCGAGCTGTCCGGCCTGCCTGCGGAGGGCGGCACCGTACGTCTGGGCTGGGTGCCGACCGCAGGGACGACCTTGGTGCCGTATGCCCTGGCCGCGCTGCGGCGCAGGGATCCGGGCGTGCATGTCGTCAGCCGGGAAGGCGGCACCCCGGCGCTGGTCCGTGCGCTGCGGGCGGGCAGCATCGACCTCGCTCTGCTGGCGGCGGCGCCACCGTTTCGCACCCCGGACGCCGAGTCGCCGCCCTTGGTGGTGCAGACGCTCACCGAGCGCGCCCTGTGCCTGGCCGTGCCCGTGGCGCACCCGCTGGCCCGCAGGGACTGGATCGACGTCGCCGATCTGCGCGGGCAACGCTGGATCGCCGGCTCGATCTCCGGCTCGGACCGGCTCCTGGGGGTGTGGCCGGGTCTGGACGAGCGGCCCGAGATCGCGCACACGGCCCGCGACTGGCTGGCGAAACTGCACCTCGTCGCCGCCGGATGCGGAATCACCACCGTGCCTTCGGCACTGGCCCCCGCCGCACCACCCGGCGTGCGCGTCCTGCCGGTGCGCGGCGGCCCGCAGGAGACCCGGCGCCTGCTCCTGGCCCGGCTCCCCGGGCCGCAAACCGAACCGGTCGTCCGTCTCGCCGCCGCCCTGCGGGCCGCGGCCCTCGGAACGGACACCGTCCCGAATCCGTGACGTGCCGCCGGCGACCGGGCTGCGGGTACGGGGGCTGCGTCGGGACCGGCGCGCCGCATGACGTTTCCGCATGGAGCCCATGTCCCATGGTCGTTGGACTCGCACTGGTCCGCTTCGTAAGGTGACAGCCGTCCGGGGCGGCCGCTCACGGCCTTGTCTTCGGTCCGGTACGGGCCTCGGCCACACGCCGTGCCGGGAGCGGGCCCCCGCCGTCCGAACCCCGTGCCCGGCGAGCACCGTGCCGGGCCGTCGTCCCCGACCGCCGGCGAGGGAGCCGTGCCCAGAGGAATCGAGCTCCACATCCCCTTCCCGAGCCGGATCAGCCCTGATGCCGACCGGGCCGGAGAACGGCATCTGATCTGGCCGCGCTCCCACGGTCTGCTGAACGACGAGCAGGCCGTCCGGAAGCACGAGGAAGCGCGGTACGCAGAGTTGGCGGCACGTTTCTACCCCGACGCGACCGGAGCAGACCTCGACCTCGGTGTGGATCTGATGAGCTGGTTCTTTGTCTTCGATGACCTTTTCGACGGTCCCGAGGGCGAGGACCCCGCCGCGGCGCAAGCCCTCGTGGACAGCACCATGGAGGCGTTGCGGCTGCCGGTGAGGTCTTCCGACGCGCCGGTCGTGCGGGCGTTCTCGGACCTGTGGCGGCGCAGCCGTGAGGGAATGTCCGCCCAGTGGCGCCGGCGCGCGGCAGAACACTGGCGCGCCTACCTCCAGGGATACGTCACCGAGGCCGCCCACCGGCAGCGCGGCGTCATGCCCACGGTGGAGGAGCACCTGCGCCTGCGCCGCGAGACCATCGGTGTCCATCCCACGGTGGACCTCGCCGAACGGATCGGCCGTTTCGAGGTGCCCGGCCGCATCCACACCGCTCCGTGGGCCACGGAGATGCGGGCGATCGCGGCAGAGGTGGACACCATCCACAACGACCTCTGTTCCGTGGAGAAGGAGGAGGCCCGCGGAGAGATGCACAATCTGCTGCTGATCCTGGAACGGCGGGGGCACCGTACCCGTGCCGAGGGGGTGGAAGAGATGCGCCGGATGATCCGTTCCCGTACGGAGCGGTTCCTCGTGCTCGAAAGCCGGCTGCCCGGTCTGTGCGACAGCTCCCGCCTCACCGAAGCGGAGCGCGTACCGGTGTTCCGCTTCACGGACGCCCTGCGGGCGGTCATGCGCGGGGACTACGACTGGGCCGAGGGGTCGGGCCGTTACACGAGCGCGGGCCACCCCGGGGAGCCGTACGCAAGCCCAGGCACATCCGATGGCCGGGAGGCGACGCGATGACGTACCCGGCGCACATCCCGGACGAGGCAAGGGAAGCGCCCCGTCCCATTCCCGTGGCGCCGGGAAAGTGGCCGGCTGTGGGGCACTCGTACCAGCTGTGGCGACACACCCTTGCCTTCCTGGACTCCCTTCGCGCGTACGGAGGCGTCGTCCGCGTCGACATCGGGTCGCTGCCCGTGTACGTAGTCACCGACGCCGAGCTGACCCGCCGCCTCCTCACCTCCGAATCCCGGTTCTTCGAGACCGGAGGCCGCATGGGGGAGAACCTCGCGCTCGTCTTCGGCAGTGGTGTCGGCACCATCAACGGCGAACAGCACCGCCGGCAACGGCGCATTCTCCAGCCGCTGTTCAACCGCTCGTACCTTGCGGACCGTACCCACACGCTGTCGGCGGCCGTACAGGAACGTGTCTCGCAGTGGCGGGACGGTGTCCCCTTCGACGCCGTCGCCGAGATGGACCGGATCATGGTGTCGGCCTTCCTCGCCACCCTGTTCGGCCCCGGTCTCCCCGCGCCGAGGGAGGAGGAGTTCTCCCGGCTGCTGCGCACCGTGATGAAAGGGGTCATGCGCAAGACGCTCGCGCCGTCCTGGGCGAACGCGGTCATGGTCACCGCGAACCGCGACTTCGACCGGGCCCTGACCCGGCTGCGGCAGATCGTCGACTGCCTCATCCGCGAAGCACGGAGCCACCCCGAGGCCGCGGGCGGGGTCTTCCGGGCCATGGTCGCGGCACGGGACCCCGACACCGGCGCGGGTATGACCGACCGGCAGATCGTGGACGAGGCGGTCACCATGCTCGGTACGACCGGGGAGGCCCCCGGCACCGCGCTGGCCTGGGCCCTGCACGAGATCAGCCGGGATCCACTCCTCCAGCGGCAAGTCCAGCGCGAGGTGGACGCGGTGTACGGCGGCCGGCCGCCGGAACCGGGCAACCCGGCGTCCCTGAACAGCATCCGCTGCGTCCTGACCGAAACCATGCGGCACCACGGTCCCGGCTATCTCTTCACCCGATGGACCACCGCACCCGTCGACCTCGGCGGATACCGCATCCCCGCGCGGGCCAGCGTCGCCTACAGCCAGTACATCGTCCACCACGACCCGGCCGTCTTCCCGGACCCCCAGCGCTTCGACCCCGGTCGCTGGCTCCCCGGCGCGCCGGCCGTGCCCCGATCGTCCTACCTCCCCTTCGGCCTCGGCAGCCGCCAGTGCCTCGGCGAACACTTCTCCTGGGCGGCGATGACACTCACCCTGGCCGAGGTCGCAGCCCGGTGGGAGCTGCGTCCCCACCGGAACCGGCCCGTCAAGCCCGTCGCCGGAACCACGGTCCGGCCCCGGCGTCTGACGATCACGCCGCACACCCGGACACCCATGCCGTGACCCACCCGGCGGCACCGCCCGGGAACGGCCGCCCTTCACCCCGAGGGACCCCATGGACCCGCGCCACTCCTCACCTCCCACAGCCCCCGGGGCGTGGCCCCTGCTGGGACACATCCCCCGGCTCGCCCCCGATCCACTGGTCTTCTTCCAACGACTCCGGGACCAGGGGCCCGTGGTCCGCATCCGCCTCGGCGGCCGTCCGGCCTACGTGGTCAACAGCCCCGACCTGGTACGCCGGCTGTATTTCACCGATCAGAAGCTCTTCGACAAGGGCGGACCCCTCATCGAGAAATCCCGCCTCTTCCTCGGCAACGGTCTGGCCACCTGCCCGGCCGCCGACCACATCCGCCAACGCCCCCTGATGCAGCCCGCTTTCCATCCCGACCGACTGGCCCACTACACAAGCACCATGCGGCGCTGCGTGGCCGAGGTGGTCGGCTCCTGGCAGCCGGGACAGGTCATCAACCTCAACGAACAGATGCACCGGATCACCGCGGAGGTCACCTCCAGGACTCTCATCTCGGCCGAGCACGCCCGGCCCGCCGCCGCCCGGATCGCCCGTGCCCTCCCGGACATCCTGCGCGGCCTGTACTGGCGCATGGTCGTCCCTGGACGCCTCTTCCCCCGTGTCCCACTGCCCGTCAATCGCCGCTTCGACGATCAGATGCGGCGCACCCGGCACCTGATCGACCAGGTCGTCTCCCACTATCGCGCGACACCAGCCGACTACGGCGACCTGCTCTCGATGGTGATCGCCGCCTGCGAACAGGAGCCCGATCCCCGGCGGGCGGTCTACGACCAGGTCGTCACCATCCTGATGGGCGGCGTCGAAACCACCGCCACCACCCTGGTCTGGCTCCTCCGCCTGCTCGACCGGCATCCCCCGGTCCACGAGAGACTCCTCGCCGAGCTCGCATCGACCCCCGGCACCAACTCCGCCGACCTGCACCACACCCAGCAGGCCATCACCGAGACTCTGCGCCTGTACCCGCCCGGCTGGATCGTCAGCAGATCGACGACCGCCGATGTCGACTGGACGGAGGGCCGCATCCCCGCGGGCGCCGACGTGTTCTACAGCCCCTACGCGCTCCACCGCGACCCGGCCCCGTTCCCCGATCCCGAAGTGTTCGATCCTGACCGGTGGAGCACCGGACGGGTCACACCGGCCCAGCGGCAGGGCTTCTTCGGCTTCGGCCTCGGGCGCCGCAAATGCATCGGCGACACGTTCGGACTCACCGAAGCGGCCATCGCCGTCGCCGCGATCCTCCGCCGATGGCGTCTGGAGCATACGGGCCCCGTGACCGACCGGCCCGTCATCGGCACCCTGCTCATGGCCCCGCCCACCAGCATGCGGATCCGGGCCCGCTGAGGCCGGGCCGTACCCGGACAACGGACCTTCCCAAGAGACCGAGAAAGCCTGGAGTACGCGTGAACGCCATCCCCACAAGCGACGCCGACCTCTTCACGGACGAGAACCTCAGCGACCCCTACCCCCTCTACGAGGAGCTGAGGGAACTCGGCCCCGTGGTCGAACTCACCGCGAACGGCATCTACGCCTTCGCCCGGTACCGCCAGGTGCGCGAGGCATCCGGCAACTGGCAGGTCTTCTCCTCCGCACAGGGCGTGATGATGAACGACCGGATCAATTCCGTACTCCAGGGGGTCACGCTCTGCAGCGACCCACCCGAACACACGCAGATGCGGGAGGTACTGGGCCGACCCCTGCGCCCCGAGAAGCTGCGCAAGCTCGTACCCCTGATCGAGGACGAGGCGGAACGCCACGTCGCCCACCTCGTGGAACAGGGGTCGTTCGACGCGGTGACGGACCTCGCGGAGCACCTTCCGCTCGCCGTCGTCTCCGAACTCGTCGGCCTCGACGAAACCCACCGCACCCGCATGCTGGAATGGGGGGCCGCCACGTTCGACGCGCAAGGGCCGATGAACCAGCGGACCATGGACGCCTTCCCCCAACTCGACGAGATGGTCGCCTTCGCCCTGCACGAGGCGAAGCCCGACACCCTCAAGCCGGACGGCTGGGCCGCCCGGCTGTACGCCGCGGCCGCACAGGGTGACCTCCCCGTGGAGAAGTGCCCGTTCATGGTGATCGACTACATCGCGCCCAGTCTCGGTACGACGATCCACGCCATCTCGAGCGCCGTCCATCTCTTCGCCCGGAATCCGGACCAGTGGGACCTTCTGCGCGCAGACCCCGCACTGGTTCCGCATGCCATCAACGAAGTCCTGCGCCTGGAGTCCCCCGTGCAGCGCTTCACCCGCTGCCTGACCGAGGACTACGACGTCGAGGGCTATGTGCTGCCTGCCGGCTCCCGCGTCATGCTGCTGTACGGGGCGGCCAACCGTGACGGACGCCGATACCCCGACCCCGACCGGTTCGATGTCCGCCGCAGGCCGTCCGACCAGCTGGCCTTCGGACGCGGGGAACATGCCTGTATCGGCATGAACCTGGCCCGGATCGAGATGCGCGCCCTGCTGGAGTCCCTGCTGCCGCGCGTCAGCCGCTTCGAACTGCTGGCATCGGAACTCGAACTCAACAACACCACGCGCGGGCTGCGCCGGTGCAGAGTGCGGGTGAGGTGACTCGTCAAGGACTGTGCCACGACATCCGACGGGCGCAGTCGCCGACCATCCGGCGATCCGCGGTTCGTCGGGCCTGACGAGCAGGCGAAGGCGAATCGGCAGCAAGGGAGCGTGTGTGAAGCCTGCGGCATCCGCCGCGCGATGTCCGGCAGCCGGTTCCGGTACGCGCCCGGCACAGCCCGTCACCATCCTGGTCCTGGCGGACGACCCCATCACCGCCGACGGAGTGACGGCTTATCTGCGCTCCTGCCCCTCCCTTGCGGTCGTGTCACCGGAGGACGTCGGGGAGGCCCGGATGGCCCTCTTCCTCGCCGACCGGGTGACCGGCCGGACGGTCGCCGCCATGGCGGAGCTGGCCGAACGCTCCGGGGAGGGCGAGCTGCCCGTCGTACTGGTCGCCAACACCATCAGCGGGCCGTTGCTCGTGCGGGCCGTCCGCCATGGTCTGGTGTCCTTCCTGCCCCGGGCGCGCACCCCGCTGGACCGGACCGTCGAGACCCTGCTGGAGGTGTACGGGGGGCGCTGCGACCTGCCACCCGCCATGGTCGGGGAATTGATGACGCAGATCAGGGCGCTGCACCGGGCCGGGGCCGCCGGGGCCGAATCAGCCGCCGGCGAGTTGACCAGCCGCGAGGCAGACATCCTCCGGCTGGTCGCGGAAGGTCTCACCACGGTGGAGATCGCGGCCCGTCTCAACTACGCGGAGCGCACCATCAAGAGCGTCCTGCACGGGGCGATCGTACGGCTCGGTCTCAGGAACCGGGCCCACGCGGTGGCCCACGCGATGCGCATCGGGGCCATCTGACCACGCCCGGCGCCGGGACGGGCAGAGCGGTCGCCCGCCCCGCCCGGTCCCGGCGCCGTCATCGGAAGCGGGGACGGACCGTGGACCGTACCTCTCGGCTCGACCGGGAGGGACGGACCGTGGACCGTACCTCTCGGCTCGACCGGGTCGCGGACGCGTTCGGCTCCCGTCCCCGCACATCCCCGGACTCCGCCCGATCGGGCGGGAACCCTGCCCCTTGGGGTATCCGAGCGCCCTCGGAGGGGCGCAGGCACACCGGCAATCCCTACGTTCTGAGGATATGGACAGAAGCATCTCGTATCCGGCGGACGGCGATTCACCGACGCCCGGGCCGGGCCCGGCCGGGCACGCGACAGACCCCGCGCTGCGGCGCACCCGGCAACCGGCACGGGATCCGCGCGACGCGAAGAGCGTCGCCGAGGTCCTCATCCGGGCGGCCCGGGAGCAGCCGGATCAGGAACTCCGGTACTACGATCCCGGCGGCACCGGCGGCTTCACCGTCCGGACTCATGCCGAGCTGCTGCGGAGCGCCTGCGGCGCCCTGGCGGCCCTGCGGACGATGGAGCCCGTGCCCGGCAGCGCCGTCCTGCTGCTGCCGGACTCGGCGGAGGACTTCGTCCGCTGGTTCTGGGCCTGTGTGCTGGGCGGATTCGTGCCGGCCACGGCACCGCCCCCGCACGGCGGTGGCCCCTACCCGGCTGAGCAGTTCACCGGCATCCGCCGGCTCCTGGACGAGCCCCTGGTGGTGGCCGGCGCGGCGGCGGCCCCGGAACTCGCAGCCCTGCCCGGTGTCCGGGTCGTGGCCTGTGAGGAGACGGCCGGAAGCGCGGGCCCGCAGACGCCGTACCGGGCGAACCGGGCCGACACCGCCGCTCTCGTCCTCACCTCCGGTTCCACCGGAACTCCCAAGGCGGTACGTCTCACCCACGGCAATCTGCTCGCCTCCCTGCACGGCAAGAACGGCGTCCACCGGCTGACCGCGGACGACACCAGCCTGAACTGGGTCTCCTTCGACCATGTCGCGGCCCTGCTCGAATGCCATCTCCTGCCGCTGTCCGCCGGAGCGGCCCAGCTCCATGTGCCACCGGCGGCGATCCTCGGAGATCCGCCGCACTTCCTGCGGCTGATCTCCGAACACCGGGTCACCATGGCCTTCGCCCCGAACTTCCTGCTCGGCCGGCTCACCCGGGCCGCGCCCTCCATCAAGGACGGAAGCCTCGACCTGAGCCGGCTGCGGCACATCGTCAGCGGCGGCGAATCCGTCGTCTGCGACACCGGACGAGCCTTCCTGAACGCCTACGCCCGTCACGGTCTGCGTGCCACGGCGCTCTGGCCCGCCTTCGGGATGACCGAGACTTGCGCGGGCAGCGTCTACTCCCGGGACTTCCCCCTCCACGACGGAGCACAGGAGTTCGCCAACCTGGGCCGGCCGGTCGACGGTCTGCGGCTGCGGATCGCCGGGCCGGACGGCGGGCTGCTCCCGGACGGCGCCATCGGCGAGGTCCAGCTGCACGGACCCGTCGTGACCCCCGGATACCACGGGGACGACGATGCGACCGCGGCCGCGTTCACCGCCGACGGCTGGTTCCGCACCGGCGATCTGGGGCGGCTGGACGACGGCCGGCTCACACTGGCCGGACGCAGCAAGGACAGTGTCATCGTCAACGGCGTCAACCACTTCAGCCAGGACATCGAGACCGTTCTGGAACGGCTGGACGGCGTGACGCCTTCGTATGTCGCGGCCTTCCCGACCCGCGGTCCCGGCGGCGACACCGAACAGCTCGCCGTCGCCTTCCTGCCGGAGCGCCCGGGCGACGATGACGCCCTGCACCGAACGCTCACCGCGATCCGCGACGCCGTCGTCCTCCACTGGGGGTTCCGCCCCGCCGTCGTCCTCCCTCTCACGCGCGCCGAACTGCCCAGGACCAGCCTGGGCAAACTCCGGCGCGCCCTGCTGCGCCACCGGCTGGAGGAGGGCAGGTACGAGGCGGTGCTCGCGCGGACGGCAACCCTGTCCCGGGAGCGGCTCGGCGGCTGGAGCCCGCCGGAGGGCGCCGCCGAGGAGGCGATCGCCGGAATCTGCCGGGATGTGTTCGCCGTGGACGAGATGGGCGCGACCACCAACTTCTTCGACCTCGGGGGCACCTCGCTGGACCTGCTGCGGCTGCGCGGCGCGGTCGCCCGGAGGTTCGGCCTGCCCGAGCTGGAGATCGCCACGGTGCTCCAAGCCCCGACCGTACGCCGGCTGGCCCTCCGGGTGACCGGAGCCGGCGCACCGGCGTACGACGGTTACGACCCGGTCGTCGCCCTCCAGGAGAGCGGGGCCGGAACCCCGCTGTTCTGTGTGCATCCGGGCGTCGGCGATGTGCTCGTGTTCGTCGGCCTCGCCCGGTACTTCACCGGAGAGCGCCCGTTCTACGCGCTGCGGGCCCGCGGCTTCGGCCCCGGCGAGGAACCGTTCGGCAGCTTCGCCGAGATGGTCGGGTGCTATGTGGACGCGATCCGCCGTAAACAGCCGCACGGCCCCTACGCCGTCGCCGGATACTCCTACGGGGGCGCGGTCGCCTTCGAGATCACGAAGGCGCTGGAGGCGGCCGGGGAACAGGTCGCCTTCACCGGCAGCTTCAATCTGCCGCCGCACATCAAGTACCGGATGGACGAACTCGACTTCACCGAGACCGCCGTCCATCTGGCGCTCTTCATCTCACTGATCGACGAGGAACAGGCCGTACGGCTCCCCGGCGAACTCCGCGGCGCACCCGAGGACGAACAGATCGAACGGCTCCTCGCGACCGGCACCGAGGACCGGCTCGACGAACTGGACCTCGACCGGGCGAAGTTCGCTGCCTGGGCGCGGCTCGCCCATGGCCTCACCCTGCTCGGATCGACCTATCGGCCCACCGGGAAGGTCCGCTCGATGACCGTCTTCTGCGCCCACCCCCTGCGCGGCACCAAGGAGGAGTGGGTCGCCCGCGAACTGCGCCGCTGGGACGAGCACACGCGGGGCCCCAACCGCTATGCCGACGTACCCGGCGAGCACTACACCCTGATGTCCCCACGGCACGTTGCGGCGTTCCAGGCCGTGCTCCGCCGCGAACTGCGGCTCGCCCTTCCCGGCCACGAGACGGAGCGGCCATGACGACCGGCCCCGACCTGAGCCCCCACGAGCGGATGCTCGGCATCGTCGCCGGGTTCTGGCTGTCCCGCGCCGTCCACGCGGCCGCCCGGCTCCGGCTGGCCGACCACATCGCCGACGGCAAACCGCTCCCCCCGGCCGCACTCGCCGAACGGTCCTCCACCCATGCACCGTCGCTGCACCGGCTGCTGCGCGCCCTCGCGAGCGCCGGTGTCTTCCGCGAGGACGAGGCGGGGCGCTTCCACCAGACCC
The DNA here is from genome assembly GCF_044763775.1 of Streptomyces sp. NPDC094448. NCBI lineage: Bacteria > Bacillati > Actinomycetota > Actinomycetes > Kitasatosporales > Streptomycetaceae > Streptomyces > Streptomyces sp. NPDC094448. The sequence goes on along the minus strand of NZ_JBIWGU010000001.1, from coordinate 207,107 downwards.
CGCTCAGCGCCACCCTCCGCTCGGACACCGCCGATACGGTCGAGGCGTTCGTCCTGCTCGAACTGGGCGACGCGCACCACCGCGCCTGGGGCCGGTTCCTGCACTCCCTGCACACCGGAGAGGCCGCCTTCGATACCAGCGAGTCCGTTCCGATCTGGGAGTACTTCCGACGGCACGAGGACGCCCGGCAGCTGCTGGGGCGGTCGATGGCCCAGATGACCGCCGCGCTGATCCCCGGATTCCTGGCGTACCATCCGTTCCCGTCCGGTGCGACCGTCGTCGACGTGGGCGGTGGCGAGGGACGGTTCCTCACGGGGCTGCTGGCCGCGCGGCAGGACATCCGGGGCGTGCTCTTCGAGCTGCCCGATGTGGCCGCCGCCGCGCGTCGCGCCCTGGCCGCGGCGGGGCTGGAGTCCCGTTGCGAGGCCGTCGGCGGCGACTTCTTCCAGGCGGTGCCGGAAGGCGGCGACGTCTACCTCATGAAATGGGTGCTGCACGACTGGGACGACGCGCACTGCCGCCGGATCCTCGCCTCGGTCCGCAGGGCGATGGGGCCCGGAGCCGTACTGCTGGTACTCGACGCCGTGATCACGCCCGGGAACGAGTCGCAGATCGGCAAGCTGGTGGACCTCGACATGCTGGTGCTCGCCGGAGGCCGGGAATGCACCGAGGAAGAGTTCCGGCTGCTGCTCGCCGACGCCGGCTTCGCCGTGCGCCGGGTGGTTCCCGGGCCCGTCGTGGCCGTCGTCGACGCCGTGCCCGCCGCCGGGCACCCCCGGGAGGGCGATCATGGCTGAATCCATGCGCGCTGCGGTGGTGGACGCCTTCGGTGCCCCGCCCCGGTACGGGTCCTTCCCGGCGCCGTGCCCGGGAGAGGGCGGGACGGCCGTGGAGGTGCTCGCGGCCGGGCTGCACCCGCGCGTTCGCTTCGACGCTCTCGGGCCGCCGTACGCACGGTCCACGATCCTGCCGATGGTCCCCGGCATCGACGGTGTCGGTCGCACCGCCGACGGAACGCGGGTGTTCTTCAGCGGGATCACGGCACCCCACGGCAGCCTGGCCGAACGGGCCGTGGTCCCGGCCGGCCGGGCGCTGCCGCTGCCGCCCGGCCTCGCTCCTGAGGAGGTCGCGGCGGCCATGAATCCGGCCGTGTCCGCCTGGACGGCGCTGACCGGGCGGGCCGCCCTGCGCCCGGGCGAGCGCGTCCTGGTGCTCGGCGCGACCGGATGCGCCGGACGGACGGCGGTGCGCCTCGCCCGCCGGCTCGGGGCGGCCGAGGTGGTCGCGGCGGGGCGGAACCCGGCCGCACTGGCCCGGCTCACCGAGTCCGGCGCCACGGCCCTCGTGGATCTGCGCCAGGACGACCGCGCCCTCTCCCGGACACTCGCCGCGACGGCCGGAGACACCGACGTCGTCGTGGACTACCTCTGGGGGCCGGTCTCCGAAATCGCGCTGGCCGCACTCGCCTCGGCGCGCACCGACCCCGCCGAGCCGGTGCGCTGGGTCCACCTGGGCACCATGAGCGGGCCCTCGCTGCGACTGGAAGGAAGCCTCCTGCGCAAAGCGAACATCGTCCTCTGCGGCAGCGGCGAGGGCTCGGTCGCACCGGATGCCCTCGACCAGGCCTACGGAGACCTGCTGGACCAGCTGGAGCCGGGCCGCCCGCTCGTCGACCCGGTCGTCCTGCCCCTGGGCGATATCGCCGGGGCCTGGCACCTCGAGGTCGCCGCCGGTGCCCGCATCGTCCTGACGCCCTGAACCACGCCCCCGAGAGCGGAGGAACGATCGTGCCGGCGGTCACCTGGTCCGACGAAGTCCACGAGGTGCTGGTCGGCGATCCGACCGCGGCGCTCGCCTACACCACCCCCCAGCGCGGGGTCGTCGTCACCCCCGTCAGTCCCCTCGGTCTCGCGGACCGCGAGGCGGGCACCCTCGCCTTCACCAGCGCGCTCGCCTTCGGCCGGAAGCTGAACCGTATCCTCCGCGACCCCCGCGTCGCCCTCTGCTACCACGCCCGGGACTACGGCAGCTCCACCAGCCGGACACTGGTCCTCGCCCAGGGCGACGCCGAGGTCTCCCTGCACCCGCCGGAAGACCGGCTGGCCGCGCTCCACGAGCGCATGGCCGACCGCTTCGGCGGGCGCAAACAGGGCACGCTCTGGGACTGGATCCAGTACGAGGCCGACCACCAGCGGGCCTTCGTCGACATCACCGTCACCCGCTTGGTCACCTGGGGCGAACGCACCCCGCACGACTGGACCTCACTGGACGGATCGCCCTGGCCCGACCCGCCCGGCTCGCAGGACCCGCCCGCGCGCGGCACCCACGCCCGTATCGACCCCGCCGAGGCCGCCCGGCGCCTCGCACCGCTCCCCCACCGGCTGATCGGCTATCTCGGCTCCGACGGCTTCCCCGTCGTCCGGCCGGTGCAGACGGCAGGAATCGACGGCGACCGGATCCGGCTCGAAGCACCCACCGCAGCGCTCCCGCCCGGAGGGCGGCGCGCCGGCCTCCTGGGACACCGCTACACCCCGCACTGTGCTGCACCGGCTGGCTGGAGTCGACCGAAGCAGGCACCTTCTACGCTCCGTTCACCTCTCGCCGCATCTCGGCCCCATCGCTGCGCACCCCCCGCTTGCTGATGAGCGGGCTGCTCACCAAGGCGCGTATGCGGCGGGCCCGGCGCGACGGCACACTCGCTGCACTCGAAGACCTCGCCGGCCGCCCATGACCACGGGCACCGGACCTACCGCCGCACCCGGCGGACCGCCCGGCCGGCTCCCCTCACTCACCGGCCTCCGCGCGGTCTTCGCGTACTGCGTGCTGCTCTGCCATACGAGCTCCAACTCGGGCTTCTTCGAAGGAGGACTCGGACAGCTCCTCTTCTCGACCCAGCTCATCGCCGGACCGGCCGTCGGCGGCTTCTTCGTCCTCTCCGGCTACGTCCTCACCTGGGCCCACACCGCCGGTGACCGGCCCCGGGCCTTCTGGCGGCGGCGGTTCTGGAAGATCTTCCCCAACCATGCGGTCGCCTGGTCCGCGGTGATCGGACTGTTCCTGGTGACCGGCCGCCCCACCCCCGTCGTCGGCGTCCCCGGCGACCAGGACGCCGCCGACGCCCTCCTCGGCCTCTTCCTCCTCCAGAGCTGGGCCCCCGACCCCGAGGTCTACTTCAGCTTCAACGCCCCTGCCTGGTCGATCTCCTGCGAAGCCTTCTTCTATCTGCTGTTCCCGCTGCTGATCACCAGGGCCGTCCGGCTCCCGCGCACAGCACTGCGCGCGGTCTGGCCGGCCCTGGCGATGCTCATCGCCGCACTGCCCACCGTCGCCCTCGTCTTCACCGGCCCCCCGATGGACTGGCTGCCGGTCAGCCCGACGGCCTTCTGGTTCGTCCACGCCTTCCCGGCGGTCCGGATCGCCGAGTTCGCCCTCGGCGCGGTGACCGCCCGGCTGGTGCTGCGGAACGCATTCCCGGCCGTGCCGCGGTGGCTGACCGGGCTGCTCGTCGTGGCCGCCGTCGCCGTCGTTCCGCTGCTTCCCATGACCTATGCGGCCGGATCCCTGTGCGCGGTCCCGCTCGCGCTGCTCATCGGCGCGCTCGCCACAGCCGACGCCGAAGGGCGGTCCACCGTCCTCGCCCGGCCCGTACCGGTCCGCCTCGGCGAGGCGTCCTTCGCCCTCTACCTCGTCCACCTGCCGGTGCTGCTGCTCGTACGGGAACTCATCGGCGCCCACACCGTACTGCCGGTCTGGGGTGCGGCGGTCGCCACGGCCATCTGCACAGCCCTGGCGCAGGGAGTCGCTTTCCTCATGCACCGCGCTGTGGAAGTACCTCTGCAACAACGCTGGGCGCGGCCGCGCAGGGTATCCCTGACCGTGAAACAGCCGAAGAGTCGACAGTGAGGCAGGCATCTCTCCGCCGACGCACCACATAGCCCGCGGCGCCCGTGCTGCAACGGGCGGACAGCGGTCCCTGCCCCGGGGCTGGCCCCGCCCGCACAGTCGGAAGACGGCAGCGCACGGCAGCGCACGGCAGGGCGCCTCGCGAGCCCTCGACCGCTGGCGTGCGCCCCCTGATGCGCCATGGACGGCACGCGCGGCCAACGGGACGATCGGCGCTACGCCGCCGCGGCGCCTGCCGCGGCACCGCCTCGGCCCGCGCACCTCGTCCGAACCCGCCCGTCCGGGCGGAGCCCGAGAACAAGCCATCGGCACACGTCGCCGTAGCCGGCGGGCGGCCGGGCTCCGACGCGCCGGAACAGACGAGGGGGCACGCTCCGAGCATCACGCACCTGCGATCACGAGGACCTGGTTCCCCGACGGCCGACCATGCTCGAAGTGCCCCGCCCAACCGCCTCGGAAGCTGCTCCGCCGTTCGGACTCTGGGGGTCTGCCATGCCATCCGGTTCCCTGCCCGCAGACGGGTTCTCGCACAACAGAGTCCAGTACATCGAGGACCCTTTCCCCTTCTACGCACTGATGCGTGAGCAAAGCCCGGCCCACTGGGCACGGGAGATCTTCGGCGGTGCCTGGCTCATGTTCCGTCATGAGGACTGTGCCCGGCTGATGCAGGACGAGCGGCTGTCCAATGCCCGCGCGGACGTACCGCTGCGCTTCCTCCCGCCGGAACAGCGCGACGAGTTCGCGGACCTGCTCGGCATCTACGGACGGTGGCTGGCATTCCACGACGGCAAGGAGCACACCCGCGGTCGCCGACTGGTCAACAGGGGCTATGCGCCGTTCACCGACGAACACTTCGAACCACGCATCCAGCGCATCGTCGACGAACTGCTCGACCGGGTCGACCCCGCGGGATTCGACCTCATAGCGGATTTCGCCTTTCCCTTACCCGCGATGGTGATCGCCGATGTGCTCGGCGTGCCGGTCGGCGTACACCAGGATCTCAACCGCTGGACCGACGATATAGCACACCTGTTCGGCTCGACGTCGGTTCCGGTCGAGCACCTGTACCGGACCAGGGAGAGCACCCGGCAACTCGCCGCCTTCCTGGCGTCCGAAAGCAGCGCACGGCTCTCCCGCGCCAAAGGCGGTCTGCTGCACCGGCTGCGGCAGATCGAAGTACGCGGAAGCCGCCTCTCCGAACCCGATGTGGTCGCACAGGCGGCGCTGCTGCTGTTCGCGGGCGTGGCGTCCATCCGCTACCTCATCGGCAACAGCGTCCATGCCCTCGACTCCGTCCCCGCCACCGAGCGCGAGCTGCTGCTGAACCCCCCGACAGCGCGCCCCGCCGTCGAAGAACTCCTGCGTGTATGCACACCGGTCTCGTTCGTCGGACGGGTCGCGGGCTCGGACTTCGACTACACCGCGTCCGACGGGACAGTCGTCCCGCTGCGCGAAGGACAGCCCCTGCTGCTGTACATCGCCTCGGCCAACCGCGACCCCGACGTCTTCGACCGTCCCGACGAACTGGTCCTGGACCGGCCGCTGCCCAACCGGCACCTCACCTTCGGCATCGGCAGGCATCTGTGCTTCGGCGACCCCCTGGTGCGCCAGACCACCCGCATCGCGCTGAGCACCCTGTACACCAGATGGCCGGAGCTGACAGTGCCACCGCAGGAGGCCGACTGGAACAACAACCTCGGTTTCCACGGCTTCACTTCCCTCCGTGTCACCGGCGAGGACTGAAACACCGGTGAAGAGCAGCGGCCAACCCCCAGAGCCGACAGGAGAACACCGCGTGACAGCACCCACCATCCGCAACGTCGTCAACGGCAGGCGAGCCGGCACCGCCGCCGGCACCGAGCACATCGAGGTGCTCGACCCGTGCACCGGTGGCCCGCGTCTGTACGCGCCGTGCACCGGGTCCCAGGATGTCGGCCTCGCCATGCGCGCGGCGGCGACCGCCTTCGGCACCTGGTCGCGGACCACACCCGCGGATCGCCAAGCGGCGCTGCTGAAGCTGGCCGATGCCGTCGCCGCCCACGCCGCAGAACTGAGCGAGGCCGAACTCCGCGACACCGGAAGCCGCCACGCCGCGGGCGAGATCGGCGTGATCGTCGACGAACTGCGCTTCTTCGCGGGGGCGGCCCGGCAGCTCGACGGCATCGCGGGCGGCGAGTACACGCCGGACCACACGTCCTACACCAGGCGCGAACCGGTGGGAGTATGCGCCCAGCTCGCCCCGTGGAACTTCCCCCTGCTGATGGCCGTCCTGAAGTCGGCTCCGGCGATCGCCGCCGGGAACACCGTCGTCCTCAAACCCGCGCAGACCACCCCGTCGTCGGCACTCCTGCTGGCCGATCTCGCCGCAGGTGTCCTGCCCCCGGGCACACTCAATGTGATCTGCGGCGGCCCCGCCACAGGGCAGCTCATGGTGGATCACCCGGTGCCCGCGCTCGTCTCGCTGACCGGGTCGGCCGCCACCGGCGTGAAGGTGGCCACCCGCGCGGCCGCCACCCTGAAGCGCACCCACCTCGAACTCGGCGGCAAGACCCCGGTCCTCGTCTGCGCCGACGCCGACATCACCACCGCCGCACGAACCATCGTCACCGGGGCATTCAGCAACGCAGGGCAGGACTGCACGGCCGCCAGCCGGGTCCTGGCGGTCGGGACGGTGCACGACCGGCTGCTGGAGGCACTCGTCACCGAGGCGTCCGCACACCGCCCCGGCCCGCCATCGGATCCCCGCAGCGCGTACGGCCCGCTGAACAACCCCGACCACCTGGCACACGTCCAGCGCTGCATCGACACACTGCCATCGCACGCGGAACTACTGACCGGCGGCCACCAGGTGGGCGACCAGGGGTTCTTCTACGCGCCCACCGTCATCGCCGGCGTACGCGAAGACGACGACATCACCCGTACGGAGATCTTCGGACCTGTGATCACCGTCGAACGCTGCGCCGGCGAGGCGGACGCTGTGCACCGGGCCAACTCCTCGCCCTACGGTCTGGCATCAGCCGTCTGGACCACCGACCACGGCAGGGCGATGCTGCTCACCAAGGAACTGGACTACGGAACCGTATGGGTGAACACCCACCTCCAGTTCCCCTCGGAGCTGCCGCACGGGGGCTTCCGCCGGTCCGGCCACGGCAAAGACCTGTCACGGTATGGATTCGAGATGTACACCCGGATCAAACAGGTGACGCACCGGCTGCCATGACGCGTCGGCGTTGACAGCGCCCTTCCCGGCCGCCGCTGCCAACCGGTCCGGAGTCCAGGGCGCACCGGCCTCGGCGCCCGCCGCCGGGAACGACCTGGCCGAGCCGGCCACGGGGCAACCGGTGGCGCTCCGGCGGTGGACCGGCACACTGCCTCGCCTCACCCTCGCCCTCCGCGGCAAGGCAGGAAACTGCTCGAGTACGCACGGACAACGTCCTGTCGACCGATTCCGCGGGCTTCACCTTCTCTGAGAGAAGTACGGGTCATAGGGTTCATGCGGTACAGGGCGGCGGGCTTCAGCTGGGTGCCGGCGGCCCGGCGGGGAACGCGCGTGCCCGGCCCGCGGGGGATTCGGGCGGGTGCCCGGATTCGGGGGGTGCCGGTCACCGCCACCCCCCGGTCGGGGAGGGGTCAGGCGATGGGGGTGTCGGCGACCTTGGTGAGGATGGGGGGTGTCCAGGTGCCAGGGGGGTCGATCTGGTCGATTTGGGGGGCGTAGAGGCGGAGCATGAGGTTGAAGTCTCCGGTGTTGTCGATGGGGAGCCAGTTGGCGGGGTCGACGGTGTCCCCGGGGGGTTCGTACTGGATGTAGAGGGTGGTGTCGCCGGTGACGGGGTCGGGCACGGGGGTGGGGGTGCGGTGGCCGATGGAGTAGACGCCTTCGTCGTTGGTGATGAGGAAGCCGTCGTTGTCGTAGGCGGTGAGGGACCAGAAGGCGCCCACGGGGGGTGTCTGCCCTTGGGCGAAGGTGAGGGTGTAGCGGGTGCCGGGGGCGGGGTCCTGGGGGGCGGTGGAGGGGTAGATGGCGTCCTGGGGGAGGTTGGCCCCGAGTGCGGTGAGGGCGATGTAGGCGCGCTGGTCGTAGTCGGTGCCGTAGGTGCCGACGCCGGTGGTGGCGAGGCTCCAGCCGTTGACCGTCTGCGCTCCGCCGTGGGACGTGATGCGCTGCTGGCCCGCTTCAACGGCCTGCTGGAGGGTGGCGGCGTCGGGCAGGCGCTGGGTGCTGCCGGGGAGGAGGCCGATGGAGTCGAGGAGGTCTGTCATGTCGGGGTCGTCGGGGTTGAGGGGGGTGGTGGCGAGCAGCGTCTTGAGGGTGGTGAAGAAGGTGGTGCCGTCCATCTCGGCGATCTGGTCGGACGGCGGGTCGGCGGACAGGTTGGGGTCGTAGGTGCCGTCCGGGGGGACGTAGGTGTGGTCGGGGTCGGGCCATACGCTGAGCGGCAGCAGGCTCATCCGGTGCTGGTAGCCGTTGACGGTGTCGAGTTCTTCCTGGGAGTTGTCGCGGATCTCGGTGCGGCCGGCGAGCCAGACGGTGTTCGTGGGGAAGGTGAGCTGGGTTGTTCCGTCGGGGACGGTGCCCTGCCAGCCGGGGCCGGTGAGGACGTAGGTGTAGTTCTGGTCCCCGTTGCCGTCGGTGCGCGGGTCGGTGCCGGGCAGGATGCTGCTCGGGTCCTGGACCGTGTTCGTCCAGTAGTCCATGAGCTGCATGAGCCAGTACCGGGAGTTGTCGGGCTGGTTCTCCATGACGGGCACGGACAGCACCATGGGCTCGGCGGTCAGATCGAGCCAGGCGACCGAGTAGAGGGTGTCGAGGTTGGGGCGGACGACCGCTTTCTCGCTGGGGTCGGGGAGTTCGGTGTGGTGGCAGAACTGGTTGACGGGGGCGAGTACGTCGTCGGTGGCCTTCACGGTGTTCGTCTGGGCCAGCCTGGTCAGGTTCATCAGGACCAGCGGATAGCCGAAGACGTAGGCGTCGGTGGTGGCGTCGACGGTGTCCTCGCCGGGGCCGGAGATTGATGCGGGCATGTCCCTGCCTTCCTTCTCTTCCGGGTTCTCGCGGAGTTCTTCGGGTTCCCTCGCTGCCGACGGCACGACGGCACCGGGGACGGGGCCGCGCAGGCCGGTCAGAGTCGCTGGAGGTCGGGCAGGGTCCAGGTGCCGTCGGTGTACGCCTGCTGGGGCCCGTAGAGGCGGAACATGACCTCGAACCCGGTGCTGTCCAGGGTGGTGATCCAGTTGGATTCCTTCACACCGTCCGGCAGTGCGGGAGCCAGGTACAGATCGACGGTCCCGTCTTCGTTGAGGTCCAGGCTTGTGTCGAGGGAGCAGGAGCTGAGCCGGTCCGTCCGGAGGAAAGTGTGGGTGCCGCGGTCGTAGGCGGTCAGTGACCAGTACTGGCTGACCGGGACGTCCTTGGGGACGGTGAGCCGGTACCTCTGTCCGCCGTCGAGCGGGTCACCGTTCTGGTCTGCGAGCGCCATCAGGTAGGACTGGCCCTTGCCCAGGTGGCGGGGGGAGAAGAAGGCGTAGGTGAAGGCCAGGCCCCGGTCGTCCAGAGGGTAGGAGCTGCGGAGGGTGAAGCCGTTGGTGGTGCTGGTGTTCAGCTCGGGCAGGACGGGAACGGACCAGTGGGTACCGGGCCAGCGCGGGGTCGTGAACAGGTTCTCGTAGCGCGCGTCCAGCCAGGTCTTCGCGTCGCCGATCGCCGTGGTCAGGATGTCCAGGGTGGCCTGGTCGGGCGCGTACGTTTCGCCCTGGGTGATGCCGAGGGAGGAGAGGGTGTCGATGAGGGCGCGGTCCCGTTCCAGCCAGGGTTCGGCCTGTACCAGGGTGTTCAGGGTGGCGAAGTAGGAGTCGTCGTAGGGGATCTCCGCGTCGAAGGACTTACCCAGCACGCTCACCCGGATGGTCTGGCCGGTGGCGCCGTCCGGGGTGTAGGGGTAGAGGGCGACCTGCTCGGCGTAGGCGACGGCCGCGTCGATGGATTCCGGGCTGTGGTCGGTGGGGGTGGAGCGGACCATGGCGTAGCCCTGGACGGTGTCGCTCTGGAGGAGGGTGTAGCCGTCGGGGATGATGCCGGTGTATCCGGGCGGGAGGATGAGGTATTTGGCTCCGGCTCCGTTGTCGAGTCCGGCGGATCCGACGTCCTCGATGGCGGCCTGCCAGTAGTTCATGACGCTGCCGTTGATGGAACAGGTGTCGGTGGCGGCCGGGATCTCCAGCACCACGGGCCCGTTCGTCGTATCGAAGAACGGCATCACGTAGATCACGTCGGGGTTCGGGGTCAGGCTCTGGTTCTGCCAGTCCATGAGCCCCGGCCACCACACGATCTTGTTGCTTCCGGGTGTGCCCGGACGGCTCCCGGCGTCGTACATGAGCCGGTAGTTCACCGCGGGCATCCCCCATACCACCGCCTCGAACGCCCGCCCGTACAGCACCTTGTCGTCCACGCCGCTCATCAGATCCCTCGTCTCTCCCGCCGGACGGCGGCCCCAAGTACCACCGGAACCGGTGCTCCATCGCACCGGCCAGAGCGCAACTACCAATCCCCCGGGCCAGAACAAACCCGAACACTCCCGCGCACAGCACCGGCTGTCCGATACGCACGGGACACACAACTGCACACCGAGGCACACCGGTTCATGCCGATCAGCGCAGACACGGCCTCCCGCCCAGGGCGATATCGCACAGGCAACACAGGATGGTTGGCGTGATCCCGGAACCCGGGCCTGTCCGCGAAAGCGCGTTTACCCGGCAACCGGTGCAAGTCGGGCCGGGATCCGACCGGGCTGCACACCATTCCGATCCGGCTCGGAGCAGCGGAGTTCGACGCTGGTGGTCGTCGCAGGGCTGGTGGCGGTGATGGCGCTGCGAATGCACTCAGCACCTGCGCGGGCCAGGCGCCTGACCCGGAACAAGCCCGCCTCCGGCTGGACCGGGGAGCCCAATCCCACGACCCGAGTCCGTTACCGGAACCGCCCCGAAGTCACCGACCTCCGGTCATCCGTGAATTCGATCGCCGTGGCTTCGCATACACCCGACCGGCCCCTGATCCGTTGCTGTCCTTCGCCACTGTCGATACGAAACCGCTGTCCTCGCTGCTCCATGGCGCCCAGCTCAACACCGCAGTTTGCAGGCCCTTTTTCCGCCGCCGGTCCGCAAAGAGGGGCACACAGGAGTATTCTCAGTTTTTCGGCAACTCCACCGAAGGACAAGGAGCCGGTCATGGCGAACATCAGCAGGGTCGTCCGCGCCGCACGTGTCATCACATCCGACGGAGAGGTTCCTGCCGCCATTGGAATATCGGCAGGCCGAATCATTATGGTGGAGGACATCGAGGCGACCATCCCGGCAGAAGTCGATATCAGATTAGGGGACGATATCGTCGTGCTGCCAGGTCTGGTGGATACTCACGTGCACCTCCAGGACCCCGGTCGCACCGAGTGGGAGAACTTTGAATCCGGCACTCGCGCTGCCGCCGCAGGAGGGATCACCACACTCGTCGACATGCCCCTGGACTGCCTTCCCGTGACTGTTACGGTTCCGGCCCTTGAAGCGAAGAGACAGGCCGCGGCAGGCCGCTGCCATGTGGATGTGGGGTTCTGGGCAGGAGTGACCCCCCACAACATCCACCTGCTGCGCGATCTGCACGACGCGGGGGCACTCGGATTCAAATGTTTTCTGACAGACACCGGGATGGAAGAATTCCCGCCTCTGAATTCGACAGAGACTGCGAATGTGATCGCCGAACTGGGATTGATCGGCGCGACACTGCTGGTCCATGCCGAAGACCCCTACACGTTCCACCCGACCCCCTCTTCTGCGACCGACTACCACGCGTACCTGACCGGGTGCCCGCCGGAGACGGAAACCAAGGCCGTGGAACGTGTTATCGACATCGCTTCCCGGACGGAACACGCCAGGCTGCACATTGTGCATGTGTCATCTGCCGACTCGGCAGCGATGATCGACCGGGCGAGAAGCCGCGGTATCGCCATCTCCGCCAAGACCTGCCCCCACTACCTCACATTCAGCGCGGATGACATCCCCGACGGAGCCACTGCTTTCAAGGTGTGTCCGCCGATACGAGACGCCGAGAACCGCACGCGGCTCTGGGGATGCCTACGGAGAGGGGCGTTGGACATGGTCGTATCGGACCATTCGCCGTTTCCCACAGCGGACAAGCGCGACGAGGGCGGAGACTTCGTCAGCGCTCCGGGGGGCATCAGCTCGCTCCAGGTCAGCCTGGCAGCCACATGGACAGCGGCACGGCAGCGGCAGGTCTCTCTGCCCGAGATCGCGTACTGGATGTCGACACGGCCTGCTCAACTCGCCGGGCTGCCCACCAAAGGACTCATCGCACCCGGCCGTGACGCGGACCTCTGCTTCCTGGCCCCGGACGAAACGTTCACCGTCGATCCGGCGAAGCTCGCTCACCTCCTGCCGGGAACGCCCTATGCCGGCCGCACCTTGTACGGGGTGGTCCGCCGGACTTGGCTGCGCGGACAGCCCGTCGATTTCCGTCATCCTCGCGGCGCCCTGCTGAAGCGTTCCGCACAGAACCGACTTCGCCGGTGATCTCCGCCCTGATCCGGTCCGGCGAACTCCTCGGGGCCTCCGCGGCGGGGATGGGTCCGGAGGTACGCCGCGCCCCCGGCGGCTCTCCCCCGTTCGACCGCCGGAGCTCGGGGCCGACGACGCTCATCGCCACCCGGTTCCGGACGTCTCGCGCGGCCCAACGTCCCTCAGCCGCAAGGGAGTCCCAGCTCCGCCTGTCTGATGACCGTATAGTCTGCACGCATGTTTGAGCACATCCGGAACAAGCCTGCGGTGACGCTTGATCGAGATCGTGAACTCCTTATCGTCTGTGCGCCATTACGCACCCGCGCGAACCTGTCGAGCATCGTTCGCACCGCCGGGTGCAGCGGCATCAAGAAGATAGTCGCCTGCGGAAACGGGCGGGTTGACGAGCGGGTGGCCCGCGACGGCGCACACCATGTCGATATCGAGGTGCGCAGGACTCTCACATCCGTACTCAAGAAGCTCCGCCAGGACGGCTACCGGCTCGTCGCCCTGGAGCAGACCAGCAACTCGCAGAATCTGCACCATTACGCCTTCCCCCGCAAGACGGCACTCGTGGTGGGGAACGAGCGGACGGGCATCACCGACGAGGAACTGCAGTGGGTGGACGACTGCGTCGAGATACCGGTGTGGGGCATGCCGCACAGCTACAACGTGGCGACGGCGACCGGGATGGCGATCTACGAATACTGCCGGCAGTACCCCCAGGGCTGACCCCGCTCGGGCCCGATCGGTGACCGTGCGGCCGTCATGCCCCCGAAGTTACCCCGCTGTCCGGACCGGCCGTCGGATGCGGCCGCGGACGCACCGGGTTCCACGGGACCCGGGACGGTGTGGACGAGGAACACCGTCCCGGGGCCGGGCGATGCGGCGGCCGGGCGGCAGTGGAGCCGCCCCCTGAAGCCCGGGGTCACCGGACCGGTTTCCCGGTCGCACTCCCCGGCGCACGGCAGATCAGCACGATGGCGATGAAGACGTACGGAACGGCCGCCATGGCAAGCAGCCGGCTCGGCCCCCACCAGACCGACCCCAGGGCATAGCCCGCGAAGACCAGGACGGCGACGACCTCCATCCCCAGGCCCGCGAGTGAACTGACCGTCGCCCTGGTGCGGTTGCCGATACGGGACTGGAGCAGAGCGTCGGTACGGACCCGGGCCCACTCGAAGGCTCCGAAGGCCACGGCCACGGGGACGATCCCGACCGGGTGGCCGGAGAGGGCGCCCACCGCCAGCAGCGCCGAGCCGATCAGCAGCACCGGGCCGAGCCAATGGTCCGAACCGTGCTCCGCACAGTACTGGCCCGCGGCCATTCCCCCCATCACGGTGAGCAGCAGCAGGGGCACCATCGTGTCGGCCGCGCCCATGTCCACGACCAGCAAAGGGAGATACTCGTCCATGGCCTCCACACCCGTCGTCACCGAGGCCAGCACCAGTGCGCCCAGCACCTTGCGGGAGGCGCGCACCTCGGCGAAGCCCTGCTTCAGCAGGGCGATCGGATGGGCCTCGTCCTCCGGATCGGGCGACGAGGCACTCGCGCCGGCAGTCTCCGGCAGCGCCTGCCCGGCCACGATGCCGAGCGCGCAGACGACGATGCTCGCCATGCCCACCGCACCGTACCCGCCGAGAGCCAGCACCGGGGAGGCCAGCGCGGTGGCCAGTGCGACGGCTGCCGTACCGAGGCCCCGCGCCCGGCCCATGAGCCGGGTGTAGGAGCGCGCGGCGCCCGCCTTCTCCAACTCCTCGTAGGCCAGGGCCTGAAGGGTCCCCGAGCGGAGGGCGCCACCGGCACCCCAGAGCAGAAAGCCGACGGCGAACGACGGGTACGACGGCAGGACGGTCCACAGGGCGAAGCCGCAACCGACCAGCGCGGAAGCCGTGCTGAGCAGAAACCTCTTGGAGACCATGTCGGCCCAGACTCCAGCAGGTACCTCCAGCAGGAAGCTGGTGACCGACCAGATCACGAACAGCGACGAGATCTCCGCGGCGGTGAGCCCGTGCTCGGTGAACAGGAGGGCGTACACCGGGTACAGCAGGATGAAGTCCTCAAGGAACACATAGGTGTAGAGGGTGCGAGCGAGCCGCTTGGGTACCGGGCCGTTCCCTTCCTCGACCTCGGTGGGCGACGACGTTGTCGGTGTGGACGGCATAGGTGGTACCTCGACTGACTTGCTTCTCCGGCTGCCCCACGTCCCCGCGCCGACGGTTAACGCCGCCCGGGGCCGCGAAGCCACCCGAACGGCACGTCCTGGACAGTCGACGTGTCGCTGTACACATCTGAAACGACCGGATGACTGGGGCGGTCACGTCATCAAAGCGACTCGTTGGGATGATCCGGCCATCCGTCACTATTCGCGGCCGCGAGCAAACCCCGAGGTCCTGGGGATGCGGGTGACGGGGAGGGCAGCGCGCAGGCGGCGTCCGATCCCGCCGGGAGGTCGCACACCGGCGCGGACCGTGACCGCCGCGACCGCGGCCCACCCGCCGATCACGTCTGTGATCAGCACATTTCCTGTCCTCATTCCGGCGCACGAGCGTCGGCCCTACACTTTGTGCCACGCGTGTACAGACGCCAAATGGGTTGGGTGTAGAGATATATGACGTTACGTCGAATAATCGGCAAGCGGGTCGTCGAGGTCAGTGACGCGGAGTTCAACGACCTGTCGGCCCGTCACAGTGGTGGCGTGGTGCTCGACGTCGGCACGGGCGACGGAAAACACGCGCACCATCTGGCACGCGGACGGCCCGACCAGCTGGTCATAGGGCTGGATGCCACCAAGGACAACATGCGCCGGATGGCGACGAAGGCCGCCGCCAACCCGGCCAAGGGCGGGCTGCCGAATCTCCTCTACCTATGGGCGGCCGCCGAGAGGCTGCCCGAGGCGCTGTCCGAGATAAGGGAACTCCACATCCTGATGCCCTGGGGCAGCCTGCTGCGTGGAGTACTCGGCTCCGATCCGGTGATCCTGGAGGGACTGGCGAGGGCCTGCGCGCCGGATGCGTCCTTCCTGATCACCCTGAATCTCCATGCCTGGCGCCCTGCCGTTCCGGAGGTCGGCGACCATCCCGAGCCGACCGGCGAGTCGGCTTTCACGGACCTGGCTCCCGTTCTGGATCGGGCCGGATGGCGGCTCGACGAGGCGAAGTACCTCGACGCCGAGGAGATCGCCGCCCTCTCCACCTCCTGGACACGCCGCCTGAACTCGGCACGCGACCAGTTGGACGTGCTCGCCCTGACCGGTGTGGTGAATGTCAGCTCTCCCGTGCTGCCTCCAGCACGAAGTCATAGGCACGCTTCCGCGTCCAGCTCGGCAGCCGAGCCAAGGCGAGTGCCAGGGTCTTGTGGGACACAGACTGCGCAAGCAGCGCTCTGACCAGGGCTGCTTGATCGAATCCCGGTTCGTGGGAGTCATCCGCCCGCGGGGAAGGATCCACACAGCAGAGGACGTCGCCACCCGCGGACAGCCGGGTTGCCGCCGTAGCCACAGGTCCCCACCAGGGACGTTCGGCCATCGAGACCGCCGCGACAGCGGCGGTCTCGATGCCGAGGGTGCTTCCGGCCTTCTCCAGAATTCTCGGCAGTTCGGCGGCCGGGGTCCTGAAGACCACCCGGGACGAGCGGTGGGCGGCGAGCACCGGGAGAATCCGCCGCTGTCCTTCCGCGGCGGCAAGAAGGACAGGCCCGCCCCGCGGTGAGGCCGCGGCCACCGCCAACTCCTCGGGCAGTCCGATGACTTCGACTGCCGCCCGGTCAGCGGCCAGCAGCCGCCCGATCACCGGATTGTGGCTCTCCATCGTCGACACGGCCAGGAGACGTCCGCCCTCGCCGATCGTTCCCTCGGCCGCCGCCCAGGGGTCGACCGCCACCCCCTGGGCGGAGAGCAGCCGGCCGGCGGGCACATCCAGGGCGATCACCGTGTCGGCGGCGGCGGTCTCCGCGACCAGACGAGCCTCGTCGCCCGTCCCGGTCCGGTAGAGGACAATGCAGCCCTCGGCCGTCTCCCGGTCACGTTCGACCAGGACGTCGATCTCGCCGTCCGGGTCCCTGAGCGCGTACAGCATCTCGCGGGGCAGATCGGCCGCGGCGAGATCCGCGTCCGTGGCCATCGTGTTCGGAAGACGTCTGGAGCTGCGCCGCACCACCGCACTGGAACCGGGCTGCCAGGCGGAATTGCCCAGGGCCCGCAGAGTGACGCGGTGGCCGCCCGCGGTCAGCGTGATCCTCAGGGGACCGGCCAGGCCGGTGGCCGAGGGCCCCCGCACCGTGGCGGCGACACCGACCACGCAGGTCGCCCGGCCCGTGATGTCGGTGCCGGTGGCGAACTCCAGCGTCTTGTCGTGGCTGGCCCGGATCTCCTGATGGCCTCTGCACCGCAATCGCAACAGTTCCCGTGACGACACGATGTCGCTCCCCTCACTCGCGGGCCGCATTCCACCGCAATGATCCCAGCCCCTGGAGCGACGCGGTGAGCCCCTACGCCGAACCACCGCCCACGACCCGTCCCAGGCCCCGGCCGAACCGATCGCGGGCGGCCGGCGTTCCCGCCCACAGTCGCTCGCCCCGCACCCGTGCGGCATGCGCGCGCAGTACCGGAAGGACCTCGTCGGGAAGTTGTGAGGGATAGCACCGGACGCCGTCGTCCCTGTCGGTCTCGTGCGATGCGATGCCGACCACGAGCGGGTGCCCCTCCGGGGCCCCATCGGCCCCGAACGCGTAGGGGAGGTCCTCGTACCAGAGAAGACCGTCCTCCGGCACCGGCAACGGACCGGACACCGCGCGGCGCACTGCGCTGTGGTCGATGTGTCCGCCGACGGCGAGCGGCGCGAGAACCGCGTCCGGCCTCAGCCGCAGGAGCGCCGACGACAGGCGGGCGGCGGCCTCGGCGACGACCTCGGGCTCGGGCTCGGCGCCCATCTCCGTGTCGTCGTCGTAGCCGCGCAGGGACGCGTCCGCCAGCTCGCACCGCTCCAGCCGCACACCGGTGAGGGCCCCCCACCTGTCCTCCTCCGCACGGCGTACGCGGGTCACCGCGTCGCTGTCGCCGTGCGCCGGGCTGCCCGGTGCGTACCGAGTACGGTTGAAGAAGGTCAGACAGACGAGTTCGGTGCCCGTCTCCCGCAGCCGGGCCACGGTGCCACCCAGCGACCAGGCGATGTCATCGGGGTGCGGCGACAGCAGAAGCACCCGGGAAGGGCCGGTCACGGGCGCCGGCCGGGCGGAGCGTCGACCCGGGTCGCGGCGGGGCCCCCGCCGGTGCTCCACAAGCCGTGGACACCCTCCGCCGGGCTCACGCCCGGCGAGCCCGCGACCCTCTCCGGGTCGGCGTTGCGCTGCCGCGCCGCTCCCATGTCCCCGCCTCCTGATGGTGTGTACCTGGTCGTCATGGTCCGTACCTGGTCATCCGGTCAGGTCCCACCCGGTGTGCCCGGGAACGGCTCCCTTCCCCGGATGGGGTCACCCGTCGCGCGGTGCCCGGGGTGGCAGGCTCCGGGCGGACGGCACCGCCCGTGCGCCACGGCCTAAAAAAACTCGTCGAGGAGCCGGTAGTACCGGAACCTGCGCTCATCGACACCGGTCAGGCCGTAACGGCGTACGAACGCGCCGGCGTCCCCACCACCGGGCCTCTCCTCGTCGATGTCCCGGAGCGCGATGGCCAGGTCCACCCACCGGTCGGCCCGCCCGAGCCGGCCGACGTCCAGCACCCCCGAGACGGCCAGCGTGGTGGGGTTGATCAGCACGTTGTCCAGGCACAGATCGCCATGACAGACGACCTGCTCGTCCTCGGGCGGAGGCTCGGCGGCCTCCAGTTCGTCGAGCAGCCGCTGTTCCGACCAACCGCTGTGGTCCTCGTCCAGATCGTCCAGGTCGATCCTGCCCGTACGGGCCGCGGTCCTGGCCCAGCGCAGGGAGATGCCGAGGCCGCGGTCGAAGGGGCACTCCTCGACCGGGAGCGCGTGCAGTGCGCGCGTGAAGTCCGCGACGGCACCGAGCACGGCCGGCCGCTCCGCCGGGTCGGGCCAGTCGGCCGCGGGCCGGCCCTCCACCGCCGTGGTGACCAGCCACATCGTGTCACCGTCGGCACCGACGTCGATCACCTCGGGAACCGGAAACCCCTGCCCGCCCAGCCAGACCAGCCGTTCGGCCTCGCTGGGCGGATGAAACCGCAGGTCGTTCTCGTCGCGCAGGGGTGTGGTCTTGACGAAGTACGAGGCCGCACCCCTGCGATCCACCCGGTGGACGGCGGTGCCGTCGGAGCGGACGGCGACCTCGACGAGGTCGCCGCCCCCTCCCGGCGGGTTGATCACGGTGCGCGGGAGCCCGGCCATATCCGGTCTCAGCCGCAGGCCGGGTCCAGGGCGTTGCCCTGGTCCTTGTCACGCCGGGCAATGCGCTCGACGGTCTCGTCGATGCGCTTGAGCACTCCCTCGCTGTCCTTGAGCGAGCCGCCGAACGCCTCCAGCGGGAAGGCGAGCTTCCGCGCGTCGGGCAGATCGCCGGGCGCCAGGTCCAGCCTGCTCACCACCTGCTCGGCACCCTTCTCGAAGGCGGACAGCGCATGGTCCACCTCGGCATCGCCGTAGGCGGCGGTCACCATGTGGGTGCCGCTGTCCTCGAAGTAGGCACCGAAGTCGTAGGCCGCGCGGTAGAGGTCCCAGGAGAGGCTCTCCGACTCCACGACCACGTCGAACATCATGTTGGGGCCGGTCACGTAGGCGGGGATGCCGACCCTGGCGAGGATGTCACGCATACCCTCCTTGAGCCGCTTGCCCGTCCTCTCGCACCGCTCGTGGACCTCGCCGTCCTCGATCTCGTCGAGCACCGCGAGAGCCGCTGCCATCGGCGGTACCTCACGGGTGTACGTACCCGCGATACCCGCCTTGTCGTAGGCGTCGATGACCTCGCGCCGGCCGAGGACGGCGGAGAGGGCGTGACCGTTGCTCAGGCCCTTGCTGACGGTGATCAGATCGGCCGGGACACCGCCGGTGCCGTTGAGGCCCTTGGCTCCCCAGCGCAGTGCGGTGATGACCTCGTCAATGATGAAGAGAACGTCGTACTCGGCACAGATATCGGAGAGGTTCTTGTAGTAGTCGACGCCGAGCCAGGCGGGTTCGGGTGTGACGATGACCCCCGCGATATCGCTGCCGAACTCCTCCAGGAAGCGCCGCAGCGCCGTCTCGTTGTAGCCGAAGTTCGCCACCCGGGTACGCGGGTCGAAGCCCATGTTCAGGTAGGAGAGCTGCCAGTCGTGCCAGCCGTGGTATCCGGAGGTGAGGATCAGGTCGCGGCCGGTGTAGGCACGGGCGAGCCTGATCGCCGTGGTGGTCGCCTCCGAGCCGGTCTTGCAGAACACGGCCTTCTCACCCGCCGGGTACCGCTCGACCAGCCGCTCGGCAAGCTCAATACGCTGCGGCGAAAGGGTGCTCGCGAACACGGCACCATGATTGCGGACGGCGTTGGTGACCGCCTCCACAACACGCGGGTGCTGATTGCCGAGCAGCAGTGCGCCGCTGGCCGCGGTGACGTCCAGGATGCGCTTCCCCTCGACATCCGTCATCCAGGAGCCCTGCGCGCTCACGAACACGGAAGGGAATCGGGTGCCGATGTCGTAGTCCTCGGCCGCGGTGACCCGGCGGGCGCGCTCGATGGTTTCGAGATTGTTCTGAGTGTTGCTGGTCATCTCATTCCTTCCGTTTCCAAGGCAGGTCTGTGCCCCCCGCCTCGAGGCCATGAGGTGGTCGTGGTGTGCGACTCCGACAACGCAGCGCGGGGTGCCACCCGGGCCGCAGGCCCGGGTGGAGTGCCGTAGCTGCCGTCGCGGGCCCGGCAAGATCGCCCGGACAGGGCCTAAGCGGTACGCGCCGGGTCCATCGCGTCCGGTGCCGTGTTCCGCGCGTCGGGATGGAGCGGGTGGAGCGGGGGAAGGGGCGCCGTGTGCAGTCGGCCGCCGCGGATGAACAGCCGCCGCCAGTCCGAGTAGTCGAGGGTGACCAGCGAGTGGCGGAAGCGGCGGCTGGCGTCGACCATGTTCGCGCGGTCGGTCACGTCGATTCCGCTGGAATCGGCGATCTGCTGGATGCGCTCGGCACCGAAGTTGATCGGCGCGAACTGGCTGAACTCCGACGCGCTCACCGCGAGCCACGCCTCGGTGTCGACCTTGATGGCATCGGCCAGGACCCGGATGGCCTTTTCGGCGGGGACGCCCTCGTCCCGGTCCTGCCAGTAGCGCAGGATCCGTGCGCTGTGGCCGATCACACCGGCGTTGGCGCCACCGCTGGTGAGGAAGTGGCCGTTGCCGAAGGAGTCCCCCGCCACCACGCCGTTGGACGCGAGCAGCGCGTCGTCACCGATGCGCTCGACGAGGCTGAACAGTTTCGGACCGTAGTCCATCTGGACTTCGTTCAGATCCTCTTCCGTCAGTTCGAGCACCGCGGCGGCGTGCTTGATGAAGCAGTTGTAGAGCAGCTGCTGGTAACCGGCGAAGTACTCCGGCGACGCGGGGTCCGTCTCCGGCGGGACGATGCCCTCGGCGATCGGATCGAACTTCTCGAAGTCCGGCACCTGGACGAGAATCCAGCCGACCTCGGGGTCGTTCTCGTGCCCCACCGCGATCTGACGGACCCAGTACTCGTTCCCGTCCTCGTCGAACTCCGTGGAGATCCGCCGCCGCAAGCGGCCGTCGACGAGTACTTCGCAGAATCCGGCGAGGAAGTCGGCCTGGGCCACCACCTCGCCCCGCCCGTCCTGGTGGTCGACCAGGACATCGCGCTGGGCGAACCCGAGCCGCTCCGCGTCACTGCTGTAGAAGCCCTGTGCCACGACGAAGAGTTCGGGGACACCGATCTCGATCGGTACGCTGCCGGGCAGCCTCATACGGACGAATTTGCCCCGGTAGTCCAGCTCCTGGACCTCTTCGATCCGGATGCGCTTGCGGCCGTCGGGCTCGTCGACGAAACCGTCGCCCTCCTCGGTGATCACCCGGTGATTCAGGAAGAGCCGCACCCGGGGGGTCTCCATCCCCTTCGCCAGGTCCATCTCCTCCAGCTTCTCCAGATAGCGCCGCCACAGCCGCAGCAGCTCCGATGCCGCCGTCTGGAAGGTGGACGGACCGTCGAGTACTTCGGCCAGGTCCTCCCGGATCATCGACGGGTCGGGAACGGCGGGGGCCGGCGGCGGCGGAGTCACCGTGATCGTGCGGTGGGGAGCGCCGTTCTTCCACCGGTCGTCGATGAACTCGATGTGGTGAATCGTTCCGCCCACATGCATGCGCGTTTCGAACGAGGTCACCACCTCGTCGGCGGAGATCTGGCCCGCGATGGTGTCCGGGCCGTAGAAGCATTCGGCGAGCCTGAAGAGCCTGCCGTCGCCGAGGCGGGGAACACCGTCCTCGCCGTACCGCTCCAGCATCAGCTGATCGATCAGTCCGAGCTGGTGGAACATGTCCTCGCGGATGTTCCAGTGCACTCCGAGAGAGGGCTCACCACGCATCTCCACGCCGACGGCCCGACGCCCCATGGCGACGCTCCAGAGCATGCCCATCATATTGGTGCCGCCGAGCCCCAGGGCCAGATAATCCGGGTCGAGGACGCCCTGCAGACCAGGCTCTTCTGCTAATGGGGATTGATTGCCCTGTTGGGTGGTCACACCATCACTCCTCACTTCTCTCCAGGGGGCAGACGCATCCGTATCCGAGAGAACGATCCTACGGTTGCGCCGGCTTCTCGTAGACCGATATATGCGTGGAACTCTCGGAGGTCATTTCCGCCCTCTGCCAATTGCTCCAGCGGTATGCGAGCCTCAGCCCGGCCATACGGGCCATGAGGTCGATTTCCGCCGGGCTCACATAGCGCATCGGGACCGGCTGCAGCCGTACCGAGCCGTCCTTCAGAAGGATTTGCTGCGTGAAGAGTGTTTGATCCAGCGGGTTGTAGTCCACCGCCCAGAGCCCCACGCTGGTGGACGTAATGGACTCGATCAGCAGATGCTCATTGCCATGGGGTCCCTGATGGTCCGGGAGCGGGACTCTGGTGGGCATCTCGATGACGAGGTAGCCGCCGTCCTCCAAATGGTCCGCGGAATTCTGGACACAGCGGATCTGCTCCTCCTGGGAGTGCAGGAGGAACGGCCCCCAGTCGATCCAGGGAATCAGTCGGTACTTTCCTTCGACATTCACGTCGACATAGTTCTCCTGGATGACCTTGATCTGGTCCCCTCCAGGTTTTTCGCGCAATTTCTCGATCATCTCGGTGGATGTCTCGAAACCATGGACGGTCAGTCCGGACAGCGCCAGGGGTATGGCTACCCGGCCCGTACCGATGCCCAGTTCGAGGACCGGTCCGCCATTCGCCAGGTCCTTCAGCGTCAGGAGGCAGTCCTGGTCGATCGAGGCGCCCATCCACTCATCGTGGACATCCGCCCAGTAGCTTCCCCACGCCGTCCGGTCCGGATCGTCAAAACCCTGGTTCACTTCGCCCACCTGCTCACACTCGTTCGTCGGTTCCGCGCGGTGCGGGCGGGGTTCAGGAACGCTCGCCGTACGCCCGGTAGTACGTGTGCAGCGCCTCGTTGATCTCCGGAGAAGCCGAGGCGAGCAGCTCGGGCGGCGGTGTGAACGCGGGATCGAACTCGTCGAGGGCCTCGGTGTAGAGCCGGCGCAGCTGGTCCTCGATCACCGGCGGCCAGTCGACCGGGATGCCCCAGTCGTGCTCGTATCCGAGGGCGAGTGTGTGCTGGACCGCGGCTTCCAGGCACTCTTCCCGGGTCATCGCCTGAATGGGCGCCCGCAGCGGCGTGAAGATGTCCAGCTCGGCATCGTGGGGCTTGCCGGTCAGGCGGGCCGCGAAGTCCTTCGCGAGCAGCGGCGACTGGTGGAGTCCGTCACGGTAGGTGCCGGTCATCAGCCACAGGCCCTCCACACCGGCCTGGCCGAGCAGCGGGAAGCCGTCGAGCGGGACCGGCCGGTTGCCGACGTAGATCTTGTCGACACGCGCGTCCACCAGATCCTTGCGCAGCTGGCGAGTGCAGCCGAGCAGCAGGTTGAGGTCGTCGATCGCGGGGGTGTCGCGCAGCTCGGGGGAGATGTTGTTGGTGGCGCCGAGGTAGATGCGCCCGTTCTCCCGGGGCACCGCGTGCAGTCCGCAGGCGAAGGCCCGGTTGGGGGTGCGGATGACGCTGTCCGGCACCTTGTGGTCGACGGTCTCGATCAGCAGGGCGACGCCGTATCCGGAGACCATGCCCGGGATCCGCTCACGGATGTCCTGCGGAAGGGAGCCGAGCAGATCGTGCGAGGCGGCTCCGGCGGCGAGTACCACCGAGGGAGTGTGCAGAATCTCGCCCGTCGAGAGCACGACGCCCTCGGCGCGGTCCCCCTTGATACGGACGTCGGTGACCCGCGCGTCGATCAGAGTGCCGTGGGCGCGGGTGAACGCCGTGGTCAGTCCGCGCAGCAGGGCCTGGGTGTTCATGGCATGTTCGTTGGGGATGAACATGGCCTTCAGCGGGCGGGACACCGGGTCCGGGTCCAGCCAGTCGAGCTCCTCGGGATCGAGATCCTCGTAGGGCTCGTGGTATTCGTCCAGTGCCGCGCGGATGGAGGCGTATCCGGCACTGTCGATCTCCGGTACACCGATCGTGTTCAGGATGACGACGGTGCCATTGGCGCTACGGAGGGACGTTTCGTCGGATTCCTCGACGATTCCCTGTTCCCACTCGGTCCACAGATTGGTGGCTCGTACGTCCATGGCGAGCTTCGCCCGGCCGTAGCGGCTCTGCAAGAGCCCCGGTGTGGCTTCGCCGAAGCACCCGTTCATCGCGCCTGCCGCGGCTGATGCCGCGAAGGGGCGGGCGGCTTCTCCGACTACTGCCGTTTTCACTCCCTGGCGCGCGAGGGCTAAGCCGAGCGAGAGGCCCAGTGCACCATTTCCCACGATGACAGCGTCGTAGGCGGCAGCATTCTCAATGGGTAATCCTGACATGCGCATCCCCCATGGAAAAGTATCCGAACCTCGGGATCAATAGCCGGCAGACAAGTCCTACACGTTGACAACGCACACCATGGAGCGGATCGCCATATGTGTGCGGGCAGCGGACTGGCTCCCCCCGGGGCTCGATTGATCCTGACATAGGTGGCTGGTGAGCGGAAGTGGTTGGATCCAAGGAGATCGAACACGCCGGAACAGATGGAGCGTACTCCGGAATCCAGCACTCCGTCCTATCGGATCGCCCCCGGACCGGTCGCGGAGCCGCCGCGGGCCTTCCTTCCCCGGTGCGGGGTGTTCCACACGTACCGAACGGACCAGGTGTTCCCCGCGGTTCGTCTCCGTGGACGCGGCACTTCGGGCGGGAAACATCCGAGTCGGTCATCCGGTGGTCAAGGGCGGGTACGGTCGGCAATGATGCCTCGGTGGGCATCCTCTTCCCAGCAGATCGTGGGACATGGGAAACTCCATGATCGTGGAGAGTGGGGCCGTTCCGTCGCTGCGGCACCCACCGTCCGGCCGGATCGCCGTGGGGCCGGACACCGGCAACCACATCGAAACCCCCTGCGAGATGCCGACGCGCCGGTGGCGGGGAACCGTCCGCCTCGCCCGTCGAAGCCGGCAGTCCACCGCCGCCCCGTCCGTATGAGGGTGCCGCGCGGCTCGTCCGGCGCACTGCCGGGCGGGGGCAGGCCGCGAGGCCACGGCTCCCGACAACCTCATCCCCGGTCCCGACCGCGCACCGACCCCGACCGTGCTCGTCCTCTCAGCAAGGAGAACCACACGATGGGCAATGACAAGGCTTTACCCAAGGCTCTGGATCCGGATTTCCTGGCGCTGGGTCTCGGCGGCACCAACATGATGGCCATGCTCTGGAGCGTCGCCATGGGCCGCAGCGCGGTGGGCGTCGAGATGCGCGGCGACCCGTCCCCCGGAGCCGGTTGGAACGTGGCCGCGGACACCTACCACCAACTCGCGCTCATCGACTCGATGATGATCGAACGTTACGGGGAGGAGAGCCTGCCCCGGCGCGGTGACGGACGGCTGCTGCGGCTCGCGGAGTGCTTCCACAGCCCGGGTGCGGTGACCGGCACCATCGCGGTGGAGGAGGTGATCGACTGCTTCGTCGACTTCGAGGACGAGGAGCTCAAGGTTGCGGGCAACCTGGAGTACAACGAGTTCGTCGATGACCGGTGGAAGGACGGGAAGCCCGCGCGCACGGTCACGGTGCTGCCGGCCGCCGAGATACCCGACGTCCCGGATCCGGGTCTGATCCGCACCGATGTCGCCGAGATCCTCCAGGACACCTTCCCCTTCCAGGTGTCGGCCGCCGAGCTGCTGACCCTGATGCGGCGGTATCTCGAGGCACTGGTCAAGATCGACGCCGCGGCGGGCCGCACGGAGCCCCGGGTACGCCTGTTCTCCACCCACCGGGCCATCACCGCCGCTGACGGCGGCGGGTTCGCGGATGCTCCCGACGGCCGCAAGCGCATCCGTGTCGAGGCCCTTCAGGAGCTGGACTTCCGCGGGTACTTCGTCCATGTCCGCCGACCGGGCACCGAGATCATCGACATCGGCGTGCCGGAGCTGTTCATGGTGGCCCAGGGCCCCGAGAGCACGGACGCCGAGCAACTGGGCTACCAGGCCCGGCCGGTCGTGCTCGACCACGGCGACGGCCGCGGCCCGGTGCCGGCCACGGCGGACTTCGTGGCCACGCTCTTCAGCATGTACGCCCAGGGCCGGTTCCGGTACCGCATCTCCACCGAGCGGGACGAGGACAACGACGAGTACTGGGCGCGCCAGATGCTCATCGGCCACGAGAACGACCCCGAGGTCGGCTGGATCATGGTCCAGGTGCCCGAGTTCATGACCTTCGACCCGGTGGCGAAGGGCATGGTCTCCAGCGATACGTCCGACTCCTCGCCCCGCTACTTCGCCGCCTACCAGCAGCTCCTGAAGGAGTTCTTCCTGGAGCGGGCCGAGGAGCTGCTGGAGCTGCCCAAGAAGGTACTCAAGCGGATCAACACCTTCTACGGTCCCAAGCTGGTGACCATCACCATGCGGGTGGGGGACGACGCCCGGGTGGCCCCCAACGGTGTCGTCGCGGGCGAGACCTTCGGGAACGGCCACTTCATCAACGGCGGCAACTCGGTCACCGGGATGGTCGGCCACAGCTCCCGGGTACTGCGGTACTGGCAGCAGCGGGATGCCGGGAAGACGCCCGAGGAGGCGATCCGGGTACTGGCCGACGGCATCAAGGAGGACACCGAGAGCTGGATCCGGGTCAGCGAGAAGGAGTTCGCCGAGGCTCCCCAGCACCATTTCACCGAGGACTGCTTCCGCGAGATCGACGCCGCCAGGAAGCACCGGCGCCATCTCGTCACCCTCGATCTGTCCGACTGGAACCGTCTGCTGGTGCATGCCGGACGGCTGCACACCGCCCCGTTGCCGCCCCCGGCGGACGAGCACCCCGCCACCCGTGGGCTGGGCTGGACGCGCGCCCAGGAGCAGACCGACGGTGTGCTGATCCCGGAGTCGGTGAACGTTGGCTGACCGGACGGCCGCGCGGGTGGGTCACGGTCACGCGTGCGCCGCCCCCGAGGGGACGACCACGGTGACACCGCCTCCCGGCGATTTCCTCAAGCGCTGGGTGCACGACAATGCGTGGCTCACCCCCGCACGGCGGGAACTCCTCGGGCGCTGGGTGGACGATCCGACGCCGCGGGAGGAGGTCGCGGAGCAGATCGGTGTCCCGCTCGGCGAGCTGCTGCGCGCCTTCAACCACACCGGCCCGATCTCTCCGCCGGTCGGCTTCCGCTATCGGAGCGCCGGTTTCGCCGTGACGGCCATGGAAGGCACCTGCGACGACATCGCGGACGGCAGATATCCGCAGTTCGGCTCACCGGTCACGCTGCGGTGCTATCTGGCGGACGCCGCGCTGCTGCCTCAGGGCATGCTGGAGGCGGCCGACTGGAACTTCATGGACGCGGGACGCCCCGGCTTCCTCGGCTACGCCTATGGCGTCCGGTCCGGGGAGACGCTCTATCTGGCCGGAGTGCAGAGCGATATAGCCGTTCGCTACAGCTATCTCTTCCAGGGCCGCGGCGGTGAGACCGAGCGACGCGTGGGCGATGACGTCCGGCTGGGTGGCGCCGACGATCCGGCGGCCGACTACGCCGACTACGTTCCGGTGCTGCGCCGGACGTTCCAGCGGTACTGGATCCAGGTGATGCTGGGCGCCGTGGCGGCCTGGGCCGGTACCGAGCCGGATCTCACCGAACTCGGCCTGCTGGACTTCCCGCTGACGAGCGAGGAGGACACCCGGGGCCACGTGGTCCAGCGGGTCTACCGGGAACTGCCGGACCGGATGACGACCACGGGCCGGTGTGTACGGGTGGCCGACAGCTGCCACCCGTACACAGTCGCCCACTTCGACGACGTGGCCCGGTACCTCGGCGACCGGTGGAAGCCGGACGTCCGGCCGGCCGCCTGAGCTTCCGGTCAGCCGTCGAGCAGTTGCGCCATCGACGGTGCGCCGACCGCGAAGCGGTCCTCCAGCAGTTTCCTCGCGGTGCGCAGCGCCACCGCCTGGATGGTGAGCGTCGGGTTGGTCCCGGCGGGATACGGCAGCACGGCACCGTCGCCGATATAGACGTTGTCGGCGTCGTGCAGCCGCCCGTCGGGATCGGTCACGCTGCTGCGTGGATCGGTGCCCATCCGGCAGGTGCCGTGGAGATGGCTGCTTCCCATGGCCCAGCCGGACGGCTCCCTGAGGACGAGTTCGCAGCCGGTCGCGCGGATCAGCTCCGAACCGCGCTCCGCCATGTACTCCAGACGGGCCAGATCCCGTGGATGTGCCTGGTAGTCCATCATCACGTCCGGCACCCCGTGTGCGTCGGTGCCCGTGCCCAGACGTACCCGGTTGCCGAGCTGGGGCTCGTCGGGGACCAGGGCCTCGATACGCAGCAGCTGCTCGTTCCGGCGGAGCCGGTAGGTCCGTTCGGGGCGGGCCTCGTAGAGCAGGCCGCCGAGACCACCGGGTGCGGCCGGATCCTCGTAGAAGTCGGCCACCGCGAAGGTGGAGAAGGGGCCGTTGCCCATCACCTGGCTGCCCGCCGGCCCGCCTTCGGCACCCTGGTAGCCGTACCCCAGCACGTACTCGCTCAGTTTGAAGCACAGCCCGCGACCCACCAGGTCATGGGTGTTGCCGAGGCCCTGCGGGTACCGGTCGCCGACCGAGCGCAGCAGCAGTGCCGCCGTCTGTACGGCGTTGGCGCAGAGCACGAACTGCCGGGCCCGCACGAGATGGCGCCTGCCGGTGTCCATGCGTACGCACTCGACTGCCTGGGCCGTGCGGGTTCCGTCTGTGGTCAGCCGTACCGCCTTGAGGCCGGCGAAGAGCCGGGCGCCGCTCGCCATGGCGGGTTCCAGAAAGCGGGTCACCGCGTCGCCCTTGGCGCCGATCGGGCACTTGCGGCAGATGCAGGGGGCATCGGCGAGACAGCCGGGCCGCTCCCGGAAGTCCTTGCTGACCACGGCCAGCGGAGTGCTGAACGGGCGCAGGCCCAAGCGGGTGGCCGCGGTGGTGAGCCGGACCCCCTCGGGGGATGTGGGTACCGGTGGCAGGGGGTAGTCCGAGCCGCGCGGCGGCAGGGTCGGATCCGAGTCGGCTGTGCCGGAGACCCCGACCAGTTCCTCGACCGCCGTGTAGTAGGGGTCCAGCTCGGCCGCCTCCCAGGGCCAGCGCAGGGGCAGCTCCCCCGGCCCCAGGGCTTGCTCCGGGTCGAAGTCGACGGGCCGGTTGCGGAAGTAGGCTCCCCCGTAGAAGACGGTGCCGCCGCCCACGTTGCAGGTGGTCCAGGGATAGCCGACCTTGCCCCAGGTTCCGTTCTCCTGGCGTACCCACGCCGCTTCGGAGGCAGCGAGCACATCGTCGTAGGAGACGTCGTCCGAGACGAACCCGCCCTGCTCCACGACGACCACCGACAGCCCACGGGTCGCAAGCAACCAGGCCACCAGGGCGCCGGACGCGCCGCTGCCCACCACGCAGACGTCGTAGTCCGCCGCGAGGTCTTCAGCGGTGGGGGCCGGGCCGTAGGCTCGCGTCATGCACTCGCCCCGGTGCCGTCGCGGCCGAGGCTCTCCAGCGCGGCCCGGATCTCCGCCAGCCGCACGGGGACCAGGGGCAGGTCCGTGGATCCCGCGGGTTCGCCGAGATCCTTCAGCAGGACGTAGGGCACGGTGTCCGGCTCGGCCGGCAGATAGCCGCGTTTGTTGTCGTCCCGGACCACGTTCATGACGTCGTCGACCGTCATCCTCCCGGGCAGCGCCAGGGGCGCGCCGAGAGCGGAGACGATCTCCTCGTGCTCATCGACGCATTTGCGGGACAGCCAGCCGCGCGCAGAGGAGATCCTGGCCGCGACGATCATCCCCAGCGCGATCGACTCCCCGTGCGAGAGTCCCGCGGAGCCGCGGAGCCTGTGGTCCGCCAGCTCCACCGCGTGACCGGCGGTGTGTCCGTATTCGAGCACCAGGGCGGCCCGTTGTTCGTGCGTGTCCCGGGCCGTCACCTCGGTCTTCGCACGGATGCTCTCGTCGAGCAGCCACAGCAGCGAATCCGGGCTGTTCAGACCGCCTTCGGCCAGAACCTTGCGCAGCCCCGGGAGGGCGTCGGGGGCGATGGCCAGACAGTTTTTCGCGGCTTCGCACAGCCCTGAGCGGAGTTCCCGCTCCGGCAGCGTGGCGAGCATGCGGATATCGGTGTAGACAGCCAGGGGGGAGTAGTAGGTTCCTATGTGGTTCTTGCCGAGCGAGCTGTTGATGGCCTGCTTGAGCGAGAGCACCGAGTCCATCGCGGAGACCGTGGTGGTCGGTATGTGGACCAGACGCACACCACGGAAGATCAGAGCGGACAACAGGCCCGCGAGGTTTCCCGGTACTCCCCCGCCGAACGCGATGACGACGGTGCGCCGGGTGGCATGCGCGCCCAGGGTCCGCTCGGCGTAATCGGCCAGCTGGGCAAGGGACTTCATATGTTCACCGGGCTGTTGGCTCAGTACCTCGACGGGTACGATCGCGCGCAGTCCGGGAAGTAACCTGTCGCCGTGCAGCTTGAGCACGGTGTCGTCCGTGACCACGATGAACCGGTCGGCGCCGAGGCCCGCCAGCTCCTGCAGGATCCGGTCCGCACAGTCGACCCCGTAGTGGTAAGGGAACTCGACTTCCCCGATCCGGACTGTTCTTACGTGCCAGTTGCCGCCGTCCGTACCGGTAGCGGCTTCACTCACACTGACCATCCATCATCTCCCGTCTCGAAACAGGTCGATGCCCGCCCCTGTGGGTCCGGAGCAGGGCATGGGTGCAGAGTTCATCAACGGCACGGGTACCGGAGGGGGTGGGTCCGGTCGCGCTCTCGACACGTCGGTGCGTACCCAGCACCGGACGTCGGCATCCCCGTGTCGCCGAAGGGACAGAAAACCCCTGCGATGTCGGCGGTCTCCCGGGCCGACTCGAGTCAGTCTGGCAGATGTAGTCAAACAACGTACCCATTTGATGTTCTGTTGTGGGCAGAACGATCCAGAAAGCCGAGATTCCGCAACTACATGCAGTAGTTCCGTCACGCTGCGCGATCGCCCGGTGGGTTGCCGTCACCGCGGCCGCACACCCGCGCCGGTGTGCGGTGGGGCGCGGGAGGCGTCCCCGGACGCCTCGGGGCAGGGGCCGACGGGTGTGCGCAGGTGTGGGCCGGCTCGCGAGGGCGCAAGCCGGTGGCGGTGGGCCGCCCCGATCCCGCAGGCCGGCTGTGCGGTGGGTCCGGCGCGGCCGGTGCCGGCCGCCCGGAAGCCGCCGCCGGCCCCGCCGCGGAACATTCCGGCCCGTGGTTCCCCGGCTGTTTCCGGATGGCGTTCGGCCCGTACGGGCGGCCCCGGCCACCCGCCGCCACCCGTCCGTCTCACTGTCGGCAACCAGGCCCTGAACTGCGCGGAAACCCGTGAAACACGAACGGTCCGGACGCCGTCTCGGCCTGCTGCGCATAGGCGACCCGGCAAGAAGTGCCGCGACTCCCATGGCTAAAGTGCGCACTTCGTAGCATACTCAGTGGCGCCCCGAATCGTGCGGCCTGGTCAGCCAGTTGTGCGGACGATTGTTCCGGGGACGGGGGCAACGTCGCGGCCGAATCCGCGTGACATGGGGGATGCGTCACGGCATCATGACTTCAGGGTGATCCGGGCTGGTTTCACCTGGCCACGCCGGTGGCAGATACATCCCTGGGAATCGACTCACCGTTCCCATTCCCCGGCATCCTTCGCGATGCCTCCGGTCTTCTGCTGTAGTGCTTGCCCATTGCGATGACGCGCGCCGATTCAGAAAGCCGCCCGACAGTACCTGCGGCCCAGTCGGTGTCATCGCCGAGAGCTCGAAGGAGCCCAGTGGTCAACTTACCTTTACTCCCGACAGTTCCACGCCATGTCACCGTCTTTGTGAACTGGGTATGCAATCTGACGTGCCGTGAGTGCTGGATGTACGGCGACTCCGCCGCCGAGAGCGTGTGGATGGAGGAAGTCAAGCGCGATCAGATATCCGTTGAGATGTGGAACGGTCTGGTCGACGAACTCGCCGTCGGCTCGGGCCAGAAGACATATTTGACCATCATGGGCGGCGAGCCCCTGATGCACCCGAAGATCATCGAGCTGGTCCGTGAGGCGAAGACCCGGATTCCGGACTGCAATCTCGATATGAGCACGAACGCGACCCTGCTGCCGCGATTCGCCGAGGGACTCGTCGAGGCGGGCATCGACGACGTCTACGTCTCGATCGACGGTCCGACCGCGGAGATCAACAACCCCATTCGCGGGCGGAAATCGTTCGAACGCGCCATCGCCGGACTCCAGGCCCTCCAGGAAGCCAGCCGCAAGGCGGGCCGGGGCCCGAACATCGCGATGAACTTCACCGTGACCGGCATGAACTACGAATCCCTGCCGGACATGGTCACTCTTGCCGAATCGCTTGGCGTCCCGACCGTCAGCGTCGACCTCGCCAGCTATTTCACCAGGGAAGAGGGCAAGGCCTCGCGGCCCGCCTTCGAAGCCGTCACCGGTCAGCCTTTCATGTCCTGGGCCGGCTTCTGCAACGAGCACCAGCACAAGGACATCGTCCCCGCCAGGCTCGAAGAGCTGATGGACGAGATGATGGTCCGCTCGGACGCGGTCGAGGTCCTCATCGCCCCCACGCGCTACAAGAATTCCGACAAGAGCAAGTTCTTCACGCCGGAATGGCGCAAGATCGTGCGTGACACCACCTGCAAGAAGCTGTGGGCGCAGACGTCCGTCCTCCCCAACGGCCAGGTGATCAGCTGCACGACCTTCCCGGACACCGTGATGGGTTCCCTCCGTGACTCCTCGCTGGGCGAGGTGTTCCAGGGAGACACGTACACCAAGATGCGCGAAACCATCAAGAATGGACTCCAGCCGGTCTGTCACCGCTGCTGTGAGCTGATCATGGACATCGACGTGGACCCTGCCCTGTACGAGATCGGGCCCGCGACCGTGGTGGGAGCAGAATGACAACCAGCTCGGTGCAAGTTTCCAACGCCACTTACCAGGACCTCAGCCGGGCGAACAAGGTATATGGCGAAGCATTCCGTTTCACCTTCGAGTACGTCTACGGAAGTCATATTCCGGGCGCCGTCGCTGAATTCGGATGCTACGAGGGCTTCAGCGCTCTCATGCTTGCCGACCTCATCAAGGAGTTCGACGCCCAGGATGATTTCTACACCGAGATCTTCCCGCGGCATCTCTATGTCTACGACTCCTTCAGCGGGTTCCCCAAGAGTGTGAATGCCGTGGATGCAATCTCCTACGAGGTCGCCCACAGCGGCTACTGGCGGGAGAACGAGGACGCCTCGCCGCCCGGTACGGAGGACATGCTGCGCCGGGAGTTCACCCGGCGCTTCGGTGACACGGGCTGGTCGGTCGTCCCCGGCATGTTCGAGGACTCCCTCGTCCACCATCCGGTCGGACACGAGGTCGCGATAGCCAACCTCGACTGCGACCTGTACTCGTCCTCCGTCGAGGTTCTCGACCACCTGCTGGGCAACAAGCTCATGCCGGACGGCGCCGTGCTGCTCCTCGACGACTACAACTGCAATCGGGCCAACCCCCGCTTCGGCATGCGCCGCGCCATGCGGGAGTGCTTCCAGCGTACCGACGGGTTCTACGAGTACAGCGAGTTCCTGCGCTACGGATGGCACGGGCGGGCGTTCTTCGTCCACCGCACCGGTGACAGCATCAACCCGGACGCGTGAGGCCGGTGACGGTGAGCGAACCGGACATGCTGGCCCTGGTGGTCCGCGGACCGCTGGCACACGGGCTCGAACGGATCCCCAGGCCCGTTCCCGGGCCGGGGGAAGCTCTCGTCGCGGTCACACATGTGGCAGTGTGCGGCACCGATCTGCGGCTCTTGCGCGGCACTCTGCACGACGCGGACTATCCGGTGATCCCCGGCCATGAATGGGCCGGACGGGTTCTCTCGGCCCCGGACCGGCCCGAGCTGGTGGGCAGAGCCGTGGTCGGCGACGGCATCACCCCGTGCCGGAAGTGCGAGCGGTGCGCCGAGGGAGCGTTCAACCTCTGCCAGGATCTCGACGAGGTCGGCTTCACCAGGCCAGGGGCCTTCGCCGAGGCGTTCACGATCCCGGCCGCCAACCTCCGGTTGCTGCCCGACGCCCTCTCCGGCGCCGAGGGCTGTCTGCTGGAGCCGCTCTGCGTCGCCCTGCATGCCGTCGAGCGGGGGCCCGGTCTCTCCGGCCGCTCGGTCGGTGTGATCGGTGCGGGCACCATCGGCCTGCTCATCGGCCAGCTCGCCCGGGCGGCCGGCGCCCGGTCGGTGACCGTGGCGGAGCCGGAGGTGCGCCGGCGTCGTCTGGCGGCCGAGCTGGGGCTTGAGCCGGTCCCCTCACTGGCCGAGCTGGAGAGTGCTCTCCCGGAGGTCGTCTTCGACGCGACGGGTGTGGCCTCGGTGTTCCCGGACGGTCTCCGGGCAACGCGTCCCGGTGGGGACTATGTGCTGGTCGGTTACTCCGGCGAGGAGGCGACCCGTTTCGAGCCGAGCACGGTCATGCTCCGCGAGGTGACCGTCCACGGGGTGCTGTCGGGATACGACCAGCTCGACAAGGCCCTGGAGCTGGTCCTCGACGGCACGGTGCGGTTGGGTCCGCTGCTCGACGAGAATCTGCCGATGTCCGAGTACCGGTCGGTGCTCAAGGACCGCGGGGGCGACGCTCCCCTGCGGACCGTCTTCACCACCGAGGCCGCGCAGACGGTGTGACGGAGGACGCCGGCGCCGACTCCGCTCCCTTCCTCGTGGCAGCAGATCAGCCGGGGTTCGCGGTCTCCACCGCGAACCCCGGCTGATTGCCGTCACCGGACCTCTTCAGCCGCCGTCCCCCGGGACGACGGCCCGGTACAGCTCCGCCGTCCTCGATGCGACCGTGTCGAGGTCGTAGTGCGCCCGGACCGCCTTGACGGCCCGTTCCGCGGCGGTGGTCCGCCACTCCGCATCGGACATCGCCTTCCGGATGCCCTCGGCAAACGCCTCGGGAGTGCGTTCCGGCACGAGCCAGCCGAGAGCGCCGTTCTCCAGTACGTTCGCCACACCGCCCACGCCCACCGCGATGATCGGCAGTTTGACAGCCATGGCCTCCAGCATGACGCTGCCGAACTCCTCGTGAATCGGGGCCACCAGCAGCAGGTCCATGGCCTTCATCACCGCCGGTATGTCCTCGTTGGGGACATAGCCGGTGACGGTCACCCGGTCGGTCAGGCCCCGCCGGGCGATGTCCTGTTCGAACAGATCGCGCTCGTTGCCGTCTCCGCAGATCAGCCAGTGGAGGGGCTCGTCTCGTAGCTCCTCCGCGATGTCGAGAATGATCGGCCAGCCCTTCTCCCGTGCCAGGCGTCCGACATAGCCGATCGTGGCCCTGCCCGGGGGGAGATCCCAGCGGCGCCGGACCGCCTCGACGGCCTCCGGTGTGGCCCGCGCGGCAAAGCCGTCGGCATCAATGACGTCCGGCAGCACCGCGAAGGCGTCTTCGGTCCGCCCGCTGCGCTTCATCAGCAGCGGAATGGTACGAGGCGTCAGGGTGATGGTACGCGCGGCTGCGCGCATGGCCCGCTCCTCGACCCAGCGGGCGAACGGCTGCAGAAGGCGGTCCAGGGTGTTCATCGGGTGGTAGGTCACGATGATCGAGCAGTGCACGGTGAGGACCAGTGGCACTCTCAGCAGACGGCAGAGGAACCAGCCAAGCAGTGGCGGGATGATCACGCCACTGCAGTGGACGTGCAGCAGGTCCGGTCGGCGGCGGGTGCGCAGCAGATGGTGCAGCACCCCCAGCGCCCAGGAGAGATTGAGATCGACCATTCCGCGGATGCGTGAGCGCAGCGGGAGTACCGGTACCCGCACTCCGAGGATCTCGGTGCGATCCGATATCCGCCAGCGCCGGGGAGCACCGGGGAGCCGGAGCGTCAGGACCGTCTGCTCGACGTCCTCGGCATCCAGCGCCTGGGTCAGCCGGGTGATCTGCGACTGCATTCCGCCTATGGCGTCGAACTTGACGGGCCAGGATGTTTTCGCGAGCTGTGGCCAGTAGTAGTGCGGAGTGAGTCTGAGCACTCGGAGCGGGCGGTTCCCCCCGTTCGAATTGGTCATGGTGTGGCCGACCTTTCCTTCACCGTCTCGCGCAGGGATTCGATACGCTTCGGATCACCGAGCGCTTTCATGCAGAAGTCGCAAATACTCTGGTACCGATCGGCGGACAATTCCGTGAACAACGGATTGACCTCGATCATCTTCCGGAAGTAGATGGCGGAGTCCGGGTTGTAGAACTCCTTCACGAGGTCTTCCCGCTCCCGCTGTTCGGCCGTGCCCTCGGGTGTCGAGTCGATGGGACCGAGGAATACGGGTGTGCGCTTCATTGCGTCCGTACTGATGTCGAGTTCGCAACAGGCATAGACGTCGCCGGTGGCATGCACGGTGGTGGTGAGGCTGTCGCACTCCGGCAGCTCGGCGACCGGGCGCCCCTCATCCAGCTGGAGAAGGTCCTTGCCGCGCCCGCGGATCAGCAGTTCGTTGTGGATGAACGGTTCGCCTGCCGCGTTCAGCTCGGCGATGATCTGCGCATCCGTCTCCTGCTCCTGGGACGGGCAGAAGTTGATCTCGGTGAGCAGACCGTACGAACGCCCGGCCCGTACCGCGTCGATGGCACGCCGCACGGGGAAGTACCGCACGTGGTAGGCGTCGGCACTCACCGACAGACCGGATATGCCGGCTCGGACGAACGGGGCGAGGCGGTCTCGTGCCATGGATTCGTTCCGCGCCCAGAAACCATTGGTCTCGACATCCACGACGAATCCGAGGCTCCGCGCAAAGGTGATGACCTCGATCATCTCCTTGCGGAAGAGGAACACCTCGCCTCCACTGAAGGTGACGTGCTTCTTACCGCCGCGTTCCGCGGTGGTGAGTGCGGACTTGACATCGTCGGGAGTCAGGCGTTCGGTGCGCTGCGGGCTGGATTCCACGATGCAGTGGGCGCAGGCCAGATTGCATGTGAGGGTGAAGTTGATTGCTAATCGCTGATGGCTGGGAAATCGATCCCAAATGGCGGTTGCGGCGGTTGCGGAATCATTCGTATCCATCATTTACCTGTTTCGGATGAATGAGAGCGATAGCGGACGACGCACACGACCCATGGCTGAGCACACGCACCCGGCGCGAGACCTTGAACCCACATGATGCAGTGGGGGGAAGGTCATCCGTTGCGCGCGGCAGTGAGGTGAGGAGGTGGTGGGTATGGAAAGCCCGGAGCAGATACCGGGACGGCGGCGATAGGCATCGTCCATACCCCTTCCGTTGCCGTATTGAATCCTGGCACGAGAGCGCGAAACCTGCTGCACCGACCGCCATCACCGTCGGGATCCTCGCCAGGGTCCGACTCGTTCAGGCCAGCGTGGAGAAAGCTCGTCATTAAGAACTCGAAGTGATGCACTCAGGATCACGAGCCGCTAGACTCACTATAGCCCTCAACTCCCTTACATGCAGCTGCATTTGGAGGTTTTCCGCGTGACCGACTCCGCGCCGGCGGGGACCAACTCCCGTTGGCTTAGTTTTGGCGTGCTCTGCACGGGCATGTTTATGATCATTACCGACGGAACCGTGGTCAATGTCGCCCTTCCCACGCTCCAGCAGGAACTCGATTTCACTCAGGACAACTTGTCCTGGGTGGTGAACGCCTTCGTTATCCCCTTCGGCAGCCTTCTGTTACTTTCGGGACGGCTGGGCGACCTCGTCGGGCGTAAGCGCATGTTCCTGATCGGTCTGGTGCTGTTCACCGTCGCATCGGCGCTCTGTGGACTGTCCAACGATCAGACGGCGCTCATTGTCTCCCGTTTCATTCAGGGAGTCGGCGGAGCCCTGGCAACCGGAGTGATCCTGGGGAAGATGGTCACGCTGTTCTCCGATCCGCGTGAACTCGGAAAGGCCTTCGGCATCTTCGGATTCGTGCTCACCGGAGCCGGATCAATCGGTCTGGTGCTCGGCGGTGTTCTGGCCGATGCCCTGAGCTGGCGCTGGATCTTCTTCATCAACCTTCCCGTCGGCGCGGCCGCCGTGGTGGTCGCCCTGTTGGTCCTGGAGGACGACCGGGGACCGGGCATCGACCGGCGGACCGACTTCCTCGGTGCTCTCCTGGTGGCATCGGGTCTGATGCTCGGCATCTACACCATCGTCAAGGTCGCGGAGCACGGTTGGATCTCCGCCCACACGCTCGGCCTCGGCACTGTCGCGCTGCTCCTGCTGACCGCGTTCGTCATACGCGAGGCGAAGGCCGCCCAGCCCCTGCTGCGGCTGGGTCTCTTCAAGTCCTCTCAGCTGTCCGCCGCGAACGCCGTTCAGGGGCTGTACGTGGCGGCCGCCTTCAGCATGTTCTTCATCGGCGCCCTCTACCTCCAGCTGGTACTCGGCTACGACGCCCTGAAGATCGGTCTGGTCTTCCTCCCCATGTCCCTGGTGACGGCGGTCATCTCGCTCGGCTTCTCGGCGAAGCTCAACGCGCGCTTCGGCAACCGCATGATGCTGGTGGTCGGCCTGATCCCCGTCGTCGCCGGCCTGGCACTGCTGACCCGTCTCCCCGTGGACGGCTCCTTCCTGGTGGACTTCCTCCCCGCGATGCTTCTCCTCGGAGCCGGCGGCGGTCTGGTCATGCCGGCACTTACGGCGCTGGCCATGGAGGACGCCCCGCCCGAGGACGCGGGTCTGGCCGGCGGGCTGGTCAGCACCATGCAGCAGTTCGGTGGCGCGCTGGGGGTCGCCGTCCTGGCCGCCTCCTCCACCTCCCGAACCGCTGATCTGCTGGCCGAGGGCAAGAACCAGCAGGAAGCCCTGACCGGTGGATACCAGCTCGCGTTCGGCATCACCGTCGGCTTCGTCCTGGGCTGCCTGGCCATCGCCCTCACCGTGCTGCGGCCACGCCGTCCCGCTGCGGCCCGGCCCTCGGCGCCCGAGCCCGGGGAATCCGCGACCGCGGCTGCCGAACAGAGTCGGTGATCCAGCAGCGGGATTCCGGATCCGAGCCGACGGGGGTGGTCCTCCGCTCCGGAGTTCCGCCGCTGCCGACGCCCGGGAGTTCCCCGGGCGTCGGCGGGCGGTCGACGGCTCGGCCGTTCGGCGGCGGCACCGCGAACGGCACGCCCCGGTAGCCGGGCACGGGGTTCGGCGCGGTGCCGGTCGCAGCACCGCGCCGTTCACGGACCCCGGATCCCGGACCCACTGAGCGCGGTCCGGCGTTCACCGGCAGGACCCGGGACGTCGCCGATAGCGGTCCGGATCCGCCCGAAGGGGCCTGGTCCTTCATCCGCACCTGAGGTCCCGGTGTCATGGGCGGTCGACGGCACCGGGTGCGCCGGAGGTTCAGAGGTGCCGGCTCAGAGCCCGTACCTTCTCCAGCGCACGGACCATGTCCTGGGCCTCCTCGACACCGCCGAGCAGCGCCTGGTGGTGGAAGACCAGGGTGGTGTCGCGGTACCGCTCCGCTCCCTCGTAGGTGCGGCCGAGTGCCCGCCGGCGCCCTTCCTCGGTCCAGACGGGGGCGAACCGCCGTTTGGTGTGCGGGTGCAGCATGACGCTGCGGTGCAGCGGCAGATCCGGCGGCCACCAGGCCATGTGCAGCTCCGCGCTGACCGCGTCGGCGACGCGCTGCGCCGGTACGTCCCCGAAGGTTCCCGGGCGGAACCGGACGCCGTACTCGTAGATGGAGCGCCGGTCGACCTGCTCCGGAACCGGGATGGGTCCGAAGTCCCCCAGCGCGGCGAGTCCGGTCTCCAGCACGGCCGCCACCTTCTCGCGGTGCTCGTGCTGGCCATCGAGTCGGGGCAGCTGATCGAGCAGGACGCCGGCGGACAGCTCCGACATGCAGTAGTTGCCGCCCATCACCTCGCCGACCTCTTCGAGCTCATGGCCTCCGGCCACGACCTCGGCGTCCGGGTACCTCCGGGAGTCGGCCCGCAGCTGCTGGACCCGGTGGTAGAGGCGCTCGTCGGAGGTGATCACCGCGCCGCCCTCGCCGCCGGTGAGCACCTTGCCGTTCTGGAAGCTGAACGCTCCCAGGGCTCCGAAGGTACCGACGGACCGGCCGCGCCACTTGGCACCGTGCGCCTGCGCACAGTCCTCGATGAGGGAGATCCCGGCCTCTTCGACGACCCGGGTGATCCCGTCGAGGTCCGCGACCGTGGCCGCGAGATGCACCACGACCACGGCCTTCGTCTTCTCCGAGAGCGCGGCCTTGATCGCTTCGGGGGTGATGCATCCCGTCTCCGGGTCGACATCGACGACCACCGGCAGCGCCCCGACCCGCAGGACGGTGGAGACCGGGGCCACCCAGGTCATCACGGGCACGATGACCTCGTCGCCGGGACCGATGTCCAGCGCCTCCAGCGCGACCAGGAGGGCGCTGGAACCGTGGTCGACACTCACGCAGTAGGGGACGCCGTTGTACTGTGCGAAGGCCGCCGCGAGGCGGCGCTCGCGCGCCTGGGTCCCGTCACTGGGCCAGCTCAGACCCCAGCGGCGGGACCGGAGAGCGGCTATCAGCTCCCGCTCGGTGTCCTCGTCGTACTGGGGCCAGGCCGGCCAGGCGGACTGCCGGGAACGGACCGGGTCACCGCCGTGCAGGGCAAGCTTGGACATGGGACTCCTCATACGTCGGGATCAGCAGCCGGAGCGGTGTCTTTCTGCAGGATCATCAGTACGTCGCGCGCGCCGATCTGGGTGGGACGCCCACGGCGCTCGGAGACGGCGGCGGCCACATCCGCCCGGGTCACCTCGCGCAGGAGAGCCGGATCGAAGCGGGGCGGCACGATCTCGTAGTCCAGGTGGGCCGATGCGGCCACCGTGTCCCAGCGCAGGCCGCTGTCGAGTGCAGCGGCCACATAGTCCTCCAGGAACATACGGTTGACGGTGTCGCTCTCGTGCACATGCCACACCAGCAGATCGGCCAGGTCCTCTGGCAGTCCGCTGCGCAGCAGCGCCCGCAGCTCCTCCGGCGGGTAGCTCAGATGGGACCACGGCGGCAGCAGGGTGTCCCGCCAGAAGGCCAGATCCCGGTCCCCGTACCGTACGTACTCCAGCTGATGGCCGTCTGCGGCGCTCCAGATGGGCCCGAAATGCGTGTAGAGCAGGCCGCCCGGCCTCAGCACCCGGCGGATCTCCGCGAGGGCCTCGGGCACATTGATGAACTGAAAGGCATTGCAGGAGAAGACCGCGTCGACACTCTCATCCGGCAGCGGAATGTCCTCCGCGCGGGCAGCGAGCACCTCGCGAATACCCGACTCACTGATTCCGGCTTCCCTGTTGGGGTCGATCGAATACCACTTGGCAAGGCCGTTCTCCGCCAGCAGGGAGGCCGGGAACGAGCCGCCGATCTCGGCGACGACGGCGCCTGAGAGGTTCACACGGGAGACGAAGTCCGCGAATACTGATTCCTCGGATTCGGCAAGGCCGTGACCGGGATTCTCATTCGCTTCGATGGAGGGTATGGAGTCTAATCGCGAAGTCATATGTGTGACGCGTCCTTTCTTCCACGGTCCTCTGCGGGGCGCGGCCCGTGCTGTCTCAGCCGAGAGGCCAGGGCCGGGCGGTGGCGACAACGCGATTCCAGGTGTTGATGATCGCGACCGTCCAGATGATCTCGCTCAGTTCCAGTTCGCTGAACTCGGCGGCAGCGGCGGCGAGAATGTCATCGCCGACCGGACCTTCGCTCAACCGCGTCATGGCCTCGGTCAGATCGAGTGCGGCTCGTTCGCGAGCGGTGAAGAACGGCGCCTCCCGCCAGACGGGAAGGGCGAAGAGCCTCCGGTCGCTCTCGCCCTTGTCCTGCGCGTCTTTGCTGTGTACGTCGACGCAGTAGGCGCAACCGTTGATCTGGGAGGCGCGAGTGCGGATCAATTCCAGCAGGGAGAGTTCCAGACTCACCTCTTCGCCTGCCACGTCGAGGGCGTCCATTGCCTTGTTGATATGCGGAGCCAACTTGTCGACCTTTAACCGCACCCCGGGGACGATTTTTGATTGCGCGTGTGGATGAGTCACATCGCTCCCAGCTCTAGTGATCGTCGATCAAGGCACGATAGCCCATGTTCCGTTCGAACTGGAGAGGAGTTATCTGTTCCGTTTCTGTTCCGAGGAGTGGAAGTCGACGGCGACGCCCCGCCGACGAGGTGTCGGAACCTGTGTCCGATCCTGCCGATTCGCAGGTCGGAGCAGGTGTCCGCGGGTGTGGGCGAACCGCTTGGGCCTGATTCCCGAGGACGGACGGGTACGGTTCCGTACGATCGCGGGGCGCCCGGACGCCGTGCCGAGCAGCGGTATCCCGGTACACGGCGAATGGTGCGGCCGGTGTGTTTACCCACGATTCAGATTCACCAATCCGATTTCGCTGCGCTCTTCGACGGCGCCGCGGCGGGGCACCGGAGCGACCGCCCCCGGTGCTCCAGCGCCCCCGACAACAGGATCACGGCCTTCTACAGCGGTCCGCGGGAGCCGTCTCTGACCGGAGCGGGTTCGGACTCGGCACCGGCCGCGGTGGCGACATAGGTCTCGCCGGTTCCCTCCTCCTCGTCCGCCTTCGGCCCGATGAGCGACAGCAGCGGGCCCGTCATCACGGTGGTGACCACGGCCATGACCACGAACAGCGAGTACAGGGAGCCGTCCAGCAGACCCAGCTCGACCCCCACGCCCAGGACGACCAGCTCGGTCAGACCACGGGTGTTCATCAGGGCCCCGAGGGTCGCGGCGGAGCGCCGGGGCAGCTTGAGCAGCCGGCAGGCGAGATAGGTCCCCCCGAACTTGCCGAGTACGGCGACGAGCAGAATCAGTCCGAGTTCCAGCAGGCCGGACATGCCGATGCCGCCCAGGTCCACCTTGAGTCCGGCGACGACGAAGTAGATGGGGAGCAGCAGTGAGGTCAGATGCCCGGTGCGGTCGTGGATGTCGGCGCGCAGCGCCGCCGCTCCCTCGCGCGGTACGACCAGTCCGAAGAGAAAGGCGCCGAAG
This sequence comes from Streptomyces sp. NPDC094448, assembly GCF_044763775.1. Lineage (NCBI taxonomy): Bacteria > Bacillati > Actinomycetota > Actinomycetes > Kitasatosporales > Streptomycetaceae > Streptomyces > Streptomyces sp. NPDC094448. Next base: position 164,055 of record NZ_JBIWGU010000001.1, on the reverse strand, counting down.
ATGTGGTGCAGTCCCATCGCCTCGGTCGCCGCGGCCGACAGCAGGGCGCCGATCACCACGACGGCGAACTTGAGCGGGGTGGCCGGTGCCGGTCTACCGCCCGGCGCGAGGAAGTGGGCCAGGAGCGGCCGTACGACGAACAGCAGGACCGCCAGATACGGCAGGGCGAGGGTGATCAGCCAGAAGTTCTCCTCCGTGCCGACGGACGCGCTGACCCCGGCGAGCACGGTCCAGGCGACCACATCGACGAACGCGGCCGTGGCCAGGGCGATACCGCCGATGGCCGTACGGCTCAGCCCCCGGTCGGTGAGGATGCGGGCCAGCACGGGGAAGGCCGTCACCGACACGGCCAGACCGATGAAGACCACGAACGCTCCCGTGTTCGGGGCGTCGTGCCGGATCAGCAGGACGAAGGCGAGTCCGATGCCAAGGACGAACGGCAGCAGGGTCGAGCCGAGCGCCGACACCACGGTGACCCGCCCGTAGCCCCTGAGCGTCTTGCTCTCGATCTCCAGTCCGACGGCGAACATGAACAGGGCGACACCGAGGTTGGCCATGCCGGCGAGGATCGGGCGTACGTCCTCGGGGAAGAGCGCCTCGCTGATCGCTCCGTTGAACAGAGTGGGGCCGAGGAGCACGCCCGCGAGGATCTCGCCGACGACCGGCGGCTGTTTGACTCTGGTCGCGAGATAGCCGAGTCCTCTGGCCAGGACGAGGATCAGCGCGATGTCGAGGAAGAGAATCTGTAATTGGTGGCTGGTCATGTACTCGTGTCTTTCCTCGTTCGACGCTGCTTGAACATGCGAGCGAAACACGCGGGCGGGTGTGCGGCGGCGGCGCGGCCCCGGCCCGGGGGCCGCCGTCGTGGCGGCCCCTCCTGTGGTGTGTCACGGCACGCGGCGTGGGCGGCGGATCGACGCCGTCCGTATCGGGAGGGGCGGTCCGTGTTCACCGGGACGGCCGGTGCTCACCGGGACGGCCGGTTCACCGCGCCGCGCGGCCCTGCGGGCGCAGGAGAACGGGCAGGGCGATGACGTCACTGCCGATGAACGACGGCTGCGGGTCCGGGGCGTTCTCCTCGTCCGCCGGCACGACAGTGCGCCCGCAGATCGACTGCCGCGCCGTCCGCACGGTCGTCCAGCGCCTCCAGACCGTCCAGGAGGTCGGTGACGACGGCCTCGATCGCGGGCCGCAGCGACTCCATGCGCCGCGGTGTGAAAGCCGGCCCGATCAGCCAGATGCCCGCCCCCGACTCCGAGCACCCGTTGGCCACGGCTCTCCTGCTCCGCACCCTCCGGGCGATGGACGCTGCCTCCCACGCGCGAGGCAGCAACGTGGTGCAAGACGCCCCGGACACCTTTCGTGTACGGGGCGCCTTTGTGGCTTCTGGTCAGTCTACCGGGCTGCAAAGCCCACAAATATGCCCCAGGCGGACGCGCTAACCCTCAGGCTCGCGCGAGCCGTATCCTTGGAGTCACGCACGTGAATAGCGTGTGAGTCTGTGGCTACCTCGATGCATTCGCCGCCCTCGCCGCTGCTGTAGCTACTCTTGAACCAGGCAAGTCCGGCAAAACCACACACGGACTGATTGGTATTCATCTGTCTCCCAGTAGCTTCTCGATCAACGCCAGCGAATCGTGCGGAGTGAGCGCTTGCGCGCGGAGAAGCCCATACTGCTCCTCCAACTCTCGAACGTGCTCGCGCTCCGTATGGAGGCGACTGTGCCTATGAACCTCCACGTAGGCGATCCTGCGCTCTTGGGTGGTCTCGATCAAGGTGAACGGTCCGCTCAGCGCAGCATGGTCGTTGCGCTCCGTCGGCATGATCTGCACGGCCACGTTGCGCCGCAGCCCGATCAACATGATCTGTTCCAACTGTGCTCGCATCACCGATACCCCGCCAAGTGGTCGACGCATCACCGCCTCTTCGATGACGAAGCTGACAGTGGGCAGGGGAGGACGGTTGACGATCTCCTGCCTGACCATTCGAGCAGCCACCCGAGCGGCGATGGTCTCCTCATCCAGCAGCGGACGTCGCATCCCGAACACCGCATGCGCGTACTCCGCCGTCTGCAACAGCCCCGGCACCGCCTGGTTCGCGTACACATGCAGCTCGACCGCCTCCGCCTCCAACCGCGCCGCATCGCGGAAGAACGCCGGATACTGCGACCGCGCCACCTCCTCCTTCATCTCCACCAGCACACCGCCCGCGTCCAGCAACTCGTCGACCCGGTCGATGAACTTCGGCGGGGGCACCCGGCGGCCCTGTTCATAGGCGGCGATCGTGGAGGCCGAGTAGCCCAGCCGGTCCCCGACATCGGTCCGTTCCAGGCCCGCCCGGAGTCTGAAGCGCTTCAACTGGCGGCCGAAGACACGCAGGATGCCCGAGCCGCCGGGGTCGGGCTCCGGGCTCTGACCGGCATCGTTGTCCTGAGTCGGGTCGTTCATGCCGTATCACCTCCACCGGCCAACGCCCGTCCGCGTCAGCCGTCACGCTCCGTACCGCGTACACGAGCAGACCGGTCGCCTACCGCTACCGCTCGTACACGCGCCGTGCCTTAAGTACCGTAGGCGGACGCCGGGACCCCCGTAGTCCGATTCGCGTCATCGACCGGGAGGTTTCGGATACCGAAGCCTCGACGGTACGAGGCGGTCGATAGCCTGGGCGGTCCGTGTGCGCACTCCACGGGGACTCAAGGGGGACAACGAACGTGAGCACCACCTACACCGATCCGGCCGCCGACCGGGCCCGCATCCATCTCGTCGACGACGATCCGCTGCGCGCCCGCAAGGACGCCCGTGAGCTTCTCGCGGCCCTCTCCGGCGCCGATCCGCAGGCCGCGCTCCACGTCCCGCGCCGGGAGACGGGCCACGACCGGGACAAGGGCTCGGTCACCGAGGTGATCAGCCTGGTCTTCGGCGGCGGCTCCTTCGTCGCCGCCGGCATCCAGATCTGGCTGGTCCGCGTACCGCAGCGCACCATCATCGTCACCCGGGCCGACGGCGCCACCCTCCGCGTCACCGGCCGGCAGGCACGCGACGACGACCAGCTCGTACAGCGCTTCCTCGACGGCGCAGAGGACACGACCGGTGGTGCCGGGTGAGTGAGAACGACCGGTACGCCCTGCTGATCGGCGTATCCACCTACGACAGCGACCGGTACCACGACCTCCCGCCCGTCCGGGCCGATCTGCACTATATGCAGGCGGTCCTGGAGGCCACCGAGATCGGTATGTACAACGACTGCGCGATGGTCCCCGAGCCGACCCGCGCCGAGATGCTGCACGCCATCGAGGAGTTCCTGGAGGCCCGCAGCGCCAGCGAGACCGCGCTGCTCTACTTCAGCGGGCACGGGGAGTACTGCGAGGCCGACGGCCAGCTCTACTTCCTCACCCGGGACGCCGACCCCGACGACCTGCCGGGAACAGCCGTACCCGCCGAGTTCCTGGAGCGCATGCTCCAGTCCTGCCGGGCCTCCTCAAAGGTCGTCCTCCTGGACTGCTGCTCCAGCGGCTCCGTCGTCCAGGGCTGGACCGCCAAGGGTTCGGGCGACGACCGCCCGGCGCCCAGCACCCTGCTGCGGCCGACCGGCGTCTACTTCATCACCGCCTCCGACGCCCTCCAGACGGCGTCGGCGATGTCTCCCGAGGGCTCCTCACTCGGCACCTCCCGCTTCACCGGCGAAATCGTGGAAGGGCTGCGCAGCGGGCGGATCAAGGAGAGCGGCTGGATCACACCGGACGACCTGTTCGAGTACCTGACGGCGCAGATGGTCCGCAAGGGGGTACCGGAGGAGCAGCGTCCGACCAAGTCCACGATCCGGGCCACGCACACGCTACCGCTGGCGCGCTCGGTGGCCCGGTCGGTGACCCTCCCCTCGCCGCCCCGCGAGGCCGCCGCGGGGACTCCGCTGCCGTCCCCGGCCCTGCTGAAGGCACGGGAACTCGCCCAGCAGGACGCCACGGACGGAGTCGACCCGGAACGGCTTCTGCGCTACTACGCCTACTGTCTCGGCGCCCAGGCGGCGGCAGGCATGATGCCCGACCGGGACAAGGGCCAGGGTTCCGCGTACTTCCTGTGGGCCCGTGACGCGGAAACGATCCAGTCCGGCCTCGGATCCGGGCTGCCCGCCCCGAGAGAGCTGCCCCAGCCGAAGACCGGGGGCGCACCGGCCGACGGGCCCGGTACCCAGGAGTACTGGTACGGGTATCCGGCGATCACGCTTCCCGAGCAGGGCGACGGGCGACGCCGCTCGCCCGTACGGATCGCCCCCCTGCTGATCCAGCCGATGGAACTCGCCCCCGACGAGAACGGTCATGGCCTGCTCCGCCCCACCGGAGTGCCGTCCCTGCACACCGGTGTGGTCACCGAGATACTCGCCGACGACGCCGCGGCGGACCTGATCGCCCGCTGGCAGCCGAACTGGCAGGAGGGCAACGGCGCCCAGATGCTCAGGGCCGTCCGGGAACTCCTCACGGAGCTGGGGCTTTCCGAGCTGGAGCCCCTCGACCTGTCCGCGCTCAGCAACCGCTCCGTCATGGATTCGCTGAGGCCCGGTGCGCACAACGCCGCCGTACTCCTGACACCCAGTGGGGCGGAACGCCTCGCGACCGCGCCCCTGGTCGACAACCTGCTCCAGATCTCCGGCCGGACCGGGCAGATCCCGGGTACGGCGCTGGGCGCGCTGCTCACCGGCGGAGAAGACGCCGCCGCCGAAGACGGCGTGCCCGTCGTCGTGGCGCCGGGGCCGTGCAACGAGAGCCAGGAGCAGGTGGTGATCTCGGCGATGACCCGGCCGCTGACGGTGGCGACCGGTCCGCCCGGGACCGGCAAGAGCGAGGTCGTCACCGCCGTCGTCACCACGGCCGTCACCGCCGGTCAGTCCGTGCTCGTCGCCTCCACCAACAACGAGGCCGTGAACGTGGTCGCCGAACGCTGCGACGCGATCTCCCCGGGGCTGCTGATGCGCACCGGGAACGCCGAAGCGCTGCAACGCGAGGCCGAGAAGCTCCGCAAGCTGCTGGACGGCCCGGTCCCGGCCCCGGCCCGGGGCTCGGCGACCGTCGCCGGTGAACTGCGGAGCCTCCGGGCCCTGATAGCCGCACAGCGGGAGGAAGCGGCCCGGCTGATCGGCGAGGAGAAACAGCTGCTGGAACTGGTCCGGGAACGGGCCCGGCGGGCGGAGCAGCTGGAGCTTCCCGTGGATCTGCTCCGAGCAGCGTGGGCCGACGAAGGTGCCGCGCTCTCCCGCTGGGAGGAGCGGACCCGCAGGGCCGCCACCGCACCGTGGTTCGCGTTCGGACCGTGGCGCAGGGGGCGGGCGCTGGCCGCCTTCGCCGCCGCGGTGGGGGAGACCCCGGCCGCACCCCGGCCGGCCTGGGCCACCGACCGCCCCGCTCCGCCCGGCCTCCTGCTGTCGCTCGCGGACGCGGCGGCCGTGGAGGCGCAGATCCGGGAGCTGACGGCCGGGCATCTCGAACGGGACGAGGAGGCGCTGAAGCAGGCGCGGCTGGAGAGCGGCGCCGCCCTGCCGAAGATCTCCGGCGAACTGGCCGCGGCCGTGGCCGCCGAAGCGATGATCCGCGGACGCTCCCTGATGAGCCAGCGGCACCAAGCGCTGCTCCGGCGCTCCGGGTTCCAGAAGAGCCAGCGCAATCTGATGGCGCATCTGAAGGGCTGGGCCGTCAGCACGCATTCGGTGCGTCAGCTCGACCTCGTACCGAAACTCTTCGACCTCGTCGTGATCGACGAGGCGAGCCAGTGTTCGATCCCCTCGGTGCTGCCGCTGCTCTTCAGGGCGGAACGCGCGCTGATCATCGGGGATCCCATGCAGCTCGGGCATATCCCGGGGGTCACCCCCGAGCAGGAGAGGCAGGCAAGGACCCGGGCCGGGCTGAGCGCGGCACAACTGGAGGACCACCGGCTGGCGTACACCACATACGCCTCGTACCACGCGGCCGCTCAGCACGGTGACGCGGCCCTGCTCCTGGACGAGCACTACCGCTGTCACCCGCAGATCGCGGATATCGTCAACGGGTACTGCTACGCGGGACAGTTGCAGGTCCTCACCGATGTCCGGCGCCAGGTCCCGGCGGCGGACCCGGCGGGGGCGGTGGACCCGGCACCGGTGCTGGGGTGGGTGGACGTACCCCATGGCGAGTCCGCCCAGGGTGCGGGCGGGCAGTCCTGGCGCAATGCGGCGGAGGCCGGGCGGATCCGGGAGACCGTCGACGAACTCCTCCTCCGGCTGCCCGAGGACGCGACGATCGGCGTCGTGACGCCCTTCAGGGCGCAGAAGGACGCCCTGGCACGGATCTGGGCGGACGACGACCGGGTACGGGTCGGTACCGTGCACGCCTTCCAGGGCGGACAGCGCGATGTTATGGTGCTCAGCCCGGTGGCCACCGGCAACACCCCGCCGCGGACGACGCACTGGGTGTCGAGTCAGGTCAACCTCTGGAACGTCGCGATCACCCGCGCCAAATCGCAGCTGATCACGGTCGGCAGCCATGGCTTCTGGCTGGGTCAGGCAGGGCTCCCGGCGCTGCTGGCCGAACGCTCGGAGCTGCTGGGCGCCGGGATGTCACCCGGTTCCGGCGCGGCCGCGGCGGCGAAGCCGGCGGCCGGACTCCGGGAGGAACTGGCGGACCGGCTCCAGCAGTACCTCGGCGAGCGCGGACACACCGCACTCGAACGCGCTGCCGTGGTCGGCGGACAGACCGTGGATCTGCTGTTCACCACCGACGAGGGGAACACCGCGGTGCTCATCGACACCGGCCCCGGCCACGCGATCGACCCGGCCCGTCATCTGCGGCTGGCCCATGCGCGCGGGGATCTGCTGACGGGGCTGCCGTCCGGTGGCTTCGGAGCGAAACCCGGGCCGGTCACCCGGACGGTCCGGATCCCGGCCTGGCGGATCCTGGCGGGTGACTCGATGGTGGAACCTCTTCTCTCCTGAGCCGGTGGAGTACGGCGCTGCGGGCTCGGGCCCGCAGCGCCCGGACGGCGTACGCGATATGCCGCCGGCCGGGAGCCGGATCTCGGCACGGCCCGTTCCGTCCGGGCCCCGGCCCGGCGGGGTGCGGCCGGGAGGGCGTCAGGTAGGCAGGTCCATCAGAAGCAGCGGAGATGTGGTGGGGCGGGGTGAGCCTCCGGACGGTTCGACGGTGAGTCCGAGGGCGGTGGCCCCGGAGGGGCGGGACGCGAGGAGGACCGTGCCGTTCCCGTGGATGAAACCGGCCGGGCGCATGGTGCCTTGGTGGTTCAGCCACAGTTGGTAGGTCGTGCCCGGGGCGGGGGTGGGCAGGGCGGCGGCGGTGAAGACGGCCCTGTTCTCCCTCGCGGAGGCGGTGACCGTGGTGAGGGCTCCGTTCGCGGTTCTGCCGTGGACGGTACGGGCGTCGGGCGCCGCCAGTACGGTGCTGATGCCGTCGAGGCGCTGCTGGTTCCGGTCCGCCCGCTGCCGGTGCTCCTCTCCCGTCTGGTGCTGCCGGACGGCGAGCCCGGCGAACGAAGCGGCCGCGGCGAGGCTCGCCGCCAGGGCGAGGGGCATGCCGGTGCGCCGCCAGTAGCCGGGGCCCGTCTTCGGGGCCTTCAGATGCGGGGGGTGCTGGCGGACTCCGTCGACGGCCGCGAGGGTTCGTTCCTTCATGGCCGGGGGCGGCGGCTGGGCGGCGGCGGCCGCCAGGCGTGCGGCGGTGGCCTCGAACTCCATGACGTCCTGGCGGCACGGTTCGCACTGGCGCAGATGGTGGGCGAAGGCCTCGCGGTCGGCGCCTTCGATGGCGTTGAGGGCGTAGGCGGCGGCGAGGGTGTGGATATCGGAAGCGGGCTGTTTCATGAGTTCACCCCCATGCAGTCGCGGAGCCGGATGAGGCCGTCGCGCATGCGTGTCTTGATGGTGGGCAGCGGTGTGCGGAGCGTTTCGGCGACTTCCCGGTAGGTCAGTCCCCGGTAGTAGGCGAGAGTGACGGCCTGGTTCTGGAGTTCGGTCAGGCCGCGCAGACAGCGGCGCACCTGTTCGCTCTCCAGGCGGATCTCGACCTGCTCGGCCACCTCGTCGAACGCGGTCCGGTGCTCACGGGCCGCCTGGGCCTGTTCGCGGTCGGCGGCCGCCTGCGCGGAACGGACCCGGTCCACCGCGCGGCGGTGCGCGATGGTCGCCGCCCAGGTGGTGACGGCGCCCGCCTCCGGCCGGTAGCGGGCCGCCCGCCGCCAGAGGTCGATCATGACTTCCTGGGCGACTTCCTCGGACTGGGCCCGGTCGCGCAGAACCTTGACGACGATCCCGAAGACCAGCGGTGCGAGGGCGTCGTAGAGGGAGGAGAAGGCCTCCTTGTCGCCTTGGGCGACCTGCTGCATGAGAGCGGGGAGGTCGCTGCGGCCGGGTGCCCCCGTGGCCCCGCAGGGGAGCGGGCGGTTCACCGGGCGGGCTCCGGCAGCACCGTACGGGCCGAGGGGAGGCCCGGGTCGGCCGTCCTGGAGCGGGTTGTCCATCGCATGGGTTTCCTTGTCGCCGGGTGGCAGGGGCGTGGCCGGCCACCGCGGTGCGGTCGCCTCCTCCGTACGTCTTCGTAGCGGACCGGGCCGCGGATGGGCGGACGGACCAGGCCACCGGCCACTGACGCTGCCGCTGCCGCGTCAGGCGTACGGCCGTGATTCACCGGAAGGGATGACCGACCCATCCGGCGGGCGGGTGCCTGCGAATACGGGGCATGGAGCGCCCCCGGTCCGTACCGCCTCCCCGGGCGGGCCGGGCCGGCCGCCGTACGTCCACCGATTCCCCGTCCACCGGGTCCCCGTCCGGGGGCTCCCCGCTCAACAGGAGATCCTGATCATGAACCGTATGCGTGCCGCCCGTACCGCGACGGCCGTGGCTGCCGCCGTCCTGCTCCCCCTGGTGCTGGTCGGGTGTTCCGACTCCGGCTCGGGCACCAAGGCCGCTTCCTCCCCCGCGTCCGAGAAGGCGGCCGAGGCCGGCAAGGCACCGGCGGCTGATGCGATGACACCCGGTCAGCCGTTCGGCCCGGCCTGTGCCGGTGTCCCGAAGGAGGGCGCGGGCTCCTTCGACGGGATGGCCAAGGACCCGGTCGCCACCGCGGCCTCCAACAATCCCGCCCTGTCGACACTGGTCAGCGCGGTCAAGCAGGCCGGGCTGGTGGACACCCTGAACAACGCGCGGGGCATTACGGTGTTCGCTCCGACGAACGACGCCTTCGCGAAGATCCCGAAGGCCGACCTCGACAAGGTGCTCGCCGACAAGAAGCTGCTCACGGACATCCTCACCTACCACGTCGTCGGCCGGAACCTGACGCCTGGGCAGCTCGCGAACGGCTCCTTCGAGACGCTGCAGAAGGGCACGGTCACCACCAGCGGATCCGGCGAGTCGTACCGGGTCAACGACTCCGCCTCCGTCGTCTGCGGCAATGTCGGCACCTCCAACGCCACCGTGTACATCGTCGACACCGTGCTGATGCCCCAGTAGCCCCCCGCTCCACATCTTTCCTGCGACCCTGCGACCCCCTGCGTCCCTGCGACCCCGCGCCGGCCGGTGCCCCCTTCTCCCCGGGGGTACCGGCCTTCTGCCGTCCCGCGGCGCGGCAGGAGCGGCGGTCCCGTGCCGCAGGCGGTGCGGTGCCGTCCGGGCGGGGTGCGATGCCATCCGGGCGGGGTACGGGTCCGAATGACTGTCACCAGGGGACGCCATCGGGCTCTCCCCCAGCCAAGGCGGTCACCATGCTCACCCTCGCCCTGATCGGTCTGCTCGGCGGTTTCATCACCGCCGTCTCACCGTGCATCCTCCCCGTACTCCCGGTCGTGTTCCTCGCCGGCGGTACGGCCGGGGAGTCCGCGCCGGCGGGAGGCGCGGGGAGAAGGGCCACCGGTACGGGCCCGGCAGGCTCCGCCCTCCTCGAAGCAGCGCCCGAAACAACGCCCGAAGCAACACCCGAAGCAGCAACCTCAGCACCACCCGGGGCGACGCCGCGCAACCGCCGCCCCTACGCCGTGGTCGCCGGACTCGTCCTGAGCTTCAGCTTCTTCACCCTGCTCGGTGTCACCATCATCTCCGCCCTCGGACTGCCCGAGGACATCCTGCGCCTCACCGGCCTGGCCCTGCTGGTCCTGATCGGCCTCGGGCTGGTCTTCCCTCCCGTGGAGCGGCTGCTGGAGAGGCCGTTCGCCCGGATCCCGCAGCGCCAGGTGAACAAGGAGGGCAGCGCCCTCGTCCTCGGGCTCGGCCTCGGAGTGCTCTACGTCCCCTGCGCCGGTCCGGTCCTCGCCGCGATCACCGTCGCCGGTGCCCGCGGCGAGATCAGCGCGGACATCGTCGCCCTCACCCTCTCCTTCGCCGTCGGCACCGCGATCCCGCTGCTCGCCTTCGCCCTCGCCGGACGCCGGGTCGCCGCCCGGGTCGCCGCCTTCCGCACCCGCGCCCGCGGCCTGCGGATCACCGCCGGACTGCTGATGATCGCGCTGGCCGCGGCGCTCGCCCTCGACCTCACCACCGCCCTCCAGCGGGCCCTGCCCGACTACACGGCCGCCGCCCAGCGGAAGGTCGAGGACAGCGGCTTCGCCCGGCAGAAGCTGTCCGGCCTCTACGACGACTCCAACAAGGAACTCTCCCGCTGCGAGGACGGCGCCGACGAACTCCGCTCCTGCGGTCAGGCCCCGCCCGTCGAAGGCATCGACTCCTGGCTGAACACCCCCGGCAACCGGCCCGTCGACCTCAAGAGCCTGCGCGGCAAGGTCGTCCTGGTCGACTTCTGGACCTACTCCTGTATCAACTGCCAGCGGGCCGCCCCGTATCTGCGCGACTGGGACCGCGCCTACCGGGACGCGGGCCTGCGGATCATCGGCGTCCACTCCCCCGAGTTCGCCTTCGAGAAGAAACGCGGCAACGTCGCCGAAGGTGCCCGGAGGCTCGGGGTCACCTGGCCGGTGGCCCTCGACAACGACCTCACCACCTGGAGCAACTACCGCAACCGCTTCTGGCCCGCCAAATACCTCATCGACGCCGAAGGCACCGTCCGCTACTTCAAGTTCGGCGAAGGCCAGTACGACCGGACCGAAACCATGATCCGGGACCTGCTCCGGCTGGCCGACCCCACCGTCGCCCTCCCCGAACCCACCGGCCGCGCCGGGGACGACCTCACGGAGAACCGGACCCCGGAAACGTACCTCAGCACCCAGCGCATCCGCGGCTACACCGGCACTCCCCTGGTCGACAGCAAGGCCACCGCCTACCGCTTCCCGGGACGCCCCCTCCCCCTGAACCGCATCTCCCTCGACGGCACCTGGACCGCCGGATACGAACACTTCACCGCCGGGCCCGGCGCCCGCCTCGCCCTCCGCTACCGGGCCCGCAACGCCAACATCGTCCTCGCCGGTACCGGCACGGTCACCGTCCTCCTCGACGGCAAACCCGTCCGCACCCTCACCGTCTCCGGAGCACCGGCCCTCCACCGGCTCACCGACCACGAGCAGGCCCGCACGGCACACCTCGAAGTCCGCTTCGGAGAAGAGCTCCAGGCCTACGCGCTGACCTTCGGCTGAACCGGCCCGGCCGTGCCTGCCGCCGAGTGGTGCGGCGCAGCGGCCGGCTCACGGTGCCGGGCTCGGAGCACGGCGCGTGGTCGTCCATGACGCGGTGGTGTTGACCTGGGCCACCGTGGCCCGAGCCAGCTCCCGGTAGCGGTTCGCGATCGCTTCGGACCGGCGGGCCGGGAGAGGTCCGCCGGACAACTCGGCCCGCGCGATGATCTCCTCCGGTCCCAGCTCCCGGTTGGCGAGCACGACGGCGTTGACGGTGGGCCGACGGATGTGGTCGTAACGGCGGAGCGCGGTCACGGGATCCTTCTCCCGGGCCAGACACCAGGCCAGTACGCGAGTGTCCACGATCGACTGCGATCCGCCGTTCATGCCCATGGGGAACATCGGGTGGGCCGCGTCACCGAGCAGGGTGACCCGTCCGAAGCTCCAGCGGGGCAGCGGGTCGCGGTCGAGCATCGGATACTCGGCGATCACCGGGGAGCGTTCGGCCAGCACGGCCGGGTCGGTCAACGGCGGGCCCCAGGAGGTCAGTCCGGCCCGGGCCTCCTCCAGGGTGATACGGCGGGGGGTGCCGCCCGGAGGCCGGGCGGACGGTCCGTGCCGTACCTCCAGTACCCAGTTCACCAGGGCGTCGCCGGCCTCGGCCGCCGGGTCGCCGATCGGGTACGCGATGAACTTGTCGCCCGGAGTGCCCCCGGCGACCACGATCGTACGGCCGTCGAGGAAATGCAGGTGCGGAGCGACCCCGCGCCACATCTGAACGCCGTTCCCGCGCGCGGGGCCTTCGTCCGGGTAGAGCCGGGCGCGGACCACCGAGTCGATGCCGTCGGCGCCGACCAGCACCTCGGCGTCTTCGGTCACCGTCCGGCCGCTCGTCCGGTCCAGGAAGTGAGCCCGAACGCCGTTCGGGTTCTCCTCGAAGCGCTGGAAGCGCAGACCGGTACGGACCGCGTCCGGTCCCAGACGGTCGCGTACCGCCGCCAGCAGCAGTGTCTGGAGGCGTCCCCGGTGCACGGAGTACTGCGGCCAGTGGTAGCCGGCGGCCAGCCCCAGGGGTTCCTCCCACACCACCTTGCCCGCACGGTCACGGTAACTCAGCCGATCCGGGGGCAGCGCGACGGCCGCCAGTTCATCGGCCAGGCCGAGTTCGGCCAGCTCGCGGACGGCGTGCGGCAGCAGGTTGATCCCCACTCCGACCGCTTCGACGGACCGTGCGGCCTCGTACACCCGGGGATTCCCACCGACAGCATGCAGGCTGAGGGCACAGGTCAACCCCGCGATCCCCCCGCCCACCACGGTCACTCGCACCGCTCTGCCCCTGCCTCTCGCCGGGCCGTGCGGGCCTTCGCCCCACTCGTCGGCCGTGATGGAGATCGGGTTCCCGGGGAACCCGACCGTGGGGCCCGTGCCCCTTCACCAGCCTGGCCCCGTCCGGCCCCGGAGATCCAATACACAACCGTGATGGCAGCGGTCACCCGCCCTGATCGTGCCGCCGGCGGCTTCGGTCAGGGCGGCTTCGGGCCCGGCGCGGGTGGCCGCCGAACCGCGGGCGGCGGCGCGGCCCGCCGCGCTCTGCGACGTCCTCCCGCTCGCGTTCCGCGTCGCCGCCTGCGCGGGTCGACGGGGCCCGCTCAGGCTCGGGCGGACTTGCGTGCGTGGAGCACATGGCCTTCCAGCGGGAGCGGGGTGCGGGAGAGCAGGGCGAGGTCCGCGGCGGCGAGCAGGCGGGCGTAGTGGGACGCGGTGCGCTCCCTGCCGCCGACGTTGCACATCATGTGGAGGTCCCAGGAGACGGCGAGAGACGGGGAGCCGTCGGTGGGGAGGAGGCGTTCGACGATCAGCAGATCGGCGTGGGCGGGCATGGCGCGGGCGCAGTGCCGGAGGATCTCGGTGCAGCGGTCGTCGTCCCAGTCGTGGAGGACGCGGGACAGGACGTAGACCTCACCGTCCGGGGGTACGTCGGCGAAGTCGCCGGTCAGAAAGGTGCACCGGTCGGCGCAGCCCGCGTCGGCGAGGGTGCGGCGGGCCGCTTCGACGGCGTGGGGGCGTTCGAGGAGGGTGCCGTGGAGGCGGGGGTGCGCGGTCAGGAGGCGGGCGAGCAGTTCGCCGTTGCCGCCCGCGATGTCGACGACCGTTGCGGGGCGTTCCGCCATACCCGCCGCGGTGATGACGGGGTGGCCGGTGAGGGGTTCGAACATCCGGGTGCTCGCGGCCATGGACCGGTCGAAGAGTCCGGCGAGTTCGGGGTGGCGGGCGAAGTGGTCGAAGTGGTGGGCGCCGAAGACGTGGTCGAAGGCGGTCCGTCCGGTGCGGAGGGTGTGGCCGAGGGCGGCGAAGGACTCGTAGAACGGGCCGCCGTACAGCAGGGCGAGGGGCCGCAGGGAGCCCGGGGCGTCGGCGCGGAGCAGGGCGCCGGCGGGGGTGAGCCGGAAGCCGTTCTCCTCGTCGCCGGTGACCACGTCCAGCATCCCGAGGTAGCGCAGCAGCCGGGCCAGGCTCTCGGGGTCGGTGGCGGTCCGGTCGGCGAGGGGCCCGCCGGTGAGGGCGGTGTCCGTGGACATGGCGTCGGGGATGCGGAGTGCGGCGAAGCAGGCCAGGGCCTGGGTGGTCCAGGCGCCGGTCAGCAGGCGCAGGAGCGTTTCGGCGGGCTGGGCGGACCGGGTGGACCGGGCCGGGTGCGCGGGCCCGGGGGTCCGGGGGTGCGCGGCGGGTGCCTGCCCCGGGGTGCCGAGGTGGGCCGCGAGCACCGCGCGGTGGTCGCCGGGCGCGTACAGCTCCACCCTCCCGTATCCGGCTTTCGTATCGCCGGGCGCGGTGAAGTAGAAGACCGTGCCGTCCTCGTGCGGGTTGTAGCCTCCGCCGTCGGGTACGGCTCCGTGGCCCGTGAGGATCGCGCACATACCGCGCAGCACCAGCGGGTCCGGGTGCTCGACCTCGAAGGCGAGATGGGCCTCGTGTTCGCGGGCCCGCTCGTACGCGGCGACGGCGGCGAGCCCGGAGCCGGGCGGCACGGTGAGCGCGAAGACTTCGACCGTACGGTGCTCGGCGCCCGGCCCGGGAACGGACGGGCGCAGGATGCGGACGTCCAGCCCGGCCGGATCGTGCCGGTGCCGGGCGGCGAGCCGGTCCCGTACCACCACACTCGGTGCGGGTTCGGCGTCCGGGTCCACGGCCAGTCCGCAGGAGGCCAGTTCGGCCCGGAGGGTCGCCGGGTCGGGCGGGAAGACCAGCAGCGCGGCGTGCGAGAAATGGCAGCGGTCCTCCAGGGCCCGCGATTCCAGGGCGTCGAGGCCGGGGAGCAGTAGCGACAGCAGGGCAGCGGTGTCGTGCTCCCTGACGAAGTCGGCCGCGGCACTCAGGCGGGCCGCGTCGCTCGGGATCTGCGGCGTCTGGGGCTTCATCGGAGGGGTGTCCTCAGGTTTCGGTGGTTCGGTGGTTCGGTGGTTCGGGGCACGGGGGTGGGAGGTCGCGGCGGGGGCGCGAGGGTCGGAGGCGCGAGGGTCGGAGGCGGGGGTGAGGCGCAAGGGTCGGAGGCGGGGGTTCAGACGCCGACGTACTGCTCGGCGAACCAGTCCTGTTCGGCGCGCGAGGTACGCAGCGTTTCGAGGCAGGGCCGCCTGATGAGGCCGTCGTCGTGCGGTACGGCGACGGCGTTGTCGGGAAGGTCGTGCAGCAGGCGGATCATCCACTGCGAGAACCGCTGGGCCCGCCGGATGTGGTCCAGGCACCGTGCCGAGTAGGTGCCGAGGCCCTCGGATTCGCCGTGCAGAAGGTCGTCGGTGAGGGCGCGGGCCAGCAGCTCCGCCTCCAGCACCGCCAGGTTGGCGCCCTTGGCCGCGGACGGGCTGAGCAGGCTCGCGGCGTCACCGGCCAGGAGGAGACGGCCGTGGCGCAGTGGTTCGAGTACGTCGGACTCCAGGTCGACCACGGTGCGCTGGATCAGTGCGCCCCGGTGCAAGGGGCCCCGCATCCGCAGCTCCAGCTCGGCCCAGATCCGGTCCTCGGACCAGTCGTCGGGCGCCGTCCCGCGGGGGCACTGGAGGTAGTAGCGGGTGATGTCGGCCGTACGGGCCATATGACCGGCGAACCCGGCGGGGTGCACCGCGTATCCCACGGCATCGAGGCTCGGCGGCGCCTCCGCGAGCAGACCGAGCCAGGAGATCCCGTGGTCGCGGTGGTACCGCCGGACCGCTCCGGGCGGGAGGGAGCGGCGGGCCGCGCCGTGGCGGCCGTCGCAGCCCGCGACGTACCGGCCCCGCCAGCGTCCCGGACGGCCGTCGGGGCCGCGGACGGTGACGGAGGGGTGTGGGCCGTCGGCGTCCCGTACGGCGAGCGCCTCGGTCCCGAAGCGGATCCGCCCGCCCCGGTCGGCGTACCGTGTCAGCAGATCCCCCACCAGCTCCTGCTGGGGGTAGACGGTGTGCGGCTCGCCGCGGCCGAGGCTGCCGTAGTCCAGCCGGAACCGGCCGTCTTCGGTGCGGAATTCGCAGGTCGAGTGGGTCCGGCCGGTCCGGTGCAGCCCGTCGGCGAGACCGTGGCGGTCCAGGATCCGTACGGTGTTCGCGGCGAGGAACCCGGCGCGCGCCCGGGTCCGTACCTCCGTCTCGGCGGACCGTTCCAGGACGACGCAGTCGACCCCGGCGGCCAGCAGGAGGTTGCCGAGGAGCAGTCCGGCCGGGCCTGCGCCCAGGATGATCACATCGGCCGTGTCACGCAGAGTACCTGCGCTCTGACTTTCCATCACAGAAGCGGATCATAAGCAGTCGTAAATCCCTCGATGCGCGGCATTCACCCGTTTGGGCGCAATGACGGGACAAGGGATGATCACGTCGGTCGATGCGTGTACCGCCGGGCCGGGTGGCGGCCCGGTTCGCGGCCATGTCCGCCGCGGCGGCGAACAGTTGTCCACCGTCAACGTGCGGGGGGGGCGTCTCGGCGGGTGCGAACGCACGGCCGCCCCGCCGGACGCCGGGGGCGCCGTACCCCCGGCTCACCTGGACGACCGCGCGCCGCCGCGTCCGATCGGGGGTGAAACCGCGGAACCGGTGTCCGGGGGCGGCGGGCCGGGGATCGCTGGGGGGCGGTGCCGCAGTCCGCGGCACCGAGCCCCGCCGAAGGACGTGACCATGCGTATCCGTACCGCCCTCGCCGCCCTGGCCCTGGCCGCCGCCTCCGTGGCCGGCACCGCGACCACCGCCGCTGCCTCGAACGAGTTCGGTGACATCATCATCACCACGGAAGAGCACACCGACATCGTTTCGGCGTGCAACGACGCCCTGCTGCTGCTCTCCCCGTCGGTCCAGTGCGGGGTCTTCAACATCACCCCGCAGTAGCCCCTTTCCGGGCGGGGTCGCCCAGTCCGGCCGCCAGCTCCTCCAGGAAGGCCAGGAGGTACGGCGACTTGGGGCCGGGCCGGGTCGCGAGATACCAGGTGCGGGTCAGGGGCCGGACGCCGACGGGGACCAGCGCCAGGCCGTGCGATGCGGTGTACGGGGCCGCGACCCAGTTCGGCAGGACGGTCACTCCCTGGCCCCCGGCGACCATCTCGACGACCAGATCGGTGATGACCGGCATGGTGGTGATCCGGCCGGGCCGGGCGCCCGGGGGCAGCGGCAGCGGGACCGACGGGATCCGGCTCTGGTCGTACACGTCGTAGAGGACCAGATGGACACCGTCGAAATCGCGGGCGGTGAGCCGGGACCGCCCGGCCCAGGGGTGGCCGTCCGGGACGACGGCCACCATCTCGTCGTCGAAGACCCGCCGCAGCTCCACCCGGTCCTGCTCCCGGTCGGGTTTGGTCAGCAGCGCGATATCGACCCGGTCGGCCAGCAGCGCGGGCACGGGGGCGTCGTCGGGGACGGTTTCGATCCTGATCTCCGCGTCCGGGTGGCGCTCCCGGAAGGCCCGGATCACCGGCGGCAGCCACTGGAAGGTGGTGCTGCACTGGGCCGTGAAGCGCACCCGCCGGTCCCTGCCTTCCTTCAGGTCCCGGAGGTCGCGGTCGGCGGACTGCAGCTCCGTCAGTACGTGGTGGGCCGCGGCGAGCACCCGCTGTCCGGCCGCGTTGGGGACCAGCCGGCGCCCCCGGCGGTCGAAGAGCCGCAGCGCCAGCCGGTCCTCCAGTCTGGTGAGCCGCTGGCTCAGCGCGGGCTGGCTGACATGGAGCCGAGCGGCGGCGGCCGTGAGGGAGCCCGTCTCGGCGGTGACACGGAGCAGTTCGAGGTCACGCAGATCCCAATCCATAAGCTGAGCTTATTCAACGCTCCAATATTCGTCGTGGTGTTATCGGTTCCGGGCTTCTAGCTTCGGAGGTGCGGGGCCTGTCTGCCCGCACGGTACGGACAAGAGGAGTACGACCATGACGGATGACGGCGGGACCAATCCCCCCGACCGCACGGTGATCGTCACCGGCTCGTCCAGCGGGATCGGGCTGGACATCGCCCGCGCCTTCCTGGGCCGGGGCGCCCGGGTGGTGATCAACGGCCGGGACGCGGGGCGGCTCGCCGCGGCCGCGAAGGAACTCGGGCACCCCGAGCGGGTAGCCGCGGTGGCGGGCGGTATCGGCGAGGCCGCGACCGGGGCGGCGCTGGTCGCGGCGGCGGTGGAGCGCTTCGGCGGCGTGGACGTCCTGGTGAACAACGCCGGGACCTTCGCACCCGGCCCCTTCACCGAGGTCGGCGAGGAGGAGTTGGACGGCTATCTCACGGGCAATCTGCGCGGCACCTATCTCACCACCCAGGCCGTGGTGCGGCGGATGCGGCGGCAGGGCCGCGGCGGAAGCATCGTGAACATCGGTACGGTGCTGGTCGATCACGCGCTCGCCGGATTCCCGGCCTCCGCGCCGGTCGTCAGCAAGGCCGGCGTCCACGCGCTCACCACCAGCCTGGCGGCGGAGCTGGCCGACGACGGCATCCGGGTCAACCTCGTGGCCCCGGGCGTGATCCGCACCCCGCTGCACGCGGCGGCCGATGTCGACGGATACGGGCCGGTGGCCCTGCTCAACCGGGTGGGGGAGGTCGCGGAGATCTCCGAAGCGGTGCTCTATCTCGCGGAGGCGGCCTTTGTCACCGGCCACGCCCTGCGGGTGGACGGCGGACATGTGACGGGGCGCCGCTGATGCCGTATGTGAGCGTGCGGATCACCCGTGAGGGCGCGACCGCGGAACAGAAGGCGCGGATCATCGCCGGGGTGACGGAGCTGCTGGTGGACGTGCTGGACAAGGATCCGGCGACGACGTTCGTGGTGATCGACGAGGTCGAGTTGGCGGACTGGGGGGTGGGGGGACTGCCGGTGGACGAGTACCGGAGGCGGGCCCGGGAGGCGGGCTGACCGGTCGGGTACGTACGGGAGCCCTGCCACCGGGACGCGGTGGCAGGGCTCCGGCGTACGTACTGCCGTCAGATGCGCTGCTCCGAGGAGGCAAGCCCGACGAACCCCGCCCAGGCCTCGGGCGACATCCGTATCACCGGCCCGGCCGCCACCTTGGAGTCCTGGACGTGCACCGTGCCCGTGCCGGACACCGCGACCTCCAAGCAGTCACCGCCTTCGGCTCCGCTGTAGCTGCTCTTGAACCAGGTCAGGGGCTCAGCGTTGTTCATAGCTCTCCCAGCAACCTCTCGATGAACTCCAGTGACTCTCGCGGAGTGAGAGCCTGTGAGCGGATAATCCCATAGCGGGCGGCGGCCAGGGCCGCCTGCTTCGGGTCCGTCTCCAAGGCACTGGTGCCCTGCGCTTCGGCGTAGACGAACTTCTTTCCGTCGTTCCGGGTGACGACGGTGAACGGCCCGTCGATCCCCGCATTGTCATCGGAGTCGAGTGGCATGACCTGGAGTTCTACATTCCGTCGCCGGCCAGTCAGTAGAAGCTGCTCCAACTGCCCCCGCAGGACCCCATTTCCACCGTACTTGCGTCGCAGAACCGACTCGTCCAGGACGAAGCTCAGGAGAGGTGCCGGGCGTCGGTCAAAGATCTCCTGTCGGGCCAGTCGGGCCGTCACTCGCTGCTCGATGACCTCCGGGTCGAGTGCGGGGCGCCTCATGGCAAGAACCGCCCGCATGTACTCCTCGGTCTGGAGCAGCCCCTTGATGGCCAGGGTGTCGTACGAAAGCAGTTCCATCGCCTCCTTCTCCAACTGCGCCATCCCCTGGAAGAACAGCGGGTACTGCGCCCGCTCCACCTCCTCCTTCCAGAGCATCAGCAGCCCGTCCGCATCCAGCTCCCCGTCCGCACGGTCGATCGCCCTCGGCGGCGGGATGCGCCGACCCTGTTCGAAGGAGGCGATGGTGGACGCCGAGTAGCCCAGGCGTTTGCCCAGCTCCTCGCG
Organism: Streptomyces sp. NPDC094448; assembly: GCF_044763775.1. Lineage (NCBI taxonomy): Bacteria > Bacillati > Actinomycetota > Actinomycetes > Kitasatosporales > Streptomycetaceae > Streptomyces > Streptomyces sp. NPDC094448. The sequence goes on along the minus strand of NZ_JBIWGU010000001.1, from coordinate 144,183 downwards.
TTCCAGACCGGCCCGGATCCGCAGGGTCTTCATGCTCCGGCCGAAGGCCGTGACCACACCCTGGGCCGACTTGTCCGCCGTCCGGCCGTCGTCGCTGTCGGCGTCTTCGACGCCACCCGAAGTTGTCCTGTTCTCTGCCATGAAGCACCGCCTCCTCGGCTCAACGCCCCCGCATGGGCGCGGTCACGCCGTGCCCTGCGTACGGGCGCCGACAAGGCACGTACAAGCGGCTCGCGTCGGTGCGTCACCACTGGTCACGCTACGCCACCGCAAGCACCGTGGTGGCCATGATGAACAACCCCCACAGCCCCGCCCGTACCGCCTATCCCCACGGCACCGGCGGGCACTTGAGCACCGACTCCGGGCCGTACGGGCCTGAATTCGCCATGCCGTTCACCTCTACGCCCCGGGGGGCTTCCCTGGCCCGGCGGCTGGTCGCCGTGCGGCTGCACGAGTGGGGGATCCCGTACGGCACCACTCCGCACGAGGCGATCGTCCTCATCTCGGCCGAGCTGATCGCGAACGCGGTCCGGCACGGCCATGTCCCCGGGCGGGACTTCCACCTCCGGCTCCGTCCGACCTCCCTGCCCGATCCGGTCGCCCGGGTCGAGGTCACCGACACCCGGGGCGAACGGCTGCCGCCGCAGCCCGACGCCCTGGTGGACCCGGGCCTCGAAGAGGGCGGGCGGGGGCTGCTCCTGGTGTCGGAGCTGGCCCATCGCTGGGGCTGGCACCCGCGCCCCGAAGGACCGGGGAAGACGGTCTGGGCGGAGTACCTGGTCAGCGGGCAGTCCGGTACACGGACCGGGGGCCGTTCCTGAGTACGGGTACTCATGTACCGCCGGGCCCGGCGTTGACAGGATCCGCGTTATGACACGTGACAAGTGGGCTGGGGTGGCGCTGCATCTCCTGCTGGTGTGGGCCGCGATGGCGACGGCGGTGCCGATGCTCGGTATCGCGCTGCTGATGGCGGGCTGGGGCGGCGGATTCGGTACGGCGGCGGTCGCCCTCGCCCTGGGGCTGCCGTTGGCGGTGGGCCTGCTGGCCGCGGCGGGCTCCGCCGCCCGGACCATGGTGCCGATCTGCGGCTCCGGAGGAGGACGGCTGGCCTGGGCGGTTCTGGTGTTCATGCTCGGCACGCTCGGCGTGCTGGGAGGTCTGGCGGCCTACGGGGAAGGGGTCGATCTGGGGAGCGCCGGTGCCCGGTTCGCCCTGACAGGAGTGCCCTACGCCGTGGCCGCGGCGCTCTTCGTACCGGACTGGCGCGTCCGGCTGGCCGCGGTGGCCGCGGTCGCAGCCGGGATCGGCTACGGCGTTCAGTGAGCCCCGCGGAACCCGGCCGGTCTACTCATCGAAACGCCCGGCGGTGCCGCCTCGTTCCCGGTTTCGCTATGACATTCCCCCCGGCGTCCGCCCCTTCCACCGGGCGCCGCCGCGCGGGCATAGTCCGTGACCGCACCGACCCGAGAACGACGGCGACCGGCTGAAAGGGCTCTGCATCCATGACATCCGAGGCGGTATCGGCAGCTTCCGCGGGCACCTGGCTGCTCGGCGACACCCAGGTCAACCGGATCGGCTTCGGCGCCATGCGGCTGACCGGCAGCGCGGCCTTTCACCTCGGCGCGCCCGGCCCCCGGGACCGGGCGCTCGAAGTGCTGCGCCGGGCGGTCGAGCTGGGCGTCAACCACATCGATACGGCGGCCTTCTACTTCTCACAGCTCCGCTCCGCCAACGAACTGATCAACTCGGCACTGTCGCCCTACCCGGACGGTCTCGTCATCGCCACCAAAGTGGGTCCGGCCCGGGACAGCTCGGGCGAGTGGAGCGACTCCGCCCGGCCCGACCAGCTGCGCGGCCAAGTGGAGGAGAACCTGCGGCAGCTCGGCCGCGACCATCTCGACCTGGTCTATCTGCGGCTCATGGGCCAGGACTCTCTCGCGGAACACTTCGGCGCGCTGGCCGAGCTGCGCGACGCCGGGCTGATCCGGCACCTGGGCGTCTCCGCCATTCGACCGCACCATTTGGCCGAGGCCCTGGCGATCGCGCCGGTGGTCTCGGTGCAGAACCGCTACGGGATCGACGCCCGCGAGGACGGCGACCTGCTGCGCGAGTGCGGCGCACAAGGCATCGCGTTCGTACCGTTCTTCTCCATCGCCGGCAAGGGGGGCGATGTCGGAGCCACCGGTGCGGAGGACCGGACGGTCCTCCGCATCGCCCGGGCGCACGGAGCGTCCCCGGCCCAGGTCCGGCTCGCCTGGACGCTCCGGCAGGGCCCGCATGTGCTGCCCATCCCGGGGACCGGCAACCCGGACCATCTGGAGCAGAACCTGGCGGCGGGCGCACTGCGGCTCACCGACGAGGAGTCGGCACTCCTCTCCGGCGGCCGCACGGAGTGAACGGCGGCCCCGGGCCGCGCCGGGTCAGCTTCCCAGGCCCATGATCGCCACGGAGAGCGGGACCGCGGGCTCCTCGGGCAGGGGCGGGGGGTTCTCGGCGCTGGTGGTGTGGGTGGGCTCGACGGGGCGCAGGGCCGCGACGCCGCCCTCCGCCCACGGGGCGTCCGTGGGACCGAGGGAGAGCGTGACCTTCCGGCCGTCGCTCAGGGTGGTCTCCAGCGCGCCCTTGTCGTTCGTCTCCATGAGAGTCGCCTCCTCGGGAAGGGCACGGAGCCGGATACCCGGCTCCGTGTCCCACACGACGAGCACCCGCCGCGGAAGGTTCCCCACCGCTTGGCGGCGCCGTCAGATGCCCAGGCCGGCCAGCCAGGCTCCGGTGGTCCGCGGGACGAGGCCCAGCAGGGTCTCCGCCGAGCGGGCCGGGGTGATCGCATGGTCCGGGAGGGTGGCGATCGTCCGGTAGAGGGCTGCCACTCCGGCCGCCGTGGGCTCGCCCAGCAGCGGGGCGATCAGGGCGCCGAACTCGTCGGGCGTGATGGGCTCGTACGTCACTCCGCGGCCGAACCGGGCGCCGAACGCCTCGGCGAGCTGCGGGCCGGTGACGGGCGGGTACTGGCCGACCGGAACCGTGCCGGTGAGGTCCGGTCGCTCCAGCAGGGCGGCCGCCGCGTCGGCGACGTCGAGATGGGACACCCAGGACACGGGGAAGCCGGTGCCGATGGGGTAGCGCAGAACGCCTTCCTCCCGGGCCGCGCCGACGACCGGCGGCAGCAGCAGGTTCTCCAGGAACAGCTTGGGGGCCAGGACGGCGTACGAGACACCGCTCGCGGCCACCCCTTCGACCAGCCGCGCGACCGCGGGGTCCGCCGGGACCGGGGACGTCCCGCCCGCGACGTCCGGGGCGTCCGCGAAGGCCCCGCTGGTGGAGATCACCACCCGGGCCGGGCGGGCCGTAGCGACCGCGGCGGCGACATTCGCGGCATAGGCGAGGCGGTCGTCCGGCGCGGCCAGCGGCAGATGGGCGAAAACGCCGTCGGCGCCCTCGTAGGCGCGCGCCAGTTCTTCGGCGGAGGCGTAGTCGGCGGCGACCGCGGGGGTGCCGCCGGGCAGCTTCCCGGGGTCGCGGGTGACGGCCGTCACCGGCTTGCCCGCGGCCCGGAGGGCGGCGAGTACGGGGGCTCCCTGGGCGCCGGTCGCGCCGTGGATCACATAGCTCATGGACCTATGGTGCAGATGATGCACCGGTTACATCAACTGCACTAATGGCATACGATCACATCATGACCACTCCCCTGCCCGACTGCGGAGTCGCCCGCTTCCTCGTTCTGCTGGACGGCCCCTGGGCCACCCTGATCGTCCGCGAGCTGCTGCGGGGCCCCCACCGCTTCACCGAGCTGCGCGCCGCCCTGCCCGGCATCAGCCCGCACACGCTGACCAGCCGGCTGCGCCAGTTCGAGACCCACGGCATCGTCACCCGTACCGCCCATGCCGAGATCCCGCCGCGCGTCGTCTACGAGCTGACGCCCCTCGGCCGGGAGCTGCGCCCCGTCCTCGACGCGATGGCCGCCTGGGCGGACGCTGTCCCCGCCGCCGGGATCCCGGTGGACTGAACCGCCCGCGCACCAGCCGACCCGCCCGCCGGACCACTGTCCGGCGGGCGGGTTTCGTTATGCCGCCGGAAACCTCATCTGTTCATGATCTGCCCTTGACACCGGGGATGATGGACGTAAAAGTGAATCAGCGATAACCAACTTCCAGGGAGGGTCGATGGCGCGCAGAGTGCTCGTGGCGGGCGTCGGGATGGTGCCGTTCCGCAAGCCCAGTGCCGGGGCGGCGTACGACGAACTCGGCCGCGGCGCGGTCCGGGCCGTACTCGACGACGCGGGCCTTCCGTACGAGCGGATCCAGCAGGTGTACGCGGGCTATGTGTACGGCGACTCGACCTGCGGCCAGCGGGTGGTCTACGGGTTCGGGCGTACCTCGGTGCCGGTGCTGAACGTCAACAACAACTGCGCGTCCGGCTCCTCCGCGCTCTGGCTGGCCCATCAGGCCGTCGGCAGCGGGTCGGTCGAGTGTGCCCTCGCCCTCGGCTTCGAGCAGATGCCGCCCGGTGCCCTGAGCGCCAAATGGGACGACCGGCCCCATCCGCTGGGCGGTTTCCGGGAGGCCCTGGAGGCCGTGTATCCGATCGACCCCGCCCTCCCCGGCACCCCCCAGTACTTCGACGCCGCGGGCCGGGAGTACCTGGAGAAGTACGGCGCGGACCCGGAGACCTTCGCCCGGGTCGCCGTCAAGGCCCGTACCCACGCCGCGAACAATCCGTACGCCGTCTTCCGCGATCCGATCGGCCTGGACGAGGTGCTGGGCTCCCCGGTGGTCGCGGGCCGTCTGACCCGGCTCCAGTGCTGCCCGCCGACCTGCGGGGCGGCCGCCGCGATCGTCTGCTCCGAGGAGTTCGCCCGAGCCAACGGCCTCTCCCCCAAGGTCGCCGTCGCCGCCCAGGCCCTGCACTCGGACAGCGATGACGTCTTCACCAAGAAGAGCGCGATGTCGCTGGTCGGCACCGATGTCACCCGGGCCGCCGCAGCGGAGGTCTACGAGCGGGCCGGGGTCGACCCCCGGGACATCCGGGTCGTCGAACTCCACGACTGCTTCACCGTCAACGAGGTCCTCACCTACGAGGGTCTGGGCCTCTGCGAGGAAGGCGGTGCCGAGAAGTTCGTCCGCGACGGCGACAACACCTACGGCGGACGGGTCGTCACCAACCCCTCCGGCGGACTGCTCTCCAAGGGCCATCCGCTGGGCGCCACCGGTCTCGCCCAGACCGCGGAGATCACTTGGCAGCTCCGCGGCGACGCGGGCGCCCGGCAGGTCGACGGCGTCACCCTGGGCCTCCAGCACAATCTGGGCCTCGGCACCGCCGGAGTCGTCACCCTCTTCGAGAAGGTCTCCTGACGATGCCCCTCTCCCCCTCCCTCATCGGCACCCGGTACCCGGAGTTCCGGACCTCGGCGGAGCGCGGCAGGCTCCGCTTCTTCGCCGAGGCGACCGGACAGCACGACCCGGTGTACACGGACACCGGCGCGGCGAAGGCGGCCGGATACCGCGATCTGCCGGTACCGCCGACGTTCCTGTTCTGTCTGGAGATGGACAACCCCGACCGCGGGAAGTTCCTCCGCGACCTGGGAATCGACGTCCGGACGATCCTCCACGGCGGCCAGGAGTTCGCGTACCACTCCCCCGTCTGCGCGGGCGACGAGCTGACCTTCGCCACCGAGGTGTCCGACGTCTACAGCAAGAAGGGCGGGGCGCTGGAGTTCATCGTCCGCACCACCCGGGTCACCCGTGACGGCGCACCGGTCGCCACCCTCACCAGCACCACCGTCGTACGCGATCCGAAGGCGGCCCGATGAACAGCCCCGCACCGCAGCCCGCGCCGAAGCCCCTCCTGAAGCCGGTCCTGAAGCCCGTCCTGAAGCCCGGGGACACCTTCACCCTCGAAGCGCCGAAGGTGACCCGCACCGCGCTGGCCCTCTACGCGGGCGCGTCCGGGGACCACAACCCCGTACACATCGACATCGACGCCTGCCGAGCGGTCGGCATCGACGACGTCTTCGCCCACGGCATGCTCTCCATGGCCTATCTCGGCAGGCTGCTGACCGACTGGGTGCCGCAGGACCGGATCAGGGAGTACGGGGTGCGCTTCTCCGCGATCACCCCGGTCAACACCGCCCCCGTCTGCCGGGGCACCGTCACCTCCGTCGAGGACGGGCTGGCCCGTCTCGACCTCACCGTCAGCCTGCCCGACGGCACCGTGACCCTCCAGGGCCGCGCCACCGTCACCACCGACTGAATCTCACAGAAGGACGGACGCACATCATGGGAACCCTGGACGGCAAGGTCGCGATCGTCTCCGGATCCGGTCGCGGCATCGGCCGTGAAGTGGCGCTCAAGCTGGCCTCGGAAGGCGCAAGCGTCGTCGTCAACGACCTCGACAAGGAGCCCGCCGACGAGACCGTCGCCGATATCACCGCGGCCGGCGGCAAGGCGGTGGCCTGCACCGGCTCGGTCACCGAAGAGGGCTTCGCCGAGCGGTTCGTCCAGACCGCGGTCGACGCCTTCGGCGGACTCGACATCATCGTCAACAACGCGGGCTACACCTGGGACACCGTCATCCAGAAGATGACCGACGAGCAGTGGGACGCCATCATCGACGTCCACCTCAAGGCGCCGTTCCGGATCCTGCGCGCCGCCCAGCCCTTCATCCGGGCCAACCCGACCGCGTACCACCGCAAGGTCGTCAACGTCTCCTCGGTCTCCGGTGTCTTCGGCAATCCGGGCCAGGCCAACTACTCCTCCGCCAAGGCCGGTGTCATCGGTCTCACCAAGACGATGGCGAAGGAGTGGGGCCGCTACCGGGTCAACGTCAACGGCGTCGCCTTCGGCTTCATCCTCACCCGGATGACCGAGGCCACCGCCGCCGACGAGACCTTCGTCGAGATCGAAGGCCGCCGGATCAAGGTCGGTGTCTCGCCGCAGATCATGGAGGCCGTCAAGCGCACCCATCCGCTCGGCCGCCCCGGCACCCCCGCCGAGGCCGCGGGCGCGATCTATCTGCTCTGCACCCCCGACGCCGACTACATCTCCGGACAGGTCGTCAACGTCGACGGCGCCTCCCGCTGAACCCCGCCCGGCCCCCGTACCCCCTCACCCGTCAGGAATGGTCATGAAGCGCAGCATCTACACCGAGGAACACGAGGCGTTCCGGGCGATGATCCGGGACTTCATCGCCAAGGAGGTGGAGCCCCACTTCGCGCAGTGGGAGCAGGACAATCTCGTCGACCGCGACGTCTTCCGCAAACTCGCCGCACTCGGCGTGCTGGGCTTCGACATCCCCGAGGAGTTCGGAGGCAGCGGAGACACCAGCTTTAAGTACCAGGCGATCGTCACGGAGGAGTGCGCCCGCGCCGCGGTCACACTCGGCCACTTCGGCGTCTCCACCGGCATCGTCCTGCCGTACCTGCTCAACCTGGCGAACGGCGAGCAGAGGAAGCGGTGGCTGCCGGGCATCGCCGCCGGCGACACCATGCTGTGCATCGCCATGACCGAGCCCGGCACCGGCTCGGACCTGGCGGGCATCCGTACCTCCGCGAAGCTCTCCGAGGACGGCACCCACTACGTCCTCGACGGCTCCAAGACCTTCATCACGGGGGCCCGGGTGTCGGAGCTGTGCATCGTCGCCGCCCGTACCTCCCCGGCCACTCCCGAGAACCGCAGGCACGGGCTGAGCCTGTTCGTCGTGCCGACCGACAGCGAGGGCTTCGCGTACGGCCGCAAGCTGGAGAAGGTCGGCCTCCGCTCGTCCGACACCTCCGAACTGGCCTTCAACGATGTGAAGGTGCCGGTGGAGAACCTCCTCGGCAAGCAGGACGACGGCTTCTCCTACCTCGGCCGGAACCTGCCCCGCGAACGGCTCCAGATCGCCGTGGGCGCGACGGCCTCCGCGACCGCCGCCATCCGGTTCGCGAAGGAGTACGTCACCGAGCGCCAGGTCTTCGGCAAGCCGGTCGCGGCCTTCCAGAACACCAAGTTCGTCCTGGCGGAGTGCGCGACGGAGGTCGCGGCGCTCCAGGCCATGGTCGACCAGGGCATCGAGTTCGACGATGCGGGCGAGCTGACCCCCGCCGACGCAGCCAAGATCAAACTGTTTGCCACCGAGACCGCGGGCCGGGTCATCGACAAGTGCGTCCAGCTCCACGGCGGTTACGGCTACATGCTGGAGTACCCGATCGCCCGGCTCTACGCCGACACCCGGGTCAACCGGATCTACGGCGGCACGAGCGAGGTCATGAAGACCATCATCGCCAAGGACCTCGGTCTGTGACCCCCACCGCCGGGGCGGCCCCCGCCGGACGGCCCGTCACCGGGCCGTCCGGCGGGGGCCGCGGTCCGCTCGCGGGCGTCCGGGTCGTCGAACTCGGCGGGATCGGACCCGGGCCGTTCGCCGGGATGATCCTCGCGGACCTCGGCGCCGACGTCGTCCGCGTCGACCGGCCGGCCGAGCACGGCAGCCCGTCGCCCCATCCGATCCTGCACCGCGGCCGCCGCTCCGTCACCGCCGACCTCAAGGACCCCCGGGGCGCCGGCCTGGTCGGAAGGCTGATCGACGGCGCGGACGCCCTGATCGAAGGCTTCCGCCCGGGCGTCACCGAACGCCTCGGTCTCGGCCCCGGGCCCTGTTTGGAGCGCAACCCCCGGCTCGTGTACGGGCGGATGACCGGCTGGGGGCAGGACGGGCCGCTCGCCCAGGCCCCCGGCCACGACATCAACTACATCGCCGTCGCGGGGGCACTGGCCCAGATCGGCCCCGCCGACGGCGACCCGGTCGTCCCGCTCAACCTCTTCGGCGATATGGGCGGCGGCGGTCTGCTGCTGGCCCTCGGCATCAGCGCCGCCCTGTACTCGGCCCGGACCACCGGCCGGGGCCAGGTGGTGGACGCGGCGATGACCGACGGCACCGCCATCCAGCTCGCGCTGCTCCAGGGGCTGCTCCGCACCGGCCGGTGGACCGAGGGCCGCGGCTCCAACCTCTTCGACGGCGCCGCCCCCTTCTACCGCACCTACCGCTGCGCGGACGGCCTGCACATGGCGGTCGGCTGTGTGGAACCGCAGTTCTACGCGGAGACCCTGCGGGTGCTGGGGCTGACCGGCGATCCGCTGTTCGCGCGGCAGCACGACCGCGGGGCGTGGCCGGCGATGGCGGCGAAGCTGGCCGAGGTGTTCGGGGACCGTACCCGCGACGACTGGGCGGCCCGCTTCGACGGTACGGAGACGTGCGTGACGCCCGTACTCGACTGGACGGAGGCCGCCCGCCATCCGCACAACGCGGGCCGCGGCACCTACCGGATCACCCCCGACGGCTTCCCCGAACCGGGAACCGCGCCGCGTTTCCTCGGCACCCCCTCCCCCGAACCCCGCCCGGCGGCGGTGACCGGGAGCGATACCGACGAGGTACTGCGGGAGGCCGGGATCGGCGCCGGAGAACTGGCCGCGCTGCGCAGTGCGGGCGTCATCGGCTGACGCGGGCAGGGGTACGAGGCCGGGGGCCGGGACACGGTGCGTGTCCCGGCCCCCGGCCGTCGTACCGCCCATCGGCTCATGGGCTGCGGCGGGGACGCAGCACCGTCTCCTGGACCACCGACGCCACCAGCCGCCCGTCGCGGGACCAGAACCCGGCGTGCACCAGGCCCCGGCCGTCGCCCGCCGTCGGGCCGCGCTGGACCACCAGCAGCCAGTCGTCGGCGCGGAACGGGCGGTGGAACCAGACGGCGTGGTCGAGGGAGGCCATGAAGTGGTGCGAGGAGTCCGGGCCCGAGCGCAGCACCCCGGGTGCTTCGACGTCGAGGGCCGCGACCGGGGCGAGCATCAGGTCGGAGGCGTAGGTGAGGGCGCACATATGGACCAGGGGCGCGTCCGGGAGCGGGGCCGCGGAGCGGATCCACAGCCGCTGTTCGGTGCGTCCGTCGCGCTCCGGCCTGCTCGTGGGGGCCCGGCGGACGTCGAGGACCCGGCCGATCTCGAACCGCTCGAAGCCTTCGGGGTCGCGGGCGGCCCAGTCGCTGAAGGCGTTGGGCAGCTCCTCGGGCGGTGTGGTCGGCGGCATGGCGAGATGCCGTCCGGGGATGTCCTCGGGGCGGGTGAAGGACGCGGAGAGGGTGAAGATCACCTCGTCGCCCTGGCGGGCCGTGACGCGCCGGGACGTGTATCCGCGGCCGTCCTTCAGCCGTTCGACCCGGTAGGCGATGGGCCGGGCCGGGTTTCCGCCGCGCAGGAAGTAGCCGTGCAGGGAGTGCACGCGCCAGGTGTCGTCCACGGTGCCGCCCGCCGCGGTCAATGCCTGGGCCGCGACCTGTCCGCCGAAGGCCCGCCGGGGCAGGGCGGCATGGCACCAGCCGTGGAAGAGGTCGCGCTCGGTGCGCTCCAGGGTGAGGAAGCCGAGCAGGTCGGTGCCGGGCCCGCCGGGGGCGGCCACGGTTTCCGTACCAGGGGCGGTCTCCGGGCCGGGGGGCGGGGGGCTGTGGTGCGGTGTGGTCGTCATGGGGTGCGCTCCTCTTCCGGGGTCAGAGGAGTTCGAGGATGGTGGCGTTGGCCATACCGCCGCCCTCGCACATGGACTGGAGGCCGTAGCGGATTCCGTTGTCGCGCATATGGTGGACCAGGGTGGTCATCAGCCGGGCGCCGGAGCCGCCGATGGGATGGCCGATCGCCATCGCCCCGCCGAGGGGGTTCATCCGGGCGTAGTCCGCGCCGGTCTCCCGCAGCCACGCCAGCGTGACCGAGGCGAAGGCCTCGTTGATCTCGAAGGCCCCGATATCGCCGATCGACAGACCGGACTTCTTCAGTGCCTTGGCGGTGGCGGGGATGGGGCCCTTGAGCATGGTGACGGGATCGGTGCCGGCGAGGACCGCCGTATGGATCCGGGCCATCGGCCGCCAGCCGTGGGCGCGGGCGGTCTCGCTGGTGGTGACCAGCAGGGCGGCGGTGCCGTCGGAGACCTGCGAGGCGTTGCCCGCGGTGATCGAACCGGTGTCCCCGAAGGCGGGCTTCAGGGCGGCGAGGGCTTCGGGCGTGGAGTTCCGGCGCACTCCCTCGTCGGTGTCGAAGACACGTTCCGTGCCATCGGGGCCGGTGACGGTGATCGGGACGATCTGGCCGGTGAAGCGGCCCTCGTCGATCGCGCGGGCGGCGCGGGCGTGGGAGTCCAGTGCGTGGCGGTCCAGCTCGGCGCGGGTGATGCCGTACTCGTCGGCGATCAGCTGCGCGCCCCGGCCCTGGTGGAAGCGGACGCCGCCGTAACGCTTCCAGACGTCGGGGCCGAAGGGTTCGCCGAAGCTGCCGTCGAGGCGGGTGGTGCCGAGGGGGATCCGGCTCATGATCTCCACACCGCCCGCCACGGCCAGGTCGTACTGCCCCGAGACAACACCGGCCGCGGCCTGGTGCACGGCCTGCTGCGAGGAGCCGCACTGGCGGTCGACGGTCACGCCCGGCACCGATTCGGGCCAGCCCGCGGCGAGCACCGCGGCCCGTGCGACACAGCCGGTCTGCATGCCCACCGCGCCCGCACAGCCCCAGATCACATCGTCGACGAGGGCCGGGTCGAGTCCGGTCCGCCGCGCGAGCGCGGTCAGGGCGTGCGCCGAGAGGGAGGCCGAGTGCTGCTGCGCGAGCGAACCGTTCCGTTTGCCGACCGCGGTTCGCACCGCGTCGACGATGACTGCGTCACGCATGGGGTCTCTCCTTGCCGTTCGACGGCCGTGGGCCAATACACCGATGGCGAATCTTTACGAACCCAAGCTAGCCCCTTAGAACCCTTGACACTAGGGATGTTCGCGGAAAAAGTGAATCTTCGATAACCGCAGTGCAGATATCTTACGGAGTGGAAGGGCGGGGTTCACCATGGGAACCACGGACGGCAGGGTCGCGATCGTCTCGGGCTCGGGGCGGGGCATCGGACGGGCGATCGCCCTCAAACTGGCCGCCGAGGGGGCCGCGGTCGTCGTCAACGACCTGGACGCCGAACCCGCCGCGGAGACGGTCGCGGCGATCGCCGCCGCCGGCGGGCGGGCCGTGGCCTGTGTCGGCTCGGTCACCGACGAAGGCTTCGCGGAGCGGTTCACCCAAGCCGCCGTCGAACACTTCGGCGGGCTCGACATCATCGTCAACAACGCGGGCTACACCTGGGACACCGTCATCCAGAAGATGACCGACGAGCAGTGGCACACGATCCTCGACGTGCATCTGACGGCCTCGTTCAGGATCCTGCGCGCGGCCCTGCCGTACTTCCGGGCCAACCCGGTCCCCTACCACCGGAAGGTCGTGAACATCTCCTCGACCAGCGGCTACTACGGCAATCTCGGGCAGGTCAACTACGCCGCGGCCAAGGCGGGCCTGATCGGTCTGACCAAGACCCTGGCCAAGGAGTGGGGCCGCTACCGGGTCAATGTCAACGCCGTGGCCTTCGGCTACGTCCTGACCCGGATGACCGAGGCCACCGCCGCCGACCACGCCACCCTGTCGATCGACGGCCGGGACATCAAGGTCGGCCTCAACCCGGAGAAGGCCGCCATGGCCTCGAAGATCATCCCGCTGGGGCGGCCGGGGACCCCGGAGGAGGCCGCGGGGGCCGTCTACGTGCTCTGCCTCCCGGAGACGGACTACGTCTCCGGGCAGTGCCTCGTCGTCGACGGCGCCCGGGTGTAGATCGTCTCCTCCGGATCCCGCCGGGCCGGGGGGTGCCGCCGGCGGCGCCCCCGGGCTCCTTCGGTGCCGGATTTACCGTCGGAGCAGTTCGACGACGGTGGCGTTGGCCATACCGCCCGCCTCGCACATGGACTGGAGCCCGTACCGGATGCCGTGGTCCCGCATATGGTGGACCAGGGTGGTCATCAGCCGGGCGCCCGAGGCGCCGAGGGGATGGCCGATCGCCATTGCGCCGCCGTTCGGGTTGAGCCTCGCCGGATCCGCTCCGGTCTCCTGGAGCCAGGCGGCCGTGACGGGGGCGAAGGCCTCGTTGATCTCGAAGGCCCCGATATCGCCGATCGACAGTCCGGCGCGCTTCAGGGCCTTGGCGGTGGCCGGGGCGGGGCCGAGGGCCATCGTGACCGGATCGGCTCCGGCGAGTACCGCGGTGTGCACCCGGGCGATCGGCCGCCAGCCCCGGCGCTCGGCGATCTCGCCCGTGGTGATCAGCAGGGCCGCGGCGCCGTCCGAGATCTGCGAGGAGTTGGCCGCGCTGATCACGCCGTCCTCCTTGAACGGGGTGGCGAGGGCGGCGAGCTTCTCCGGGGTGGATCCGGTACGGATGCCCTCGTCGGCGGCGAACGTGCGCGCGGAGCCGTCGGCGGCGGTGGTGACCACCGGAGCCAACTGGGCCTCGAAACGGCCTTCCGCGGTGGCCCGAGCCGCCTTGGCGTGCGATTCCAGGGCGAGTTCGTCGAGCCGGGTACGGCTGAATCCGTACCGCTCGGCGATCAGCTCGGCGCCCAGCCCCTGGCTGAACTCGTCGACGCCGTACCGCGCGCGGACCGCGGGACCGAAGGGCCGGCCGTACTCGACGGCGTCGCGCGCGGCGCCGATCGGGACCCGGCTCATCGACTCGACGCCCCCGGCGATCACGAGGTCGTACTGGCCGGCGACCACCAGACCGGCCGCGAAGTGCACGGCCTGCTGCGAGGAGCCGCAGGCGCGGTCGACGGTCACCCCGGGCACCTCCTCGGGCCAGCCGGCCGCCAGCACCGCGTACCGGCCGATATTCGAGGCCTGTTCACCGATCTGGCTGACACAGCCCCAGACCACGTCGTCCAGGTCCGCCGGGTCGAGGGCGGTCCGCCCGGCCAGGGCGGTCAGGACATGGGCCGACAGATCCACGGGATGGATACCGGACAGGGCCCCGGCCCGTTTGCCGACCGGGGTCCGGACGGCGTCGACAATGACTGCGTCACGCATGGGCGCTCCCACTCCTACGAGAGGATGTACTTACCTGTTGAAAACTCTCAATCTCCCGAAAGAGTAGGGAAGACACGATAACAAGTGAAGTGACGCTAACTTTGATAAGGAACACGTTCGAACGGGCTCCGGGAGCGCGCCCGCTCGGCGGCCCTCAGGTTCCCGACCGTTCCTGCTCGGCGGCGGCGAAGGCGGCCAGCCGGGCCGCGTCCCGTTCGGGGTTGATGAGCAGCAGCCCGACGAGTCCGCCGACCACCAGCAGGGCGCCCACCAGGGTGAATCCGGTGGTGTACCCCGCGGCCTTGCTGGCCGCGCCCTCCACGATGCCGCCGAGGGCCAGCGGCGCCAGCATCCCGCCCAGCCCGTAGAAGGCCGTGACGGCGGAGAGCACGACACCGCGCTGTTCCACCGGGGCGACATCGCTGATCGCGGCGAACGCCGCGCCGTACCCCGCCGAACCCAGCGAGGCGCTGAGCACCAGCAGCACCATGTGCAGCGGTCCCGCGCTCAGCGGCGCCCAGACGAGGTGGAGGACGCCGGAGCCGATGAGCAGCGAGGCGCCGAGAACGCCCCGGGAGGCCCGGTTGCTCACACCGCGCCGGGTCAGGGCCGCGGAGACGAAGCCGATGGCGATGACGGCGATGGTGCCGCCGAGATAGGGCAGGGCGGTCAGATTGCCCGCGGCCCGCTCGCCGTAGCCCAGCCCCTGTTCCAGATAGGGCTTGAGCCAGGTCATCTTGAGGGCGGTCGAGGCATAGGCGGCGAAGAACATCAGGGAGATGCCGATCACCGAACCGGTGGTGAGCGCGATGCGCAGGGGAACCCGCGGCGGCAGTACGCTCCCGGCGGCGCGGGCGGCGGCGCCCCCCTGGTCCCCCTCGCGCCCGACGGCCAGCCAGATGCCGGCCACCACTGCTCCGGCGACGGCCAGGACGACGAAGGCGGTCCGCCATGAGTAGTCCGTGACGATCCACGTCAGGGCGGGAGCGCCGATCACCGCGCCCAGGGTGGCGCCCGCGATGATCACGGAGCTGGGGAGCGCCCGCTTCTCGGGCGGGAACCAGGAGTGCGCGATGTACATCGCGAGGGCCGTCGTCGGCCCCTCCGCGAACCCCAGGACGATCCGCATCGCCACCATGGTGCCGAAGCCGACCTGCCAGCCCATCGGAAGCAGGCTGACGGACCAGACGACCATGGTGATCAGCAGCAGGATCCACGGCCGGATCCTGGTCATCAGCCAGCCGCCGAGGATCCCGCCGACGGCGAACAGGGCGAAGAAGCTCGCCTGGAGCACCCCGAACCTGGCCTCGCCGATCCCGAGATCCCGCATGATCGCGGGTCCGGCGATATTGGTGACGATCTTGTCCGCGTAGTTCATGACGAGCACCAGGAGCAGGACCCAGACCACCAGCCAGGCGCGGCGCCCGCCCGGGCTCGCGGGCGGTTCGGCAGGGGGCCCGGAGGCGGGGTCGGCAGTGCGGTCCACATCGACGGTCATGGGTCTCCCTCGGAGCGGTCGGAAGGGGACGGCAGGCACGACGCGATCGGTTCGGATACCGCCCGATCCGGGGCCAGGCCTCTCACCGAAAGAAAGAGAAGCATCACAAACAAGCCACGACAAGCCCTCTCACAAGGCTTTCTCTGACGGTCGCAAGATTGGCAGCGGTTAGCAACTATTCACCTAATGGCCATGGTGGCTCGATGGCGGGTGCGGTGGGGGTGCCTTTCGGCGGAGGTACGCCGATGGGCCGCGCCGTTCGGCGCGGCCCATCGGCCGGAGGTGGTGGCGGGCGGGGTCAGCGGTAGTAGACGGCCGTCCGTACGCCGTCGACCTCGTGGATCCGTACAGGGGTGTCGAAAACGTCGCTGAGCACCTCGGCCCGCATCATCGCGTCGACCGTGTCGGAGGCGGCGATCCGGCCGTCGCGCAGGGCGATGATCCGGTCCGAGTAGGTGGCGGCGAAGTTGATGTCGTGGACGATCAGGACCACGGTCTTGCCGAGTTCGTCGGCGGCGCGGCGCAGTTGGCTCATCATCCGGACCGAGTGCTTCATGTCCAGGTTGTTGAGGGGCTCGTCGAGCAGGACGTACCGGGTGTCCTGGGCGAGGACCATCGCCACATAGGCGCGCTGGCGCTGACCGCCGGAGAGCTGGTCGAGATAGCGGTGCTGGAGGTCGCCGAGGTGGAGGAAGTCGAGGGCGTCGTCGACATGGGTCCGGTCCTCCTGGGTGAGCCGGCCGCGGCTGTGCGGGAAGCGGCCGAAGGAGACCAGTTCCCGTACGGTCACCCGGGCGGTGAAGTGGTTCTCCTGGCGCAGGATCGACAGGGTCCTCGCCACCTCCCGCGACGGGGCCCGGTGGACGTCGATCCCGTCGACGGTCACGCTGCCGGACGTGGGTTCGGCGAGCCGCCCCATGATGGTGAGGAGCGTGGACTTCCCGGCGCCGTTGGGGCCGACCAGGGAGGTGACACCGCCCGCCGGTATCCGGCCCGACACCGGGCCGAGGACGACGGTGTCTCCGTACGCCTTGCGGACGTCGGTGAACTCGATCACAGGGTGCCCTTCCGGAGGAGATGGAGGAGGAAGACCGCCCCGCCGAGGAACTCGATGACGACGGTGAGCATGCCGGAGGCGTAGAAGACGTGTTCCAGGACGAACTGCCCGCCGACCAGGGTGATCACCCCGATGAAGAAGGCCATCGGGAGGACGGCGGCATGCCGGTGGGTGCCCGTCATCTGGTAAGCGAGCATCGCGGTGACGAAGCCGAAGAAGGTCATGGGGCCCGCGAGCGCGGTGGACATCGCGATCAGCAGGGAGACCACCAGCAGCATCACGGTCAGTTCGCGCTTGTGGTCGATGCCGAGGTTGGTGGCCGCGTCCCGGCCGAGGAGCAGGGCGTCGAGCCGGTGGCAGCGGTACCAGACGACGGCTCCGGCGATCAGGCAGACAGCCGCCGCCAGCGGCAGATAGGACGCCTCGGCGCTGGTGAGCCGCCCGAAGAGCCGGGTGGAGAGCACGTCGTACTCACTGGGCGAGAGCATCCGCTGGAGGAAGTCCGACACGCTGCGGAAGGCGAGCCCGAGGACCACACCGACCAGCAGCATCACATGGATGCTGCCGCCGCGGCCGGAGAACAGCCAGCGGAACAGCAGCATTGTGAAGCAGACCATCAGCAGGGTCTGGGTGAGGAGTTTGGGCATCCCGTCGGTCGCGGCGAGCACGCTGCCGCCGAAGAAGGCGACGAGCAGGGTCTGCATCAGGATGTAGACCGCGTCGAAGCCCATGATGGACGGCGTGAGGATGCGGTTGTGGGTGATGGTCTGGAAGACCACCGTCCCCACGGCATGGGCGAAGGCGACCACGACCATGGTGCCGATGACGGTCAGCCGCCGTTCGAAGGCGAAGTCGAAGGAGCCCTGGATGAAGAGGAAGAGGTAGCAGACGACCGCGGTGGCGGCGATTGTTCCGGCGACGGCCAGCCGGGCGGCCACGGGCAGGGAGCGCCGGGCGGGCGCGGCCGGCGGGGCGGCGATTCGGGTCTCAGACATGGGCCTTCTTCCGCTGACGCAGGATCATCGCGACGAACACCACGGCTCCGACGGCGCCGAGGACCACGGTCGCCGGGATCTCCAGCGGGGCGACGAGGGTCCGTCCGACGAGATCGCAGGCGATCATCAGCGCGACGCTGCTGAGGACCACCCAGGGCAGATTGCTGCGGATGTCGTCACCGCGGGCCATGGAGACCAGATTGGGGATGATCAGCCCCAGGAAGGGGAGGAAGCCGACGACGACGGTGGTCACACCGGTCGCCAGGGCCACCATGGTGAGCCCGATGAACATGATGCGCCGGTAGGGCAGTCCCAGGCTGGTGGCGGTATCGCGGCCGAGTCCGGCGATGGTGAACCGGTCGGCGGCCAGATAGAGCCCGATGACGATGATCCCCACCACCCAGAGGGGTTCGTACGTCCCGCGGACCACGGAGCTGAATCCGCCCGAGCGCCAGGTGGCAAGCGTCTGGAGCAGTTGGTACGTGGAGGCGAGATACAGCGTCAGCGAACTGATCAGGGCGCCCAGCATGATGCCCACGATCGGCACGATGACCTGGGACTTGAGCGCGATCCGCTGGAGGACGAAGAGAAAGACCATCGCGCCGAGGAAGGCGAAGGCGCTGGCGGCGCCCATCTTCAGCAGCGGGGAGGCCGCCGGGGCGAGCAGGGTGAGCAGCAGAACGCCCAGGGCGGCCCATTCGCTGGTGCCGGTGGTCGTCGGTTCGACGAAACGGTTCTGTACGAGCATCTGCATGATCACGCCGGAGACGGCCATCGCGGCGGCGGCGAGCACCAGCGCGAGGGTCCGGGGGACACGGGAGATGAAGAACATCCTCCGCGCCTCGGGGTCGGTGAACAGCGACCGCAGGTCGATGTCGTAGCTCCCGACGAAGAGGGAGACGACGATCAGGGCCAGCACTCCGAGCGTGGCCAGGAGGATCGGGAGTCGGCGCATCGGGCTTCCGGGACGGGTGTGGGTGCGGCCCCGGGCGGGTGCCCGGGGCCGCGGCGGCGCGTGGAGGGTGTCAGCCGGTCTTGCCGAACGCGGTCGCCACCTGGTCGAAGGCCTCGGTGTAGGCCTGGATGCCCTCGGTCAGATAGAAGTTGTTGTCCAGGTAGATGACCTGGTCCTTGGTGCGGAAGGTGGTCTTGTCCCAGGCCTCCATGCCCTCCACGACCTTCTTCGCGGGGACGGCGACGGTGCCCTCCTCGGCGCCGACGGCAGCGTCGCGGTCCAGCAGGATCACCCAGTCGGGGTTGAGCTTGGCGATGGTCTCCGGGGCCAGTCCGGAGTTGTCGTGCACGGAGGTGCTCTTCTTGCCCCCGGCGTCGAGCACGTTCTTCAGGTTGAGCGGCTGGGTGAGGCGGCCGATCCGGCTGGCACCGTTGTCGATCTTTCCGGCGCTGGCGACGCCGAGGAAGACCTTCTCGCCCTGGGTGGCGGCGGTGGCCGACTGCTGGGCCTTGTCCAGGGCGGCGACGATCTCCTTGGCCTTGTCCTCCTGGCCGAAGATCTTGCCGAGGGTCTCGGTCTGCGCCTTCAGCGCGTTGACGTAACCCTCCTTGGACTCGTCGGAGGGGGCGATGTCGATCGTCTTCGCGATCTTGGAGAGCTTGTCGTGGTGCTCGGTGAAGCGGTAGCCGCCGATGATCAGGTCCGGCTCGGTGGCGTTGATCGCCTCGAACTTGGGCTCGTGGTGGATGCCCGCGTCCTTGATGGACGAGTCCTTCTGCCAGTCCTCGAAGCCCTCGTTGGGCAGCAGCCCCTTGGGAGCGGCGACGGGCTTGATACCGAAGGCCTTCAGGGTCAGGAAGGAGGTGTTGTCGAGGGCGACGACCTTGGCCGGCTTCAGCGGCACCTCGACCTCGCCCTTGGCGGTCGTCACGGTGACATTGCCCTGGCTCTTGCCGGAGTCCGAACCGCTGTCGGACTTGCCACAGGCGCTGAGCACCACTCCGGCGCACAGGACCGTACTGGTCACGACGATGCTCTTGCGAAAACGGACGGAACGCACGGCGGGGTCTCCCGGAACGGACAGGCAGCCCCGCCGTAGGACGACGAGGCCGCGAAGAGCTTCAGGCTTTGCTTAGCCTAACCTAACTCTTCACGCGTTCATTGCATAGGGCACCTAGCCGGGACATTCTCCGCGACCCGAACTCCGCCCCGGCCGCCGGGGATCGCCGGACAGCTCGGGGCCTCCCCGCCGACCCCTTCCTCAGCAGTTGGTGCTGCGCACTCCGTCCCGGTATGCAACCCTTTGGATATTCCGGTCATCGTCACACTGCGGGCCGAGCCCGGCCTGCTGCCGGTCCCCGGCGGACCGGGCGGGCCCGGGGGCTCGGCGGACGCGGCGGACGCGGCCGAGGCATCGGGAGACGACCCGGGAATCGGCCGGGAACCAGGGACCAGGAACCAGGCGGGGAATCAGCCGGGGGACCAGGAATCGGGCCGGGGCACGACGACCGGGGAATCAGGAGGACGTACACCATGACCGAAGCCGCCGACACCACGGACCCGTCCCTGCTGCGCGTGGAGAAGGGCGCGTGCGCGCCGGAGGAGCTGGCCGCCGTCACCGCACTGCTGCTGGCCCGTGCCGCCACCGCGCCTCCGGCCGGATCGGGGGGCCTCCGCTGCTCCAGTGCCCGCTGGCACCGCCCGGGACCCGCATCGGGCTTCCGCGCCCCGCACAGCTGGCGGCACCGCTGAGAGCGGAGGGAGTGGCAGTCCGGGCGCTTGCGGGCCCCACCGCTTAGCGTTCCTCCGGTAACCCTGCGACCCGTTCCCGGAGCTGACGATGGCCGATCCCGCAACGACCGCCGCCCGTCCCCCGTCCGCCGGCGGGCCCGCGGCACGGCTCGCCCTGCGCCCGCCGAACCATGCGGTGGACCGGCGGTCGGTCGCCTGGTGGACCGTGCGCGCCCTGGTGGGTGTGCTGCCGCCGGTACTGGTCCTGGCCCTGCTGGGACTGCTGATCGCCCCGGCCCGCCGCTGGCTGCTGCTCTCGGCCGCCGTGATCGCGGTACCCGGTCTGCTCTATACGGCCGTGATGCCGTCCTGGCGGTACCGGGTGCACCGCTGGGAGACCACCGGCGACGCGGTGTTCACCCGGGCGGGCTGGGTGTGGCAGGAGTGGCGGATCGCACCGCTGTCGCGTATCCAGACCGTCGACACCGTACGCGGGCCGCTCCAGCGGGCGTTCGGGCTGTCGACCCTCATCGTCACCACCGCTTCGGCCGCGGGCTCGGTGCGTATCGAAGGACTGGCCCACGGGCTCGCCCGCGATCTCGCCGAGGAGCTGACCCTGATCACGCAGGCCACACCCGGTGACGCGACCTGAACACCCCCGGCCGGACGCGCTGCTGGGGACGGCAGGGGGTTGTCCGGGCGCCTTCGTTCCTGGCAGCTTGGAGAGGGGAGGTCGCGGGAAGTCTCCCTCGCACGGACGGCACCGTCCACGGCGCACACCCGCCGCCGGGCCGACGCAGAGCGAAAGGACACCCTCCGACCATGCCCTCCCCCTCCACCAACGACCTGTGGATACGGCGCTACCACCCCGCGCCGGACGCCCGGACCCGTCTGGTCTGCCTGCCGCACGCAGGTGGTTCGGCCAGCTACTTCGTCCCCGTGTCCCGGGCGCTGGCACCGCAGGTCGAAGTCCTCGCGGTCCAGTACCCGGGCCGTCAGGACCGGATGTCCGAGCCGGGCATCCCCACGATCGAAGAACTGGCCGACGCGGTGACGCGGGAGGTGCTGCCGTGGGCGGACCGGCCGCTCGCCCTCTTCGGCCACAGCATGGGCGCATCCCTGGCCTACGAGGTCGGACTCCGTCTCGAAGCCGCCGGGGTGGCGCCGACCGGAGTGTTCGTATCCGGCCGGCGGGCACCGTCCCGATTCCGCGCGGAGACCGTCCACGAGCGGGGCGACGACGCTCTGGTGGCCGAGATCAAAGCCCTGGCCGGCACCAACTCCTCGCTGCTGGGCGACGAGGACGTCCTCCGGATGATCCTGCCCGCGATCCGCAACGACTACAAGGCGGCGGAGGTCTACAACCCCGGCCCGGGACGGGAGCTGACCTGCCCGGTGACCGCGCTGATCGGCGACAGCGACCCCAAGGCGACCGTGGCGGACGCGCGGGCCTGGGAGACACACACCACAGGCGCGTTCGACTACCGCGTCTTCCCCGGGGGCCACTTCTATCTGAACGACTGCGTACCGCAGATCCTCGCCATGATCACCGAGCATCTGGACGGGCACCGGGCGGGTTCCGCCCACTGACCCCGCCGTACGGCGGCGGCCCGCAGCCCCCGGGTTTCCGGCCGCCGCCGTCCCGTTCCCCTGCGCCGGGGGTGCGCGGCGCCCCCGGCGCCGTACCGTCGGCGGTACGGCGCCGGGGCGGCGGTCACTCGGCGGGCTGGGTGCTCCCGATCCAGCGGAAGACCTGGAGCGGGACGCCCTGGTGGAGTTCGCTCTCGCCGGTGGGCTCGAAGTGTTCGTAGCGGTTGCCCAGCAGCAGCTTCAGGGTGCCGTCCGTGTCGGACACGCGGCGGATGCGCTGGACTTCGGGCAGATAGGGCGAGGTTCCGCCCCGTAGAACCGCATTCGGCTCGGTCGGGCTCACGGCGGTGCTCCTTCCTGGGCTGTACATCGAGGGGTTCCGGCGCCGTCCGCCGCGGACCGACGGTCAGGCTCCGGTTCGGTGCCCGGCGGGCCGGACGATCGCGGCGAGGACCAGCCCGGCACCGGCCGTCCAGCGGCCGCCGAACTCCCGGGGCGCGCCCGGGACGCCACGGACGCTGCGGTCCGCCAGTCGTGCGGTGAACCCGCCTGCGACGGGGTCGAAGTCGACGGTCGCCTCCTCGAACCCCAGGGGGCGGCCGGTGATCGGATACCAGGTCTTGTAGATGCACTCCTTGGCGCTGAACAGCAGCCGGTCCCAGCGCACATCGGGGCGGCCGCGGAGCAGCTCCTCGATCCGGACCTGCTCCTCCGGCAGCGCCACCGCCTCCAGGACACCGGCGGGCAGGGGCTGATTGGGTTCGGCGTCGATACCGAGGGAGACGACGTCCTCGGTCAGGGCGACGGCCGCCGCACGGTATCCGTCGCAGTGTGTAATGCTCCCGGCTACCGCCTCGGGCCACAAGGGGGCCCCCTTGGCCCCGCGGAGCAGCGGCCGCTCCGCGAAGCCGAGTTCCGCCAGGGCCCGGCGGGCGCAGTGGCGGCCGGTTCTGAATTCGTCGCGCCGTTTGGGCACGGCTCCCCGGACGAAGGCCTCCTCCTCGGGGAGGAGCACCGCGTCCGGCGGGTCCGTCAGCGCCTCGTGGACGACCACGCAGTCGGGCAGTATCCGTTCGATCATCAGCAGCTCCCCCGATGGTCCGGTGCCCGGCCGGTCGTCCGCCACGGCCGGTTTCCAGCACGGTAAGCAGCAGCGCGGCAGGTACGACACCCCTAGCCGCCCCCTAGGCCCTGTCCGGGCGGTCTCGGCAGAGTCCCGGCCGTCCCCGGGACCTGCACCGTGGCAGTCGGGCGGCGAGCACGGTAGCGTCGGACGGAAAGGTCCCCGCGGTGCCGAACAGGCCCTGGAGGAGGGGCCGTTGACCGAGGGGACGGGGGGCGTTCATGCGTCGTCGGCGGCTGCGCCTGATCGCGCTGGTGGCGGTGGCCGGGGTGGTGGCGACCGGGCTCTCGGGGTGCGGGATGACCCGGGGCGACAGCTTCGACGACGACACGACCCTCTCCGGGAAGATCGACTCGGTGCTGCTGGACGGCTCGGGCGATGTCACCGTGCGGGGCCGCAAGGGCGGCGCCCCGCTCACCCTGGAGCGCCGCGTGGAGTACCGGGGCGACCGCCCGAAGAAGCCGACGTACCGCGTCGAGAACGGCGTTCTGGTCCTCGGCGGCTGCGGAAAGGACTGCACGGCCGAGTACGAGGTGGAGGTGCCCGACGGCACCCCCGTCCGCGGCAAGGTCTCCGGCGGTACGGTCAAGCTCTCGCAGGTCGGCGCGGTCCGGGTGACCACGGGCTCGGGCCGGATCGAGATGAACGGCGTCACCGGGGCGGTCGAGGTGGTGACCGGCAAGGGCCGGATCACCGGGCGGAACATCAAGGGCGGTCCGGTCCGGGCCCAGGCCACGGACGGCACGGTCCATCTGACCGCCCGCACCCCGGTCTCCGCGACGGTCCGCACGGACGGCGGCCGGATCAACCTGCGCGTCCCCAAGGGGCGCTACAAGGTGTCGGTGGCATCCGAAGGCGGCGATACGGATGTCGACCTGGCCCATGACCCGGCCGGCCGCCACGGGATCACGCTCCGCTCCAAGGACGGCGACATCCTGCTCCAGGGTTCCTGACAGCCGCAGGAGTGCCCCGGCGCCGTGCGCGTCGCCGGCGCGGATGCGGCCCGCCATTATCTGCGTACAGTGTATCCAATGAAGGTAGAGTAGAGGTTTCCGAGCGCCGCGGCCCGGCCCCGCCGCCGCTCCGCGCGCTCCCCTGCCCAGCCCGAGGAGAGTCCAGCCATGCCCGCCGACGGCACGTTCCACCAGCCCAGCAGCAGCCCCGACGGGACCGGCCCCGGCAATGTCCCGCTCGCCGACAGCCATGACGTCATCGAGGTGCGCGGGGCCCGGGAGAACAATCTGCGCGACGTCTCCGTGGACATCCCGAAGCGGCGTCTCACGGTCTTCACCGGCGTCTCGGGTTCCGGGAAGTCCTCCCTGGTCTTCGGCACGATCGCGGCCGAGTCCCAGCGCCTGATCAACGAGACGTACACCAGCTTCGTCCAGTCCTTCATGCCGTCGGTGGGCCGCCCCGAGGTGGACGCGCTGCGGAACCTCAGCGCCGCGATCGTCGTCGACCAGGAGCGCATGGGCGCCAACTCCCGTTCCACGGTGGGCACCGCGACCGACGCGTACACCATGCTCCGGATCGTCTTCAGCCGCCTCGGGGAACCGTATGTCGGCCCCTCCCACCACTTCGGCTTCAACAACGCCGAAGGCATGTGCCCGGGGTGCGAGGGCATCGGCCGGGTCTCCGACGTCGACGTCGACGAGGTCGTGGACCGGTCGAAGTCCCTCAACGAGGGCGCGATCGTCGTGCCCGGCTTCACCGTCGACTCCTGGCAGTGGAAGGTGATGGCGGGCTCCGGCTTCTACGATCCGGACAAGAAGGTCGGCGACTTCGACGAGACCGAGCTGTCCGACCTTCTCCACCGGCCGCTCACCAAGGTCAAGGTCGACACCAGCACCCTGACGTACGAGGGCCTGATCAGCCGCATCAAGCGGACGTACCTCGCCAAGGACCGGGCAGCGATGCAGTCCCATATCCGGGCCTTCGTGGACCGGGCCGTCGTCTTCCGCACCTGCCCGGACTGCGGCGGCGCCCGGCTCAACGAGGCCGCGCTCGCCTCCCGGATCGGCGGTCTGAACATCGCCGAATGCTCGGCGCTCCAGATCAGCGACCTCGCGGAGTGGGTGCGGAAGCTGGACGCCCCGGCCGTGGCCCCGCTCCTCGGCAGTCTGCACGGACTCCTCGACTCCCTGGTCGAGATCGGCCTCGGCTATCTCAGCCTCGACCGCACCTCCTCCAGCCTCTCCGGCGGCGAGGCCCAGCGGGTGAAGATGGTCCGGCATCTGGGCTCCCCGCTCAGCGATGTCACCTATGTCTTCGACGAGCCCACGACCGGTCTCCACCCCCATGACATCCAGCGGATGAACGGGCTGCTCGTCCGGCTGCGGGACAAGGGCAACACGGTCCTCGTCGTCGAGCACAAGCCCGAGGTCATCGCGATCGCCGACCATGTGGTCGACCTCGGGCCCGGCGCGGGCACCGAAGGCGGGCTGATCGGGTACGCGGGCGATGTCGCCGGGCTGCGTACGTCCGGCACCCTCACCGGCCGCCATCTGGGCCACCGCGCGGCCCTGCGGGAGGCCGTCCGGGCGCCGAAAGGCAAGCTCTCCATCGAGAACGCCACCCTCCACAACCTCAAGAACGTCTCCGTCGATGTGCCGCTGGGGGTCCTCACGGTGGTCACGGGCGTCGCGGGCTCCGGCAAAAGCTCCCTGATCCACGGCCACCTCTCCCGCCGGGAGGGCGTGGTCGTCGCCGACCAGTCCCCGATCCGGGGCTCGCGCCGCTCCAATCCGGCGACCTATACGGGGCTGCTCGCCCCGATCCGGAACGCTTTCGCCAAGGCGAACGGTGTCAAGGCCGCACTGTTCAGCGCCAATTCGGAGGGCGCCTGCGCGGGCTGCAACGGGGTCGGCCTGATCTACACGGACCTGGCGATGATGGCCGGGGTCGCCTCGGTCTGCGAACAGTGCGAGGGCAAGCGGTACACCCCGGAGGTCCTCACCTACACCCTGCGCGGCAAGAACATCAGCGAGGTGCTGGAGATGCCGATCGCGGAGGCGCACGGCTTCTTCCTCTCCGGCCAGGCCCGTACCGTCCTCGGCCGGCTCCATGACGTCGGGCTCGGCTACGTCCGGCTCGGCCAGCCGCTGAACACCCTCTCCGGCGGTGAGCGCCAGCGGCTGAAGCTGGCCATTCATATGGCCGAGAAGTCGTCCACGTACATCCTCGACGAGCCCACGACCGGTCTCCACATGGCGGATGTCGACAAACTGCTGGCACTGCTGGACCGGCTGGTGGACACCGGGAACTCGGTCATCGTGATCGAACACCATCTCGCCGTCATGGCCCATGCCGACTGGGTCATCGACATCGGCCCCGGCGGCGGCCACGACGGCGGCCAGGTCGTCTTCACCGGCACCCCCCGCGAACTGGTCGATGCCGGGGAGACCCTGACGGCCCGCCATCTCGGGTCGTACGTCAACGGCGGCTGACCCCGCCGGACGATCCGCGCCGGGGAGGGCGCGCGCCAAGCCCTCGCCCGGCCCCGGCAGGCTTCTCCGCCCGGGTCTTCCCGCCGGGCCCTTCGGTACGGCATCGGGGCGGGTACGGAAGCGGGACAGCCGCCCGGAACAGCGACTGCCCCCGCTTGCCGGGCGGTACGGCACCAGGCGTGCGGGGCGGCGGGGCCGGTCCGGGCAGGGGCGGAACGGCCCCGCCCCGCCTTCGCACGCCGGACTCCCCCCGCGCTCCCGGCCCCTGACGCCCCGCCATCAGCGGCCCTCCGAAGGCCCGTTCCCGGAGCCGGCCCGGCCACCGCTCACCGGCCGCCACCCACCCAAAAACCACTAATCTTCTACGCAGTGTAGAAATACATGTTCGTGGATAACCGACCGGCGCGCAGCCATCACCCCGGCCCCGCCCACCACGGCGCCCCGGGGAGCCGCCCGCCGATTCCCGGCACGCGGGGCGCGACCCCCGGCGGCCGTCCGCTCACGGCGTACCGGCCCCTCCCGGTCCGGCCCGGGGAAACCGGAGCCCGTCACCGGCGACGACCCCGCCCACCGGGGGGCAAGAGCGGAAAGGTAGGATTATTTACCGTTCGCTTACCCAGGCATCGGTAACGTCCTTAACAGTCGTCACCCCTGGCCGGGCCCTGCCCGGCCGGATGCATTCCGCTCACCCCGGGGGGTCCCCTTTGCGCCGCCGAATACATCCCGCTGCCGCCGTGGGCGGGGCCGCCGTGCTCGGAGCAGGCGCCCTGTACGTCGCGGGACTGGTGCTCACCGGGGACGAGGTGCCCTCGGGAACCACCGTGCGGGGCATCGACGTCGGCGGGCTCAGCGAGTCGGAGGCCCGGACCAAGCTGGAGAAGGAGCTGGCCGCGGCGGCCACCACCCCTCTCACCGTCACCATCGGTGACAAGAAGGACACGATCGACCCCGCCGCGGCCGGGCTCTCCTTCGACGCGGCGAAGACCGCTGCCGAGGCAACCCGCTCGGACAAGGACCCCTTCACGGTCATCGGCAATCTCTTCTCGTCCGACGGCGGCCCCGTGGAGCCGGCGGTCGGAGTGGACGAGGACAAGGCCCGGACCGCCCTCACCGCCCTGGCGAAGAAGCACGACCGTACGGTCCGTGACGGCTCCATCACCTTCTCCCAGGGTGAGGCCGAGGAAGTCCGCCCGGTCACCGGCCAGGCACTGGACGTGGACGATGCCGTCGGAACCCTGCGCACCGCCTTCACCGAGGCCGCGCCGGGCACCCCGGCGGCTCTCCCGGTCAAGAAGACCGAGCCGAAGACGGGCGCCGAGGAAATCGACCGCGCGATGCGCGAGATCGCCCGGCCCGCGGTGTCCGGCCCCGTGACGCTGACCACCGGCGGCAAGCAGTTCACGGTCACGACGGGCGCGATCGGCCGCCATCTGACCCTCCGCCCCGACGGCGACGGCAAGCTGGTCCCGAAGCTGGACGGCGCGAAGCTGCTCAAGGACCGCGTGATCGCCCCCAATATCGCGGCCGCCACCCAAGAGCCCAAGGACGCCGTGCTGCGGCTGAACGGCGCGAAGGTGGAGGTGGTGTCGGACGGCACCCCCGGCCAGGAGATCACCGCGAAGGCCCTGACGGACGCCGTCCTGCCCCTGCTGACCAAGGAGGGCACCGCCGCCCGTACGGGCCCGGTCGCCACCGTCACCGCGCAGCCCGAGCTGACCCGGGCCAGCGCTGCCCAGCTCGGCCTGGTGGAGAAGGTGTCGTCCTTCACCGCCACCTTCGAGAAGGCCGCGTACCGCACCATCAACATCGGCCGGGCCGCCGAGCTGATCAACGGCTCCACGGTGATGCCGGGCGAGACCTGGAGCTTCAACGACACCGTCGGCGAACGGACCAAGGAGAACGGGTTCACCGACGGCATCATCATCCTCAACGACAAGTACACGAAGGCGGCCGGCGGCGGGGTGTCGACCGTGGCCACCGCCGTCTTCAACGCCATGTTCTTCGCCGGGGTCAAGCCCGTCGAGTACGGCGCCCACTCCTTCTACATCGAGCGCTACCCCGAGGGCCGCGAGGCGACCGTCGCCTGGGGCAGCCTGGACCTGCGGTTCAAGAACGACACCGGCAAGGCCGTCCAGATCCTGACCAGTGCCGACGACACCTCGGTCACGGTCACCTTCGTCGGCACCAAGAAGTACGACGAGATCAAGGCCGAGAAGGGCCCCCGGACCAATGTGAAGCAGCCGGGCACCCGGCCGGGAGCGGAGAAGGACTGCCAGCCGCAGACTCCGCTGGAGGGTTTCGACGTCACGGTCCAGCGGATCTTCATGGACAACGGCCAGGAAGTGAAGCGGGAGCCCTTCAAGACCCGCTACACGCCGCGCGACGAGGTCACCTGCGACTGACCTCCACCGCGCCGAGCAGCCCCGACGGCCGCCCCCGCCCGCCGAATCCGGCGGACAGGGGCGGCCGTTCGCGCCGGGGAACGCCCCGGCTGCGCGGTCGCTACGCCTGCCCCGCGCGCTTCAGCGCGTCCCGCAGGACCGCGGCCTCCGCCGCGTCCAGCCGGTCCACGAACCGCAGCAGCGCGCCCGTCCGGTCCACCGAGGTGTCCAGGGCCTGCTCCATCAGCTCCACCGTGTAGTCCTCCGCCGAACGCACCGCGCTGTAGCGGTAGGAACGGCCGTCCTTCGCCCGGGTGAGCCACCCCTTGGCCCGCAGCCGC
This sequence comes from Streptomyces sp. NPDC094448, assembly GCF_044763775.1. Taxonomy (NCBI): domain Bacteria; kingdom Bacillati; phylum Actinomycetota; class Actinomycetes; order Kitasatosporales; family Streptomycetaceae; genus Streptomyces; species Streptomyces sp. NPDC094448. Next base: position 115,165 of record NZ_JBIWGU010000001.1, on the reverse strand, counting down.
TCGGCGACGGTCATCACCGTCGTACCGGCCCGCGGGCGGCGGGTGTTCAGCGCGTCCGTCAGGTCCCGCACACCGAGCGGCTCGCCGCTCTGCCACACCAGGCCCATGATCTCGGCCTCCAACTCACCCAGCACGCCCATCCCGGTACTCCCTCTCCGCCCTCACCGGGCCGGCTGCCACCGTCCGGCACCCCCCGCCCCGCTCCCGATCCACTAACTTTCTACGCGACGTAGTCGTTTGGCTCCCGGGTGGCTCCCGGTGGCCGGGAGGGGGCTCAGCCCGGCTCGGCGCCCGTCGCCACCGGCCGCGCCGGATCGCGGGACCACTCCGACCAGGAGCCCGCGTACAGCGCCGGTACGAATCCCGCGAGTTCGAGCGCCAGCGCCTGCTGCGCTCCGGACACCCCGGAGCCGCAGTAGACGCCGATCCGCGCTCCCGGCTCCACCCCGCCCAGCGCGGCGAACCGGGCCGTGAGCGCAGCGGGCGCCAGAAAACGCCCCTCGCCGTCGACGTTCTCACCGGTCGGCGCGGAGACCGCGCCGGGGATATGCCCGGCGACCGCGTCGATCGGCTCGACCTCGCCCCGGTACCGCTCGCCGGCCCGGGCGTCCAGCAGCAGCCCCGTCCGGGCCAGTTCGGCGGCGGTGTCGGCGGTGAGCAGCGGCAGCCCGCCGGGGCGGGGCTCGAAATCGCCTTCCGCCGGTGCCGGGGCGTCCTGCTCCAGCGGCCCGCGCCAGGCGGCGAGCCCGCCGTCCAGCACCCGTACGTCCGCATGCCCGGTCCACCGCAGCAGCCACCAGAGCCGCGCCGCGCCCCACCCCGCATCTCCGTCGTACGCCACCACCGGCGTCCCCGCCGACACCCCGGCCCGCCGCATGACCGCGCCGAAGTCCGCCGGATCGGGCAGCGGATGGCGCCCCCGCTCCCCCGGCGCCCCCGCCAGCTCCGCGTCGAGGTCGACGAAGACGGCACCGGGGATATGGCCGGCGTCGTAGTCGGGCCGGCCGTGCGGACCGCCCAGCCGGTAGCGGACATCGAGAACCACGGGCGGCCGGGGTCCGGCGAGCGCCTCGGCGAGTCCGGCGGCGGAGATGATCGGACTCGGCGGGGGTACGGAGGTCGGTGTCTCAGTCATACGGCCATCCTGGCCCACCGCCGCCCCCGCGGTCTCCCGGGGCGCCCCGGGAGTGCGTACCACGCAGAAACCGGCGCCCACCGCAAGCCCTAAAACTCACCAAAGTGGGCAACCTCCGGCAGGAACCCGCCAAAAGCGGCGCGGCCGGGGCGTGGTCCTTGCCGGGGAGTGGAAGCATGCGCACGGGACGTGCGGCCAGAAACCCACCGGACGAAAGCTGCGCACGCCCACGGGCCTGATCCACGAGGCCCCGTCCCCCGCACGGACACCACGATGGTCCGAGGAGAGAGTGACAATGACCGAGGCGACTCGGCATGCCCCCGGCACACCCTGCTGGGTGAGTCTGATGGTGCACGACCCCGACGCGACGACGGATTTCTACGGAAGGCTCTTCGGCTGGGAGTTCCACCCCGGCCCACAACAGCTCGGCCCCTACGTCCGCGCACTGCTCGACGGCAAGGAGGTGGCGGGCATCGGGCGGCTGCCCGCCGATCAGCGGCTGCCCGTCGCCTGGACGCCCTATCTGGCGGCCCCGGACGTGAACCGGACGGCGGAGGAACTGCGCTCCTGCGGCGGCACGGTCGGCGTGGGCCCGCTGGACGCCGAGGACGCGGGACGGCTGGCGATCGTCACGGACACCGCGGGCGCGGTGTTCGGACTCTGGCAGGCCGCCGGTCATCTCGGTATCGCGGCGCACGGCACCCACGGCACCCCGGTCTGGAACGAACTGGTGACCGCCGACACCTCCGCGGTCGTCAAGTTCTACCGGACGGTCTTCGGCTACGAGGAGCAGCGTGATCCGGCGGCGGACACCGACCGGACGACACTGATCGCGGACGGACGTCCGGTGGCCGCGGTGCGCGGCGTCGGCAGGGCCCTGCCGCGCGACCGCGGCTCCCACTGGGTGACCTGGTTCGAGGTCGACGACGTCGACACGGCCGTCGGACGGGTGGTGGAACTGGGCGGCCGGGTGGTCGAAGCACCGGCCGACGGGGTCCGGGGGCGCGCGGCGACCGTGGCCGATCCGGAGGGCGCGGTGTTCACCGTCGTCCGTACGGCAGGCTGATCCGGCAGTACGTCCGCCGGCCCCGGGCAGACCCGGGGCCGGCGGAGGTCAGCGTACGGGCGTGACCGGCTGATCCACCGGCAGCACGTCCGGGGAGAGCGCGGCGGCCCGCGCGCTCGCCGCCGTCATCCGGCGCCGGTGGTGGCGGCGGCACAGTACCTCGTATCCGACGACGTCCTCGTCGTATCCATTGACATCACCGACCACCACCTGCGCGCCTTCGACGACCATCCGGCCGCCGACGGTCCGGGCGTTGTGGGTGGCCCGCGCACCGCACCAGCACAGGGCCTCGACCTGGAGCACCTCCACCCGGTCCGCCAGCTCCACCAGCCGCTGCGAGCCGGGGAAGAGCTTGGAGCGGAAGTCGGTGGTGATACCGAAGGCGAAGACGTCCAGGTCCAGATCGTCCACGACCCGGGCCAGCTGGTCGATCTGGGCGGGCGTGAAGAACTGCGCCTCGTCGGCGATGACGTAGTCGCAGCGCAGCCCCGAGGAGAGCCGGTCGACGAGATAGGCGTAGAAGTCGAAGGCGTCCGGCGCCTCGACGGCATCGGTGACCAGACCGAGCCGGGAGGACAGCTTGCCCTGGCCTGCGCGGTCGTTGCGGGTGAAGATCATGCCCTGGAGGCCCCGGGCCGACCGGTTGTGCTCGATCTGGAGGGCGAGGGTGGATTTGCCGCAGTCCATGGTTCCGGAGAAGAACACCAGCTCGGACATGGGTGACTGAGGACCTTTCGGCAGTCGTGGAACAGGAGGGGAAGGCGGAACGGCGGCGGACCGGGGGGCGGGGCCGGGCGCGCCCGGCCGCAACGCGGCGTCCCGCACCGGAGCCGGATCCCGGGACCGGATCCCGGAGCCGGGCCTCGGCTCAGGATCGGATTTCGATCAGCGGTACGAGTTGCTCGGCGGGCGTCATCGAACCGTGCATCCCGGCCAGCGCGGACTCCAGGGGCTCCTGGACCGACGCGGTGATGGCGAGGTCCTCGCAGGCGGCGGCGACCACATCGCCGATCCGGCCCAGGACCCGCTCGTCGACGACCGGACCGAACCAGCCCGCCGCGATCGCCTCCTCCCGGCTCGCCACCCAGAACCGGTCGCCGAGGACCTCGCGCCAGACCGTCAGCACATCCGCCTCGGCACCGGGAACGGCGTAGACATGACGGGCCCGGCCCTCGCCGCCCAGCAGGGCGACCCCGGCGCGCAGCTCCCAGTCCTCGTCGAAGTCGATCCTCGACTCCTCGTCGAACGGCACGTCGATCATGCCGTGGTCGGCGGTGACATAGAGCGCGGTACGGCGCGGCAACTGCTCGGCGAGCCGCTGGACCAGCCGGTCCGCATGGGCGAGCTGTCCGCGCCAGGCGTCGGAGTCGACTCCGTAGCGGTGGCCCATTCCGTCGACGTCGCTGTAGTACGTGTAGACGAGGGAGCGGTCGCCGGCGGCGAGCTGCCCGGCCGCGAGATCCATCCGCTCCTCGCCGCTGAGCCTGCCGTGAAACGTTCCGCCGCTGAGCGCGATCCGGGTCAGCGGGGTGGTCTCGAAGAGGGGGGACGACACCTGGGCCGTATGGACCCCGGCCTCGTGGGCGCGTTCGAAGACGGTGGGGTGGGGCTGCCAGGCGTGCGGATCGGTGTACGGCTTCCAGCGGAGCTGGTTCATCAGGGCGCCGGTGGCGGGGTTGCGGACCGCATACCCCGGCAGTCCGTGCAGGCCCGGGGGGAGCCCGGTGCCGACGGAGGCCAGTGAGGTGGCCGTGGTCGCCGGGAATCCGGCGGTGATCGGCCGGCCCGTACCGCCGCGGGAGCTGTGCAGCAGGGAGTGGAGGTACGGGGCGTGCTCCGGGTGGCTGCGGATCTGCTCCCAGCCGAGGCCGTCGATCAGGAAGACGCAGACGCGGTCGGCCGGGACCAGTTCGGATATGGCCGCGGTGAAACCGGGCACGCCGAGCCCGGCGGCGAGCGTCGGCAGCAGATCGGCGAGGGACCCGGAGCCGTACTCGGGCACCGGCGCGCTGTTGACCGCCAGCGGCATCGGGTCGTCCGGCCAGAAGGCCGCCGTATCGGGCTGGACCATCAGCGGGAGGCCGCCGTCGGCGTGGCGGCGGTGGCCTCCGAGAGCGACTGGGCGAAGGCCAGCGTCTGGCGGACCGTGTCCGGGCCGTCGCCCGCCTCGCTGACCCGGAGGCTGAGGTCGTCGGCCGTGGAGTTGCCGGTGTAGCCGTGGTCGGCGTCGCAGTTCGGGTCGCCGCAGGCGGCGGGCTCCAGGTCGAGCCGGGAGACGGCGCCCCAGCCGATGGTGAGGACGACCTCGCGGGGCAGGGTGCCCGGGGTGTACGACTCGGGGTTGGCGACGACACGGCTGACCACGACGGAGGAGATCCGGTCCAGTTTGACCGACTCGGTGGACGTGGTGGCGTACGGCGTCGGGGAGCTGGAGTCGGCGGCCTGCTCATCGGTGTGGCTGACGATGAAGCGGTTGCACGTGAGGACCAGGACGGTCACATGGCGGCGGACCTCGTTGGCGTCGAACGTCGTCTCCTGGTGGACCAGGTACGAGACGATCCGCTCGCCGCCGACGGCCGCCTCCACCGCCTCTGCCACGAGAGCCGGGTAGTAGCCGCTGCGCTCGATCGCCGCGCGCAGCCCCTGGGTCGTCGTACCGGTCTTCGCCATGTGGTCCATCCTACGGGCCCCGGGGGGCGGCGGACGATCGTGGTGCCGAGCGGATGCTCAGTAGCTCGGAAGTCGGCGCGGGCCGAGATCGGTGGGTACCGGGGTGGACGCGAGCCGTACCGAGGCGCCGAGCACGGAGAGCCCCGCCGGGGACACGACCACCGGCTCCAGACCGACGCCGACGACCTCCGGATGGTCGTCCACCAGCCGTGACACGCGCAACAGCAGATGTTCGAGTGCGGTGGTGTCGACGGGGGCGGAGCCGCGCCAGCCGAAGAGGAGGGGGGCGGTACGGATGCTCCGGATCTGCCCGGCGGCATCCCGGTCGGTGACCGGAATCAGCCGGTGCGCGGTATCGCCGAGGAGTTCGGAGGCGACGCCCGCGAGCCCGAAGGAGAGATAGGGGCCGACGGCCGGGTCGACGACGGCGCGGACGACGGTGTCGACGCCGCGGGGGGCCATGGCCTGGACGACCGGCTGGAGCTCGACGGGCCGGCCGAGGAGTCGGGTCAGCTCCCGGTAGGCCCGGCGCAGCTGTGCCTCGCCGCCGAGGTCGAGCCGTACGCCCCCGAGGTCGGCGCGGTGCCGCAGGTGGGGGGCGGTGGTCTTGAGCGCCACGGGGTAGCCGAGCCGTTCGGCGGCGCGTACGGCTTCGTCGGGACCGGGCGCGGGGAGGGCGGGCTCGACCCGGATCCCGTAGGCGGCGAGCAGGGCGTGGGCGTCCCCGGGCGCGAGGGTGATGCCGCGCGCGTCGGCCTCACCGGCGAGCAGCCCTTCGATGAGTTCGGCGGCCCCGGATTCGTCGATGTCCTCGTATTCGGGGACCTTCCCGCCGGTGGCGGCCTCGCGCCGCCACTGCCCGTACTTGACGGCTTCGGCGAGCGCCCGCACGGCCCGCTCGGCGGCGGGATAGGCGGGGATTCCCGGCGCTCCGGCCACCGGCCCGGTTTCACCGGCGGAAACACCCGCCGGGCTCCCGGACCCGCCGCCGACCCGGCCGGCACCGGCGGAAGCGCTCGCCCCGGACCCGCCGCCGACCCGGCTTGCCCCGGGGGAAGGCGCCGGGGCACCGCCGTGCGCGGGCGGCCCGAAGGCCCCGGCACCCCGGCCATCCGCAGAGGGCCCGCCGCCCGAGGCGAACGCGCCCGTCAGGCCGCCCAGTTCGACCTGGACGACCACGACCGGCTTCCCGGGCGCGGCCGCGGCCGCCGCCCGCAGCGCACCGGCGAGTTCCTCGCCGTCGCCGGACTCGTCCGTACCGCTCTCGCGCACCCGGGGAATCGCGGTGACCACCACCGCGTCGCAGTCGTCGGCGGCGAGGGCCCGGACCAGAGCCGCCCGGAAGTGGGCGGGGGTGGCCGCCGTCGTCAGGTCGAGCGGCGGCAGCGGGCGCAGGCCCTCCGTCAGACAGGCGTCGTACGTGAGGAGGCCGAGGGACTCGGAGTTCCCGAGAATCGCCACGCGCGGCCCGCGGGGCAGCGGCCCGCCCGCCAGCAGAAGGCCGACGTCGACCAGCTCGGTCACCGTGTCGACCCGGATGACACCGGCCTGCCGGAGCAGCGCGTCGACGGCCGCGTCCGGGATCCTGGCGACCGGCACCGCGTGCCCCGGCGGTTCGCTGCCGCTGTGGCGGGCGCCCTTGACCACGACGACCGGCTTCACCGCGGCCGTGCGCCGGGCCAGCCGGGTGAACTTGCGCGGGTTGCCGATGGACTCCAGATAGAGCAGGGCGACATCGGTGTCCGGGTCCTCGTACCAGTACTGGAGGATGTCGTTGCCGGAGACGTCCGCCCGGTTGCCCGACGACACAAACGTTGACAGACCAGCGGGACCGGCCGGACCGGTGAGCCCGGCGGGAACCGCCCCGCCGGGGGCTCCCGTGCCGCGCCGGTGCAGCGCCGCCAGCAGCGCGATACCGATCGCCCCTGACTGGGTGAAGAGGCCGATCCGGCCGGGCGCCGGGGCGTACGGCGCCAGGGAGGCGTTGAGGCGTACCCCCTCCGCGTTGTTGATGACCCCGAACGAGTTCGGGCCGATGATCCGCATCCCGTACGAACGGGCCCGGCGCACCAGCTCGCGCTGGCGCGCCCGTCCGGCCGCCCCGCTCTCCGCGTACCCGGCGCTGAGCACGACCAGTCCGCGTACCCCGGCCTCGCCGCAGTCGGTGACGACGTCCGGCACCCGCTCGGCGGGCACCGCGACGACCGCGAGGTCCACCGGCGCCCCGGACTCCGTACCCTCCCGGCCCGCGATCTCGCGGACCGAGCGGTACGCGGGCACGCCGTCGATCTCCCGCCGGTCCGCGGGGAACGCCCGGTTCACCGCGTAGGTACGGCCCGTGTACCCCGCGGCGATCAGATCGTGCAGCACCGTCCGCCCCAGTCCCCCGGGCGCCCGGCCCACGCCGACGACCGCGACGCCGCGCGGTGCGAGGAGGCGCTGTACGGACCGGGCCTCGGCCCGGTGCTCACGGGCGCGCTGGACCGCGACGGACTCCGCGGTGGGTTCGAGGTCGAGGGTGAGATGGACCGTGCCGTCCTCGAAGCTGCGCCGCTGCGTGTATCCGGCGTCCCGGAAGACCTTGATCATCTTGTTGTTGGCGGGGAGCACCTCCGCGGCGAACCGGCGGATGCCGCGCTCCCGGGCGACGGCCGCGATGTGCTCCAGCATCGTCGAGGCGATCCCCCGCCCCTGGTGTGCGTCCTGGACCAGGAACGCCACCTCCGCGCCGTCGGCGGGCGCACTCGCGGGCCGTCCGGTGCGGTCGATCCGGTCGTAGCGGACGGTCGCGATGAACTCGCCCCCGACGGTGACGGCGAGCCCCACCCGGTCGACGAAGTCGTGGTGGGTGAAGCGGTGGACGTCCTTGGCCGAGAGCTGGGGGTAGGGCGCGAAGAAGCGGTAGTACTTCGACTCGTCCGACACCTGTCCGTAGAAGCTGACGAGCCGGTCGCCGTCCGCGGCGGTGATGGGCCGGATCCGGGCGGTCGCCCCGTCGCGCAGGACGACGTCGGCCTCCCAGTGGTCGGGGTAGGCATGCCCGGCCGGGGCCTGCCGGCCGGGCCCGGCCGGGCCTGGCTCCGGCAGCCCGGGGCCCGCCCCCGCCCCCGGTCCGTCGTCCCGGCCCTCGTCCCGCTCGGTCTGCATGGCAGAAAGCGTACGGCGGACCCGTGGAGCCCGGCGGGCTCGTCCCGGCGTTCGCCGGACGCAGCCGTCCGGTCACGGCTCGCGACGGGCGGCGGACCGGGGCAGTCTAGGGGTGCACGGGCCGGTCTCCGAGGCGGCACGAGCACCGGGGGTGCCGTGAGACACTGACCGGGAACTGGTCTAGACAACCACTGAATGTGAAGGGCAACACCATGGCTGAGCGCCGCGTCAACGTCGGCTGGGCCGAGGGCCTGCACGCCCGCCCCGCTTCCATCTTCGTCCGGGCCGCCACGGCTTCCGGTGTCCCGGTGACGATCGCCAAGGCCGACGGCTCCCCGGTCAACGCGGCCTCCATGCTCGCCGTGCTGGGCCTGGGTGCCCAGGGTGGCGAGGAGATCGTCCTCGCCTCCGACGCCGAGGGTGCGGACGCCGCCCTGGACAAGCTGGCGAAGCTCGTCGCCGAAGGGCTTGAGGAGCTTCCGGAGACGGTCTGAGGCGACTCCGCCGCACCGCCCGGCCGCGCCTCGCCGCGGTCCCGGGACTCGGGCGCCGATCCCCCGGCCGGGATCGGCGCCCGCTTCTTTTCCTGATGTACGCCGGACAGCACCGGGGAGCACCCTGTTCGCCGTAGCCGTCCGGGAAGCCCGAATACTTCCACGGGAATCCTGCTCGGGAATCTGCTCGGGAGTCCCGATGGAATCCCGACGGAATAATCCCGGGAAACACCACCGGCGCATCAACGGAATCCCGCCGGGACAGCGCCGGGACACCGTGTGATTCCCGGCGGGGAATAGCTCCCTGCTCTTTTCTACCGTGCCCGTGTTAAATGCGATCGCATCTTGTGTTGACGGAATGTTGCCGGGCTCCGGTTCAGCGGCGGACCGCGGCGCCCGCCCCGGCGGCCGACCCGGTCCCCGGTCCACCCGCCGGTCCGGTGTCCGGGCGCCCCGCTTCCCGCGCCGCGCAGCGCAGCCGGTAGGCGTCCGCCGCCCGCTCCATGTGCAGCGCCGCCAGCGCCCGCGCCCGCTCCGGGTCCCGCCGCCCCACGGCGTCCACGATCGCCCCGTGCTCGGCCCATGACTCCACGGGCCGCCGGGCCGCCGGCTCCACCGCGTACATCCAGGCGATCTTCCGGCGCAGCGGCAGCAGCAGCGCGATCAGCCCGGAGCCCGCGGACGCCTGGGCGAGCGTCTCGTGGAACCAGCCGTCCAGCGACCGCAACTCCCCCACCTGGCCACGGGCCGCCCGCTCCTGTCCGAGCCGGACCAGACCGCGCAGCACCTTCAGATGCCCCTCCGTACGGTGCCGGGCGGCCCGGGCCGCCGCCAGCGGCTCCAGCAGCGCCCGGATCTCCAGCAGATCGGCCGCCTCCTGCTCGGTCGGTTCGGCGACACAGGCACCCGCATGGCGCCGGGTGGTCACGAAGCCCTCCGACTCCAGGGTCCGCAGCGCTTCCCGCACCGGCACCCGGGAGACCCCGTACCGCCGGGCGAGCTGCTCCTCCGCCAGCCGGCCGCCGCGCGGGAAGACCCCGGAGACGATGTCGTCGCGAATCGCCCTGCAGACCGATTGCGCGGGAACCCGCATACCCGTACCTCCGCTGTGATCCGGACGAAGCGACGGAATGCAGCCGCTCGTATTTACCGGAAGACTCTATGCCAGGCGCACGGATATTCCGACAGCCTCCGATAAACCGCCGATATCTTCCGGCCACGGGAATCACGGGACGGCGGCTCCGGAACGCGCAGTGCCCCGGCGCCGGGCGCCGGGGCACTGCGAAAACCAGCAAAAGCAGACGGGAAAGCCGAGAAGCGGCTGCACCCGATCCGAGGGGCCCGGGGCGGGCCCGGGAGGTCAGACCCGGACGCCCTTGCCGCGCAGATACGCGACCGGGTCGACGTCCGAGCCGTATTCCGCGCCGGTGCGGACCTCGAAGTGGAGGTGCGCGCCGGTGGAGTTCCCGGTGGAGCCCGCGCGGCCGATCTGCTGGCCGGGCATCACGGTCTGCCCGGCAGTGACGGAGAGCGACGACAGATGCGCGTACTGGGTGTACGAACCGTCGCGCATCTCGATGACGACGTTGTAGCCGTAGGCCCCGCCCCAGCCCGCCTCTACGACGGTGCCCGCGCCCACGGACACGATCTTCGTCCCGGTCGAGGCGTGGAAGTCGATACCGGTGTGCGTACCGGAGGACCAGAGCGCGCTGTTGGCCCGGTAGGAGGTGGTGACGCCCGAACCCTCGACGGGCGCCGTCCAGGTGTTGAGCAGCCGCTTGCGCTCGGCGTCCCGGGCGGCGCGCTCACGGGCCTCGCGTTCGGCCTCGGCCCGCGCCTCGGCCTCGCGCTTGGCCTCCGCCTCCGCCTGGGCGCGGGCCACGGCCTGCTGCTTCTGGGCGTGGGCCTGGTCGGCGACCTGGCCGGAGAGCGAATCGGACGCGGAGAGCGGCTGGAGGGTGCCGGGCTGCTCGGCGGCGAGGATCTGAAGGGTGCCCGTGTCCTCGGCGCTCAGGGTGCCCGGGTCGCCGTTCTGCTCCCGGCCGTCGCCGTCGGAGGCGAACGCGGGGGCGGCGAGGGTGCCGATGACGCCGGTGGTGGCGAGGGTGGCGGCTCCGGCGATGCTCGCGCTGCGGCGCGTCATCCGGCTCGGGCCACGGTGCTTCCCACTGGTTCGGGCAAACGCCATGGAGAGGCTGGTCCTTTCCTTCCTTCTCGCCTACCGGGTTAGCTGACGGGTTCGGAGAGAGGAAGGTCTCCTACGGCTCCTCCACGGGCTGCGGAGGGTCCGATTCACCCCGGTGGGGACATGGGTCCCCGGCTCCCCAGGGCTCGCGCCCGGCGGGGACTCGGCGATGGCTGTCCGTGCCGCGGTTTGCGGCGCCTGCAGGCGAACAGCCGGATCGACGCTAGGCGGACGGCATGTCGATCACCAAACAAACGGGCTTCTTTGTTGCTCATGCCACAGCCCATGCCGGTCAACTTCCCACCAAAACGGACAGCTGACGGAGCGGAGCCCCGGGCGCGGCGCACCAACGCGCAACGCCCGGGGCTCCGCCCGTACCACCGGCACCGCCGGACCACGCGCCGCGGGGGCCGGACCGACCGGCCCGGCCCACCTGCGCGGCTGCCGGTCCGTCAGCCCTTCACCACCGTCACTTCCCCGATGCCCAGCGCCCGGACGGGCCCGGCGATCTCGGAGGCATCACCGACGAGTACGGTCACCAGCCGGTCCACCGGGAACGCGCTGACGACCGCCGCGGTCGCCTCGACCGTCCCGGTCTGGGCCAGACGGGCGTACAACTGCCCCTGGAAGTCGTCGGGAAGGTGCTGCTCCACCTGGTCCGCGAGGGTGCCCGCGACGGATGCCGCCGTCTCGTACCGCAGCGGGGCGACTCCGACGAGGTTCTGTACGGCGACATCGCGCTCGGCGTCCGTCAGTCCCCCTTCGGCGAGGGTGCGCAGAACCTGCCAGAGGTCCTCCAGCGCCGGGCCGGTGTTGGGCGTGTCGACCGAGCCGCTGATGCCCAGCAGCGCGGCGCCCGAACCGTCCGGGGCGGAGCACAGCACCTGTGCGAAGGCCCGGACCCCGTAGGTGTACCCCTTCTCCTCGCGGAGCACCCGGTCGAGCCGGGAGGTGAGGGTGCCGCCGAGGCAGTACGTGCCGAGCACCTGGGCCGGCCAGACCCGGTCGTGCCGGTCGGCGCCGATCCGGCCGATGAGCAGTTGGGTCTGGACCGCGCCCGGCCGGTCCACGATGATCACGCGGCCGCTGTCGTCGGCGGTGATCTCCGGCTGCGGGCGGGCCGCCACCGTATCGCCCTGCCAGGTGCCGAGGGTCTCCGCGAGCAGCGCGTCGAGGTCCGTGCCGGTCAGATCGCCGACGACGACCGCCGTGGCGGTCGCGGGCCGCACATGGGCCTCGTAGAACGCCCGGACCCCGGCGGAGTCGATCCGGGCCACGGTCTCCTCGGTCCCCTGCCGGGGGCGGGACATCCGCAGCGACGCCGGGAAGAGGCTGCGGTACAGCTCCTTGGCGGCGCGGCGGCCCGGGTTGGCCGTCTCGTGCGGGATCTCGTCCAGCCGGTTCCGGACCAGCCGCTTGATCTCGCCGTCGTCGAACGCGGGCGCGCGCAGCGCCTCGGCGAGCAGCCCGAGGGCCTTGGGCAGCCGGGAGACCGGCACCTCCAGGGAGACCCGGACCCCGGGGTGGTCGGCGTGGGCGTCGAGGGTGGCGCCGCAGCGCTCCAGTTCGGCGGCGAACTCCTCGGCGGACCGTTTGTCGGTGCCCTCGGACAGGGCCCTCGCCATGATCGTGGCGATGCCGTCCAGACCGTCGGGCTCGGCGCCGAGGGGCGCGTCGAGGTTGATCTCCACCGCCACGACCTGCTGGCCGGGGCGGTGACAGCGCAGCACGGTCAGGCCGTTGGGCAGCGTCCCGCGGTCGGGGGCCGGGAAGGCCCACGGGGTGGGCTCCCCGGAGGCGGGCCGGGGGTGGAAGTCCATCGTGATCAGCGGCTCGGTGGCGTCGGTCACTGGTCCGCCCCCTCTTCTGCGTCGTTGTCGTTGCGGTCGGCGGCGACGGCGTCCGTCCCGGCCTCGGTGCCGGGCACCGGTTCGTACACCAGCACCGCCCGGTTGTCGGGGCGCAGCCGCGCCGCGGCGATCTCGCGCACCTCGTCGGCGGTGACGGAGAGCACCCGCTGGACGGCCGTGAGGGCGAGCTGCGGGTCGCCGAAGAGGACCGCGTAGCGGCAGAGTTCGTCGGCGCGGCCCGCGACCGTGCCCAGCCGGTCCAGCCACTCGCGCTCCAGCTGGGCCTGGGCCCGCTCCATCTCCTCGTCCGTCGGCCCCTCGGCGGCGAACCGCGCCAGCTCCTCGTCGACGGCGGCTTCGATCTGCGCCACCTCGACCCCGCCGGACGTCTTCACGTCCAGCCAGCCCAGCGACGGCGCCCCGGCCAGCCGCAGCAGTCCGAAACCGGCCGCGACGGCGGTCTGGTCCCGGCGCACCAGCCGGTTGTGGAGCCGGGAGGACTCCCCGCCGCCGAGGACGGTCAGGGCGACGTCGACGGCGTCGCATGCGCGGCTGCCGTCGTGCGGGAGGCGGTAGGCGGCCATCAGCGCGCGGGCGGGCACGTCCTCCTCGACGACCTCGCGCAGCTGCCGCCCCATGACGTCGGGCAGGGCGCCGTCGCGCGGCGGCTGCTTGCCGTCGTGGGAGGGGATGGAGCCGAAGTACTTCTCGACCCAGGCGAGGGTCTGCTCCGGGTCGATGTCGCCGACGACCGACAGCACCGCGTTGTTCGGCGCGTAGTAGGTGCGGAAGAAGGCGCGGGCGTCCTCCAGGGTCGCCGCGTCGAGATCCGCCATGGAGCCGATGGGCGTGTGGTGGTACGGGTGGCCCTCCGGGTAGGCGAGGGCGGTCAGCTTCTCGAACGCGGTGCCGTACGGAACGTTGTCGTACCGCTGGCGGCGCTCGTTCTTCACGACGTCCCGCTGGTTCTCCATCGACTCGTCGTCGAGGGCGGCCAGCAGGGAGCCCATGCGGTCCGCCTCCAGCCAGAGCGCCAGCTCCAGCTCATGGGTGGGCATGGTCTCGAAGTAGTTGGTGCGCTCGAAGCTGGTGGTGCCGTTGAGCGAGCCGCCGGCGCCCTGGACCAGTTCGAAGTGGCCGTTCCCCTGCACCTGCTTCGACCCCTGGAACATCAGGTGCTCGAAGAGGTGGGCCAGACCGGTGCGGCCCTTCACCTCGTGGCGCGAGCCCACGTCGTACCAGAGGCAGACCGCGGCGACCGGGGTCAGGTGGTCCTCGGAGAGCACCACGCGCAGGCCGTTGGCCAGGCGGTGCTCCGTAGCTGTCAGGCCGCCAGAACCGGCCTGCGCTGTGGCCGTGTGACCCATGGGCATGTACGTCCCTTCGATCGCGATGCTGTAGCTGGTCCCCCCAGGACTGCCACTGTATGCAAGCGCGCTGACAGGTGGCGAAGTTCCCGCCCGTCCGCTAGTTCGCGCTGGGCGAAGTCACGGCGCGCGGGCCCGCCGCGGAGCGCGCCGCCGTGCGCCCGCGCGGGGGCGTGTTCGCGGGGGGTGGTCGGGGTTGTCGGTGCCACGGTCCACAATGGTCGGCATCAGAACCCGACCGGTCGTGAAGGAGCAGGAGCCGCGATGGCCCGCCGCAGCACCAAAACCCCGCCGCCCGATGATTTCGAGGAGCGGATCCTCGACATCGACGTCGTCGACGAGATGCAGGGCTCCTTCCTCGAGTACGCGTACTCGGTCATCTACTCCCGGGCCCTGCCGGACGCCCGCGACGGAATGAAGCCGGTGCAGCGCCGGATCGTCTACCAGATGAACGAGATGGGGCTGCGCCCGGACCGCGGCTATGTGAAGTGCGCCCGGGTCGTCGGTGAGGTCATGGGCCGCCTCCACCCCCACGGCGACCAGTCGATCTACGATGCGCTGGTGCGGATGGCGCAGCCCTTCTCCATGCGCCTCCCCCTGGTCGACGGCCACGGGAACTTCGGCTCTCTCGGCAATGACGACCCCCCGGCCGCCATGCGGTACACCGAATGCCGGATGGCCGACGCGACGTCCCTGATGACCGAGTCCATCGACGAGGACACGGTCGACTTCGCGCCGAACTACGACGGCCAGGAGCAGGAGCCGGTGGCGCTCCCCGCCGCGTATCCGAACCTCCTGGTCAACGGCGCTTCCGGGATCGCGGTCGGAATGGCGACGAATATGCCGCCGCACAATCTGGGCGAGGTCGTCGCGGCCGCGCGCCATCTGATCCGCCACCCGGGCGCCGATCTGGAAACCCTCATGCGGTATGTGCCGGGGCCCGATCTGCCGACCGGCGGCCGGATCGTGGGCCTGGCGGGCATCCGCGACGCGTACGAGACCGGCCGGGGCACGTTCAAGATCCGGGCCACTGTGACCGTGGAGGACGTCACTCCCCGCCGCAAGGGCCTGGTCGTCACCGAACTGCCGTTCACCGTCGGCCCCGAGAAGGTCATCGCCAAGATCAAGGACCTGGTGGGCGCCAAGCGGCTCCAGGGCATCGCGGACGTCAAGGACCTGACCGACCGGGCCCATGGGCTCCGCCTCGTCATCGAGGTCAAGAACGGCTTTGTGCCCGAGGCCGTGCTGGAGCAGCTCTACAAGCTGACGCCGATGGAGGAGTCCTTCGGCATCAACAACGTCGCACTGGTCGACGGCCAGCCGCTGACGCTGGGGCTGAAGGAGCTGCTGGAGGTCTATCTCGACCACCGTTTCACCGTGGTGCGGCGGCGCAGCGAGTTCCGCCGGAGCAAGCGGCGCGACCGGCTGCATCTGGTGGAGGGCCTGCTGACCGCCCTCGTCGATATCGACGAGGTGATCCGGCTCATCCGCTCCAGCGAGAACTCGGCGCAGGCCAAGGAGCGCCTGATGGCGCGGTTCTCGCTCTCCGAGATCCAGACGCAGTACATCCTGGACACCCCGCTGCGCCGGCTCACCAAGTTCGACCGGATCGAGCTGGAGAGCGAGCGGGACCGGCTCACCGCCGAGATCGACGAGCTGACCGCGATCCTGGAGTCGGACGCGGAGCTGCGGAAGCTGGTCTCCGCCGAACTGGCCGCGGTGGGCAAGAAGTACGCCACGGAGCGGCGGACGGTGCTGCTGGAGTCGGCGGCCGTCCAGGTCGCCGCGGTGCCGCTGGAGGTCGCGGACGACCCCTGCCGGGTGCTTCTGTCGTCGACGGGCCTGCTGGCCAGGACGGCGAGCGGCGATCCGCTGCCGGAGCCGGCCGAGAAGCGGGCCAGGCACGATCTGATCGTCTCGTCGGTCGCGGCGACCGCGCGCGGCGATATCGGTGTGGTGACCTCCGCCGGTCGGCTGCTGCGGCTGGCGGTCATCGACCTGCCGCAGCTGCCGCAGACCGCTTCGGCGCCGAACCTCTCCGGCGGCGCGCAGCTCTCCGAGTTCCTGTCGCTGGAGACGGACGAGACCGTGGTCTGTCTGACGACCCTCGCGGAGGACTCCCCCGGACTGGCCCTCGGCACCGTCCAGGGCGTGGTCAAGCGCGTGGTGCCGGACTATCCGGCGAACAAGGACGAGCTGGAGGTGATGACCCTCAAGGACGGCGACCGGATCGTCGGCGGCGCCGAACTCCGCAGCGGCGAGGAGGATCTGGTCTTCATCACCTCCGACGCCCAGTTGCTGCGCTTCCAGGCCTCGCAGGTCCGTCCGCAGGGCCGGGCCGCGGGCGGTATGGCCGGCATCAAGCTGGGGCAGGGCGCCGTGGTGCTGTCGTTCGCCGCGGTCGATCCGGCGGCGGACGCGGTGGTGTTCACGGCGGCCGGTTCGACCGGTGCCCTGGACGATTCGGTGACCACGGTGAAGCTGACCCCGTTCGACCAGTACCCCCGCAAGGGACGGGCCACCGGCGGGGTGCGCTGCCAGCGGTTCCTGAAGGGCGAGGACGTGCTGCTGCTGGCCTGGGCCGGCGGGGCCCCGGCCCGCGCGGCCCAGCAGAACGGCACACCCGCCGCGCTGCCCGACCCGGACCCGCGCCGGGACGGATCGGGGACCCCGCCGGTGTCGTCCGTCGCGGTGCTGGCGGGCCCGCCGCGCTGATCCCCCGGCAGTGCGCCGGGGGTACGGGCCGGGGCCGGCCCGTACCCCCCGCCGCCCTGGCTGGCGCTGTGACGGGCCGGACGGGATCTGTCGGACACGGCCTAGCGGTAGCCCGCGTACGACTCGTCGGGCTCCTGATACTCCTCGGTGGTGTGGGCGGCGGCGCCGGTGCCGTCGGAGGGGTCCGCGGGCTCCGGGACGTACCGCAGCACACCCCACATGCTCCGTTCGTCGGGTGCCGCGTCCGTTCCGGTGCGCCGGGCCGTCTCCAGCCCGCCGAGCAGGGCGGGGCCGTCGATCCCGGCGCCGATGAGCACGAGATCGGTGCGGCGCGGGGCGCCTTTGGGCCAGGGCTCGGGGGTGAAGCGCAGAAAGCGGCCGACGGCGTGGATCGTGTACCGGTGGTCCGGGTCGGCGGGCCCGAAGTCCACGTACCCCTTGATCCGGTAGAGGCCGCCGGGGCGGGAGTCGAGCAGGTCGAGCAGGCGCCGGGGGTGCATCGGCCGGTGCGCGGTGAAGGCGACGGACTCGTAGGCGGCGTGCAGATGGGTACCGTGATCAGCCCCGTCGCCCTGTTCGTGCTCGTCGTGGAGGAGATCGTCGAAGGCGAGCTGTCCGACGCGTTCCGAGGCGGGCCGGGGTTCGAAGAACAGCTCGGGGTCGACCCGCCCGTACACCGATTCGACGACGGCCGCGCCCGGCCCGAGCCGGGTCCCGATCGCCGCCCGCAGCTTCTCCCGCTCGCCGCCGTCGATACGGTCGGTCTTGTTGAGCACCACCAGATCGGCGATCCCGAGATGGCGGTCCAGCTCCGGATGCCGCTCGCGGGTGGCACCGTACTCGGCCGCGTCGACGACCTCGACCAGCCCGCCGTAGACGATCCGCTCGTTCTCGCTGGCCAGCAGCATCCGGACGAGTTCCTGCGGTTCGGCGAGGCCGCTGGCCTCGATGACGATCACATCGAGGCGGGCGGCGGGCCGGGTGAGCCGTTCCAGGAAGACGTCCAGTTCGCTCGCGTCGACGGCGCAGCAGAGGCAGCCGTTGCCCAGGGAGACCGTGGAGTCCCCGAGCTGCCCGGCCACCGTCATGGCGTCGATCTCGATGGACCCGAAGTCGTTGACGATCGCCCCGATCCGGGTGCCGCGGGAGCTGCGCAGCAGATGGTTGAGGAGGGTCGTCTTCCCGGAGCCGAGGAATCCGGCGAGGACCAGGACGGGGATCCGCCCGGCGGCCGGGCCTTCCTGAGGACTCGGTTCGGTCGGGCTCACGCGTAGGTCACCTGGGCTCTCCATCCGCCCCTGACGGATAGCGGAGTCTGGTTCGGGGGCGTGCGGGCCGGTACGGCGTCCCGCGCCCATGGCCGCGGGGCGTCGCGGGCCCGCCGGGCCCCAAGAATAGGCCCGCCGCCGGGGCCCGGCCGGGGCGGTCCCGGAGAACAGAGCCTTATTTCCACATATACAGACTTCTGGTCGGATGTGTCCTGAGTCCCATCATGGGAACGTTTCCCGAATGCCCTGGTGCCCCGTACCGTTTCTTTCCATGAGCAACGACCGCTACACCCCCCATCGCCGGCGCCGCCTCGGCTGGCCCCAGCGGGTGTTTTCGCAGGTCCTGCTAATGCAGCTGCTGATCGCCACCGGGGTCACCGTGCTGGCGACCGGGCTCTTCCTGGCGCCGCTCAGTGCCCAGCTCGACGACCAGGCCATGCGCCGGGCCCTGGCGATCGCCCAGACCACGGCCTCCCCGGAGATCGCCGACAAGCTCCTCGGCAGCCGCCCGACCCCCGACGGGCCGGTCCAGGCCGAAGCGGAGCGGATCCGCCGGGCGACCGATGCCGAATACATCGTGATCATGGGATTGACCGGGGTGCGCTGGTCGCACACCTCCACCGGGGAGATCGGCCGGGTCGTCTCGACCGACCCCAGCCGCGCGCTCGCGGGCGACGAGGTGATGGAGATCGACAGCGGTACCCTCGGCCGCTCGGCCCGGGGCAAGGTGCCGCTGCGCGACAGCCACGGCGATATCGTCGGCGCGGTCTCGGTCGGTATCGAGTACGACAGCGTCCGCGACCGGCTGTTCTCGGCGATCCCCGGTCTGGTGGCCTATGCGGGCGGAGCGCTCGCCGCGGGCGCCATCGCGGCCTATCTGATCTCCCGCAGGCTCCAGAAGCAGACGCACGATCTGGCCTTCTCCGATATCTCGGCCCTGCTCGCCGAGCGGGAGGCCATGCTCCACGGCATCCGTGAAGGGGTGGTGGCGCTGGACGCCTCGGGCCGGGTGCGGCTGATGAACGACGAGGCCCAGCGGCTCCTCGGCCTGGCGTCCGACGGCAGGGGGCTCCCGCTGGAGCAGGTGCTGGGCGAGGGCCGGACGGCCGATGTGCTGACCGGCCGGGCCACCGGCGTCGATCTGGTGACCGTCCGCGGCCATCGGGTGCTGATCGCCAACCGGATGCCCACCGACGACGGCGGTGCGGTCGCCACCCTGCGCGACCGCACCGAGTTGGAGCGGCTCGGCCGTGAGCTGGACTCGACCCGCGGTCTCATCGACGCCATGCGTGCGCAGGACCATGAGCACGCCAATCGGATGCACACCCTGCTGGGTCTGCTGGAGCTGGAGATGCACGACGAGGCGGTGGAGTTCGTGAACGAGGTGGTCGGCGTGCACCGGGCCACCGCGGAGCAGGTCACCGAGAAGGTGCACGATCCGCTGCTGGCATCCCTCCTGGTCGGCAAGGCGGCGGTGGCCGCGGAGCGGGGCGTCTCCCTGACCATCGCGCCGGAGACCCTGCTGCCCGACCGGGTGGTGGAGCCGCGCGAGCTGGTCACGGTGGTCGGCAATCTGGTCGACAACGCGATGGACGCGGCCGCCGGGTCCGAGGACGCATGGGTCGAAGTGGAGCTGTACGCGGAGGGCAGCACGACCGTGCTGCGGATCACCGACAGCGGGCCGGGCGTCCCTCCCGAGCACCGGGAGCAGATCTTCACCGAGGGCTGGTCCACCAAGGAGCTGCCCGCCCATGGAAAGCGCGGACTGGGCCTGGCGATGGTGCGCCGGCTCGCGGAGCGACAGGGTGGCCATATCGAGGTACGCGAGGCACCCGGCGGCGGCGCCGAGTTCATCGTCGTCCTCCCCGAGGCGCTGTCCGAACTGGCCGAACCCGGCGAGAACCCACCCGTCGCCGCCGGGGAGCTGCGATGACCGGCGCCACCACGGCGGAGACCGCTCCGGCCGGCCCCGAGATCACGATCGACGTCCTCGTCGTGGACGACGACGTCCGGGTCGCCGGAATCAATGCTGCCTATGTCGCCAAGGTGCCCGGTTTCCGGGTCGCGGCCACCGCCCACTCCGCCGCCGAAGCCGTCGCCCGGATCACCGAATCCCCGGTGGACCTGGTGCTGATGGACCACTATCTGCCCGACGGCAACGGCCTCGCGGTCGTCCGCGAACTGCGCCGGCTCGGCCGCCAGACGGACGTGATCATGGTGACGGCGGCCCGTGACGTGGCCACCGTACAGGCGGCGATGCGCCACGGCGCGCTCCAGTATCTGGTGAAGCCGTTCAACTTCGCCGGTCTGCGCACCAAACTGGAGGCGTACGCCGGACTCCGCCGCGCCCTGCGCCGGGGCGGCGAGGCGGAACAGGCCGAGGTGGACCGGATCTTCGGCGCGCTGTCGGCCGGCGCGATCGCCCCCGACCTGCCCAAGGGCCACTCCCGTACCACCGCCGAGGTGGTCCGGCAGGTGCTGCTCGCCGCCGACGGACAGCTCTCCACCCAGGACATCGCCGACCGGGCGGGCATCAGCCGCCAGACCGCACAGCGCTATCTGAAGCTGCTGGAGCGCACCGACCGCGTACGGCTGAGCCTGAAGTACGGCGAGACCGGCCGCCCGGAACACCTCTACGAATGGTCCCCCGGCACCTGACCACCCACCGCCCCGCCCCCGGTAGCGGCCCCGTCCCGCCGCGGCTCCGAGCGGCCCGGCCCCGGACAGCGCCCGAGGCCCCTGGCCGTCCGATCCCGTTGCGATCCCGTTCCCGGGAATGCGCCAGGGGGCCCGGAGGGGGCGGAATCCTCGACTCCGCCCCCCGGAACCCCCGGGCCGGTGCACCGCTCAGGCGTCGATACGCGAACGGTCCAGCGTAGCCGCGGAGCTGGTGATGAACTCCTTGCGCGGCGCGACCTCGTTGCCCATCAGCAGGTCGAAGACCTGCTCGGCGGCGTCCAGATCGCCGATGTTGATCCGGCGCAGCGTGCGGTGCCGCGGGTCCATCGTGGTCTCGGCCAACTGGTCGGCGTCCATCTCGCCCAGACCCTTGTAGCGCTGCACGGAGTCCTTGAAGCGGATGTTCTTGCGCTGGAACTCCAGCAGCGTCTGCCGCAGCTCGTTGTCCGAGTAGGTGTAAACGTACTTGTCCTGGCCCTTCTTGGGCTGGACCAGCTCGATCCGGTGGAGCGGCGGCACCGCGGCGAAGACCCGCCCCGCCTCCACCATCGGCCGCATATAACGCTGGAAGAGCGTGAGCAGCAGACACCGGATATGGGCGCCGTCGACATCGGCGTCCACCAGCAGCACGATCTTGCCGTACCGGGCGGCGTCGAGATCGAAGGTCCGGCCCGACCCGGCTCCTATGACCTGGATGATCGCACCGCACTCGGCGTTCTTGAGCATGTCGGAGACCGACGACTTCTGTACGTTGAGGATCTTGCCCCGGATCGGCAGCAGCGCCTGGAACTCACTGTTCCGCGCGAGCTTGGCCGTACCGAGCGCGGAGTCGCCCTCGACGATGAAGAGTTCGCTGCGCTCCACGTCGTCGCTGCGGCAGTCGGCGAGCTTCGCGGGCAGCGACGAAGTCTCCAGTGCCGTCTTCCGGCGCTGCGCCTCCTTGTGCTGACGGGCCGCGATCCGGGTCCGCGCGGCGGCCACGGCCTTCTCCAGCACGGCCCTGGCCTGCGCCTTCGCATCGCGCTTGGTGGAGGTCAGAAAGGCCTTCAGCTCCTTGGCCACCACATTGGCCACGATCCGGTTGGCCGCCGACGTCCCCAGGACCTCCTTGGTCTGCCCTTCGAACTGCGGTTCGGCCAGCCGGACCGTGACGACCGCGGTGAGGCCTTCGAGGGCGTCGTCCTTGACGATGTCGTCCTCGGCGACCCTCAGCAGCTTGGCCGAGCGGAGCACCTCGTTCACCGTCTTGGTCACGGACCGTTCGAACCCGGTGACGTGCGTACCGCCCTTGGGCGTGGCGATGATGTTCACAAAGGACCGGACCGTGCTGTCGTAGCCCGTGCCCCAGCGCAGGGCGATATCGACGCCGAGTTCCCGGGTGACCTCGGTGGGAGTCATATGTCCGCGCTCGTCGAGCACGGGCACGGTCTCCTTGAAGGTGCCCTGCCCGGTCAGCCTCAGCACGTCGCATACGGCCTTGTCCTGCGCGAGGTACTCGCAGAATTCGCTGATGCCCCCGTCGAAGCGGAAGATCTCCTGGCTCTTCCCCTGGCCCTCCAGGTCCCGCTCGTCGCGGACGACGATCGTCAGCCCGGGTACCAGGAACGCGGTCTGCCGGGCGCGCTGGTGCAGCGTCTCCAGCGAGAGCTTCGCCTCCTTGAGGAAGATCTGCCGGTCGGCCCAGTACCGCACCCGGGTGCCGGTACGGGTCCTGGGGACGCGCTTGCCCTTGCGCAGCCCGTTCCCCGGGTCGAAGGGCGCCTCGGGTCCCTGTTCGGTGAAGATTCCGGGCACTCCGCGGCGGAAGCTGATGGAGTGCGTGGCGCTGTTGCGGTCGACCTCGACGTCCAGCCGTGCGGACAGCGCGTTGACCACGGAGGCGCCGACACCGTGCAGACCGCCGGACGCCGCGTAGGAACCGCCGCCGAACTTTCCGCCGGCGTGCAGTTTGGTCATGACGACCTCGACCCCGGACAGACCCGTCTTGGGCTCGACGTCGACCGGGATGCCCCGGCCGTTGTCGTGGACCTCGACCGAGCCGTCGTCGTGGAGGATGACCTCGATATGGTCGCAGTAGCCGCCGAGAGCCTCGTCGACCGAATTGTCGATGATCTCCCAGAGGCAGTGCATCAGACCGCGGCTGTCGGTCGATCCGATGTACATGCCGGGGCGCTTGCGGACCGCTTCGAGACCCTCCAGGACGAGGAGATGCCGCGCTGTGTAGTTGGAGCCGTCACGCTCCGCTGTCAGCAAAGCTGTGGACGGCCCGGACTTTTCGGCGGTCACGCGGTTCGCTCCTCGCTGAATTTCAGATGTGGCCCAGTGGGGTAAGGGCCCGGCGTCGGTCGCCGGTCAGAGGGTACCGAGCCCTGATAGAGCCGTTGTAACGCCACCCTCGGGTTTTCCCGCCCCCGCCCATTATCGCACGGGTGTTCGATAGCCCGATGAGGTGACGTGAACATCACGTTCCCTTCCAGGCATGAACCATTTAGGCTCCGGGCACGTCCTCATGAACACCGGCAACCCAGCCGGGAGGGCCGGACCGAGACAAGCAACGCGAAACCCGTAGAGCACAGCAATACGGCTCATTCGCCGCCACCTGGTAGCAGACAGCCACCTCGGAAGGAACTTTCGAGGAAAAGCCCCGAGCGGGAACGTTTTCGGCCTGGTTGGATGTTGACCCTGGTACGACAGCTCGTCGAGCTAGAGAAGAGGCGACGTGACTACTGTTCTGACACCCGCGAGCCCGCTGACGGCCGCTGACCGCTGCGACCGCTGCGGCGCCCAGGCATACCTGCGCGTCGTACTGACCAGCGGCGGTGAACTGCTCTTCTGCGCCCACCACGGACGCAAGTTCGAGCCGGAACTCAAGAAGATCGCCGCGGAAATACAGGATGAGACCGACCGACTCACGGCCGTGCCGGCCGGTGCCGGGCAAGAGGATCACTGACACCTCGCATCCACGACGAGCCAAGGCCGGTCCAGGACCGACCGACGGGCGGTCACCCCTCATCGGCAGGGGTGACCGCCCGCTCGTGTTCCCTGACCCCCTCCCCCCGTGAACACGCCGCACGTCCCGTCGCCGGGACGGATTTCCCGCGCTCCCGGCGGCCCTGCGGCGGCCGAGGACAACGCAGCACGGGAACGCCCTCCCCGGGCTCCGCCCGGAGGTGCCCCCACCCGGGGCCTCAAGGCCCCGGGGAAGCACGGCGGCCGGGTACACCCCCAGCGGCAGCCGGAGGAGGCATGCGCCTTGCGACGGCCCGCCCCCGGGGTACCGCCGACCGCAGGGCCGGGGGAGCCGCAGGCACGGCTGCTTTGCGGATACGGCCTACGGCAGGCGGACGGCCGAGACCCGGGTGTAGACCCCCGGGCTGTCCGCCCTCCCGCAGCCGCTCCCCCAGGACACCAGCCCGATCAGCTTCCCCCGGGCCACCAGCGGCCCTCCGCTGTCCCCCTGGCAGGCGTCGTGGCCGCCCCGGGGGTCTCCGGCGCAGAGCATCGTGGCGGCGTCGTAGCGGCCGCTCAGCCCTCCTGGATAGGCCGTCCGGCAGTTCCGGTCCGCCAGGACCGTGACATCGGCCGCGCGCAGCGCGGTGGCATAGCTGCCGTCGCCCTTGGTATCGCCCCAGCCGAAGACCGTGGCCGCCGTCCCCGGTACGTACGCCTCGTCCCCCTCGGCCGCGACCGGAATCACCCGGGAATCCGGCAGCGCCTCCGCCAGGGTCAGCAGGGCCAGGTCCGAACCGTTGGTCCGGGGGTTGTACGCGGGAGAGACCCAGCTCCCGCTGACCGCGACCTCCTGCCCGTCCGACGCGGTCAGCTCCGTCCGCCCGACGATCACCCGCAGATCCCGCACCTGGCTCACCTCGCCGCCGAGCACCGTCCGGCTCAGACAGTGCGCCGCGGTCATGACCTTGGTCGGCGCGATCACCACGCCCCCGCAGAACTGGCCCGAGCGCGTTCCACCGAACCGGTCACGGCTGGCGAGCGCCACGACCCACGGCGTATCCGACACCCGTACCGGAAAACCGCCCACGACGACGCTGTCGGCCACCGCGGGGACCGGCTCCGCCAGGGGCGCCATGCCTCCGGCAGCGGCGAGGGCAAGCGTTCCGGTCAGGGCTCGGACGAGAAGAGGGCGCATACGGTCTCCTGACTCTGCGTGAGTGACGTCCACTCAGCGTCAGTCAGCGAGCCGTCCGGCGCACCCTCGCGCCACACCCTGTTGACGCACAGATGTCCGTTCGAACGGAATATGCCGCCTTCCAGCAGTGGAAGCGGACCTCCCGCCCGGGGTACGGCGAAGGGCCCGGCCCCCCGGAAGGGGGCACGGGCCCTGGTGACGCCGTCGGACCGGAACCAGCCGGTTCCGCTCCGCTCCGGTCCGCTCTAGTCGAGGTAGTCGCGGAGCACCTGCGAGCGCGACGGGTGGCGCAGCTTCGACATCGTCTTGGACTCGATCTGCCGGATCCGCTCCCGGGTGACCCCGTAGACCTTGCCGATCTCGTCGAGCGTCTTCGGCTGGCCGTCGGTGAGGCCGAAGCGCATCGAGACCACACCGGCCTCACGCTCGGAGAGGGTGTCGAGCACGGAGTGCAGCTGCTCCTGAAGGAGCGTGAAGCTGACCGCGTCCGCGGGCACGACGGCCTCGGAGTCCTCGATCAGATCACCGAACTCGCTGTCGCCGTCCTCGCCCAGCGGAGTGTGCAGGGAGATCGGCTCGCGGCCGTACTTCTGGACCTCGATGACCTTCTCGGGGGTCATGTCGAGTTCCTTGGCCAGCTCCTCCGGGGTGGGCTCGCGGCCCAGGTCCTGGAGCATCTGGCGCTGTACCCGGGCCAGCTTGTTGATGACCTCGACCATATGCACCGGGATGCGGATCGTGCGCGCCTGGTCGGCCATGGCGCGGGTGATCGCCTGCCGGATCCACCAGGTGGCGTACGTCGAGAACTTGTAGCCCTTGGTGTAGTCGAACTTCTCCACGGCGCGGATCAGGCCCAGGTTGCCCTCCTGGATCAGGTCCAGGAAGAGCATGCCGCGGCCGGTGTAGCGCTTGGCGAGCGACACCACCAGCCGGAGGTTGGCCTCCAGGAGGTGGTTCTTGGCCCGGCGGCCGTCCTCGGCGATGATCTCCAGCTCGCGCTTGAGCTTGGGCGCCAGCTTGTCGGAGTTGGCGAGCTTGTCCTCGGCGAAGAGACCGGCCTCGATGCGCTTGGCCAGCTCCACCTCCTGCTCGGCGTTGAGGAGGGGGACCTTGCCGATCTGCTTCAGATAGTCCTTCACCGGGTCGGCCGTGGCACCGGCGACCGCGACCTGCTGCGCGGGCGCGTCGTCCTCGTCCTCGTCCGACAGGACGAAGCCCTTGCTCTCGCCCTCGGCCTCTTCGTCGTCCTTGCCGCCGGGCTGGACGTCGTCGAGCAGCTCTTCGCCGTCGACCGGCTCGTCGGCGTCCTTCTTGGCCGCGGTCTTCTTGGCCGCGGTCTTCTTCGCGGCAGTCTTCTTCGCCACCGTCTTCTTCGCGGCGGCCTTCTTGGCCGCCGCCTTCTTGGCAGGCGCCGTCGCGGCCTCGTCGCCGGTCTGCGCGTCCACGGTCTCGGCCGCCGCGGCCGCGGCGACGGTCTTCGTCGTGACGGTCTTGGCGGCGACGGTCCTGGTGGCGGTGCGCTTCGCCGGGCTCTTCGCAGCGACGCTCTTGCGCGAGCGTTTGGGCGACTCCGCGGCACTGACCATCAGCGTCACACCCTCTTCCTCGAGGATCTGGTTGAGGCTGCGCAGAACGTTCTTCCACTGGGTTGGCGGAATCTGGTCGGCCTCGAAGGCCCGCCGCACGTCATCGCCGGCGATCTGCCCATCAGCCTTTCCCCGCTCGATGAGCGCCATCACGGATTCGGACTCGGCGATCTCCGGCGGGAGCGTACGGGATGTGCTGGCCGACACGAACAACCTCTCGGAACGATGGAAACGGCTTCCGGCTCAGCCCATGATCGGGCCGGAGCCGACGACCACCGGGCTGCGGATGTGCCGGTGGCGCGGGCGGAACACACCTCGGAACAGAACAGCGCCGCCAACGGCTGCCGTATTCCCTCCTCGGCTGTCACCTCTTAGGTCATCGCACGGTTTCAAGGAGCGTTACGCCCAATCCACGTGGCCCGAGTCACACCCCAAGAAGGATGAACCGGATAGATCGGATGTTCTACGCACAACCGTGCCGCCGGACTCCCGTGGAATCCGGCGGCACGTGCACATCCGGGCACGGCGTGCGTACGCCTCCGTGCGCCCGGCCCTGCGGCCGGGCGTTCAGTGCTCACGCGGCGCGGGCACCACGCGTTCCACCTCCGGGTGGACGGTGAGCAGTTGCCTCATGGCCGATTCGGCGGCGGCTGCGTCGCCGGCGGCGAGGGCGTCGACGATCCGGGCGTGGTGGGCGAGGGAGACCTCATTGGGGCGGTCACAGCCGGTGACGGGGCCGCCCGACACCTGGAGCGCGGCGGAGACGATCCCGGAGAGGTGCTCCAGCATGCGGTTACCGGCGAGCTGGATGAGCAGGGTGTGGAACTCGGCGTCGGCCCGGGAGAAGGTGATCCCGTCGCCCTGGGCAAGGGCGTGTCCCATGATTTCCACCATGTCGCCGAGCCGCTGCTGGACGTCCTCGCGTCCGTGTCCCGCGGCCAGACGGGCGGCGAGGGGCTCGATGGTCCACCGCAGTTCGCACAGCTCCCGGCGCTGGTCGTCGCGCTGGGGGCCGAAGGCACGCCACTCGATGATGTCGGGGTCGAGCAGATTCCAGTCGCTGACCGGCCGGACCCGGGTGCCGACGTTGGGCCGGGCACTGACCAGCCCCTTGGCCTCCAGGACCCGCAGCGACTCGCGGACGACGGTCCGGGAGACCTCGAACCGCTGGCCGATCTCCTCCGGGACGAGCGGCCGGTCCGCCCCCAGATCGCCGGAGACGATCATCTGGCCGAGCTGCTGAACGAGTTGGCCGTGCAGTCCACGGCCCCGGCTGCCTGCCGCACGGCGCCCGGCCCGGCCCAGCTCGGTGTCCGGGCCGTCCCACGCGGGAGGCGCGACGCGCTCGGCGGCGTGCGGCTCCGGGTAGGAGTATCGGTCGAGTTCGCCCGGACCGGCGAGGCCGGAGTCGGCGGGGCGGGCGGTCATCATGGTCTGCGCAAGGGTACTCACGCATCCTTTGTCGGCGCGGCTTTCGCGGGCCTTGAGGTCTTTGGTGAAAAGCACACGAAAGGGTGATCGGCGCTTCCCCCACAATTGACGACTTATCGGATAGAAGTGGCTATTTCTCCGAGTGCTGTCGATCCGATCAGCGGATCATCGCAAGGATGGTCGGATCGCCTCCGGCCGCGGCAGTCACCACCGCACCCGGCGGCGGAGCCCGATGGCGGCGTACGCGCAGACGAGCCCCGCCAGCGACAGCGCGAGTGCCACGCCGACGGGCCGGGAGAGCAGCCGGGCACCCGCCACCAGCCATACGTCCGCCTGGTGCGGCAGCTGCACCCAGGTCAGTTCGCGGAGCCGGCCGGGGAGTCCGGCGAAAGACCGTACCGGCGAAGCGGCCAGCGCCTTCTGGACCAGAGGGGTGACGAGGACCGGGACGGCCAGTACGGCGGCGGCCCCGGCCGCCGTCGACCGGAACGTCCCGGCGGCGAGGAGCCCGGCCCAGGCGCAGCCGATCGCGAGCCCGCCCCAGCCGGCGGCGAGCGCGGGCCAGTTCTCCGGCAGCACGGTCGCCTCGGGGCCGTACACCAGTCCGAGCGCCTGGAAACCCGCGACGGCGACGAGCAGCGCGAGCACCAGCGCATAGGCGGCGGTCACCACCAGTTTGGCGAGGAGCAGTCCGACACGGCGCGGTACGGTGCCGCGCGCGGCCGCGAGCGCCGGATAGCGGAACTCGTCGCCGAAGGAGAGCGCGCCGACCAGCCCGGCCGCGAAGGCGGCGGGGGGCAGCGGGAGGAAACCGGGCCAGGCGGCGACGGCAGCCTGGACCGGGGTGTCCCGGGACCGGGCGAGCAGCAGCCCGACGGCGACCGAGACGAGAACGGCGGCAGCGGCGATCCACCAGGCGGTGCGCACTCCCAGCAGACGGTGGAGTTCGTAGCGCAGGGGGCGGGCGGGGCTGGTCACCGGCCGGGGCACCGGGAGTGTGCCGGGAAGCCCTTCGGTGGTTCCCCGGCGAAGCCGGGAGAACCGGGCGGGCTCAGGGGCCTCGGCGGCGGGGCCGGGCCCGGACCGCGCCTCGGCCGGAGCGGGCGGGCAGTCGCCGGTCTCGTCGGCGAGACGGTGGACGAGGACACCGTGCCGGAACGCGGTCTCGCCCACCTCTGCGCTGGTGCTCCCGTACACCGAGAGCAGCCCGCCGCGCTCCGTGACGACCTCGACGGAGCGCCGGGCGGCGCGTGCCTCGCGGTGGACGACGTCGGCGAGGCGTGCCGCGTGCGGGGTCCGGACGGAGACCCGGGGGCGCAGCCGGGTACGGGCGAATTCGGCACCGTCCTGGTCGGCGACGAGGCGCCCCGCGTCGAGGGTGACGACCCGGTCCGCGATCCGGGCCGCCTCCTTGGGGTCGGCGACGGTGCACAGTACGGCTCCACCGCGTTCGGCATGGCCGCGCAGCGCGCCGTACAGCCATGCCTGGTCGCGGGGCGAGAGCCCCTTCGCGGGCTCGTCGAGGAGGAGTGTGGCGGGGTCGCCCAGAAGGGCGGAGGCGAGCCCGAGCCGCCGGTCCATGGCGAGCGGCAGCGTGCCGAGGTGCTCGTCGGCGACGCCTTCGAGCCCCATGGTCTCCAGGAGCTGCCCGGCTCTGGCCATCGGGACCCCGGCGGCCGCGCAGAGCATCCGCAGCTGCCCCCGGGCGGTCCGGGCCGGATGCCCGGGTACGTCGCCGAACAGGGCGCCCACTTCGCGCGCGGGGTGTGCGAGGTCGGCCAGCCTGTTCCCTCGGTAGTACGTGACCCCCTGGCCGGGGTCGAGTTCCAGCATCAGGCGCAGTGCGGTCGTCTTACCCGCCCCTGCGGCCCCGAGCAGAACCGTGACCAGGCCGGGGGCGGCGTCGAAGGAGAGGTCGTCGACGGCAGGAGGAAGCTCCCGCCGGGGGGCGCTGGTCAGTCCGATGGCCTGGAGCATCGCGTCTCCCACGGAGGGGCGGCCCCGAGGACCGCCCGGTGGTATGCGGGCACCGAGCACGATAACTCGACATTTCGGACTTTCTGCGCATTACCCTCGCCCGGGTGTTCCGGGCGCCGCATCCGGCTCGGCTGCCCGCGCCCGGGGCACGCGCCTCCGCGGTCGCGCGGCCGGACCATCCCGACCGCCGGCGGACGGCCCACGGCGGCTCCGGCCCGACCGGTCAGACCTCGGGGCGCAGCATCGGCGGATTGAGCAGCGTCGCCCCACCCGCCCGGAACAACTGGGCCGGCCGCCCGCCCTGCCGGGTCGTCGTCCCGCCCGCCGGAACCAGGAACCCCGGCGTACCCGTCACCTTCCGGTGGAAGTTCCTGGGGTCCAGGACCACCCCCCACACCGCCTCGTACACCCGCCGCAGCTCGCCCACGGTGAACTCCGGCGTACAGAAGGCCGTGGCCAGCGAGGAGTATTCGATCTTGGATCGGGCCCGCTCCACCCCGTCCGCCAGAATCCGCGCATGGTCGAAGGCGAGTGGTCCGGTCTGCCCGTCGCCGTCCTGGACGGGCTCCGCCTCTTGGGCGAGCAGATCCTCCACAGCTGCCCAGCGTGCGCCGTGTGCGTCCCCACCGGCCCGGGGCGCGGGCAGATCGGGCGCCAGCACCAGATGGGCGACGCTCACCACCCGCATCCGGGGATCGCGGTCGGGGGCGCCGTAGGTGGCGAGCTGCTCCAAATGGGCACCGCCGCCCAGCTCCGGCGTCGCCGGGTCATGGGCGCAGAGCCCGGTCTCCTCGGCCAGCTCCCGGGCGGCGGCCCCCACCAGGTCCTCATCCGCCCGCACGAACCCGCCCGGCAGCGCCCACCGCCCCTGGAAAGGCGCTTCCCCGCGCCGCACCACCAGCGCACAGAGTTCATGGCGGCGCACCGTGAGCACGACCAGATCGACAGTGACAGCAAAAGGGGGAAAGGCCGACGGGTCGTAGGGAGGCATGGCCGTGATCATAGTCGTCTGCCTGACGATAAACACTCCTTTCGGCTTCTCCCCCGCTTCTCCGATCCCCCTCCGCCCGCGGCCCGGTCGGCCCTCGCCACCGGCTGCCCACCCGCCGGGCACCGGGCCGGTCGTGGCGGCCCGACGCCTGCCGTGACACCTCCTTCAGGCTTCGCCCAGGGCATCCTCCGTCCGGCCGCCGCCACGGGCGGTTCCACCCGCCGTCCGTCCGCGGGTGCCCGCCGCACGTCGCTGCCTGCCCGGACGTACCGCCGTCTCCCGGCCGGCCGGCCCGCCCCCGGGCGGGCGCACCGTCCGGACCCGGGGCCGTACCGGACCGCCCGTGCCCCCTGCGGGGTCCGGCGCCCCGGCGTCCGGGGCCTCGTCGGCCGCCCCGGCGTCTGCGGCCGTCCGGTCGCGCGCTTCCGCCCCGGTCCGGCGGAGCCACTTCCGGACGGCCTCCGGGTCCACGCCCTCGTTGCACGCCTGGTGGAGCAGGAGGGCGAAGACGTACTCGGCGTCGCTGCGCAAAGCCGCGGCAAGGGCGATCCGCGCGGCCGGTTCGTCGCCGGTCGACCAGGCGACCCAGCCCGCGAGGGTGAGGGGTGCGGCCGCATGCTCGACATAGGGCCCGACGCAGCGCCTGGCCAGGGCCCGCCACAGCCGCAGGGCGGGTTCGGCGTCCGGCCCCTCCATCCAGGCGGCGGCCCGGTCGCGGGTCTCCCGGTCCTGGAGCCCGAGAATGACGAACGCCGCCTCGTCGTCGGCGATGAGCCGGTCGTCGGCCGCGTCGGCGAGCGGCCGGCTCGTGATCCGCTCCGCCGCGGCCAGCCGGTCCATCAGCAGCTTCGCCAGGGCGATCGTGTCGTCACCGATCTCCCTGCGCTCCTTCCCGCCGATGAGCATGCCCCGGACCAGGTCCACGCCCGCATCGTCGAGAGCGCGCCGCTGTCCGCCCGAAACCGGCTCGGGAATCGGTTCGAGCCGCGCTTCCAACTGCTTCTGGGACCCCCTCAGCCCGACCCCCGCATAGGTCGCGGCGGCGGCCAGGACCGAGGTGCCGGGGGCGACCAGCGCTGCCCCCTCCGCCGGGCAGCACCGCTCGTCCGGGCAGCAGTAGGACCAGAACCGGCCGTCGGAGATGCACAGCGCCTCGAACACGGGAACGTCGAGGGTGCCGCAGGCGGTGCGCAACCGCTGGGCAAAGGGGCGCAGCCACTCCATCACCTCGCGTCCGGTCCGGCCGGCGGCCGGTTCCCTGCAGAGGAAGAGCACGATGCCGTCGGGGCGCCCGTCCCGCCGTCGGCTCGTTTCGACCAGGCACTCCGCGAGCTGCCGGGCGGTCGGCTCCCAGTCCCCGGGCGACCCGGGGATGCCCAGCTTCACCCGGCCGCCGAACCGTCCGCGCTCCCCGTGCAGGGCCACCAGGACCACCGCGTCGGAGGGGTGGTAGCCCAGCAGATAGGGCAGGCAGTCGGCCAGTTCGGCCGGTCCGCGCAGGGTGATCTGCTCGTCCGGGCCTCCGGCCCGCCCCGCGTCGCCGAGCGGGCTCCGGCCGCCCGCCGCTTCGATGCCGTGCGCGCGGTGCGCGCCGTTCTGAGAATCTCGCTGCTCGTTCATGCCCCTGACGGTCGCAGGACGGCGACAATCCCCGCGACCCCTGTGGATAACGTTATCCACAGGCCGGGGCCGCGTTCGCTTCCTGTCGGTGCCATCGGGTTCCATGGAGCCATGACCCACGCAGACCTCGCGGATCCCGCGGACCTCCGAGTCTCGGCCGATGCCGTGCTCGCCCGTCTCGTCTCCGACCCGAGCGGTGCCGCCAGGCTGCGGGAGGACCAGTGGCTGGCCATCGAGGCGCTGGTCGCGCATCGCCGCAGAGCCTTGGTCGTCCAGCGCACGGGCTGGGGCAAGTCCGCGGTGTACTTCGTCGCCACATCCCTGCTGCGGCAGCGCGGCGCGGGTCCGACGGTGATCGTCTCCCCGCTCCTCGCTCTCATGCGCAACCAGGTGGACGCCGCGGCGCGGGCCGGTATTCGCGCCCGTACGATCAACTCGTCCAATCCGGAGGAGTGGGACGGGGTCAAGGCCGAGGTCGCCTCGGGCGACGTGGACGTCCTGCTGGTCAGCCCAGAGCGGCTGAACAACCCGGACTTCCGCGACCATGTGCTTCCCGAGCTGTCCGCCGCGACCGGACTGCTCGTGGTGGACGAGGCCCACTGCATCTCCGACTGGGGCCACGACTTCCGCCCGGACTACCGCAGGCTGCGCACGATGCTGGCGGAACTGCCCGCCGATGTCCCCGTCCTCGCGACCACCGCGACGGCCAACACCCGGGTCACGGCCGATGTCGCCGAGCAGTTGGGGACCGGTGCGGGGAGCGACGCCCTGGTGCTGCGCGGTCCGCTCGACCGGGAGAGCCTGAGCCTCGGAGTGCTGAGACTGCCCGATGCCGCGTCCCGGCTCGCCTGGCTCGCCGATCATCTCGGTGAGCTGCCGGGCTCCGGAATCGTCTACACCCTCACGGTGGCCGCCGCCGAGGAGGTCACCGCCTATCTGCGCCAGTGCGGCCACACCGTCTCCTCGTACACCGGCCGCACGGAGAACGCCGAACGGCAGCAGGCCGAGGACGATCTGCTCGCCAACCGCGTCAAGGCACTGGTCGCCACGTCCGCACTCGGCATGGGCTTCGACAAGCCCGACCTCGGTTTCGTGGTGCACCTCGGCTCGCCGTCCTCACCCATCGCGTACTACCAGCAGGTGGGCCGGGCCGGCCGCGGCGTGGAACACGCGGAGGTGCTGCTGCTGCCCGGCCGGGAGGACGAGGCCATCTGGCAGTACTTCGCCTCGGTCGGCTTCCCCTCGGAGGACCTCGTACGCCGCACGCTCGACGTGCTGGCCGGGGCCGGCCGGCCGCTCTCCCTGCCCGCCCTGGAGCCCCTCGTCGACCTGCGGCGCACCAGGCTGGAGAGCATGCTCAAGGTCCTCGACGTGGACGGGGCGGTGCGCCGGGTCAAGGGCGGCTGGACCGCCACCGGCCGGCCCTGGGTGTACGACGCGGAGCGGTATGCCCGGGTCGCCCGGCAGCGCGAGGTCGAGCAGCAGGCCATGCGGGAGTACGCGCTGTCGACGGGCTGCCGGATGGAGTTTCTGCGCCGGCAGTTGGACGACGCGGAGGCGGCTCCCTGCGGCCGCTGCGACAACTGCGCGGGCAGCCGGTTCAGCGACAAGGTCTCCGACTCCGCGCTGGACGCCGCACGCGGCGAGCTGGGGCGGCCCGGAGTCGAGGTGGAGCCGCGCCGGATGTGGCCCACCGGTCTCGCGGCGGTGGGCGTACCGCTCAAGGGCCGGATCCCCGAAGGCGAACAGACCTTCCCCGGCCGCGCGCTCGGACGCCTCTCCGATATCGGCTGGGGCAACCGTCTCCGCCCGATGCTGACACCGCAGGCGCCCGACGTCCCGGTGCCCGACGATATCGCGGAAGCCGTGGTGACGGTGCTCGCCGACTGGGCCAGGGGGCCCGGTGGCTGGGCCTCCGGGGCGCCGGACGCCCCCGCCCGGCCGGTCGGCGTGGTCACCGTCGCCTCCCGCACCAGACCGCAGCTGGTCGGGTCGCTCGGTGCCCGGATCGCCGGCATCGGCCGGATGCCGCTGCTGGGCTCCGTCGAGTACACGCCGGACGGCGAGGGCGTCCGGCCCTCCCGTTCCAACAGCGCCCAGCGGGTGCGGGCACTGCACGAGGCGTTCACCGTTCCGGACCCCCTCGCCGCGGCTCTGGCGGCGGCCGACGGCCCGGTGCTGCTCGTCGACGACCTTTCGGACACCGGCTGGACCCTTGCTGTCGCGGCCCGACTCCTTCGGAAAACCGGCGCGAAGGGGGTGTTTCCGCTGGTCCTCGCGGTTCAAGGGTGACGCCGATGGGCACGATAGAGGTCACCGGGAACTCTGGGGGCAGGGATATCCACGGCATACCCGCCCATTCCTGCCAGTGCATTCGAATTGCTCGTTGCCGCATCCGGACGAGCCAGGAAGAATTGAAATGCTCCCCGCGCGGTCCCTCGGTGGTCTGAAGGGCTGTGCCGCGGTGCGCCCTCACCCGACCCTGCCCGCACTGTGGGCGCGTATGCGAAGGGAGGATCGTGACCTTCGGATTCGCTTCGTCCGCAGCCACTTCGACGAGCGGCTCCGCCAGCCGTCTCGCCCGGATGCTCCAGCCCTCCGAGTGGACGGCGGCAGGGATCCCGCTGCTCCGCAACCCCCGAGAAGTGGTCAGCGGACTGCACACCCGCCACCGGCCCACCCCCTCCACTGCCGTTGTCGCCGTACTCGACCCCGAGGAACGGCTGGCCGCGAGTGCCTCGTTCGCCCGGCGCTCGGCACCGGCAGACGGCTGGGAGTTCCGTAACGCCCTGCTGGCCCATCTCCGCCGGGTCATCCCGCACGACCTCCGCCGACGGGCTCCGGTGCGCACCGCGGTCCTGCTCTACTGCCGCGACGGCGACGAGCGGTGGACCGAGGAGGACGGCGCGTGGATGTGGGGACTGCGTGACGCCTGCACGCTGCACGGCCTGCGCTGCGGCGCCTACATCACGCTGACCCGGGGCGGCTGGCAGGTGTTCGGCGAAGGCCGGGGCGGCCGACGGCCGAACTCCACCTCCGTACCGGGTGATCTCGCCGACGCGCTGGCGTCCGAACCCTATGAGCTGCGCACGGCAGGCGGCTCTCCGGAGGTCCTGCGGCGCACGGCGGCCCGCTGACCGGCGGCACACAGCGCCGCCCCCGGGCGAAACATCCGCGTGTCCGGCCGCCCCGGACACGGCGCCGGGCGGAGCCGTCGCTCCGGAGCATCCGCGGCTCCGGCCGGCCACCGGGGTACGAGTTCACGACGGCTCCGGTCCGGTCTCCGGCTGTCCCCGCCGGGGACAGCCGGAGACCGGATCCGGGCGCTCTGCGACCCGCCACGGCCCGGAAGGCCGTCACGGGCCCGAGGTCAGACCGTCACACCGAGCACGGTGTTGATCCGCTGGGGATCTCCGCACACGATCAGCAGGGCCGTCGCCTTCTTCATCGCCTCGGGGAGGACCCGGGCGGCGGAGTCTTCCGCGCCTCCGTTGAGCGCGACCACGACCACCGGCCGGTTCGCGGCCCGGTCCACGGCGCCCGCGTCGGCGTGGAAGACGTCGTCACCGGCATCGTGCTGAGCCCAGTAGGCGGCCTCACCGAACGTCAGCTCGTGGGTCGCCCACGGGTGGCGTTCACCGGTGGTCAGCACCAGCACGTCTCCGGGCGCCCGCCCGGAGTCGAGCAGCAGATCGACCGCTTCCTCAGCCGCGTCCAGCGCACCGTCCGCCGGAGCGGGGATCGACTGAATCTGCGGCTGGGAACGATTCTGCGGCGCGGAAGGCTTTATGGCAGGGGCGTTCGTAGGGGCCGGAGGCACCGGCCTCGCCGGGCCGGGGCTCCCCGGGCGGGGAGTTGCCGTGGAACGCGGACCGGGTACGGGACGAGGGGTCGGCGCGGTGCGGCCGGCGGCCGGAGTGGCGCGGGGACCCTGGGCACTCTCGTGAATCTGAGGCTCCTCGGGAGGGAGAGGCATGAGTGGATGTCTATCAAATGCCGGTTCGACCGGCATCAGCGGGTGGGCACGTACGTGCGATTTCCCTGGTGGCGGTGGGGTTCAGAAGTCGAAGCCGAGTTGGCCCCCGCTCTCCGGTGTCGTCGGCTCCGGCACGGTCCGGACCTTCTTCAGATGCCGCCACCGGGGCAGCGCATCGAGATAAGCCCAGGACAGCCGGTGGTAGGGGGTGGGCCCCAGCTCGGCAAGGGCGGCCTTATGAGCCGGTGAGGGGTATCCGGCATTGGCGGCGAAGGCGAAGCCGGCGAATTCCTCCGGCAGTTCCGCCATGCGTGCGTCGCGGTACACCTTGGCGATCACCGAGGCCGCCGCGACCGCCACACACGACTGATCCCCCTTGATCACGGTGCGCACCTGCCAGGGGGCACCGAGGTAGTCGTGCTTCCCGTCCAGGATCACGGCGTCCGGGCGGTCCGGCAGGGCTTCCAGCGCCCGGCACGCGGCCAGCCTGAGGGCAGCGGTCATACCCAGCTCGTCGATCTCCTCCGGAGAAGCATGGCCGAGCGCATGGGCGGTCACCCAGGTCTCCAGCTCGGCGGCGAGCTGCTCACGGCGCTTCGGTGAAAGGAGTTTGGAATCGGTGAGACCGGCGGGCGGGCGGCGCAGTCCGGTGACAGCGGCACACACGGTCACGGGACCGGCCCAGGCTCCGCGCCCGACCTCGTCGACACCGGCGACGATCCTG
Organism: Streptomyces sp. NPDC094448; assembly: GCF_044763775.1. Taxonomy (NCBI): domain Bacteria; kingdom Bacillati; phylum Actinomycetota; class Actinomycetes; order Kitasatosporales; family Streptomycetaceae; genus Streptomyces; species Streptomyces sp. NPDC094448. The sequence continues at coordinate 78,137 of NZ_JBIWGU010000001.1, read as the reverse complement.
GCTCCGGTGGTCGCCCGGATGGAGCGCTCGACTCTGTGAGTGGGTGGTTCGTACGGCATGGCGCCAGCAAGGGTACGCCGCCCGCCCCCACCGGGGACAACCGGATTCCGATCACGGTTCCGCACCACCTGTCGCGCGATCACCACCGGCCACAGCACCAAGCTCTCCGCACGGCCTCGGCAAGGGCTTCACACCCCGCCGGCCATCCCGGCGATCTCCCGATCCCCCATTCGCTCCCGCACACTGTGGAGCGGTACATCACCGATCCGGGGATCATCTCGAAGACCATGCGGTCCCTCGCGTCTCCCCGGGCCTCCCCAGCGGCAACACCCCGGCCCACCAGCCGGATCAGCCGGACGGACGGCTCGACGGCCCGCCCGTGATCACCGCCTGGAACCTCTCCCCGGCGGCCGCATCGCATTCGTGAAGGACGGACCGGAAGACCGGAGATCTGCCGGCGCCTTCCGGATGGACATCGGTCCGGTCGCCCTGGCCGTACGGACGGCGATACTCGTCCTCCGGGTCCGCAGGAGCGACCTTCAGGCCCTCGGCGGTGGAACCGGCCCCGGCACCCGCATCGGGCCGGCAGGGAAGGCCGCAACCCGCCCCGCGGAGGGACCGGTACGTGCTCCGCCCGGCCACCCCGCCACCGAACACCACCGCCGGGCATCTGCCCGCATACCGGTACGGGCGGGCGCTCAGGGCCCGGGTACCCAGTCCGGCAGCGCCTCCGCCAACTCCAGCCACGGCTCGGGCGGCCGCCCGGCCCGGCCGGCCGCAACCACACCGCAGACGATCGCGCAGGTGGTGTCGACATCCCCGCCCACCTGCGCGGTCGTCCAGAACGCCTGCTCGAAGTCGCCCAGCGACCGGGCGGCCGACCAGAGGGCAAACGGAACCGTGTCATGGGCACTGGTCCGCCGCCCGCAGCCGAGCACCGCAGCGACGGTCGCCGCGTCGCCGTAGTCGAGCATGTCGCGGGCACGGCGCAACCCCTGCCCCACCGCGCTGCGCGGTACCAGCGCGATGACACCGTCCAGCAGTTCGCCGGGCAGCGGGGCACCCGCCGGATTCGCCGCCAGCGCCGCGGCCGCCGCCACGGCCATCGCCCCGACCACGGCCTCCCGATGCTGATGGGTGGTGTACGAGGAGATCTCGGCCTGATGGGTCGCCTGCTCGGGGTCGTCCGCGTACCACGCTCCGAGGGGCGCGATCCGCATCGCAGAACCATTGCCCCACGAACCCTGGCCGTTGAAAAGGCCTGTGGCGAGTTCTCGCCAGTCGCCCCCTTCACGGACCAGCCGGAGCATACGGTTGACGGCGGGGCCGTAGCCGCGGTCGAAATCGTGGCGTTCGGCGAAGGCGTGCGCCAGTGCGTCCTGGTCCACCCGGCCGTGCTCGGCCAGCACGGTCACCACCGAGCAAGCCATCTCGGTGTCGTCGGTCCACTGCCAGGGACCGGGCGGCAGGGCGCGCCGTTTCAGGAAGGGGGAATTGGCCGGTACGAAGAACTGGGAGCCCAAGGCGTCTCCCACGGACAGTCCGCGCAGGCTGTCCAGGGCGCGGTCGAGGCGCCGGTCGCGAGGGGAGTCAGCGGTCATCTTCCCGCCACTCTAACCGGTGATGCCGTACGGCTCGGGCGTACGCCACTGTGCGAACGGCCGGTCCAGTGTGTAGCGGCCGTCCTCACCAAGCCGGAGTACCCGGGTCTCGCCGTTGCCGGGATTGGACAGCGACTCGAAATCGGCCACGGTCCAGTGGAACCAGCGCATGCAGAAGAGCCGCATCGTCAGCCCGTGGGTCACCAGGAGTACGTTCTGCGGATGGTCGGGGGCCTCGAAACTCCGGTGGAGGGACTCCAGGAAGGCTCCGACGCGGTCGTAGACGTCCGCTCCCGACTCGCCCTGGGCGAAGCGGTAGAAGAAGTGCCCGTAAGCGTCCCGGTACGCCTTCTGGAGGCGTACGTCGTCCCGGTCCTGCCAGTTGCCCCAGTCCTGCTCCCGCAGCCGGGGCTCCTCTCTGACCCGGACCCGGGCGGGGTCGAGACCGAAGGAGCGAAACGTTTCATGGGTCCGTCGGTACGGTGAGACGTACACGCTGACCTGCTCCCGGCCGAACAGCTCACGCAGCTCGGCGCCCGCCGCCTCGGCCTGGGCGTATCCGGTGGCGGTGAGCCTCAGGGCATGGTCGGGCTCGCGTTCGTAGACGGTGTCGTCGACGTTCCCCTCCGACTCTCCGTGCCGTACGAGAACGATGCGTCGCGGTCGTGCCATGTCACGACCCTAGATCGGACCCGGCGCCCCCGGTCGTCCGGGACGGCCCATCCGGCGTACGCCCCTGGGGGCCGCCCGGACCGCCGCGGCACGGCGGATCCGGCGGTCAGACCGTCCAGGAGGGTTCGAGCTGGACGACGTCTCCGCTGAGCGCCACGACGTCCGCCTCCGTCTGAGCCCGTGACAGCAGCCGCTCCACCCGGTCGCTGCGGTACTTGCCGTGTTCGGCCTCTGACTGCCACATCGACATCACGAGGAACTCGTTCCCCGGCGCCTCGCCGAACAGCCCGCGGACCATCCCGGGTGATCCGGCCATCGCGGGGTTCCACACCTTCTCCTGCATGAGTGCATAGTGCGCGACCCGTTCCTCGCGCACCTTGCAGTGGGCGACCCGGACCACATCGGCGCCCGTGAACAGCGGTTCGAAGCCCGTCTTCACATCGAAGAGGTGGTCGAACAACCTGACCTGGGCATCGCGGTACGTCCCCGCCTGCCCGGACGCCAGCCGGTCGTGCGCACGGGCCATGAAGGAGTCGTAGAACGCCCGGCTCTCCCAGAAGGCGAAGACATGCGCGACCCGGGGCCGGCCCCTGCTCCAGCCCCCGCCCTGGCCCCGGAATCCCGGCTCACCCAGCAGCCCCGCCCATTTCCGCTGCCCCCGGTCGAAGCCATGACGGTCGACCACGGTGCAGCGAATCCACTTGACCAGCACCGCGCCATCGTACGGCCCGGTCCATGGCGTACACCCGCCATTCCCTCGCCCCGCGGCCCCACGAGCGGATACGGTCAAGGGACGCAGAGTAACCGGCAGTTGTTGGGGAAGGGATATGTGGTGAGCAGCCCGAACAAAGGTGTCCGCACGGTCGAGGTGGCCCTGCGCTGGGATCCGAGCCCACTGGGACGGTCACCGCACGATCTGGACATCGTCGCCGCTACCTATCGCAAGGACGCGCCGTCCGGGGACCCGGCGTACGTCGTGCACTTCGACAGCCGCTCGCCCGACGGCACCATCAGCCTGACCCGGGACAGCCGCACCGGTCAGGGCTTCGGTTCGGACGAGGTGATGAAGCTGGAGCTGGAGCGGCTCGCCCCCGCGTACGGGCGGGTCCTCGTGGGAGTGGTCATCCAGCAGGCCCATGGCCGACTGGCCTTCGCGGACGTGGCGAACACCCGGGTCACGATGGCCGAGGGCTATACCGAGCTGGACAGTGTCGACTTCTCGTCGGTGCCGGGTGCGACGGCGGCGGTCATAGCCGAGTTCGTCCGCAGCGATACGGGAAGCTGGGTCTTCCACGACGGGGTACGGGGTTTCGACACCGATCCCCAGGGTTTCGTCGGCCTGATGGGCCGCGGCTGATCCGCCGTCGGCGGCCGGTGCCCGGTAGCTCCCGGGTGTACGGCCAGGGGCGCCGACCGGAGAACCGGTCGGCGCCCCTGGCACCGGATCAGCTGCAGCCGCTCGTGGAGCCACAGCCCTCGCAGATGTAGCAGGACCCGGCCCGCTGCATCTTGGTGCCGCAGGAGAAGCAGAGCGGGGCATCGGCGCTGATGCCCAACTGCATCTCGACCAGTTCGGCCGAGGTGTGCGGCGCCTGCTGGGGTGCCGGGATCGCCGCATTCGGGGCCGGAACGGGCGCCGGTGCGACGTCCTGCTGACGCGGCGCGGACTGGGCGAGCCCCTCCACGTCGACCTCGTCGTCCTCGATGGACGGCTCGTAGGAGCCGGTCTCCAGGTGGCGCTGACGCTCCTCGGCGGAGTGGATTCCCAGCGCCGAGCGGGTCTCGAACGGCAGGAAGTCGAGCGCCAGGCGGCGGAAGATGTAGTCGACGATCGACTGCGCCATCCGCACGTCCGGGTCGTCCGTCATTCCGGCCGGCTCGAAGCGCATGTTGGTGAACTTGGAGACGTAGGTCTCCAGCGGCACGCCGTATTGCAGACCGACCGAGACCGCGATGGAGAAGGCGTCCATCATGCCCGCGAGGGTGGACCCCTGCTTGGACATCTTCAGGAAGACCTCGCCGAGACCGTCGTCCGGGTAGGAGTTGGCGGTCATATAGCCCTCGGCGCCGCCCACGGTAAAGGAGGTGGTGATGCCGGGACGGCCCTTCGGCAGCCGCTTGCGCACCGGACGGTACTCGACGACCTTCTCGACCGCGGACCGGATGGTCTCTTCGGCCTTCTCGGTGATCTCCGCCTTCTCCTTCTCCTTGGTCTTGGCGGAGAGGGGCTGGCCCACCTTGCAGTTGTCGCGGTAGATCGCGAGCGCCTTGACGCCCATCTTCCACGCCTCGAAGTAGATCTCCTCGACCTCTTCGACGGTCGCCGACTCCGGCATGTTCACCGTCTTGGAGAGGGCACCGGAAATCCAGGGCTGGATCGCGGCCATCATCCGGACATGGCCCATGGCGGAGATGGACCGCTCGCCCATGGCACAGTCGAAGACCTCGTAGTGCCCGGTCTTCAGGCCGGGGGCGTCGACGACGTTGCCGTTCTCGGCGATGTGGGCGACGATCGCTTCGATCTGCTCGGGCTGGTAGCCGAGACGGCGCAGCGCCTGCGGCACGGTGCCGTTCACGATCTGCATCGAGCCGCCGCCGACGAGCTTCTTGAACTTCACCAGGGCGAGGTCGGGCTCCAGGCCGGTGGTGTCGCACGACATGGCCAGACCGATGGTGCCGGTCGGCGCGATGACGGAGGCCTGGGCGTTGCGGAAGCCGTTCTTCTCGCCCAGGCGGATCACGTCCTGCCAGGCCTCGGTGGCAGCGGCCCAGATGGGGGTGTCCAGGTCGTCCACCCGGACGGCCTTGGTGTTGGCGTCGGCGTGCTGCTGCATGACGCGGTTGTGGGGCTTCGCGTTCCGGGCATAGCCGTCGTAGGCGCCGACCACGGCGGCCAGCTCCGCGGAGCGTCGGTACGACGCGCCCGTCATCAGCGAGGTGATGGCACCCGCCAGGGCCCGGCCACCGTCGCTGTCGTAGGCGTGGCCCGTGGCCATGAGCAGGGCGCCGAGGTTGGCGTAGCCGATGCCGAGCTGACGGAAGGCGCGGGTGTTCTCGCCGATCTTCTGCGTCGGGAAGTCGGCGAAGCAGATGGAGATGTCCATCGCCGTGATGACCAGCTCGACGACCTTGGAGAAGCGCTCGACGTCGAAGGACTGGTGGCCCTCGCCGTCGTCCTTGAGGAACTTCATCAGGTTCAGCGAGGCGAGATTGCAGGACGTGTTGTCCAGGTGCATGTACTCGCTGCACGGGTTCGAGCCGTTGATCCGGCCGGACTCGGGGCAGGTGTGCCAGTGGTTGATGGTGTCGTCGTACTGGATACCGGGGTCCGCGCAGGCCCAGGCGGCCTCGGCCATCTTGCGGAAGAGCGCCTTGGCGTCGACCTCCTCGATGATCTCGCCGGTCATCCGCGCGCGCAGCCCGAAGCGACCGCCCGACTCCACGGCCTTCATGAACTCGTCGTTGACCCGGACGGAGTTATTGGCGTTCTGGTACTGGACGGACGTGATGTCGTCACCGCCCAGGTCCATGTCGAAGCCCGCGTCCCGCAGGGCGCGGATCTTCTCCTCTTCCTTGACCTTGGTCTCGATGAAGCTCTCGATATCGGGGTGGTCGACATCGAGGATGACCATCTTCGCCGCGCGGCGGGTGGCGCCACCGGACTTGATCGTTCCGGCGGAGGCGTCGGCTCCGCGCATAAAGGAGACCGGACCGGAGGCGTTGCCGCCGGAGGAGAGCAGTTCCTTGGAGGAACGGATCCGGGAGAGGTTCAGACCGGCGCCCGAACCTCCCTTGAAGATCATTCCCTCTTCCTTGTACCACTCCAGGATCGACTCCATGGAGTCGTCCACGGCCAGGATGAAGCAGGCGGACACCTGCTGCGGCTGGGGCGTGCCGACGTTGAACCACACCGGGGAGTTGAAGCTGAAGATCTGGTGGAGCAGGGCGTAGGCCAGCTCGTGCTCGAAGATCTCGGCGTCGGCGGGCGAGGCGAAGTAGCTGTGGTCCTCGCCGGCCTTCCGGTACGTCTTCACGATCCGGTCGATCAGCTGCTTCAGACCGGTCTCGCGCTGAGGGGTGCCGACAGCGCCGCGGAAGTACTTACTGGTGACGATGTTGACCGCGTTCACCGACCAGAAGTCGGGGAACTCGACGCCACGCTGCTCGAAGTTGATCGAGCCGTCGCGCCAGTTGGTCATGACGACGTCACGGCGCTCCCAGACCACCTCGTCGTACGGGTGCACGCCGGGGGTGGTGTGGACACGCTCGATGCGCAGGCCCTTGTTCGCCTTGGCTCCCTTGGCTCGGGACCCTCGTGCGGGACCGCTCGTCGTCTCTGTCATGCCGCCTCCCATTTACGGGCAAAAACGCCCTGAAGTGCCCAGATCTTCCCGTGGCACTGCCTGTCTTGGATACCGTGCGCGCCGAGCGCTCACGGTCGGTGTTGTTCGCCGGACTGCCGCCGCTCCAGGCCGGCCGGGTACCCGGAAGACCGGGCCCGGACCGCCGTGCGGCCGTGTCAGTCGGTGGCGCGGGCGGGAACGGGCACCCCGGGGGCCCCGTCGTTCCCGTCCTCCGCGGCCGGTGGCCGCCGCACCCGGAGCTCCGCGATGGCGGCCTCGAAATCTTCGAGCGAATCGAACGCCCGGTAGACGGATGCAAAGCGCAGGTACGCGACGAGGTCGAGTTCCTGCAGGGGGCCGAGTATGGCCAGGCCCACGTCGTGGGTGGTCAGCTCGGCGCTTCCGGTGGCGCGCACCGCCTCCTCGACCCGCTGGCCGAGCTTGGCGAGGGCGTCCTCGGTGACCGGTCGCCCCTGGCACGCCTTGCGCACCCCGGAGATGACCTTGGTACGACTGAAGGGCTCCGTGACTCCGCTCCGCTTGATCACCATGAGTGAGGCGGTCTCGACCGTCGTGAAGCGGCGGGAGCAGTCGGGGCACTGCCGACGGCGTCGGATCGACGTTCCGTCGTCGGTCGTGCGGCTGTCGACCACACGGCTGTCGGGGTGCCTGCAGAAGGGGCAGTGCATGATTCCCAAACCCTCCCTCACGGCACGACTGAACAGCCCCGGCACACACGGCCGCAGCCCTTCGGAGCAAGCCCAAGCATAGGCGATGGCCTGAACCTTGGAGCACCGGGGACCACAACTTGTGGGCGGCACCCCCAATCCAACCACTAGATATGGGGTTTGCCCGGGATACCTCTCACGACGCGTGTCGCGCGGGGCGGATCGGTCGCGGACGGCGTACGCCCGGTGACCCCACGAGACCGCCGCGCGACGACTCTCCGGAGACGCGTTTCCTGGCATGGTCCGCGCCGGGACCGGTATACGGCACGGCGGGAGTCCGCGGGGGCCGCCACGCGGTACGGCGCGGGCCCGCATCGACACCCGGCGCACGGCGGGCAGCGGAATGGCGGGGTCGGCGCGGACGAGACCGGACGCGCGGGACTCCACAGCCGGGACGGGCCCGGTCACGAGAGTACGGGACACGCGACGGATCCGCCGATTCCGGGGTGGCGGATGCAAGACTGGACTCCGAGGACACGGCCCGTCCGGTTTCCGGTTCCGGCCCACCGGGCACCACCGCCCCCGTCGCCGGTCCGGGCCGCCGTACGGCAGCCCAGGACGACGCCCCGGAGCCACCCTCGACACATACACCCAAACGCATGTCCACGTAAGGCAATCAGCGTTTTTTCACTCGAACGTGTGTTTGGCGCAACCTTTCGAAACCAACTACCGTTGTTCAGCCAGGGAGACCATTCGAGAGGGGCCGACATGACCACCACCGCAGACAGTGCCATCTTTACCACCCATGACCGCCCCCAGAGCCGATTCGAACCGGTGCGCGCCCTGAGCGATGCCGCCACGGCCGCAGAGGGTTCGGAGCCCTCCCGGCCCACGCGCGCACTGCCCGGCCGACCTCCAGGAATCAGGGCGGACAGCACGGGTCTCACCGATCGGCAGCGGCGGGTCATCGAGGTCATCCGCGACTCCGTGCAGCGGCGCGGCTACCCGCCGTCGATGCGGGAGATCGGCCAGGCGGTGGGGCTCTCCAGCACCTCGTCCGTCGCCCATCAGCTGATGGCGCTGGAGCGCAAGGGCTTCCTCCGCCGCGACCCGCACCGCCCCCGGGCGTACGAGGTCCGCGGCTCGGACCAGCCCAACACCCAGCCCACGGACACCACCGGCAAGCCCGCCGCGTCCTATGTTCCGCTCGTGGGCCGGATCGCGGCCGGTGGCCCGATCCTCGCCGAGGAGTCGGTCGAGGACGTGTTCCCTCTGCCGCGCCAGCTCGTCGGCGACGGTGAGCTGTTCGTACTGAAGGTCGTCGGCGACTCCATGATCGAGGCCGCGATCTGCGACGGCGACTGGGTGACCGTCCGCCGTCAGCCCGTCGCGGAGAACGGCGACATCGTCGCCGCCATGCTGGACGGCGAGGCCACGGTCAAGCGCTTCAAGCGGGAGAACGGCCATGTGTGGCTGCTCCCCCACAATGCCGCCTACCAGCCCATCCCCGGCGACGAGGCGACCATTCTCGGCAAGGTCGTCGCCGTGTTGCGGCGGGTGTGACACCCGTCCACCCAGACCGGCCCCGGGACCCACTGCGCCGGTCCCGGGGCCCTGATCCATCCGGCCCCTTCCCTGCCGCCTACCGGGCCGTCGCACGACGGCCCGGCGGGCGGGGCCCGGCGGACTAGACCTGGTCCGCCTTCGCCGCAGCGTCGATCGACGCCAGCGAGCGCCGCACCTGATTGCGGTCCGTGGTGTACCAGAAGTCCGGCAGCGAGGCCCGCAGAAATCCGCCGTAGCGCGCATTGGCCAGTCGGGGGTCGAGTACGGCGACGACGCCCCGGTCCCCGGTCGCCCGCACCAGACGCCCCGCTCCCTGGGCCATCAGCAAGGCCGCATGAGTGGCCGCCACGGCCATAAAGCCATTGCCGCCGTCCTCCTCGACCGCTTTCTGGCGCGCACTCATCAAGGGGTCGTCGGGCCGTGGGAACGGAATCCGGTCCATGATCACCAGCTGACAGCTCGGTCCGGGGACGTCCACGCCCTGCCAGAGCGAAAGCGTGCCGAAGAGACACGTGCCGGGATCGGCCGCGAAGTTCTTGATCAGCTCGCCGAGGGTCTCCTCTCCCTGGAGGAGAATCGGATGGTCGAGCCGGGAACGCAGCTCCTCGGCGGCGGCCTGAGCGGCCCGCATCGAGGAGAACAGCCCCAGGGTCCGGCCGCCGGCCGCCTCCACCAGCTCCGCCAGCTCGTCCATCATGTCCGTACGCGAACCCTCCCGGCCCGGCGTCGCCAGATGGCGGGCCACATAGAGGATGCCCTGCTTGCGGTAGTCGAACGGCGAGCCGACGTCCAGGCCCTTCCACTGCGGGACATCATCGCCCTCGGTGCCTTCGGGAGGCAGCCCCAGCGATGCTCCGACCCCGTTGAAATCGCCACCGAGCTGGAGCGTCGCGGAGGTCAGCACCACCGAACGGTCCGTGAACAGCTTCTCCCGCAGCAACCCGGACACCTTCAGCGGAGCCACCCGCAGGGAGGCGCCGAAGCGGTCATGACGCTCGTACCAGACGACGTCGTACTCGGACCCCTGGGTGATGCGCTCGGCCACATCGTGGACGTTCTCCACCGAGGCGAGGGCCTGCTTGCGTACCGCGTCCTCGTCCTGGACGGACTTGTCGCGGGTGGATCCCAGCGCGGAGATCACATTGCGCGCGGCGTCCCTCAGCGCCAGCAGGGCATAGCCCAGATCCTCCGGGATCTCTTCGAGCCGTCCCGGCAGCGCCAGCTCCATCACCCGTTCAAAGGTCTCGGCCGCCGTCTGCAGGGAGTCGGCCGTCTTCTCGTTCACCAGCTTGGCGGCCCGGCGGACGGCACGGTTGACCTGGCCGGGCGTGAGCTCGCCGGTGGCGGCGCCGGTGACCCTCGAGACCAGCTCGTGCGCCTCGTCGATGATCAGCACTTCGTGCGGAGGGAGCACCGGCGCACCCTCGATGGCGTCGATGGCGAGCAGGGCGTGATTGGTGACGACGACCTCCGCGAGCTTGGCACGCTCCCGGGCCATCTCGGCGAAGCACTCCGCCCCGTACGCGCATTTGCTCGCGCCGAGGCACTCCCGGGAGGAGACCGACACCTGCCCCCACGCCCGGTCGGAGACACCAGGAGTCAGCGCGTCCCGGTCGCCGGTCTCGGTCTCGTCGGCCCAGTCCCTCAGCCGCAGGAGGTCCTGCCCGAGCTTGCTGGTGGGGACCGCGGCCTCGAAGGGGTCGAACAGACCCTCCTCGTCGTCCTGCGGCACACCCTCGTGCAGCCGGTGCAGACAGAGGTAGTTCGACCTCCCCTTCAGCATGGCGAACTCCGGCCGCCGGCGCAGAAGAGGGTGGAGCGCCTCCACCGTGCGCGGCAGATCGCGCTCGACGAGCTGCCGCTGGAGTGCCAGCGTCGCAGTGGCGATGACGACCCGCTCCCCGTGGGCCAGGGACGGCACCAGATAGCCGAGAGACTTTCCGGTACCGGTTCCCGCCTGGACAAGCAGGTGGGAGCCGTCCTCGACGGCTTCGGCAACGGCCTCGGCCATGCTGACCTGGCCAGGGCGTTCCACCCCGCCGACGGAGGCTACGGCGGCATGGAGGAGTTCGGGGAGGGATGGCTTCGTCATAGGCCGACCACCATACGTGCCACGACTGACAGCGCGTCCCGATCCCGGCGGATCCACTCCCACGGGTGCGGTGGGGCCGGCGCCGAGGTCCGGGTCCCCTCCGCGGCGGCCCCTGAGCGCCGGACGGTACGGAAGAAGCAGGCGCCGGCTGTTGCGCTGTAACAGCTCCGTCGCACATCGGGTACGGCTCCCCCACGGCGGCCACCCGGGCTGAACACTGTCGCTGCGGCACCCGTACCCCGTACGTACCGACAGCGGCGGATCGGGATCGACGGCGTTCCGGAAGTTCCTTGTGCGGCCCCGCCGTTCCCGGCGCCCGATGACCTTGTAAGGTTCCCGGCGGTTCCGTCGGGCCGTCACGGCAGGTCGCCGGGCGGACCGGCCGCACACCGGACCGGCAACCACCGAAGCACCGAAGCTCACCAGGGGGATCAGACATGCGACCCATTCGCCCGACGCTGGCGGCGGCCTCCATCGCCGTGGCTCTCGCGCTGACGGCCACCGGCTGCGGCGGCAGTGAGAACTCCGCAGGCGGCGGGGCGGAGCTGCCCACCGGGCTGCCCACCGATGCCGCCGGAATCCCCATACCCGACGATCTGAAGAACCGGCTCAAGGAGCACGGGCTCGATATCGACGCCTGGCGCAACGGCGAGTGGAAGAACTGGGACCGGGACACCTGGCTCCGCGAGGCCAGGGACTACATCAACCCCATCATCGAAGGCCTGTGGGACCCCGACCGCATGCGGGACGCCGAGAAGCCGGAGCAGCCCACGGACAACGACATCTCCGGCGACCAGGGAGTCACCGACCCCACGCCGCGCCGGATCGAAGCCCGCCCCGTGAAGGCCCCGTACCGTACCAGCGCGCCCACGGCGGGGAAGATCTTCTTCGACGGTCCCAAGGGCTCGATGGTCTGCTCCGCCACGGTGGTGAAGGATCCGGCCAACCCCGGCAGGTCCAATCTGGTGTGGACCGCCGGACACTGCGTCCACGCCGGCAGCAAGGGCGGCTGGTACCGCAATATCGCCTTCGTCCCCTCGTACAACGACCAGGCGAAGCCCACCGCCCGGTTGGAGAGCACCCCGAAGGCCGAGGTCGCTCCCCACGGCGTGTGGTGGGGTGACTGGGCCCAGACCTCGGACCAGTGGATCAAGGAAGGCGCCACTTCCGGCGGCCGCGGCGCGCCCTACGACTTCGCCGTCATCCATGTCACACCCGAGAAGGGCGGCACGGGCAAGTCCCTTGAGGAGACGGTCGGTTCGGCGGTCGACGTGGACTTCGACGCCCCGGCCACCCCGGAGATCGCCCGGATGGAGGCGACCGGCTATCCGGCGGGACCGCCCTTCGACGGCCAGCGGCTGTTCCAGTGCGCCGACCGTCCCGGCCGGCTCTCCGTTAAGGCCGACCAGCCGACCATGCACCGTATCGGCTGCACCATGACCGCCGGTTCGTCCGGTGGCGGCTGGCTGACCGAGGGCGCCGGCGGAAAGCGCGTGCTGGTGTCCAACACCTCCATCGGCCCGGTGTCGGGCGGCTGGCTCGCCGGTCCGCGCCTGGGCAAGGAGGCCAAGGGCGTCTACCAGGCGGTCAGCAAGAAGTTCGCCGGCCGCTAGAACCAGGACCGTCTCTTCCGGATCCTGCCGGGCTCTCCCCGGACCGTCCCCCGGCCCGCTCCGTCGGCCCTCGGCCGCAGCGGGTGCCCCGAGGAGCCCCGGTCGGCCTCCGTTCCACCGGGTCCCGTGCCCCCCGGCACGGGACCCGTCCCCATCACCGTCCCCGTTTCCGCGGATGTCCGTCCCGTACCACCCAGGAGTCCCGTCCCCCATGCGATCCATACGCCCGCTGCTGGCCGGTGTCGGTCTGGTCGCCGCACTGACACTCACCACGGCCTGCGGGCTGAACGAGAACCGGTCGTCCGGCGAGCCGGAAACCGCCTCGTCCCCGTCCGCCGGACCCGGCAGTGCCGCCCCTCCGTCACCCGCCGCCGTACCGTCCCCGTCCGCCGAACCACCCGCCACCGCCTCCCCGAACCCCTCCCCCACCAGGTCCGGGGACTCGCGCCGGAGCGGGACGGCCGACCCGAAGTGGCGTGCGGGCGGCTGGAAGGACTGGGACCGGGGCAGCTGGCGCCGTGAATCGGACGATTTCGACAACCCGGTGATCGACGATCTGTGGAAGCCCGACCGGATGGTCACGGCCGAGCCGCCGGACCGGACCGTCGAGCCCGACACCGTACCCGTGGTGGAGGACGGCTCGGACCCGGAGCCCGCCGCCGTCGAGGCCGAGCCGGAGCGGACCCCCTACCGGCAGCGTGCGGCGACCTCCGGCAAGGTCTTCTTCGATGCGCCCGAGGGCACCATGGTCTGCTCCGCCACGGTGGTGAAGGACCCGGCCAACCCCGGCAGGTCCAATCTGGTGTGGACCGCCGGACACTGCGTCCACGCCGGCAGCAAGGGCGGCTGGTACCGCAACATCGCCTTCGTCCCCGCCTACAACTCCGGTGGTCTGCCGGCCCGGGAACTGGCCGCCGCGGCCCCGGAGGACGTGGCCCCCTACGGCACGTTCTGGGCGGACTGGGTGGCAACGTCCGACCAGTGGATCGCCACCGGCAACCCCGCGGACGGTACCGGCGCCTCCTACGACTACGCGGTGCTGCAGGTGAAGCCCGAGGACGGTACGGCTTCGCTCGAGGAGACCGTCGGATCCGCCCTGGACGTCGACTTCGCGGCCCCCGAGGCGCACCGGGTCACCTCCCTCGGTATCCGGGGCTACCCGGCGGCGGCACCGTACGACGGGGCCCTTATGCACTCCTGTACGGACCGGCCCGGACGGTTCGCCTTCGAGACCGGCGCCCCGGTGATGTGGCGTATGGGATGCACCATGACCGGCGGCTCGTCGGGCGGGGGCTGGGTCGTCGACCGCGCGGGGACACCGGTCCTGGTCTCCAACACCTCCATCGGCCCGGCCGACCCCGTGTGGCTGGCGGGACCGCGGCTCGGCAAGGACGCCGAGCGCGTCTACACCTCGGTGAGCGCGAAGTACGCAGCACAGCCCTGAGACCGGTCGCATCGGCGGATCGCCCGCCGATGCCCGGGAGCGCCGTACCAACGGCTCCAACGCCTGAACGACTGCGCCCGACCCTTCGTACGAGAGGGTCGGGCGCGCGGTCTTCTGCTCCTGAGCGGCGGTTCGGCTCAGCTGCCGACGAGGGCGTACGGGGCCAGAGCCGAGGCCAACTCCTCGTGGACCCGGGCCTTGAGCAGCGTGCCTTCCGAGGTGTGCTCCTCGGAGAGGATCTCGCCGTCCGCATGGACGCGGGAGACCAGGCCTCCCTCGGTGTACGGCACGAGGGCTTCGACCTGGACCTCAGGCCTCGGAAGTTCGAGGTCGATCAGGCCCAGCAGTTCGTCGATGCCCGCGCCGCTGCGCGCGGATACGGCGATCGCCCGCCGCTCGATGCGCAGCAGTCTCTGGAGCACCACCGGGTCGGCGGCGTCCGCCTTGTTGATCACCACGATCTCGGGGACGCCGACCGCGCCGACGTCGCGGATGACCTCGCGCACGGCGGCGAGCTGCTCCTCCGGGACGGGGTGGGATCCGTCGACGACGTGGAGGATCAGATCCGCGTCGGCGACCTCCTCCATCGTGGAGCGGAAGGCCTCGACGAGATGATGCGGAAGATGCCGGACGAATCCGACCGTATCGGCCAGGGTGTAGACCCGGCCGCCCGGCGTCTCGGCCCGGCGGACCGTCGGGTCCAGGGTGGCGAACAGGGCGTTCTCCACCAGGACACCGGCGCCCGTGAGCCGGTTGAGCAGGGAGGACTTTCCGGCGTTGGTGTAACCGGCGATGGCGACCGACGGAACCTTGTTGCGCCGCCGCTCCTGCCGCTTGATCTCGCGGCCGGTCTTCATCTCCGCGATCTCCCGGCGCATCTTCGCCATCTTCTCGCGGATCCGCCGCCGGTCCGTTTCGATCTTGGTCTCACCGGGGCCTCGGGTGGCCATACCCCCACCGCCGCCGCCACCCATCTGCCGGGACAGCGACTGCCCCCAGCCGCGCAGCCTGGGCAGCATGTACTGCATCTGGGCGAGTGCGACCTGCGCCTTGCCCTCCCGGGACTTGGCGTGCTGGGCGAAGATATCGAGGATGAGGGCCGTCCGGTCGACGACCTTGACCTTGACGACGTCCTCCAGATGGATGAGCTGGCCGGGGGAGAGTTCACCATCGCAGACGACGGTGTCCGCGCCGGACTCCAGGACGATGTCCCGCAGCTCCATGGCCTTGCCCGAGCCGATGTAGGTGGCCGGGTCGGGTTTGTCGCGGCGCTGGATGACGCCGTCGAGCACCAGGGCGCCCGCGGTCTCCGCGAGGGCGGCAAGCTCCGCCAGGGAGTTCTCGGCGTCCTGCACCGTCCCGGAGGTCCAGACACCGACCAGGACCACGCGCTCCAGACGCAGCTGGCGGTACTCGACCTCGGTGACGTCTTCGAGTTCGGTGGAAAGGCCCGCCACACGGCGGAGTGCCGCGCGGTCGGAGCGGTCGAACTGCGCGCCGTCCCGCTCTCCGTCGATCCCGTGGCTCCAGGCGACGTCCTCTTCCATCAGGGCATCGGCCCGAAGGCTGTCGGTGCGCGTCTGAGCGGAGTTCCGCTGGTCCTCGGAAGGGGAAGAAGAGGAGGTCATTTGATCCTTACGTCGGTGGGAGAAAACATGGGCTCGGGAGACCGAGCGGGTCGTGCCGGAAGGGGCCCGTCACAACCTCTTCCGGTACGGCCTTCGTCAGTCACAACGCGTAACGGTCCCGGTTGATTCCCGCCCGGCCGGATCGGTGGATCCGCCGGGAGGGCCGGGCCTGCCCGCGGCGCCGACCCCTCGATGGTCGCACGCCGTACTCCGGCCCGTCACCCCGGTTTCTCCGCGGACCACGGGCCGGAACCCGGCTCGGTCCCGGGCCCGGCCGGCCGCACCGCTCCGGGGGCCGTCCGGGTGTCGGTCCGCGGCGCCGCGCTCGCCCAGTCCGGGTGGCCCGGCATGGGCGGCGTCCGCTCCCCGTACAGCCAGTCCTGGAAGAAGGGACCGAGATCGCGTCCGGCGATCCGGGACGCCAGCCGGGCGAAGTCGGTGCTGTCCGCCGTACCGTCGCGGTACTCGCGCACCCAGGCCCGTTCCACGCGGTCGAAGGCATCCGTCCCGATCGTCTGCCGCAGGGCGTACAGGACGAGTGCCCCGCCGTCGTACACGATCGGCCGGAAGAGGCTGATCTTGCGGCCGGGCTCCGGTGGCAGGGGCGCCGCCGGAGGGCCGCCGTCCGCCCGCCATTGGTCGGAGCGCTGGTACGCCTCGCGCATCCGCCGCTCCAGGGTGTAGCCGCCGCGCTCGTCCGCGTAGAGGCTCTCGTACCAGGTGGCGTGTCCCTCGTTGAGCCAGAGATCGGACCAGGTGCGCGGGGTGACGCTGTCGCCGAACCACTGGTGGGCCAGTTCGTGCACCATGATCGAATCGACGTACCACTCGGGGTATCCGGCGGTGAACAGCGACCTCTCGAAGAGGGAGAGGGTCTGTGTCTCCAGTTCGAAGCCGGTGTTGGCGTCGGCGATCAGCACCCCGTACGTCTCGAAGGGATACCGGCCGACCCTGCTCTCCAGCCACTCCAGCTGGGCGGGGGTCTTGCGGAGCCAGGGCTCCAGCGTCTCCAGGTCGGCCAGGGGCACGACATCGCGGAGCGGCAGCCCGCGCGGCCCTTCCCGGGTGGGCACGGCGGACTTCCCGATGGACACCTGTGCCAGTTCGGTGGCCATGGGGTGGCGGGTGCGGTACACCGACGTGGTGGTGGCGCCGTTGCCGGTGATCCGTTTCCGCACCCCGTTGGCCACCGCCGTGAGCCCGTCGGGGACGGTGATCCGGAACGTGAAGTACGCCTTGTCGGCGGGGTGGTCGTTGGAGGGAAAGACCCGGTGGCCGGCGTCGGCCTGGTTGGCCATGGCCAGACCGTCGGCGGTACGGACCCAGCCGCCGGCGTTCCGGGGGCCGGTCGGGTCGCTGGTGTGCCGGACCGTGATCCGGGCGCGCGAGCCGCGGTCAAGGGGGCGGACGGGCTGGACGACGAGGTCCTCTTCGACGCCCGCGAAGTCCGCCGGTACCCCGTTCACCTCGACGGAGCGGACCGTTCCGTGGGTGAAGTCGAGGTTGAGACGCTCCAGCCGCTGGGTGATCCGGGTGTCGAGGACGGTGACAGCGTCCAGCGGTTCGGTATTGCTGCCCCGGTACTTCAGGGCGATGTCGTAGGCGACGACGTCGTAGCCGGGGTTGCCGAGATAGGGGAAGAGGCGGTCCCCGATGCCCAGGGGGACCGGGGCGGGCGGCGGCAGGGCGGCGGCGACCAGTGCGGCGGAAGCGGCTCCGAAGACGGTGGCCCGCAGCAGTCCGCGGCGTACCCGCGGCCGGGGGGACCGGGCGGACCGGGTGATCCCGAGGAGCCGGCGGAACGGCCGGGCAGTCGTGGTGGACAGCATGTGCTACGGCTACCAGCGCATCGCGGCCCGCGGGCGGCGGCGCGCTCCATATCGCCCGAACGGGTCAGCCGGTGACCGCCGGATGCTGGGTGCGGCTGACGTCGTACACCCCTGGGACGCCCCGCATCGCCCGCATCAGCGACGGCAACTGGGCGGCGTCCGGCAGGTGCAGGGTGTAGGTGTGCCGGACGCGCTGTTCGCTGGGCGGCTCCACGGTCGCGGAGACGATGGCGGCGCCCTCGGTGGCGATGGCGTCCGTGAGATCGGCGAGCAGCCGGGAGCGGCCGAACGACTCGGCAACAAGGGTGACCCGGCATCCCGTGGCATCGCCCCAGCGCACCGGGACGGGTTTCCGGTCGAGCGAACGCATCCGGCCGACGGCGGGACATTCCTGGCGGTGTACGGTCACCACGCCTCCGCGTACGGGGAAGCCGGTGACGGCGTCGGGGGGAACGGGCGTACAGCATCCGGCGAGGCGTACGACGGCATCGCTGTCGGTGTCCTCGCCCACCAGGTCGACCAGCGCGTTCCCGCCGGTCGGCGGGGAGTCGGCGACGGGGACGGGCCCGCGGGGCGCGGCGGCGGGCAGGTCGGAGCCCTCCGGGTGGGCCTCCAGCCAGGCTGTGATGGCGATCCGGGCGGCGGGGGTCCTGGCGTGGTCCAGCCAGTCGGGCGAGGGGCCCGAGGCCGTTTCCCTTTCCCTGGACAGTTCACGGGCATCGTCGTCACGGGCACCGTCGTCGGCGCGCAGCAGTTGGACCGTGTCACCGTCCTTGAGGACCGTGCCCAGTGCGGCCAGACGGCCGTTGACGCGGGCGCCGATACAGGCGTGGGCCCGTTCGCCGTACTGGGCGTAGGCGGCGTCCACGCAGGTCGCCCCGGCGGGCAGGCCGAACATCCCGCCGTCGGCCCGGAAGACCGCGATCTCGCGGTCCTGTGCGAGATCGGCGCGGAGGGAGCTCCAGAAGGCGTCGGAGTCGGGGGTTGCCTCCTGCCAGGCGAGGAGGCGGGAGAGCCAGCCGGGCCGGGTGGGGTCGGCGCGCTCGCCGTCGGCCGTGGCGGCGGATTCGGCGGCGCCTTCGGCCGGGGAGTACGGATTGCCGAGGGCGATCACTCCGGCTTCGGCGACCCGGTGCATCTGGTGGGTGCGGATCAGGACTTCGGCGACCGCGCCGTCCGGGCCCGCGACCGCGGTGTGGAGGGACTGGTAGAGGTTGAACTTGGGGGCGGCGATGAAGTCCTTGAACTCGGAGACCACCGGATTGAAGCAGGTGTGCAGTTCGCCGAGGACCCCGTAGCAGTCGGCGTCCTCGGCGACCAGGATCAGCAGCCGGCCGAAGTCGGTGCCGCGGAGTTCGCCCCGTTTGGCGGCGACCCGGTGGACGGAGAGGAAGTGGCGGGGCCGGAGGTGGACCTCGGCGGTGATACCGGAGTCCCGCAGTACGGCGCGGAACCGTTCCGCGACTTCGTCGAGCACGGCTCCGGCGGCGGTGTTGTCCGCGATGAGCGCCCGGGTCCGCTCGTACTCGGCGGGATGGAGGATGGCGAAGGCCAGATCCTCCAGCTCGGTCTTGAGGGCCTGCACCCCGAGCCGTTCGGCAAGCGGAATGAGCACGTCCCGCGTGACCTTGGCGATCCGGACCTGCTTCTCGTGGCGCATCACCCCGAGGGTGCGCATGTTGTGCAGCCGGTCGGCGAGTTTGATGGACATCACCCGGACGTCGTTGCCGGTGGCGACGAGCATCTTCCGGAAGGTCTCTGGCTCCGCGGCGGCCCCGTAGTCGACCTTCTCCAGTTTGGTGACCCCGTCGACGAGGTAGCCGACTTCGGCGCCGAACTCCCGCTCCACCTGGTCGAGCGTCACCTCGGTGTCCTCGACGGTGTCATGGAGGAGGGAGGCCGTCAGGGTCGTGGTCTCGGCGCCGAGTTCGGCGAGGATCAGGGTGACGGCCAGCGGATGGGTGATGTACGGCTCGCCGCTCTTCCGGAACTGCCCCCGGTGGGACGATTCGGCGAGGACGTACGCCCGGTGCAGCGGGGCGAGATCGGCGTCCGGGTGGTGGGCGCGGTGCACATCGGCCACATGCCCGATGGCGTCCGGCAGACGGTGCCGGGCGGCCGGGCCGAGGAGGGCGGCACGGCCCAGTCGGCGGAGGTCGAGCCGGGGCCGGCCGCGTCGGCGGCTGTGGGCACCGGGATTGGCGGCCTCTGCACTCATGGGGCACCTCCGCGCGGGGACTTCGGAACGCTGGGCCCGGCGGTCGGCGGAGCGGTCGTGCCCCCGGGGCCGGTGCTTGATGCTACCGAGCCCACCACGTGGAGCAGTCCGGCTCTCGCCGAGCGTGAACCGGATCACCCGTTCGAGCGAAGCTCTATCCGCCGGCGGTTTCGGAGCGTACGAGCAGGGCAGCTCCGATGTGACCCTCTGCGACGATCACGGCGGGCCCCGTCATCTCGATCTCCCCGTCCGGCCGCTCCGTGATCACCAGCCGTCCGCCCGGCAGATCGACGGTGTACGTGACGGGGAGCCCGGTCAGCGACGGATCGGCGCCGTCGCGGCGCGCGGCCGCCACGGCCACCGCGCAGGCACCGGTGCCGCAGGAGCGGGTCTCGCCGGAGCCGCGTTCGTGCACCCGCATGGCGACGTGCCGTTCGCCCCGGTCGACGACGAACTCGACGTTCACGCCGTGCGGATAGACCTCGGCGGGGGCGTAGGCGGGCGCGGAGTACAGCGGTCCGGCCCGGTCGAGGTCGTCGACGAAGGCGACGGCGTGCGGATTTCCCATGTCGACGTTGCGCGCGGGCCAGCTCCGGCCGTCGACGGTGACGGTGACGCCCTCCTGCGGCAGCAGCGCCCGGCCCATGTGGACGGTGATGTCGCCGCCGTCGGGGTCGTCGGCCGTGCCCTTGGCGATATGGACCTTCTTGACCCCGCCGCGGGTGGCCACGGCCAGTTCACCGGGTCCGGTGAGGCCGGCGTGCTGGAGGTAGCGGGCGAAGACCCGGACGCCGTTGCCGCACATCTCGGCGACCGAGCCGTCGGCGTTGCGGTAGTCCATGAACCACTCGGCCCGGTCGGCGTAGCGGCGGGCCTCCGGGTGGGCGGCGGAGCGCACGACGTGCAGTACTCCGTCGGCACCGATCCCGGCCCTGCGGTCGCACAGCCGGGCGACGGCCTGCGGGGACAGGTCGAGGTCGTTGTCCGGGTCCGGGACGATGACGAAGTCGTTCTCGGTGCCGTGTCCCTTGAGGAAGGCGACGGGCGCCGTCCGGTGACCGGTCTGCTGCGGGTGCCGCTGGGGCTGTGCGGTGCTCACGTCGACCATCGTACGAGCTGGGCCGCCCTGGTGGACCGGACCGGGTTCGGCGGGAGGGGGCGGCCGCTCAGCGCAGGCGGGCGACGCGCCAGACGGCCAGGGCGACCATCAGGGCCGCCGCGCCGACGTAGAGCGCGAGAACCCGCCAGTCCGGGCGCTCGCCGGAGCCCCGGGACGGCAGTCCCGGCCAGGTGTGACCCACCCGGCGGGCGGCCATCACCCCCCAGCCCGCGGCGCAGCAGCTGATCAGGAGACCCAGCATGGCGACGACGGCGCCCGTCTCCCCCGTACCGAAGGCGAGCGGAAAGGCGAACATCAGGGAGCCGACGGCGGCGAGGACGACGATGGGTGCGAGCTGCCAGATCCTCAGCCGGCGCGCGGGGCGCAGCTCGACCTCGACCTCTCCGGCGATCAGCTCCCCGTCCTCGGGGCCGTCGGAGCTGAGACCGGGCGCGCCGTCGACGGCGTCGCGGGGTTGCTGCTCGGTGTCGTGAGGGCCGGCCTCCATCGCCACGCGCCCTCCCAACTCGGACTCCAGGTCGATCGTTGCTCGATGATGGCACGGCCGGGACGGCCCGGATGACGGGCATGGCGTCCCGATGCCATCACGTGATCAGGCTGTAACCGCTCGTTCGATCAACGCCAGCGCCCGATGCGGAAGTTCCGCGCGGTCGTCCGCCGCCCCACTGAGCCAATGCACCCGGGGATCCTTCCTGAACCACGAATCCTGACGGCGTGCGAAGCGCTTGGTGGTGCGTACGGTCGCCTCGCGCGCCTCCTCCTCGGTGCACTCCCCCGCCAGCGCGGCAAGGATCTGCTGGTAGCCGAGGGCGCGCGAAGCGGTGAGCCCGTCCCGCAGGCCCAGTTTCTCCAGGGCGCGCACCTCGTCGACGAAGCCCGCGTCCCACATCACGTCGACGCGCCGGGCGATGCGGTCGTCCAGCTCCGGGCGGGCGATGTCGACGCCGATCTGAACGGTGTCGTACACCGACTCGTGGCGGGGCAGCTGGGCCGTGAAGGGCTTCCCCGTGATCTCGATCACTTCGAGGGCGCGGACGATGCGGCGGCCGTTGCCCGGGAGGATCGCACGGGCCGCCTGGGGGTCGGCGGCGGCGAGTCTGGCGTGCAGCGCCCCGGGGCCGGACTCGTCGAGTTCGCGCTCCAGCCGGGCCCGGACCGCCGGATCGGTGCCGGGGAAGTCCAGGGTGTCGACGGCGCCGCGGACGTACAGTCCGGAGCCGCCGACCAGGACCGGGGTCCGGCCCTCGGCCAGCAGCCGGTCGATCTCGGCGCGGGCGAGCCGCTGGTATTCGGCGACGTTGGCGGCCTCGGTGACGTCCCAGATGTCCAGCAGGTGGTGCGGGATTCCCCCGCGCTCCTCGACCGTCAGTTTGGCGGTGCCGATGTCCATCCCCCGGTAGAGCTGCATGGAGTCGGCGTTGACGACCTCGCCGCCCAGCTCCCGGGCAAGAAAAACGCCCAGATCGGACTTTCCGGCCGCAGTGGGACCGACGACGGCGATGACCCGCGGGGCGGGGGCTGCACTACTCACCGTCCCAGTCTCGCAAACCCGGCGCCGTGTCCCCGAACGAGCGAGGTGACGGGGCGCCCGGGGCTTCGTTCCTGTTGCGGAGTCGCGGGCACCGTTTTGCGGACTCATGGGCCCGGACGGCGCGACAGGGCGCTCCGGGCGCCGCGGATCGCGGCCCGCACAGGAGCTGATGGAGTGCTGATGAGCGTTTTCTCATGGTTCGGCCGGAAGAAGAAGGCGAAGCAGGAGGCGGAGACGGGGTCGGCGGGGGCGCCCGCCGGGGATACGGCGCAGGCGCCCGGTGCCGGTGGGGAACCCGGCGAGGAGAAGGGTGCCGACGGCGGCGCCCCGGCCGCGGACGGGAGCACGGAGACCGCGGCGGACTCGGAGAGGGCTCCGGACGGCGCGGCGGAGACGCCGGCCCAGGCAGGGGTGGAGATCCCCCGTCAGCAGTCGGCGGGCGATGTCGAGGGCAGCGAGGCCGGGGAAGGCGCCCGGCAGTAGGCCGGACGCCTGGTCACGATCCGTCCCGAACGCGAAACCGGCGCGGATTTGTCACACTGGATGTCACCAGTCGCTCACGAGGGAAGGTGGCCCATGGGTCTCATGGACACGCTGAAGGCCAAGCTCGCCCCGGCCAAGGAGAAGGTCTCCGACCTCGCGCAGCAGCACGGGGGCAAGATTGAGCACGGTCTGGAGAAGGCCGCCAAGGCGGTCGACTCACGGACCAAGGGCAAGTACAGCGACAAGATCGAAACGGGGACCGGCAAGGCCAAGGAGGCCCTGGACCGGATCGCGCACAAGGACGACGGCGGGACTCCTCCGCCGCCCGCCTCTCCCCCGCCGGCCGCCTGAGGCCGGCCCCGTTACCGGTCACGGCCGAGGGCCGCGGAGCATTCCGCTCCGCGGCCCTCGGCCGTTGTTCCGGGCCCGGTCCGCCGCTGCGCCGGCCGCTGCTCCGTTCAGGTCCAGGTGGCGACGGTGTAGCCGACTCCGTACGGCGCGTCCTCCGCCAGCAGGGTGCCCGTCGGCCGGGTGCCGTCGGCCGCACCGGCCAGGATCTGCCAGGGCGCACGGCCCACGGCCTTGAGTTCATGGGCGAGGGTGGCGTCGAGTGCGTTCAGGGCCGCGATATCGGCGGTGCCGAGGGCCCGCGTGGCGGCTGCGTCGAAGGCGGCTGCACGCTCGTCGAGATACCCGGGCGCCTTGAGGGTCCGGCAGGCGCTGCCGTCGCCCATCACCAGCAGGGCGACCCGGGGGGCCCGGGCGGCCGTCTCCCGGCCTGTGACGGCACACTCCTCGGCCCCGAGCCGTTCGTCGACCGCGAGTCCCTCCACCGGGCAGCGCGGCCCGCCGGCCCGTGCGAGCAGCCAGGCGCCGACGGCGAGGGAGTACGGCAGGGGCCGCTCGCCGGGCTCTCCGGGTCCGAGGCGTACCCCGACGTCGACGCCGAAGCCCCCGAAGTCGCCGGTGGCCCCGGACGGATAGCGGCCGAGCGCGTCCGGCCCGGCGGTTCCCACCACGACGAGCAGCTCGGGTTCGGCCGCGGCGAGGGCTGCTACGGCGTCGAGACACGCTGTCCGTACGGGGTCCAGTTCGGCGGCGGCACCGGCGGCCACCTCGGGGACGAGGAGGGGCGGACACGGGCACACGGCGGCGGCGACAAGCATGATCGGCAGCCTAGTGCGTGCGTCCGCCGGGCCTGGTCGCTGCCGGTGCTTCCCGGCCCGCTGCATCCTGGTGCCGCAGGAGACGGTGCGGAAGCGGGCCCGGGGGCAGGCGGCCGGCGCCGGATGCGGCGCCGTACCTGATCCGGGCCGGGTGTCCCCTACTTCCGTACCCCAGCGCCTTCCGTGCTTTCCGTGCCTGCTGTGCCTGCTGTGCCTGCTGTGCCTGCTGTGCTTTCTGTGGATTCCCGTTTCCCGGGTCCTCAGACCGCGCCGCAGGCGGGCGTCGAGGCGGCGGGCAGGGGTGCGGGGATGCCGACCGAGGGCAGCCCCAGCATGACCCCGGCGGGCGCCGGTGCCGGCGCTTCGTTCCGCTTCTGCCAGGCGTCCCCGGCGCGGGTGCGCCGCACCGCGGAGACGGGCCCCTCCGCGAGCAGGTGGTGCGGAGCCGCGTAGGTGATCGCGACAGTGACCACATCGCCCGGCCGTACGTCCTCGTCCGGCTGGGTGAAGTGGACCAGGCGGTTGTCGGGGGCGCGGCCGGAGAGGCGGCGGGTGGCACCGTCCTTGCGGCCCTCGCCCTCGGCGACCATCACGTCGAGGGTCCGGCCGACCTGCTTCTTGTTCTCGTCCCAGGAGATCTCCTCCTGGAGCGCGACCAGCCGCTCGTAGCGCGCCTGCACAACCTCCTTGGGGATCTGCCCGTCCATGGTGGCCGCGGGGGTGCCGGGGCGCTTGGAGTACTGGAAGGTGAAGGCATTGGCGAAACGGGCCTCGCGGACCGTGTGCAGCGTCTGCTCGAAGTCCTCCTCGGTCTCACCCGGGAAGCCGACGATGATGTCGGTCGAGATGGCGGCGTGGGGGATGGCCGCACGCACCTTCTCGATGATCCCGAGGAAACGCTCCTGCCGGTAGGAGCGGCGCATGGCCCGCAGGACGGCGTCCGAACCGGACTGGAGCGGCATATGGAGCTGGGGCATCACGTTCGGCGTCTCGGCCATGGCGGCGATGACGTCGTCGGTGAAGTCGCGCGGGTGCGGGGAGGTGAAGCGGACGCGCTCCAGGCCCTCGATGCCTCCGCAGGCGCGGAGCAGCTTGCTGAAGGCCTCGCGGTCGCCGATGTCGGAGCCGTAGGCGTTGACGTTCTGGCCGAGCAGGGTGATCTCGGAGACGCCCTCGGCGACCAGCGCCTCGATCTCCGCGAGGATATCGCCCGGCCTGCGGTCCTTCTCCTTGCCGCGCAGCGCGGGGACGATACAGAAGGTGCAGGTGTTGTTGCAGCCCACGGAGATGGAGACCCAGGCGGCGTACGCGGACTCGCGCCGGGTCGGCAGGGTCGAGGGGAAGGCCTCCAGGGACTCCGCGATCTCGACCTGTGCCTCCTCCTGCACCCGGGCACGCTCCAGGAGAACGGGCAGCTTCCCGATGTTGTGCGTACCGAAGACGACATCGACCCAGGGGGCGCGCTTGACGATCGTGTCGCGGTCCTTCTGCGCGAGACAGCCGCCGACGGCGATCTGCATGCCGGGGCGCTGCGTCTTCCGGGGGGCGAGCCGGCCGAGGTTGCCGTACAGCTTGTTGTCGGCGTTCTCGCGGACCGCGCAGGTGTTGAAGACGACGACATCCGCGTCGCCGTCGGAACCCTCGGGGGCGCGGACGTATCCCGCGCCCTCCAGCAGACCCGAGAGGCGCTCCGAGTCGTGGACGTTCATCTGGCACCCGTAGGTACGAACCTCATATGTACGTGTGGCATCCACTGCGCCGCTCCGGTCCCTGCTGCTCATGCAACAAGAGTAGGCGTTGTCCGGCGTGCCCCCGGCCGGAACCCGGGCGAAGGCAGGACTGCAACGGGGTCGGAGCGGGCTCGGGTACGGGCGCGGGCCGGGCCGGGGCCGTACACCGGCGCGGGTACGGGCGCGAGCGCCGGAGCGGGTGCGGGCGCCGGCGCGGGTACGGGTACGGGCACTGTGAACGGGCGCGGTGCGGGTGCGAGCCGCGCCAAGCCGGACGGGCCGAGGCCGGGCGGGGCCGGGCGGGGCCGGACACCGGCGGACACCGGCGGGCAGCGCTGGGCAGCGGGCGGGCCTGCGGCGGCGAGCGGCAGCCGGCCCGCCCCGCCGGAGGCTGGAATTCCGTCTCTGGCGAGTCCTCGCCATCGGTCTGGTCATCACGGTGAGTAACTGACAGGATCGCAAGCATGTTCACCAACCTGCTCCGGACGGGGCGCCGGCGCGCGCTGACCGTGTCCGCCGCCGTGCTCGCGGCGCTCGGACTGATGCTGTGGTGGCTGCTGCCGCTCGGCGAGCCGGACCCCCGCGGCTCGGTGACCTTCAGCACCGGTGTCCAAAGCGGCGTCTACCAGCGGTACGGCGCACTGCTCCAGGTCGCCCTCGCCAAGGACCTGCCGGAGGTGGACATAGCGCTGCGGACGAGCGAAGGCTCCCAGGAGAATCTGGCCCGGGTGGCGTCCGGGGAGGCGGACTTCACCATCGCCACCGCCGACGCCGTCGCCAAGTACCAGCAGGACGGCAAGCCGGGCGCGGACCGGCTGCGGGGCTGCGCCCGGCTCTACGACGACTATGTGCAACTGGTGGTGCCCGCCGGATCCCGGGTCCGGAAGGTCGCCGATCTCCGGGGGCTGAAGGTAGGCGTGGGACAGCCGGGGTCCGGGGTGCGGCTGATAGCGGACCGGCTGCTGGCCGCCGCCGGGCTCGACCCCGCGAAGGACGTCACCGCCGCGCCGAACGGCATCGACACCGTCCCCCAACTGCTGGCGAACGGCACGATAGACGCCTTCTTCTGGTCCGGCGGGCTCCCCACCACCTCGGTGGAGTCGCTCTCGGAGCGCTTCCGCATACGTCTGGTCCCGCTCGGACGCGACCTGGTATCGAAGGTCCACAGCACCGGCAATCCGACGACGTACTACCGCTTCGCGGTCATGCCGCCCGATCTGTATCCCCTCACCCAGAGCGGGCTGCCGGTCGACTCGATGGCCGTAGCGAATCTGCTGGTGACCACGGACCGGATCGACCCGGCGCTGGTGGAAGGCTTCACCCGCACGGTGATCAAGAGCCGCGATCGCATAGGCAACACGGTCCACCCCGCCCAGCTCGTCGATCTCCGTACCGCCATCTACACCGATCCCCTGCCCCTGCACGAGGGGGCGCGGCGCTACTACCGCTCGGTCAAACCGTAGGGACGGGCGGGGTGCGGGGGACGGTCAGGGTGACCTTGAGGCCCTGTGGCTCGTGGTGTTCGTACGAGATCCGGCCGCCGCCCGCGGAGAGGAGGGCACGGGATATGGAGAGTCCGAGGCCGGAGCCCTTGATGTTCTGGTGGCGGTTGCTGCGCCAGAAACGGTCGCCGATCCGGACCAGTTCGTCCTCGGTGAGCCCGGGGCCGCCGTCGGTGATCACCACAGTGGTGGTGTCGCCCTGGGAGGCCACGGCCACGGTGACCGTCTCGCCCCGCGGGGTGAACTTCACCGCATTGTCGATCACCGCGTCCAGCGCGCTCGACAGGGCGATCGGGTCCACCCAGGCCGTGACGGCGCCGCCGTTGCCCATGAGCCGGACACCCTTGTCCTCGGCGACGGGGCGCCAGGAGGCCACCCGCTCGGCGGCGAGTGCGCCGATGTCCGCCAGTTCGAGGTCGGCGGCGGAGTGTTCGGCGAGCGCAAGGTCGAGCAGATCGTCCAGGACCTGGGCGAGGCGGCGGCCCTCGGTACGGACGGAGGCGATCTCCTCGTTTCCCTCGGGCAGTTCCAGGGCCAGCAGTTCGATCCGCAGCAGCAGGGCGGCCAGGGGATTGCGCAACTGGTGGGAGGCGTCGGCGACGAACGCCCGCTGTTGTTCGAGTACGCCCTCGACGTTGTCGGCCATCTCGTTGAAGGAGCGGGCCAGCCGGCGCAGCTCGGGCGGTCCGCCCGCGGCCGCGACCCGGGACTTCAGCCGGCCGGTGGCGATGTCGTGGGTGGCGGCGTCGAGTACCCGTACGGGACGGAGCACCCATCCGGTCAGCCGGAAGGCGGCGCCGACGGCGAGCAGCATGGCCGCCGCCTCGCCCGCCGCGATCAGCAGCCAGCCGCGGAGGGTCCGGGAGCGCAGATGGCCGGTGGGCGAATCGGTGAGGACGACGGCGACGACGTCCCCGTCCCGTACCACGGGCGAGGCGACGACCAGCCGGCCGTCGCGGTCCCAGGGCCACACCTGCGGCGGGTCCTGCGACCGGCGCCCCGACAGGGCCTCGCGGAACGCCTGCTGGCCCTCGCCCTCCGGCGGGACCCCCCAGTCCTGGGGAGCCCGCGCCAGATGCGATCTGCCGTTCCGCAGGAAGACACCGACGTGGATGCCGTAGGTGGAGTAGTAGCGGTTCAACTGGTCCTGGAGCGTGGAGAGCCGCTCGTCCTCGACGCCCTCACCGTCCGAGACGAACTGCGCCAGGGCCGCGAACCGCACGGTGTCGTCGATCCGGTCGACCACCACTTCCTGTTGCTGTGCCGAGGCAACGCTGACGGCCAGGGGGAAGCCGAGTGCCAGCAGCACCCCCGCCATGAGGACGATGAGCAGCGGCAGCAGACGAGTGCGCACGGTCCCGTCAGTCGCCCGGCGTCACAAGGCGGTAGCCGACCCCGCGGACGGTCTCGATCAGCGCGGGCATCCTCAGTTTGGAGCGCAGCGATGCCACATGCACCTCCAGGGTCCGGCCGGTCCCCTCCCAGCTGGTGTGCCACACCTCGCTGATGATCTGCTCCCGGCGGAAGACGACGCCCGGCCGCTGCGCGAGCAGGGCCAGCAGATCGAACTCCTTGCGGGTGAGCTGGACGGTCTCGCCGTCCACCCGGACGCGCCGGGTGGGCAGTTCGACGGTGACTCCGCCGAGCCGCAGCGCATCGTCCGCCGCTCCTGCGGGCCCCGAGGCGGGCGACTCGTCGCCTGCGGAGGTGCGCCGGGCCACGGCATGGATACGGGCCAGCAGTTCACCGGTGTCGTACGGCTTGACGACATAGTCGTCGGCGCCGAGGTTCAGGCCGTGGATCCGGGAACGTACATCGGCGCGCGCAGTCACCATGATCACCGGAGTGGAGGTGAGCTTCCGCAGTTTTCCGCAGACCTGGTAGCCGTCCTGATCGGGCAGTCCGAGGTCGAGCAGCACCACAGCGAAGGGCGGTTTGCCGGGGTGGGTCGCGGGGAGGACCGCCCGCAGGGCCTCTTCGCCGTTGCGGGCGTGCACCACGTCGAAGCCGTGCCGGGCGAGGACGGCCGACAGGGCCGCGGCGACATGGTTGTCGTCCTCGACGAGCAGCAGTCTCAACGGCCCCCCTCCGGTCCGTGGCACCCCGCCGCGGTACTGACCCCGCGGCCTCGGTCCTTCGATGTGTTCGCGCTCCCCGGTGATGGTGCTTGCCCGGCGCGCGGCATGGTGTACCTCGGCATCAAGGCCGATCCGGTACGGAGAGTCAAGAGGCATTCGGGAGACCGCCGGTTTCCGTTATCCACCCGGTACGCCGCCGGCCGCCTTCCTCACGCATCGTATACGGACGAGGCCGGATCGTTATCCTCAATTTCCGCTCAGATGTAATGACGCTGGTCGCACCGCGTCACTACTGTCCTCCCAACCGAGGAGGACGGGAGCTGTGGGCCGATGAGCGGAGTGTCTATGTCCAAGGTCGACGGGGATGCAGTTCCCGGCGCCGAGGGACTGGTCGTACTGAGCGATGTGAACAAGCACTTCGGTGCGTTGCACGTGCTCCAGGACATCGACCTGAACATCGCCCGGGGCGAGGTCGTCGTCGTCATCGGGCCGTCCGGTTCCGGTAAGTCGACGCTGTGCCGCACGATCAACCGGCTGGAGAGCATCGACTCCGGGTCGATCACGATCGACGGCAAGCCGCTGCCGTCGGAGGGCAAGGAACTCGCCCGGCTCCGCTCCGATGTCGGCATGGTGTTCCAGTCGTTCAACCTCTTCGCCCACAAGACGGTCCTGGAGAACGTCGTGCTGGGCCAGGTCAAGGTCCGCAAGAAGGACAAGGACGAGGCCGAGCGGCGGGCCAGGGAACTGCTGGACCGCGTCGGCGTGGGCTCGCAGTGCGACAAGTACCCGGCCCAGCTGTCCGGCGGCCAGCAGCAGCGGGTCGCGATCGCCCGGGCACTGGCAATGGACCCCAAGGTCATCCTGTTCGACGAGCCGACCTCGGCACTCGACCCAGAGATGATCAACGAGGTGCTGGAAGTGATGCAGCAGCTCGCCCGGGACGGTATGACCATGGTGGTCGTCACCCACGAGATGGGCTTCGCCCGCTCCGCTGCCAACCGGGTCGTGTTCATGGCCGACGGCCGGATCGTCGAAGAAGCCACACCCGACGAGTTCTTCAGCAATCCGCGCAGCGACCGCGCCAAGGACTTCCTGTCGAAGATCCTGCACCACTGACCCCGGTGGTCACGTCACCCCCCTGAACACACCGGCTGCCGCAGGAACGGCGCTTCCGGCCGGGCCCGAGGCCCGGCCGGTCCGTACCGCACCCTCACGGACCGGGCTCCGGCCCGTCCGCTCCGGCAGCCGATGGACCGCATGCACGCAACGGCGACCCACGACGCAAGGGATGTTCACATGAAGCTCCGCAAGGTATCCGCGGCCATTGCCACCGTTCTGACCCTCTCGCTCGCCGCGACCGCGTGCGGCGACGGAGACTCGGGCAGCGGCGGCAAGAAGATCACCATCGGGATCAAGTTCGACCAGCCCGGTATCGGCCTGAAGACCCAGGACGGCAAGTACACCGGCTTCGACGTCGACGTCGCGACCTACGTGGCCAAGGAACTGGGCTACGAGGCCAAGGACATCGAGTGGAAGCAGACCCCGAGCGCCCAGCGCGAGACGATGCTGGCCAACGGTGACGTCAAGTTCATCGCCGCCAGCTACTCGATCACGGACCAGCGCAAGGAGAAGGTCGACTTCGCCGGCCCGTACTTCCTGGCCCACCAGGATCTGCTGATCCGCAAGGACGAGACCGGCATCACCAAGGCCGAGGACCTCAACAGCAAGAAGCTCTGCTCGGTCACCGGGTCGACCTCCGCCCAGAACATGAAGGAGAAGATCGCCCCCAAGGCCGACCTCCAGCCCCTGGGCGGCTACTCCGAGTGCCTGACCGGCCTGGAGAACAAGTCGGTCGACGCGCTGACCACGGACGACGCGATCCTGGCCGGCTACGCCTCGCAGAAGGAGCACGAGGGCAAGTTCAAGCTGGCCGGTCTGAAGCTGAGCGACGAGAAGTACGGCATCGGCGTCAAGAAGGGCGACAGCGACCTCAAGGCCAAGATCAACAAGGCCCTGGAGAAGATGAAGTCCGACAAGTCCTGGGACAAGTTCGTCGAGGCCAACTTCGGTCCGTCCGGCTACCAGAGCGAGCCCGCGCCGGCGATCGACGCGAGCTGAGGCCATCGGTGACGCGCCGCCGGCCGGTCCGGCCGGCGGCGCGCGCCACCTAACCACCAGGAGAGATCGCGGGTCAACGTGTTCGATTTCCTCGATTCAGGGCAGTACGACCTGCTCGACGCGTTCTGGGTGACGGTCAAACTCACCGTCTACTCGGCAATAGGTTCCCTGATCTGGGGAACGATGCTGGCCGGTATGCGGGTCGGCCCGGTCCCCATGATGCGGGCCTTCGGCACCGGTTATGTCAACGTCGTCCGCAACACCCCGCTGACCGTGGTCGTCGTCGCCTGTTCGCTGGGCCTCGCCTCCACCATGGGCATCACGCTCGGTGGTGAGAACTTCGAGGACATCGGCTTCCGGATGGCCGTCCTCGGACTGACCGCCTACACGGGCACCTTCGTCTGCGAGGCGTTGCGCTCCGGCATCAACACGGTCCCCGTCGGCCAGGCGGAGGCCGCCCGGGCCCTGGGGCTGGGCTTCTTCCAGGTACTGACCCTGGTCGTCCTCCCCCAGGCGTTCCGCTCGGCCGTCACCCCGCTCACCAACGTCCTGATCGCCCTCACCAAGAACACCACGGTGGCCTCGGCGATCGGCGTGGCGGAGGCCTCGGCCCTGATGAAGACGATGGTCGAGAACGAGTCCGACGCGCTCTTCGCCGTCTTCGCCGTCTTCGCCTTCGGGTTCATCGTTCTGACCCTGCCGACCGGTCTGCTGCTGGGCTGGGTGGCCAAGCGAGTGGCGGTGAAGCGATGAGTTCCGTTCTGTACGACGAGCCGGGCCCCAAGGCGAAGGCCCGGAACATCGCCTACACCGTCGTATTCCTGGTCGGACTCGGCCTCGTCCTGTGGTGGGTCCTGTCCACCATGGCGGACAAGGACCAGCTCGCGGCGGACAAGTGGAGTCCGTTCGTCGAAGACTCGAAGGTCTGGACGACCTTCCTGCTCCCCGGTCTCTGGGAGACGGTCAAGGCAGCGGCCCTCGCCCTGGTCATCGCCCTTCCGCTCGGCGCGGCCCTGGGCATCGGCCGGCTCTCCGACCATGCCTGGGTCCGTGTCCCGGTCGGGGCCGTGGTCGAGTTCTTCCGCGCCATCCCGGTGCTGCTGCTGATGGTCTTCGCCTTCCAGGCGTTCGTGGAGTTCTCCGATCTGGAGTCGGAGATCCGTCCGCTGTACGCGGTCGTCACCGGCCTGGTCCTCTACAACGCCTCCGTGATCGCGGAGATCGTCCGGGCGGGCATCCTGTCCCTGCCCCGGGGCCAGACCGACGCCGCCCAGGCGATCGGTATGCGCAAGGGCCAGATGATGGTGTACGTCCTGCTGCCGCAGGCGGTCACCGCGATGCTGCCCGCGCTGGTCAGCCAGTTGGTCGTCATCGTGAAGGACACCGCACTCGGCGGCGCCCTCCTCGGCTTCACCGAGCTGCTGTACCAGAACCGGGCGATCACGGCGAACTACGGCGCCAACACGATCGCGGCCCTCACGGTCATCTCCCTCATCTTCATCCTGCTGAACTTCGCGCTCACCAGCTTCGCGAGCTGGCTGGAGAAGCGCGTGCGCCAGGGCAAGAAGAGCACCGGGGCGGTCGTCGCCCAGGACGGCGTGGAGGCCGGAGCCGGCGGCGGAGTCCGGTAGGACGGATCCGATACCCGGCGGGGGGCGGCGGTGCCATCACGGCACCGCCGCCTCCCCGCGTACCCGCTCCTCCGCACACCTCGCCCGCTCCCGCCCGTCGGCTGCCGTGAAGGGCGCCCGCCACCCGCTGTGAAGGGCACCCGGCACACCCCGGACGGTCCCGGCCCCACGCGTACCACCCCGCATTCCCTCCCCGCCCGATCCTCGGCTTTCTCCCCTCCCGGCGGCCCCCGCGCACCACCGATGGATCAGTGCCCGCCGTGGCGCTCCCCCGTCACTTGACGCAGGCACCCCCAGTAGGTTGCATACGTTCTGTGATCGCGCACCGGGGCTCCACCTCACCTTCCCCTACGTCACCAACCGCCCTCACGCCCCTCAGAGCCCGAGGAGTCACCCTGTGGACCCGGTGATCGTCGTCGGGGCCGGACCGGTCGGACTCGCGCTCGCACTCGCGCTGGGGCAGCAGGACGTGCCCTCAGTCGTCCTCGACGAAGGCACGGGCGGCGAGGAGCCGCGCCCCGCCCGGACCGTTGTGCTGCGCGCCGACACCACGGCGGCCATGGAGCGCCTCGGCTGTGCGACGGTCCGTGACGAAGGGGCCCGCTGGACGCACTGGCGTGCGATGCGCCGTAAGCAGGAGGTACGCCGACTGCCGCTGGGCGGGGACGCCCCGCCCTCGCCCCTGCACATTCCCCAGCACGCCCTGACGCGCGGACTGCGGGATGCCGTCGCCGCTCAGCCGCTGGTCCAGCTGGTCGCCGAGAGCCGGGTGGACGCACTGGAGCAGGACGGCGACACGGTCACCGTCCACACCCGCGGCCCGGACGGCACCTGGTGGCGGGGCAGTCATGTCGTGGGCTGCGACGGAGCCCGGTCGACGGTCCGCAAACTGCTCGGTATCCGCTTCCCCGGGCGTACGGCCGTGGAGCGGCAGGCAGTCGCCACTCTCCGTACCGAACTCCCCTGGCCGGACGAGGCGCTGCTGCACCGTCAGCCCCCCTGGCGGGGCGCCGGTGACGAGATCGCCGCCCGCCCGCTGCCCGACGATGTCTGGCGGCTGGACTGGCTGCTGCCGCCCGGCGGCGATCTGGTCACACCCGACACCCTGGTAGCACGGGTACGGGACACCCTCGCGGCCTGGTGCGGCGGCACCACACCGCCGTACGACCTCCTGGACACCGGTGTCTACACGGTTCACCACCGGCTGGCCCGGCGCTGGCGGGTGGACCGGGCCTTCCTGGCGGGCGATGCGGCCCATCTGCTGGGGGCGCTCGGGACCCAGGGGCTGGACGAGGGGCTCAGGGACGCCGAGAACCTGGCCTGGAAACTGGCGCACGTCCACCGGCACGGCGGCTCGGAGACCCTGCTGGACAGTTACCAGGCGGAGCGGCGGAGCGCGGTCGCCGCCCGGCTGCGCGCCGCCGACCAGGTACTGCCGTCGTTGCGCAGCGGCAGCGCCCTGCGGGCGAGACTGCCCGGTGCGGCCCGGCTCGAAGGTCTGCTCACCGACGCCCATCTCGGCCGGGGCCCCCTGGGGTCCCCCCCGGTCCATCACCATTCACCGCTTGCCCCGGACCGCTCTCCGGCCCATGTACCGATCGGGACGGAACCGGGTGCTCCGGTCGAGGATGTACGGATCACCGCGCCCGACGGCACCGCGGCCCGGCTCCGCGACCGGCTCGGGCAGGGGCAGCTCCTGGTGGTGCTGGTGGCCCCGGGCACCGGGGTGTGGGACCGGCGGCACTGGCAGAGCGCGGGCGTGATGCCCCGGCTGGCATCCGCGGTCTCGGCTCTCCCGGTTCCGGCGGAGTTGCTGGTCGCAGAGGAGTACCCCGGGGCCTCCGCGCACACCGTGCTGCTCGTCCGGCCGGACGGCCAGTTCGTCGCCGCCTTCTCCGGGGTACGGCCCGAGGAGCTGTACGAGGCGGCGGACGCGGTCCGCGGCGGCAGCCCCTCCGACACCCCCAGCGACCGCACCGCGGACGTCAATTGACCCCGCGGGGGCACCATGGTGTACTCCGTTTTGTGACCGGCACCGATGTACGCCTGTGGCGGAGGGTCCATATGGATCTCCTCCGCTACGCGGGCTGCGTGTGTCGACCGTCGTGCTGACCTCGCGTCCTTTCCTTCCTTTCGCGCGCCCCGCGGGCCTTGTGCGCGCCTGCGCGCGCGGACTTTCGCGAACATCCAGGACGGTTCCTCATGTCCCAGCCCGTGCCCGCATCCCCTTCGACTTCCGGCTCGGCCACCACGGTCTCCCGCGCTCATGCCCCCACCTCCGCCGAACTGCTGGACTTCGTCCGCGGAGCGGCGGCCGACCCCGAACTGATCGCCTCGCTTCCCCTCGACCCCGAGGGCCGTACCTGGGTCCGGCTCGACGGACCGGGCGGCAGCGAGGCCTGGCTGATCGGCTGGCCGCCCGCTACGGGCACCGGCTGGCACGACCATGCTGAGTCGGTCGGCGCCTTCGCGACCGCGGTCGGTGAACTGACGGAACACTCGCTGGCCGTACGGCTCCCGGCAGACGGCTGGAAGACCCTCGAACTGCGCGAGGACGTCGACCGCGGGCGGAAGCTGGGGGCCGGCCGGGGCCGGGCCTTCGGACGGCACCATGTGCACGAGGTACTGAACGCGTCCGACGCGCACGCCGTCTCCGTCCATGCGTACTACCCGCCGCTGCCGCTGATCCGCAGGTTCAGCCGCAGCGGCGCGGTACTCCGTCTGGAACAGGTCGAACGTCCGGAGGACTGGCAGTGAACAACCATCGTGTATCCGCCGTCGGCGGCGCAGGCAGTGACCGAGCCGCCGCGCCCATCGGTATCGACGTCCTGCTCGAACAGGTCAGGGAGGGCCTCGACCGGGTGGCTCCCCGGCAGGCGTACGACGAGGCGCGGAACGGCGCCCTGCTGGTCGACATCCGCTATGCGGCGCTGCGCGACCGGGACGGTCTCATCCCCGGGGCCGTCGTCGTCGAGCGGAACGAACTGGAGTGGCGGCTCGACCCGCAGGGCAGCCACCGTCTCCCGGAGGCCGACCACCACGATCTGCGGGTCGTGGTCGTCTGCAACGAGGGCTACGCCTCTTCGCTGGCCGCGGTCTCGCTCCAGCAGTTGGGGCTGCACCGGGCGACGGATCTGATCGGCGGCTTCCAGGCCTGGCGGGCCGCCGGACTCCCGGTGGAGAAGTGACCCGTCACCGGGTGAACCGGCGACGGACGAGCCGTCGAACGGCAGCCGTGGAGCAGGGAACGAACGGGGCGCCCGGAACGGACTGACGGTCCCCCCTTTCCCTGCCTTCTTTGGAGCGTCCTCCGTGGAGCAGGGGAAGGGGCCCGGTCCGCCGTACCGTGTGTCACGGCACCGCGGTCTCCCCCGCGGAGCGCGCCGCCGTACTCACGGCCGGGCCTTCGAAGCATCCCGGACCGGTCTACGGAAGACCTTCGAGGTCCAGGGCGTCGATGGCCTCGTCCAGGTCCGGCTCCCCCTCTTCCTCCAGCGCCCGCCGGACCACCCGGAGCGCCATGCCCTCCCCGTAGCCCTTGCGGGCCAGCATTCCGGCGAGCCGGCGGATCCTCCGGTCGCGGTCGAGGCCCCGGGTCGCCCGCAGCTTGCGCACGACCAGGGCCCGGGCGGTCTCCTCCTCGCTCTCGGAGTCGAGCCGGCCCATCGCCTCGTCGATCAGGACCGTGTCCACACCCTTGGTCCGCAGCTCGCGGGCGAGAGCACGGCGGGCGAGCCCCCGGCCATGGTGCCGCGACTCCACCCAGGCGTCCGCGAACGCGGCATCGTCGATCAGCCCGATGTCCTCGAACCGGGAGAGCACGTCCTCGGCCACCTCCGGCGGGATCTCCCGGCGGTGCAGCGCATCCGCGAGCTGCTTGCGGGTGCGCGGGGTCCCGGTGAGCAGGCGCAGGCAGATCGCCCGCGCCCGCTCCGCCGGATCCTGGGGCGACAGCGCCTTCCCGGCCCTCGACGAGTCGGCACTGCCGCCCGGCCATTCGGTGCGCCGGGTCACGGCTAGCTCTTGGCCGCCGCCGCCTTGGCCGGCTTGGCCTTGGTGGCGGGGGCGGGCACCGACTTCGCCGCGTCAGCGGCCGGGGAACCGCCCGCCGCGTCCGCGCCGGGCTCCCCGGCGGGAGCCTCGGGCCGGACGCCCACGCCCAGCTTCTCCTTGATCTTCTTCTCGATCTCATTGGCGAGATCGGGGTTGTCCTTCAGGAAGTTACGGGCGTTCTCCTTGCCCTGGCCGAGCTGGTCGCCCTCGTACGTGTACCAGGCACCGGCCTTGCGGACGAAGCCGTGCTCCACGCCCATGTCGATCAGACCGCCCTCACGGCTGATGCCCTGGCCGTAGAGGATGTCGAACTCGGCCTGCTTGAACGGCGGGGCGACCTTGTTCTTCACGACCTTGACGCGGGTACGGTTGCCCACCGCGTCCGTGCCGTCCTTCAGGGTCTCGATCCGGCGGATGTCGAGACGGACCGACGCATAGAACTTCAGCGCGCGGCCACCGGTCGTGGTCTCGGGCGAACCGAACATCACACCGATCTTCTCGCGCAGCTGGTTGATGAAGATCGCGGTGGTCTTGGACTGGTTCAGGGCGCTGGTGATCTTGCGGAGCGCCTGGCTCATCAGACGGGCCTGGAGACCCACGTGGGAGTCGCCCATCTCGCCCTCGATTTCGGCCTTGGGCACCAGGGCCGCCACCGAGTCGATGACGATGAGGTCGAGCGCGCCGGAGCGGACCAGCATGTCGACGATCTCAAGGGCCTGCTCGCCGTTGTCCGGCTGGGAGAGGATGAGGGAGTCGATGTCGACGCCCAGCTTCTTCGCGTACTCCGGGTCGAGGGCGTGCTCGGCGTCCACGAAGGCGACAGAACCGCCGGCCTTCTGCGCGTTGGCCACGGCGTGCAGCGTGAGGGTCGTCTTACCGGAGGACTCGGGGCCGTACACCTCCACCACACGGCCGCGCGGCAGCCCTCCGACGCCCAGGGCGACGTCCAGTGCCGTCGACCCGGTGGGGATGACCTCGATGGGCTCGTTCGGGCGCTCGCCCAGGCGCATCACCGCGCCCTTGCCGAATTGGCGTTCAATCTGTGCGAGCGCGGCGTCGAGCGCCTTCTCGCGGTCGGTTCCTGCCATGGGTTCCACCCGATTTGCTTGTGTCGATCGCTTCACGTCAAAGACGCTAACCCCTGCCACTGACAATGCGCCCCGACACCCGTCCCGCCTGTGGACAACCGCCCGGTGAGGCGGGGGCCGGACACCCCATAAGAATGGATGTTCGATTTTTGTGTCAAGCGCATCGCCCGGCGTGCCGCCCGAGCGGTGAGGCCGCCCGCCGGGGGGCGGCCTCACCGGGCGGCCGGTCCGGAGCCCACCCCGGTCCACGAGGACCGGGCATCGGGGACCGGGCCGTCAAGGGCCGGACCGGTGATACCCCGGGGCGCAGGAAATCCCGAGAGCTTTGTCAGTGCCCCCCTCTACTCTGAAGCTCGTTCGTGATCTGTGAGGGGGGACCTCGCGATCGCCCGTTTCCAAGACCCCGGCTCGCGGAACCGTCCGAGCCGGTCAGCGCGTAATCGCGAGGTGATGCGGCATGACATCCACGACATCCACGACCGAAGCGGCACAGGGCCCGCCCGAGTCCAGCAGCTTCCAGGTCGACCTGCGGGGCCTGGTCGATCTGCTCTCCCACCATCTGTACTCCAGCCCCCGGGTCTACGTCCGTGAGCTGCTGCAGAACGCCGTGGACGCGGTCACCGCGCGCCGGGCCGCCGACCCCGGGTGCCCGGACCGGATCCGGCTCTCCGCCGAAGCGGGCCGGGTCTCTGTCGAGGACAGCGGGATCGGTCTGACCGCCGACGAGGTCCACACCCTGCTCGCCACCATCGGGCGCAGCTCCAAGCGCGGCGGCGAGCACGGTCTGGAGTCCGCCCGCCGTGAGTTCCTCGGCCAGTTCGGCATCGGGCTGCTCGCCTGCTTCGTCGTGGCCCGTGAGATCCGTGTCGTCACCCGCTCCGCGCGTACTCCCGGCGCGGCCCCCGTGGAGTGGCTGGCCCGGGACGACGGCTCGTACACCGTGCGTACGCTGCCCGACGAGGCCCGCCCCGCCCCCGGCACCACCGTCTTCCTGGAGCCGCGCCCCGGTTCCGGGGAGTGGCTGGCCCCGGCCCGGGTGGAGGAGCTGGCGCGCGACTTCGGCTCCCTCCTGCCGTACGACATCGTCTTCGCGGACGGCAGCGGGGCGGAGCGTCCGGTGACCGACCGGCCCGCCGTCTGGGACCGCGACCACCCCACTCCGTCGGCCCGCCGGGAGGCGCTCGCCGCACACTGCGCGGCGCTGTTCGGCTTCACCCCGCTCGACACGATCGACTTCGACCTGCCGGTCGCCGGGGTCCGCGGCGTCGCCTATGTGCTCCCCGACCCCGCCAGCCCCGCGCACCGCGGCGGACACCGCGCCTACCTCAAGGGCATGCTGCTCACCGACCGGGCGGACAATCTGCTGCCGGAGTGGGCCTTCTTCGTCCGGGCCGTGGTCGACACCGACGCGCTGCGCCCCACCGCGTCCCGTGAGAGCCTCTACGACGACGAGACGCTGGACGCCGTCCGCGACGCCCTCGGCTCCGCCGTCCGCCGATGGCTGGCGGAGCTGGCCGCGGGCGATCCGCAGCGGCTCGCCGCCTTCCTGAGCGTCCACCACCTCGGGGTGAAGTCCCTGGCGCGGCACGATCCGGAGCTGTTCGGGCTGATGCTGCCGTGGCTGCCGTTCGAGACCAGCGACGGCCGCCTCGGTCTGGAGGAGTTCGCCGCGGCGCACGGGGAGATCCACTTCACCCGTACGGTGGAGGAGTTCCGCCAGATCGCCCCCATCGCCGCCGCCCACGGCCTGGGCGTGGTCAACGCCGGATACACGTACGACGCGGATCTGCTCGCCCTGCTGCCCACCGTGCGCCCCGCGGTGAAGGTCACCGAACTCGACGCCGGCGCCGTCACCGAGCGCCTCGACCCGGTGCCCACCGAGGCCGAACTGGCGCTGGCCGGCTTCCTCTCCACCGCCCGTGCCAGGCTCGACGCGGAGGGGTGCGATGTGGCGCTGCGTGCCTTCCAGCCCGTGACGGTGCCCGCGCTCTACCTCGACGACCGGCAGGCGCGCCACGAGCGGGACCGGGCCGCCGCCGAGGCGAACGCCGACTCCCTGTGGAACGACATCCTCGGTTCCCTGCGCGGATCGGCACCCCGCGCCCGTCTGGTGCTGAACCACAACAACCCGCTGATCCGCCGGATCGCCGCGCTGCCCGATCCGGAGCTGACCGCCACCGCCGTCGAGTCGCTCTACGGGCAGGCGCTGCTGATGTCCCAGCGTCCCCTGCGGCCCGCCGACTCCACCCTGCTCAACCGGGCCTTCCTCGGGCTCCTGGAATGGGCGACCCACCCCGCCACGGGCGGTTCCGCCCAGGAAGGCCGCTGATGAGCACGATGACCGCCGAGGAGATCCGCCTGGGTCTCTTCGAGAACTCCGACGCGCCGTACGGCCCCGCCCGCACCGCCCGTGCCGAGGCCCTCGGCGCCGCAGCAGAGGCCTCCGGGGACAGCGTCCTGTTCCGCCAGTCCCTCATGGGGCTGATCGACGCCTATGAGCACAGCGCCGAGCGCACCAGGATCCTGGTGCCCTTCGCCCGGCTCCTCCAGGAGTACGACCGGGATCCGGCGGCCTTCACCTCGTGGGAGGTCCACAGCCTGTTCTGGCGGTTCAAGTGGGTGACCGGCGGCATCCTCGACTCT
The DNA here is from genome assembly GCF_044763775.1 of Streptomyces sp. NPDC094448. Taxonomy (NCBI): domain Bacteria; kingdom Bacillati; phylum Actinomycetota; class Actinomycetes; order Kitasatosporales; family Streptomycetaceae; genus Streptomyces; species Streptomyces sp. NPDC094448. Next base: position 37,320 of record NZ_JBIWGU010000001.1, on the reverse strand, counting down.
CCGGACATCCCGCTGGCGGCTGTGGAGCGCTGGCTCACCGATATGGAGCGGCGCTACCGGCTCGCGGGCCACAGCGAGCGGGCGGTGCGCCAGGCCGAGCAGCTGCTCGCCGAGGCGATCGGGGACCAGGAGCGCACGGATCGCGCCTTCGCCGCCTGGCTGGCCGCCGGCCGCGACTCCATGAGCGACTGCCATGCCTGCGAGCTGAACGACCAGGGTCGCTATCGGGCCGTCCGAGGGGACGACGCCGGGGCGATACGGCTCTGGGGGCCGGTCCTGGCGGGCGACGAGGACTGCCTGGAGGAACCGCACCGGGTCCTCGCGCACTCTCTGCTGCCGCTGCTCCGCCTCGGCCGGGCCGACGAGGCACGGGCCAACCATCTCCGCGGCTACCGCATGGCCCGGGGCAACGAGAGCCTGCTCCGCTCCATCGGCGCGCACATCGAGTTCTGCGCCCTGACCGGCAACGAGTCCCGCGGTCTCGAAATCCTCGCCGAGCACGCCGGGCATCTCGGCGCCCTCGTCGACGTCGACGCCCAGCTCGACTTCGACGGCGGCATCCTGGTCCTGCTGCGCCGGCTGAAGGACACCGGCCACGGCGACCGGCCCACGGTGCCCCACGAGGGCGCGGTGCGGACCGCGGCCGAACTGTACGACCTGCTGTACGCGGACGCCGCCGCGATCGCCGCACGATTCGACGCGCGCAACGGCAACTCGCTGAAGTCGGACCGGTTCGCGGAGCGGATAGCCCGGCAGCCGCTGGCCGACGTGCTGCCGCTCGGGGTGCGCAGCCCGGCGCTGCCCGCCCCGGCGGCCCCGGACCGCGTTACCGCGGCCCCGGCAGGGGGTGACGGTGCCGCGCCCTCCTTCGCCGACCTCGTCGAGCGGGCGCGTACGGCCCGCCGCCGGGGGCATCCGTCCGCCCGCGCCCTGTGGACGGACGTGGCCCGCCGGGCCGGTGCGGACACCGCGGCGGATCCGGAGCTGGCCGCCGATCTGCTGGAGTTCGGAGCCTGGAGCGCGTACGAGGACGGAGCCGCGGATGCCGCGGAGCGCTTCGCCCGCGCCGCCGCCGCACAGCGCGAGGCCGGATCACCGAGCCGGGCCGCGTACGCGGATCTGGCGGCCGCGGGCAGCGCCGCCCGGGCCGGTGCCCCGGCTTCGGAGATCACGGAGCGGCTGGCGGCGGCCGTCCGGTCGGCCGCGGATCTCGACGCTTCGGACCCGATGCGTGAGCGCCGGACCGCCCTGGCGGGGCTCGCCGCGCTGCGCCTGGAATCGTTGCTGCGCCACCGGGAGCAGCACACCTCCGAAGACGGATCCGGGGAAGGCGCCGAGCAGGTCGACACCGTTCTCCGGGAGCAGCTCGATGCCTTTGTGGCTGACCGGAGCAAGGACCGGGCCGTCGCGGCCCCGGGTGGCACGACGGACGTCCTGGCGCAGGCGGAGCTGTTCCTCGCGCAGGTGCTGCTGCCGGCCGGGGAGCAGGATCGGGCCGTAGAGCTGCTGGCGTCGTCGGCGGAGCATTTCCTGGCGGCCGGGCGGCCTTGGGAGGCGGCCCGGCCGCTGGAGCTCCGGGCGCGGGTGGTCGCGGCGGGCGGGGACCCGGAGGCGGCCGAGGCCGACGTCAGGGCCGCGCTCGCCCACTCCGCCGAGGTTGTCGAGCCCGATGTACTGGGTTCCGTGCGGCTGACGCTGTCCGAGGTCCTGATGGAGCGGGAGGGTGCCGCGGCGGAGGCGGCGGAGCACGCCCTCGGCGCCGCCCACTGGTTCGACCGGGCGGGGCTCTCCACCGGCCCCGGGGCGCGGGCGAGGCTGCTGCTCGCCCGTGCGTACGCCGATACGGACCGGCCTGCCGAGGCCGCCGAGGTGCTGCACTCGGCCCTCCCCGATCTGGTGGAGACGTACGGCGGGGCCGGTGGCGAGGAGGTGGTACGGGCCCGGCGGCTGCTGGGGAGCCTGCTCAGCCAACTGGATGATCCCCGGGGCGCGGCGGAGCAGTATCTGCTGGCCGCCGAGGGCACTACCGCGTGGGAGGACCCCCGGCCGCAGGCGAGCCTGGCCCATTCGGCGGCCGAATGTCTCGGCGAGGCGGAGCTGACCGACGAAGCGAAGGCGGCCTATATGCGGGCGCTGGAGCTGTGGCGCCGGGCGGGGGACTGTGTGGTCTCCGAAGTGCGGGTGCTCCGTTCCCTGGCGTGGCTCGGCCTGCGGTACGACTCGCCTCCGGAGGAGTACGAGCGGGCCCGGAGGTTCATGGGCGAGGCGCTTGCCCTGGTCCAGGACTCCGAGGCCGCCGAGCTGCGGTACGAGTGGGCGGAGACCTGCTCTCAGCTGGCGCGGCTGCTGGACGCGGAGACACCGGACGACGGGGAGGAGCGTTCCGTGGCGCCCGCTGCCGCCGGAGAGGTGCCGACCGTGCCGGACCGGGACATCACCCTGCTCGACCGGGCGGCGGGGCTCTTCTCGGAGTTCGGGGCGGCCGCGCGCCACGACCGCTTCAACGTCCTGGCCCGGGCGGCGTGGACGGAGTACAACCGGAACCGGGTGGATACGGCGAAGGCCCGGATGACGGCGCTGGTGACGGAGCTGGAGGAGGCGGAGCGGGAGGGCGAAGAGACCGCAGAACTGCTGGAGCAGGCTCGCGAGATGCTCGACGAGATGGAATAGCCGATCCGGCACCGGGGTACTGGTGGGCGGCCGTGAACCGCCCACCCGGCTGCGGACCGGAGGCCCGCCGCAGGCCCCGGCCGCAGACCGCTCGGCGGCCGTGTCCGTCCGGCCGGACGGAGCCGTCGGTGGCCGGTCGGCATTTCGGTCGGTCGGTCGACAGCGGGCCGGGGTCCTTCGGCGGTTGGCCGTATCCGCTGCCGGGCGGTGAACACGACGTCCGGACCGGACCGGGCCCGTCCCCTGCCCACGGGGTTACGGCCCCGGCCGAGGGCCCGGGGGCCCGGTCGGGGCATGACTCCGACGCCCCGACCCGGCCGTCGAGGCGGCCCGGGCGCGACACCGGGGCCGGGCCCGGGGGCGGTCAGTCGGCGGTGCTCAGGCCGCCGTTCGGCTCGGCCGTCTCCGGCCGGTCCCGGCGCACCGCCACGGCCGGCCGGAACCGCCGCAGCAGCTGTCTGCGCCGCCGGCGGTGGCCCTGCACCCGGGCGTCGTCGGCCACCGTGTACCGCTTCACATAGGCCCCGAGGAACGCCTGGAGGGTGGCGACGGCCGGAATCGCGATCAGCGCGCCCACGGCACCCATCAGCGCCGTACCCGCTATGACCGAACCGAAGGCCACGGCGGGGTGGATGTCAACGGTCTTGGAGGTCAGCTTCGGCTGGAGGACGTAGTTCTCGAACTGCTGGTACACCACGACGAACCCGAGCACCCACACCGCGTACCAGGGGTTCACGGTGAACGCGAGCAGCATCGGGAGCGCCCCGGCCAGATACGTACCGATCGTCGGGATGAACTGGGACACCAGTCCGACCCAGATCGCCAGTGCCGGAGCGTAGGGCACCCCGAGGATCTCCAGCAGGACGAAGTGCGCGACGCCCGAGATGAGGGCCATCAGTCCGCGGGAGTACAGATAGCCCCCGGTCTTGTCGACGGCGATCTCCCAGGCGCGCAGCACCTCGGCCTGCTTGGCCGGGGGCAGTACGGAGCAGAGTGCCCGGCGCAGCCGCGGTCCGTCGGCGGCGAAGTAGAACGAGAAGAGGAAGATCGTCAGCAGTTTGAACAGCCCGCCGAGGACCGTGGCGGAGACGTCGAGTACACCGCTGGCGCTGTTCTGCACGTACTGCTGCAACCAGTCCGACTTCAGGACGCTGTCCTGCACCTCGACCCGGGACAGCTCGGTCTTGAAGGTGCTGTTGATCCAGTTGATCACCGAGTCGAGGTATTTGGGGAACTCGTCGACCATGGCCAGTATCTGGTCGGCCAGCATCGACCCGAGCATGACGACGAATCCGACGACGGAGATCAGGATCCCGAAGAACACCAGGAAGGTGGCGACCCCGCGCCGCATCCCGCGCGCCGCCATCCGCCCGACGGCGGGCTCGATGGCGAGGGCGAGGAAGAAGGCGATCAGGATGTTCAGCAGGAGCCCGATGAGCTGGTGAAAGGCCCAGACCCCGAGCTGGAAGCAGGCGTAGAGCGCCAGGGCGAGCACCATCGCGCGCGGCAGCCAGCGAGGCATCCGGGCAGGGCCGAGGCCGCCGCCGACCGCGGAGGGGGGCGGCGGGCCGGGCGGGGTCACGGACCGGGCGGGCCCGCCGTCGGCCGGGGTGTCCGCCCCGGGCGCGGGCGCGTCGACGGCGACCCCGCCGGACCGGGGCGGTCCGCCGCCCCCTATGCCTTCGGCAAGGGGAGGACTTCCGGCCGCCGGGCCCTGCGCGGGCACGGACAGCCGCCCGGACCGGCCGCCGTCCGGCTCGCCGGAGCTGCGGGAACTCCGTCTGCCACGATCGGCACGGTCCTCACCGGCACGGTCCGGGGAGCCGTCGTGTTCGTTGTCGTCGCGCTTGTCACTCGTCGGGGCCACCGGCCCAGTGTCGCGCACAAGTGGCCCGGCCGGGGACCCGCCCCGTTGGCCTGTGGATAAACCCTGATGGCCGGTGGGAGAGGAGTGGACGGCAGGCCCGGCGGGCTGCGCTCAGCGCCGGTCGGCCGGGACGTCGACGGCCGCGCAGACCGCGCGCCACACGTCCTTGGCCTCCCAGCCCGCGTCGAGCGCCTGGTGGACGGTCCGCCCGCCCAGCTCGGACATCACATGGTCCCGTGCGAAGGAGTCGGCGTACGCCGCACCGAAGTGGTCCGCCATCCGCTCCCAGAAAATCGTCAACCGCATGACGCCAGTATCCCGCGCAGGGGGTGCGCCCCGGCCCTCTCGCCGCCCCCGGAACCTTTCGGCTCTACGGTCGGACCATGGCCGAACCCGAGGAAACCCGTGAGGAAGGACCCGAGGTGGCCGCCGAGCAGGCGGCGGGCCCCGGGAAGAACGCCGCGGAGGCATTCGCCGAAGGGTCAGGGGATCCGTCCGGAAACCGGTTCCGGGCCGGTGAACGGGAGGGGCCGGACGGGTCCCCACCGCCGTCCTCGTCGCCGCTGGCACGCGCCGAACACTTCATCTGGCTCACCGCCCGCGTCCTGGAGCAGCGCCGTTTCGCGTACCACTTCCTGGGCGGCGGCGCCGATGGCGTCGACGCCGCCCTCTCCCCGTACCTCAACGAGGACGGCGGCTACGGCCACGCCCTCGAACCGGATCTGCGGGGCCCGGTGAGCCAGCCGCTGCACACCGCTCATGCGCTGCGCGTCCTGGACTCCATCGGACGCTGCGGCGGACTGCGCGCGGAGCGGCTGTGCCGCTATCTGACGGGGGTGTCGACCCCGGAGGGCGCGCTGCCCGCCGTCCACCCGTCCCAGCGCGGCTATCCGGCCGCGCCTTTCGTCCCGATCACCGACGATCCGCCCGGATCCCTGCTGACCACCGGCCCCGTCGTGGGGCTGCTCCACCGCAACGAGGTGTGGCATGCGTGGCTTTTCCGGGCGACGGACTTCTGCTGGTCCGTGGTCGAGTCGCTGGAGGCCTCGCATCCGTACGAGGTGGAGGCGGCGGTCGCCTTCCTGCACGGGGTTCCGGACCGGGCACGGGCCCGGAGGGCCGCCGACCGGCTGGGACGGCTGGTACGGGAGCAGGGGCTCGTGGTCCTCGACCCGGATCGGTCGGACGAGCATCCCGTGTCCCCCGGCTATGCCCCGGGGGAGCACCACTTCGCGTACGACTACGCCCGGGTGCCGGAATCGCCGGCCCGGCACTGGTTCACGGACGAGGAGATCGCACGGTCCCTCGACCATCTCGCCGCCGCGCAGCGCGAGGACGGCGGCTGGCCGGTGAACTGGCGGCAGTGGGCTCCGGGGACATCGCTGGAGGCGCGCCCCCTGGTGACCATCGAGGCGCTGCGGACCCTGCGGGCGTACGGCCGGTCCATCGGCTGAGCGGCGGGGCCGCCGGGGCAGGGGGCTCGGCGCGGCCCCCGGCGCGACCGGTCGACGGCTCGGACGCGTCCCGGCCGCGACAACTCGACCGGTCGGGCCGCCCGCCCGTCGGTTCGCCGAGCCGCCGGATCGTCGGATCGGTGAGTCGGCGGGTCGGTGGGTCGGCAGGTCGGTGGGTCGGTGAGCCGGCGGCCCGGTCGTGGGTCAGCCACCGATCGCCCGGATGCCCGCGGTGACCAGCACGGCCGCGGCAACCACCACGAGGAAGGGGGCGCGCAGCACCAGGGCGACGGCGGCGACCGCCAGCCCGGCGGCGCGGGCGTCGACCACCAGGGAGCCCGCCGTGCTGAAGGTCTGCTGGGCCGTGAGCGCGGCCAGCAGCGCGACGGGCACCAGAGCGGCGAGCCGCCGCACCAGAGGACGTTCCAGCACCTCGGCCGGTATCAGCAGGCCCAGCAGTTTCACCGCGTAACAGCCGACCGCGGTCACCGCGATCGCGATCCAGACGCTCATCGTCCCTCCTCCGCGGACCGCTGTCCGCCGTCGGTACCGCCATCGCCACGTCCCTTGTGCACGCCCTCGGACCCCGCACCGTGTCGTGCGGTACGGGTGTCCGCGGCGTCCTCGCCACGCGGACCGGCGCCGGGTATCGCGGTACGGGTGTCCATGGCGTCCGCCGTCGCCCGGCCGGAGGTGCGGCCCTTGAGCCACAGCACGGCGGGCGCGGCGAGCGCCGCCACCAGGACCGGCACCCCGGCAGGCAGCAGCGGCAGGAATCCGAGTCCGAGGAGGACCGCGAGCCCGGCCACGGCCCGTTCGGTGGCGGTACGGAGCATGGGGGCGAGCAGGGCGAGGAAGACGGCCGGTCCGGCCGCGTCCAGCCCCCAGGCATTGGTGTCGCCGATGGCCTCGGCGCCGATCGCGCCGAGGAAGGTCGTGAGGTTCCACAGGACGTACAGCGTCAGTCCGGTCACGGTGAAACCGAGGCGTACGGAACGTCTCGTCGGCTGGGCAAGCGCGACGGCCGTGGTCTCGTCGATCACCCAGTGGGCGGCGAACGGCCGCACGGCGCGGGGCAGGGCGAGCAGCTGCGACAGGCGCAGCCCGTAGAAGGCGTTGCGGATGCCGAGGAAGAAGGCCCCGGCGGCGGCCGTGAACGGGTTTCCGCCCGCCGCCAACGCCCCCACCAGGGCGAACTGGGACGCACCGGTGAAAACCAGCAGGCTCAGGGCACAGGTTTGGAGCAGGCTGAGGCCGGAGCCCGCGGCCGTGACACCGAACGCGAAGCCGGAGAGCCCGACCGCGACGCCCACCCCGAGGGCATCGCGTACGACGGCCGCGTCGGGCTTGGCGCCGGGGCCGTCCGCCGCGGCGGACGCACGACCGGTCCCGGCCCCCGGAGCACGACCGGTGCCGGAGCCCGGAGCACGACCGGTGCCGGAGCCCGGCGCGCGGCCGGCCCCGGCCCCCGGAGCGCGGTCGTCGCCGGTTACCGGAGCGCCACCGCCCCCGGAGCCCGGGGCGCGGTCGTGGCCGGCTCCCCGGGCGGGTCCGGCGGGTGGGCTGCTCTCCGGCGGGTCGGCCGGGACGGTCTGTTCTGCCATGGCAGGGACGGTACGCGGCCCGGCGCCCGCCGGTCTCGCGCGTTTCCGGCGCCCGGCCGCTGGGCCCGCCACCTGCGGGTACCGTGCCCCGCCCGGGGACGGGCACCGGATCCGCCCGGTTGAGCGGAGTTCCGGCCTCCGCCGCCCCGGCGGGTACCGGAGCAACGTACTCCGGAAGCCGGCGCCGACATGACGGAAGTCACCCGCCGCGGCGCCGGTCCACGGCCCGCCCCGGAGCGCATCCGGCCCTTGCGACAGGGCTCCGGCCCCGCTCCGGCCCGTCCGGCGGACCCGTCCCGCCCGATTGTCAGTGGCGGGGTGCACGATGGGGGGCATGGCCGGGAATGCGCTCGACTCGTTCTCCCCCGCGACCCGCGGCTGGTTCGCGGGCGCCTTCAGCGCGCCCACCGCGGCGCAGGAAGGCGCCTGGCGGGCGATCGGCGAGGGGTCGGACGTGCTCGTGGTCGCGCCGACGGGTTCGGGAAAGACGCTGGCCGCCTTCCTCGCCGCCCTCGACGGGCTGACGTCGGCTCCGCCGCCCGCCGACCCGAAGGCGCGCTGCCGGGTGCTCTACGTCTCCCCGCTCAAAGCCCTCGCGGTCGATGTGGAGCGCAATCTGCGCAGCCCGCTGACCGGGATCCGCCAGGAGGCGGTGCGCCTCGGACTGCCGGAGCCGGAGGTGCGGGTCGGAATCCGGTCGGGCGACACCCCGGCCGCCGAGCGCCGGTCGCTGGCCACCCGGCCCCCGGACATCCTCATCACCACGCCCGAATCCCTGTTCCTGATGCTGACCTCGGCGGCCCGCGATGCCCTCGCCGGGGTCGAGACGGTCATCCTGGACGAGGTCCACGCCGTCGCGGGCACCAAGCGGGGCGCCCATCTCGCCCTGTCCCTCGAACGGCTCGACGAGCTGCTGCCCCGGCCCGCCCGCCGGATCGGCCTGTCGGCGACCGTCCGGCCTGTGGACGAGGTGGCCCGCTATCTGTCGCCGCAGCGGCGGGTGGAGATCGTCCAGCCCCCGTCGGACAAGGAGTTCGACCTCTCGGTGGTGGTTCCCGTGGAGGATCTGGGCGAGCTGGGCGGTGCCCCGGCCGCCGAGGCGTCCGGGGGGCCGGGAGGCGGCGACGGGCCGTCCGTCTGGCCCCATCTGGAGGAGCGGATCGCGGATCTCGTCCAGGCGCACCGTTCGACGATCGTCTTCGCGAACTCCCGGCGGCTCGCCGAGCGGCTGTGCAACCGGCTCAACGAGATCGCGTACGAGCGGGCCGTGGGCGAGCGGCTGCCCGAGGGCGCCCCGCCAGCCGAGATCATGGCCCAGTCCGGCGCGGCGCGCGGTGCGCCGGCGCTGCTGGCCCGGGCGCACCACGGTTCGGTCTCCAAGGAGCAGCGGGCACTGGTCGAGGAGGATCTGAAGGCCGGCCGGCTGCCTGCCGTGGTGGCGACGTCCAGCCTGGAGCTGGGCATCGACATGGGCTCGGTGGATCTCGTCGTCCAGGTCGAGTCCCCGCCGTCCGTGGCCTCCGGGCTCCAGCGCGTCGGCCGGGCCGGACACCAGGTGGGCGCGGTCTCCCGCGGCGTGGTCTTCCCGAAGTACCGGGGCGATCTGGTCCAGTCGGCGGTGGTCACGGAACGCATGCGGTCCGGGGCCATCGAGTCGCTGCGGATTCCCGCCAACCCGCTGGACGTCCTCGCCCAGCAGCTCGTCGCGATCGTCGCCCTCGACGTCCGGCAGGTGGACGATCTGCTGGCGCTGGTCCGCCGGGCCGCGCCCTTCGCCGCCCTGCCCGAGTCGGCCTTCACCGCGGTGCTGGACATGCTCGCCGGGCGCTATCCCTCGGACGCCTTCGCCGAGCTGCGGCCGCGCGTGGTGTGGGACCGCATCGCGGGCACGGTGACCGGTCGTCCCGGTGCCCAGCGTCTCGCCGTCACCTCCGGCGGCACCATTCCCGACCGCGGACTGTTCGGCGTCTTCCTCGCCGGTTCGGCCGGGGAGAAGGGCGGCGGGGGCCGGCGGGTCGGCGAGCTGGACGAGGAGATGGTGTACGAGTCCCGGGTCGGCGACGTCTTCACCCTGGGCACCACCTCCTGGCGCATCGAGGACATCACCCGGGACCGGGTCCTGGTGACCCCGGCCCCCGGGGTGCCGGGCCGGCTGCCCTTCTGGAAGGGCGACCAGCTGGGAAGGCCCCTGGAGCTGGGCCGCGCGGTGGGCGCCTTCCTGCGGGAGGTGGGTGCCCTGGAGCCGGAGGACGGCAGACTGCGGCTGCTGGCCGCCGGTCTGGACGCCTGGGCGGCGGACAACCTCCTGGCCTATCTCGACGAGCAACGCCGCGCCTGCGGGCATGTCCCCGACGACCGGACGATCCTGGTGGAACGCTTCCGGGACGAGCTGGGCGACTGGCGCGTGGTGATCCACTCGCCGTTCGGTGCCCAGGTCCATGCGCCGTGGGCGCTGGCGATCGGTGCCCGGCTGGCCGAGCGTTACGGTATCGACGCCCAGGTCATGCATGCCGACGACGGCATCGTGCTGCGGCTGCCGGATGCCGATCTGATGGGCCTCGACCTGCTGGACCAGGACCCCTCGGGACCCGATCCGGTCTTCGATGACGGGCAGGCGCCCGTCGGCGCGGCGGACGCGGTCTTCGACCGCGGCGAGATCGGCGGGATCGTCACCGGCCAGGTCGGTGGTTCGGCGCTGTTCGCCTCCCGGTTCCGCGAGTGCGCCGCCCGGGCCCTGCTGCTGCCTCGGCGCAGCCCCGGCAAGCGCACCCCGCTGTGGCAGCAGCGGCAGCGCGCAGCGCAACTGCTGCAGGTGGCCGCCGAGTTCGGCTCTTTCCCGATCGTCCTCGAAGCCGTCCGGGAGTGCCTCCAGGACGTGTTCGACGTGCCGGGCCTGACGGAACTGATGGGCGATATCGAGGCCCGCCGGGTCCGGATGGTGGAGGTCACCACCACCGAGCCGTCCCCCTTCGCCCGTTCCCTCCTCTTCGGTTACGTCGCCCAGTTCCTCTACGAGGGGGACTCGCCGCTCGCGGAGCGCCGGGCCGCCGCCCTCTCCCTCGACTCACGGCTCCTCTCCGAACTGCTCGGCCAGGCGGAGCTGCGGGAGCTGCTCGACCCCGATGTCCTGGCCGAGCTGGAGCGCGAACTCCAGTGGCTGACCGAGGACCGCCGGGTGAAGGACGAGGAAGGCGTGGCGGATCTGCTGCGGCTGCTGGGGCCGCTGACCACCGCCGAACTGGTGGAGCGGGGGGCGGAGCCCGCGTGGGCGGAGGGTCTGGCCGCCGCCCGCCGGGCGATCCGGGTCAGAATCGCCGGGGCGGAGCACTGGGCTGCCGTCGAGGACTCCGGTCGGCTGCGGGACGCCCTCGGCACGGCCCTCCCGGTCGGTGTTCCGGAAGCCTTCACCGAACCGGTCAAGGACCCGCTGGGCGATCTGCTCGCCCGCTACGCCCGCACGCACGGGCCGTTCACCTCGGCCCGTGCCGCCGCCCGCTTCGGTCTGGGTACTGCCGTCACGAAAGGGACGCTGCACCGGCTCGCCGCGTCCGGCCGGATCGTCCTGGGCGAATTCCACCCCGCCCCGGCGGAGCCGGACTCCCCGGCCGGCGGACAGGAGTGGTGCGACGCGACGGTGCTGCGGCGGCTGCGGCGCCGCTCCCTGGCCGCCCTCCGGCACGAGCTGGAGCCCGTACCGCCCGCCGCGCTCGGAGACTTCCTCCCCCGCTGGCAGCACATCGGCGGCCGGGACCTGCGCGGCATCGACGGGCTGGCCCGCGCGATCGAGCAGTTGCAGGGCGCCGCCGTGCCCGCCTCCGCTCTGGAGAAGCTGATCCTGCCGTCCCGGGTCCACGGCTATGCCCCCGCCCTGCTCGACGAGCTGACGACCACGGGTGAGGTGGTCTGGGCGGGCGCGGGGGCCCTGCCCGGCAAGGACGGCTGGGTCTCCCTCTACCTCGCCGACGCGGCTCCACTGCTGCTGCCCCCGCCCCATCCGCTGGAGGAGACCGCGCTCCATGCGTCGGTGCTGGCCGCCCTCGCCCCGGGATACGGCCTGTTCTTCCGCCGGATCGCCGACCAGGTGCGGGCCACGACCCATCCGGAAGCCACCGATCCGGAGCTGGCGGACGCGGTCTGGGAGCTGGCCTGGTCGGGGCGGCTGACCAATGACACCCTCGCGCCGCTGCGCTCCCTGCTCGGCTCGGGCCGTACCGCGGGGGCGACCGCGCACCGGGCCCGGCGGGCCGTCCCCCGCGGCAGATACGGCGCGCTGACGGCGGGCGCCCGGCCGGTATCGCGCGGCGGTCCGCCGACGGTGAGCGGCCGCTGGTCGCTGCTGCCGTCCCCCGAGCCCGACCCCACGCACCGGGCCCACGCCCTGGCCCGGACCCTGCTCGACCGGCACGGGGTGGTGACCCGGGGCGCGGTGGCGGCGGAGGGCGTCGAGGGCGGCTTCTCCGCGGCATATCGCGTGCTGTCGGCCTTCGAGGACCGCGGGCAGGCCCGCCGGGGATATGTGGTCGAGGGGCTGGGAGCGGCCCAGTTCGCGATGGACGGCGCGGTCGACCGGCTGCGGGCCACGGCCGGGGCCCGGGAGCGGTCGGCGGGGCAGGAGGCCCCGCAGGCCGTGCTGCTGGCCGCGGCGGACCCCGCCAACGCCTACGGTGCCGCCCTGTCCTGGCCCGATCCGCCCGACGGGGCGGGCCATAAACCGGGACGGAAAGCGGGGTCCCTGGTGGTCCTCGTCGACGGCGACCCTGCGCTCTATCTGGAGCGCGGCGGCAAAACGCTGCTGGCCTGGCCCGACCCCGAATCCCCCGCGTTCACCGCCGCCGCCGCGGCGCTCGCCGAAGCGGCCCGTGCGGGCACCCTCGGCACGATCACGGTGGAACGCGCCAACGGCACCCCGGCCCTCACCTCCCCCATCGGCCGGGCCCTGGAAGCCGCGGGCTTCCACGCGACCCCGCGGGGACTGCGCCTCAGACCCTGACCGGCCCGGCTCGGATCCTGACCGGCCCCGTCTCGGACCCCGACCGCTCCCGGGCGCGCCACGGGACGGCCCCGGGCCGCGAGCTGTCCGCGGAGTGGCGCCGTCCGCCCGGAGGACGGGGCCCCGCGGCGCGCCCGGCCCTGCGGCCGGGGAAGTACTCGGGAAATCCCGACCACGCCGGGGCGCTCCCCCTCCGGGGCACCACCCGGGAAACCCCGAACCCTCGACCGTGCCCCAAGGGCCCCGAAGGACTCAGGGGGAAACTGCGCGTGCCGAGCGTCGCGGGCCGGGTGGGATCTGTCGGACACGGCCGCAGGACCGCCGGGACGGCAGGCTTGCGGTGCCCCGGCGGCGTAGGGCCCCGGGCACCGTACGGTACGGGGCCCGGGGACGCCCGCCCGGCGGTACGGTCCGGCCGCGCCCGCCCGGCAGCTCCCGCCGCCGCCCCTCGGCACGGGCCCGCGCACCCCTTTCGCGCATGATGGAACCATGCCCGAAGGAGACACCGTCTGGCTGACCGCGCGACGGCTGAACGACGCCCTCGCCGGGCAGGTGCTGACCCGGTTCGATCTGCGGGTGCCCCGGTTCGCCACGGCCGATGCGACCGGGCGGTCCGTGCTGGAGGTCACCCCGCGGGGCAAGCATCTGCTGACCCGTATCGACGGCGGACTGACGCTCCACTCCCATCTGCGGATGGACGGCTCCTGGCGCGTCTTCGCCGCCGGCGAGCGGTGGACCGGCGGCCCGGCCCATCAGATCCGGGCGGTCCTCGGCAACCGGGAGCGGACCGCGGTCGGCTACCGTCTGCCGGTGCTGGAGCTGCTGCCGACCTCCGAGGAGGAACGGATCACGGCCCGGCTGGGCCCCGACCTCCTCGGCCCCGACTGGGACGCCGACACCGCGGTGGCGCGGCTGCGGGCCGATCCCGCCCGCAGCATCGGCGAGGCCCTGCTCGACCAGCGCAACCTCGCGGGAATCGGCAATGTGTACCGCTGCGAGCTGGCGTTCCTGGCCCGGGTCACCCCCTGGCTGCCGGTCGGTGACCTCTCCGCGGAGACGGTTGGGCGTCTGGTCGCCACCGCGCACCGGCTGCTGATGGCCAACCGGGACACCTTCGAGCGCCGCACGGTCCCCGGCACCGGCCGCCGCCGTCCGCTCCTCTATGTGTACGGCCGCCCCGGCGCCCCCTGCCTGCGCTGCGGCGGGCCCATCGCCACCACGTCCCGGAGAGGTCCGGCCCCGACGGCCGCCTCCGGCGACGAACGGGTCACCTACTGGTGCCCCGGCTGCCAGCGCGGCCCCGGTCCCGGCCCCGGTCAGCATAGTTGACGTACCGTCAGATCCGGCCGTACGGTCCGGGCATGCCTTTCACGGCGTACGACCTCACCGGCCGCTCCGCGCTGATCACCGGCTCGGACGCGCCGGCCTTCACCACCGGCCGGATCATCCGCCCCAACGGGGGTGCCACCATGCCCTGGTGACCCTCCCCACCCACCGGTTCAGCGCCGCCCGGCCGACGCACCCCGCCGGGGCCCGCGGTGGGGCGTGACATGCACGGGGAGCAGGCCCAGCCCCCAGCCGCCCGCCGCGATGACGCCCTCCAGCAACCCGGTCCGCTCCGGGACCAGTGCCAGCCTGAGCACCGCCCACCACCACAGGGCACCACCCGCCAGCCCGGCCAGTACGAGTCCGAAGACGGCCACGGGCCGGGTGGTCCACCGGTGTCGCACCACGGCAGTCTCCCTCCGGACCTCACGACCGACCACGCCGTCACGCCGTCACGCCGTCACGCCGTCACGCCGTCACGCCGTCACGCCCGAAACGAACGCCGCGATGCCGCGATGCTGCGGCGACGTGACGTCACAACGGCATCACCGTGGACGGCGCGGACACCACCGCAGGGGCACCGGAACGCCCGGCTCCCCCGTACCGCGCGGGATCACCCGCTCTCGGCCTGGAACATCCACGCATGCTTTTCAAGATCGGCGGTCAGCCCGATGATGATGTCCTGACTGACCGGGTCCGGGTCCCCGGTCACGCCGATCCGCTCCCGCATCCGTGCGATCACCGCGCCCAGCGCGTCCACCATGATGCGTACCGCGTCGGTGTCCTTGACCCAGCCCTCGGGGATCCCGCCGATCGCGCTCTGCACGGCCACGGTCGAGGCCCGCCCGTCCGGCGGCACCCCGATCGCGGAGCACCGCTCCGCCACGGTGTCGGAGTGCAGCCGCGCCGTGTCGACGACCTCGTCGAGCTGGAGGTGGACGGACCGGAAGCGCGGGCCCATGACATTCCAGTGGACCTGCTTGGCCACCAGCCCGAGGTCCACGAGATCCACCAGCGCCCCCTGGAGTGCCGTCCCCACGCTCTTGAGGTCGGCGTCGGACAGCGGGCTCTTCACAACAGACATGTGTCCTCCACTCGGTCACCGTCCCTCCCACCATGACATAGCACCCGGGAGGGAACATTTCGACGAGTGGCGCCTGCCCCGCGGACCCGGCGGGAAACCCCACGGCGAAAATCCCGGCGGACGGCCCCGGACAGCAGAAACCCCGGCACCGAGCACCCTTCACGGGGGTACGCAGTACCGGGGCCGAGCCCATGACGGCGGGCCGTCCGGCGCAGCCGATGCCGGGAGCGCCGGAATCACCTCCGCGGGCAGGGCCCGCGGAACCGGCCGACTGCCGCCGGATCAGGCCGCGACGACGTCGACGGCTTCCGCCGGAGCCTTGATGGTCACCCGCTCGGTCGGCACACCCGCCACCGACGTCACGGAGACGGAATTCAGCATCGGGCGCACCGGTGCGGGCACCGGCTCGGCCGCCGCCGACCGTGCCAGCTCGGCGAGCGAGAGTTCGTCGCTCACTTCCCGCATGAGTTCGGACATCCGTACGTCCAGCGCGTCGCAGATCGCGGAGAGCAGCTCGGAGGAAGCCTCCTTCTGCCCCCGCTCCACCTCGGAGAGATAGCCGAGCGAAACTCGGGCGGACGAGGAGACTTCGCGCAGAGTACGGCCCTGGCGCTGGCGCTGCCGACGCAGCACGTCACCCAGCAGGCGACGGAGCAGAATCATCGGTGGCTCCCTCCTCGGACCGCGTAGCCGCATCCTTCACGCCCCACCGTACCGCCTCGCGCTGCGGCCGTGCGGGGAGCGATGACGTGTTCACTCAGGGCTGCAAACATCAATTCCCCCCGTTCTGTTCCGTATCCTGTGCCCGCGCATTTCCGTGCAGTTCGCCGACGAGCAGCTCCAGCACGCTCCGTACACTCTCTCTACGGATTTCCGCCCGGCTGCCGTTCAATCGCAGCGCAGTCACTTTCTCACTTCCGTCCGGTCCCGAAACAGCCACGAAGACCGTCCCGGCCGGCTGCCCGTCCTGCGGTCCCGGCCCGGCGACCCCGGTCGTGGCGATGCCCCAGTCCGACCCCAGCGCGGCCCGTACGCCCGCCGCCATCTGCCGTGCGACCTCGGAATCCACCGGGCCGCGCTGCGCCAGAAGGGTCGCACCGACTCCGAGGAGCGCCCCCTTCAGATCCGTGGCGTACGCCGTGACGGAGCCCCGGAAGGAGCGTGAGGAGCCGGGTACGGCCGTCAGCTCGGCGGCCACCAGCCCACCCGTGAGGGATTCCGCGACCGCCAGCGTCTGATCACGCTCCGCGAGCAGCTCAAGGGCTCGGCGCGCGGCCGCATCGGCCGTCATCGCGGGTCCGGGCCCGCACCGCGCTCCTTGGCCAGCCCCCTGCGGCGCAGGGAGATCGCCTGGCGCACGTAATCCAGACCGGTGACCACGGTCAGCACGACGGCCACCGCCATCACCCAGAAGCGGAGGGTGGCCAGGGGGCCGGTGAGCGCCAGAACGTACATGCCGACGGCCGTGCCCTGGGCCAGGGTTTTCATCTTTCCGCCGCGACTGGCCGGAATCACTCCGTGGCGGATCACCCAGAACCGCATCAGGGTGATCCCCAGCTCGCGGAAGAGGATCACGCCGGTGACCCACCAGGGCAGATCGCCGAGGGCGGAGAGGCTGATCAGCCCCGCGGCCATGATCGCCTTGTCGGCGATCGGGTCGGCGATCTTGCCGAAGTCGGTGACCAGGTTGTACGTCCGGGCCAGATGACCGTCGAAGATGTCGGTGATCATGGCGACGGCGAAGGCCGCCCAGGCCCAGGCGCGCCAGACCGGGTCGTATCCGCCGTCCTGGAGCAGCAGCACCACGAACGCCGGGACGAGTACCAGCCGCAGCATGGTCAGCAGGTTGGCGATATTCCAGAGGCTGGCCTGGTTGACGGCCGCAGCGCCCAGCTTTCCGCCGGGCGGCGTCGGCCGGCCGGGCCGACCGCCCCCCGCGGACGCCGGCACTCCGGTCATCTGCCCGCCTCCTCGCCGGCGGCGCGCCGACCGCCGTCCGCCGAGAAGGGGCGGGCACCGAGCCCGGTGGCGCCGGAGATCAGGGCGTCGAGGGCGGAGGTCCCCCCGGCGGCCGTCGCCGTCGCCGGGGCGGGTCCCGGCTCGCCGGGCAGACCCGTGTACTCGGCGACCAGGTCGACGCCCTCGGTGGCGACGGCCTTGGCCAGCACCATCCGGCCGGGCGCGAGCCCCTCGGCGGAGGTGAACACGATCTGTCCGTCGGTCTCGGGCGCCTGGTGCGCGGCCCGTCCGACGGCGGCGGTGCCCTCGTCGAGTCCGTCGCCGGTGCCGTCCGCGACGGACTCGACGAGGACCTCCAGGGTCTCCCCGAGCCGTTCGTCGGCGCGCTGGGCGGTCAGTTCCTCGGCGAGCCGGGAGAGATGCGCCAGCCGCTCGGCGACGGTGTCCTCGTCGAGCTTGTTCTCATAAGCAGCGGCCTCGGTGCCGTCCTCGTCGGAGTAGCCGAAGACGCCGATGGCGTCGAGCCGGGCGTGGGTGAGGAAACGCTCCAGCTCGGCGAAGTCCGCCTCGGTCTCGCCGGGGAAGCCGACGATGAAGTTGGAGCGCACTCCGGCCTGCGGGGCTCTGGTACGGATGGTCTCCAGCAGCTCCAGGAAGCGTTCGGTGTCACCGAAGCGGCGCATCGCGCGCAGCACGCCGGGGGCGGAGTGCTGGAAGGACAGATCGAAGTAGGGCGCGATCTTGGGCGTAGCGGTGAGGACGTCGATCAGGCCGGGCCGCATCTCGGCGGGCTGGAGGTAGCTGACCCGTACACGTTCAATACCGTCGACGGCCGCCAGCTCGGGCAGCAGCGTCTCCAGGAGCCGGATATCGCCGAGGTCCTTGCCGTAGGAGGTGTTGTTCTCGGAGACCAGCATGATCTCCTTGACGCCCTGCTCGGCCAGCCAGCGGGTCTCGCCGAGGACGTCGGCGGGGCGCCGCGAGATGAAGGAGCCGCGGAAGGAGGGGATGGCGCAGAAAGTACAGCGCCGGTCGCAGCCGGATGCCAGCTTCACGGAGGCCACCGGGCTGCTGCCGAGCCTGCGGCGCAGGGGGGCGCGCGGTCCGGATTCGGGTGCGAGCCCCGCCGGGAGGTCCACGGGGGCGCCGTGCCCGGGGAGGGCCACATCGGTGGCGGACTGGCGTTCGGCGGGGCTCAGGGGCAGCAGCTTGCGCCGGTCGCGCGGGGTGTGCGCGGCGTGGATGCCGCCGCTGAGGATGGTCTGGAGCCGGTCGGAGATATCGGCGTAGTCGTCGAAGCCGAGGACGCCGTCGGCCTCCGGGAGGGCGTCGGCCAGCTCCTTGCCGTACCGCTCGGCCATGCAGCCGACCGCTACCACGGCCTGGGTGCGGCCGTGGTCCTTGAGGTCGTTGGCTTCCAGCAGGGCGTCGACGGAGTCCTTCTTGGCGGCCTCGACGAAGCCGCAGGTGTTGACCACGGCGACATCGGCATCGGAGGCGTTGTCGACCAGATCCCAGCCGTCCGCTGCCAGACGGCCTGCTAGCTCCTCCGAGTCCACCTCGTTACGGGCGCAGCCAAGAGTGACAAGGGCGACGGTACGGCGTTCGGGCATGGGCTCAAGACTACTTCGTCCGGACCCGCCGATTCGCCCCGAGCCTCGCCGGACGGGGGCGCCGGGCCGGCGCCCCGCCGCCCCGCCCCTGTCGAGGGCCCGTGATCCGCTCCGTACCCGGCCGTACGGTCAGCCCGCTTCGGGGTCGCCCTTCGTGTACGAGAGCCGCTCGACCTGACCCGTCTTGAACTCGCCGTCGATCTTCTTGCCGTTCACATACAGCTCGATGGCTCCGGCGTTCCCGAGGATGAGGTTGATCCGCCGGTCGTCCTGGAAGGTGCGGGTATCGCCTTCGGCGAGGGTGCCGTCGAAGATCTTCCTGCCGTTGGCGGCCTTGGCCGAGATCCAGCTCTTGTCCTTGACGACGGTCAGCTTGACGGTGACCTTGTCGGCGGGGGCAGCGGCGATCGCGGAGTCCGAGGGTACGGGCCCGGGGGCGTCGGTGGCCCCTCCTGACGGCGGGGCCGTCCCGGCACCGGTCGACCGCTCGGCCTGCGGGCCCTTGGCGATCTGGCCCTTGCCGCCTTCGTCGTCCCCGCCGCTGAAGAGGGTGAAGCCGACGAAGCCGATGACGGCGACGATCGCCGCGACCATGGCCGCGGTCCAGTTGGGGCGGCGCGGCTCGGGACGGATCCGCTCGGCCTCGAACAGCGGGGCGGCGGGGGTCGGCGCCGGCCGCCCGCCGTGTTCGGAGTCGTACTGGGCGACCAGGGGTGCGGGGTCGAGTCCGACGGCCCCGGCGATCATCCGGATATGGCCACGGGCGTAGACGTCGCCGCCGCTACGGGTGAAGTCGTCCTGCTCGATCGCCTGGACGATCGGCACGCGGACGCGGGTGGTGGCGCTGATCTCGTCGACGGTCAGTCCGGACGCGATACGGGCCTGCTGCAGCACACGGCCGATGGAGAGCCGGTCCTCCGGGACGGAAGGCCGGTCGTCTTCGGGGGAGTTGCCGATGGACACGGGGGTGCCTTTCGAGCGTGTAACCACCTGCTGGAGGTTCAGTCTACGGGTGGTACGAAAGGGTGGGGCAACCGGGCGGAAGGAGTCTGTACGCCATCCGAAGGGCCGGTGCACCGGGGGTGTCGAGGGGGAGTTTCCACTGCCACTCTCTCCAACTTGACGTCCGGGCAAGGGAAACGGTTGCCCTGTCGTCCCGCGGGAGTGCGGGCGTCCCGCCCGTCCCGCACCGCGGTCGAAGCGCGCTCCGGCGCGTCCGCCCCCTCGGCGTGTCGCGCCGGGCGCACCCCGGCGGGTGATAAGGCCCGGAGCGGTGCCCCGGCCCGTACCGCCCGCTGCCGTGCGCGGGCCCGGACCGCCGCGGACCGTACCGCCCGGTGCCGTTCACGGCCCGCCGGGTCACAGCCCACCGGGTCACAGCCCACCGGGTCAAGGCCCGCCCGGTCATGGCGCCGACTCCCCTCTGATCACCGCCAGCACCTCGTCGAGTTCGTCCGGTTTGATCAGGACGTCGCGCGCCTTGGAGCCTTCGCTCGGGCCGACGATGTTCCGCGACTCCATCAGGTCCATCAGCCGTCCGGCCTTCGCGAAGCCGACCCGCAGTTTCCGCTGGAGCATGGAGGTCGATCCGAACTGGGTGGAGACCACCAGCTCGGCCGCCTGGCACAGCAGGTCGAGATCGTCGCCGATGTCCTCGTCGATCTCCTTCTTCTGTTTGCCGCCGACGGTGACGTCGTCCCGGAAGACCGGCGCCATCTGTTCCTTGCAGTGCCGGACGACCTCCGCGACCTCGCCCTCGGTGACGAAGGCGCCCTGCATCCTGACCGGCTTGTTGGCGCCCATCGGCAGGAACAGCCCGTCGCCCTTGCCGATCAGCTTCTCCGCGCCCGGCTGGTCGAGGATGACGCGGCTGTCGGCCAGCGACGAGGTCGCGAAGGCCAGCCGCGAGGGCACATTCGCCTTGATGAGCCCGGTGACGACATCGACGGACGGCCGCTGGGTGGCGAGCACGAGATGGATCCCGGCGGCGCGCGCGAGCTGGGTGATCCGGACGATCGCGTCCTCCACATCGCGGGGCGCGACCATCATCAGATCGGCCAGCTCGTCCACGATGACCAGCAGATACGGATACGGGGACAGCTCCCGCTCACTGCCTTCGGGCAGCTTCACCTTCCCGGCCCGGATCGCCTCGTTGAAATCGTCGATATGCCGGAATCCGAAGGCCGCGAGGTCGTCGTAGCGCAGGTCCATCTCGCGGACGACCCACTGGAGGGCCTCGGCGGCCCGTTTGGGGTTGGTGATGATGGGGGTGATCAGATGCGGGATGCCCTCGTACGCCGTCAGTTCGACCCGCTTGGGGTCGACCAGCACCATCCGGACGTCGTCGGGGGTCGCCCTTATCATGACCGAGGTGATCAGGCAGTTGATGCAGGACGACTTGCCGGAGCCGGTCGCGCCCGCCACCAGGATGTGCGGCATCTTGGCGAGATTGGCCATCACATAGCCGCCCTCGACGTCCTTGCCGAGCGCGACCAGCATCGGATGGTCGTCCTCCGCCGCGTCCGCGAGCCTCAGGACATCCCCGAGGTTGACCATCTCCCGGTCGGTGTTGGGGATCTCGATGCCGACCGCCGACTTGCCGGGGATCGGCGAGATGATGCGTACGTCCGGGCTGGCGACGGCGTAGGCGATGTTCTTGGTGAGTGCCGTGATCCGCTCGACCTTCACCGCCGGGCCCAGCTCCACCTCGTACCGGGTGACCGTCGGTCCGCGGGTGAACCCGGTGACGGCGGCGTCGACCTTGAACTCCCGGAAGACATTGGTCAGCGAGGCCACGACGGTGTCGTTGGCGGCGCTGCGCGTCTTGCCGGGGCCGCCGCGCTCCAGCAGTTCGAGGGAGGGCAGGGAGTACGTGATGTCCCCGGCGAGCTGGAGCTGCTCGGCCCGCGCGGGCAGCGGGGACGGTTCGGGCGCCGGTTTCGTCAGATCGGGTACGGGGGACCCCGCGGCCGGTGCGGCCTTCCGCGGCCTGGCGGGCCGGGGCTCCTCCGGCCGGTCGGCGTCCCGGGCGGGCGGTACCGGTGTCCCGGCGCGCCGCAGATCGGCGGTGACGTCCTTGGTCAGATCGGCCACCAGCGGCGACGGGGGAAGGCCGTTGTACACGGCCCCGTCGAGCGCCGCGGCCGCGGCGGCCGCCACGTCGACGGCGTCCATGGGCCGGTGCAGGGCGGGCTGGACGGAGCCCCGGCGGGATGGGCGCCGGGGCGCCGGCTCCGACGGTTCGGCCTCGTCGGGGTCGTACACCGGCTCGCCGCCGCGCCGGGCGGACGTCCGCCGCGGGCGTCCGCCGGAGCCGGATACGGAATCGCGCCACTGCTCGTCGTAGCGCCGGTCGTCGTCGCCGTCCTCCGTCCCACCGAAGGCACCGGGCTCCGGTCCGGGCCGGACGAGCCCCAGTCCGACCCCGAGCAGTCTCAGCCGCTGGGGAATGGCGTTGACCGGCGTCGCGGTGGTGACCAGCAGTCCGAAAACGGTCAGCAGCACCAGCATGGGTACGGCGAGGACCTCGCCCATCATGAAGATCAGCGGCTTGGACGCGGCCCAGCCGACCAGACCGCCCGCATCCTGGAGGGCGCCGCTGCCCTCGTCCCGGCCGGGTGATCCACAGGCGATGTGGACCTGTCCGAGGACGCCCACGACGAGTGCGGAGAGCCCGATCACGACCCGTCCGTTGGCATCGGGCTGCTGCGGATAGAGGATCAGCCGTACGGCGATCACCCCGAGCAGTATCGGCACGATCAGATCGAGCCGGCCGAAGGTGCCGGTGACCAGCATTTCGACGAGATCGCCGACCGGGCCGCTGAGATGCGACCAGGTGCCGGCGGCGACGATCAGCGCGATCCCGATGAGCAGCAGGGCGAGCCCGTCCTTGCGGTGGGCCGGGTCGAGCCCCTTGGCCCCGCGCCCTATACCGCGGAACACCGCTCCGACGGCACGGGCGGCCCCCATCCAGAGGGCGCGCGCCAGCCGGTACACGCCCCCGGTCGGCGAAGGCGCCTTCTTGGGCGGCGGTTTCTGTGCCGCGGACTTCTTGGCCGGTGCCTTTTTGGCGGGTGCCTTCCTGGCCGCCGCGGCCTTCTTCGCGGGCGCCGCTTTCTTGGCCGCGGGCGCACCGCTCGTACGGCCGGGGCGCGGCTTCGCGGTGCCCGCTGTGTCCTGGGAACCCTTGCCGGACGTACGTGAGGCCATGGGGGTGAGGTTACCGGTGCGAGCGGCGGTGGACACGTGTGCCCGTCGCTTCACCCCAACGTGTCGTCCGCCGGAGGGCGCGAAGGTGACGCCGGATCAGCGGCCGGGCCCGGCCGGGGCACCGGGCTCCACCGGTCCGGACCGCTCAGTTCGGCGAGGGCACCGCGGACGGGGTCCCCGCTCCCGGCTCCAGCGCGTCCAGGGCCCGGCGCAGACCGGTCAGTTTGCGCTCCAGATGGGCGGCGGTGGCAACGGCCGCGGCATCGGCGGACTCGTCGTCGAGCTGCTTGGAGAGCGCCTCGGCCTGCTCCTCGACGGCGGCGAGCCGGGCGGACAGCTCCGCGAGCAGTCCCACCGCTTCCTTGCCCGGCGAATCGGGCACCGCCCGGCCGCCGCTTTCGAGCTGGAGCCGCAGCAGTGCGGCCTGCTCGCGCAGTTGGCAGTTCTTCATGTACAGGTCGACGAAGACGGAGACCTTGGCCCGCAGCACCCAGGGGTCGAACGGTTTGGAGATGTAGTCGACCGCTCCTGCCGCATAGCCGCGGAAGGTGTGGTGCGGACCATGGTTGATAGCGGTCAGGAAGATGATCGGAATATCGCGGGTCCGCTCACGCCGCTTGATGTGCGCGGCGGTCTCGAATCCGTCCATGCCGGGCATCTGGACGTCCAGCAGGATGACTGCGAAATCGTCCGTCAACAGCGCCTTGAGCGCTTCCTCCCCGGACGATGCCCGGACCAGTGTCTGATCGAGCGCGGAGAGAATGGCCTCCAGCGCCAGCAGATTCTCCGGCCGGTCATCGACCAGGAGGATCTTGGCCTTCTGCACCATGCCCCGTCCTCCTCGCCCCGGATGGGCATCTCCCCGGCCTCGTGAGCGCGGGGTACGCACCGGGCGCCGCCCCAGGGAACGGCTCCCTTGCGCCGCCCGCCCTTGTGCCGGTCATGGTAGCCGCACCCCGCCCGCCGCCACACCCTGTCACCAGGATGTCACTGTGCACAGAGCAGAAACGTCCCGGGAGACCAGAAGGTTCCCCGAAAACCACTGTCCCACACACCTTCAGGCAGACTCAGTCAGTAACTGACAGATAAATGATCGGGTTTACCGGCAGGTCGGCCAACTCCGTAACCGCTGCCGCTCACTCCCCGCGCACGATTCACCGGTCACCCCTGCCTCATCCACTGCTCCATCACCGACAGCAGATGATCGGGATCCACCGGCTTGGTCACATAGTCGGACGCTCCCGACTCGATCGCCTTCTCCCGGTCGCCCTTCATCGCCTTCGCCGTCAGCGCGATGATGGGCAGCCCCGCGAACTGCGGCATCCGCCGGATCGCCGTCGTCGTCGCATAACCGTCCATCTCCGGCATCATGATGTCCATCAGTACGACCGTCACATCGTCATGCTGCTCCAGCACCTCGATGCCCTCCCGGCCGTTCTCCGCGTAGAGCACCGAGAGGCCGTGCTGCTCCAGCACACTGGTCAGCGCGAAGACATTGCGGATGTCGTCGTCGACGATCAGCACCTTCTCGTTGTCGAAGGCGAAGACCCGGCGCGGCTCCGCCGACGCGTCGGCATCCGCCGGAAGCTGCTCCCCGACGGCCTGCACCACCCCACCCGGCGCGACGGGCCCCTGGGCCCCGTTTCCGGCGCCGCTCGCGGCAGCGGCGGGCAGGGCCGGATTCTGCGGCAGACCACCCAGCGCCTTCCGGCGCCGCCGGAACAGCGCCGCGGGCCCCGGATCCCCGGGAATCATCCGCTCCGGCCGCTCCGGCGGCCCGCCGGCCTCCAGCGCCATACCGTCTCCCGCACCCCCGGACTGGGCGGCCGTCGCCACCGGGTGCAGCGGCAGATAGAGCGTGAACGTCGAACCGCGGCCCGGCTCGCTCGCCGCGTGGATCTCCCCGCCCAGCAGCCGCGCGATCTCCCGGCTGATCGACAGCCCGAGCCCCGTACCGCCGTACTTCCGGCTCGTCGTCCCGTCGGCCTGCTTGAACGCCTCGAAGATGACCCGCATCTTCCCGGCCGCGATACCGATACCCGTATCGGTGACGGAGAACGCGATCAGCTCCGCGTCCGGATCCCGCAGCGAACCGCCCTCCAGCAACTGCTCCCGGATCGACGCCGGCACATCGGTCCCCGCGGGACGGATCACCAGCTCCACCGCCCCCGAATCGGTGAACTTCACCGCGTTCGACAGGAGATTGCGCAACACCTGGAGCAGCCGCTGCTCGTCGGTGTGGAGCGTCGCAGGCAGCTCCGGCGAGACCCGGACCGAGAAATCGAGCCCCTTCTCCGCGGTCAGCGGCCGGAACGTGGCCTCCACATAGTCCACCAACTGCACCAGCGCGATCCGGGTCGGACTGACGTCCATCTTCCCCGCCTCGACCTTCGACAGGTCGAGGATGTCGTTGATCAGCTGGAGCAGATCGGAGCCCGCGCCGTGGATCGTCTCGGCGAACTCCACCTGCTTCGGCGAGAGATTGCCCTCCGCGTTGTCCGCCAGCAGCTTCGCCAGGATCAGCAGGGAGTTCAGCGGGGTGCGCAGCTCGTGCGACATATTCGCGAGGAACTCCGACTTGTAACGCATCGAGACCGCGAGCTGCTCGGCCCGCTCCTCCAGCACCTGCCGGGCCTCCTCGATCTCGGTGTTCTTCACCTCGATATCGCGGTTCTGCTGCGCCAGCAGCTCGGCCTTCTCCTCCAGCTCGGCGTTGGACTCCTGGAGCGCCTTCTGCCGGTTCTCCAGCTCCGCCGACCGCTCCCGCAACTGCTCGGTCAGCTCCTGCGACTGCTTGAGCAGAACCTCCGTCTTGGTGTTCACACTGATCGTGTTGACACTGGTCGCGATCATCTCGGCGATCTGGTTCAGGAAGTCCCGCTGGATATGCGTGAACGGCTGGAACGACGCCAGCTCGATCACCCCGAGGACCTTCCCCTCGAAGAGCACCGGCAGCACGATCACATACGCGGGCGAGGCCTCCCCGAGCCCCGAGGAGATCTTCAGATAGCCCGGCGGCACATTGACCTGGATCGTCCGCTTCTCCTCTGCGGCCGTGCCGATCAGCGTCTCGCCCGGCCGGAACGAGGTCGGCATCAGCCCCGCCGAATAGCCGTAGCTCGCCCGCATCTGGAGTTCGTACGAGGTCTCCTCCTCGCCCGACACATCCGAACTGCCGCCCGTGGGCATCGCCAGGAAGAACGCGCCGTGCTGCGCCGACACCACCGGCGTCAGCTCGCTCATGATCAGCGACGCCACATCGTCCAGATCCCGCCGGCCCTGCATCAGACCCGAGATCCGGGCCAGATTGCCCTTCAGCCAGTCCTGTTCCTCGTTGGCGAGGGTGGTGTCCCGCAGATTGGCGATCATCGTGTTGATGTTGTCCTGGAGGACTTGGATCTCTCCTGCCGCGTCCACATCGACCTTGAGGTTCAGATCCCCGCGTGTCACCGCCGTGGCCACCGCCGCGATCGCCCGCACCTGCCGGGTCAGGTTCCCGGCCATCTCGTTCACCGACTCCGTCAGGTCCCGCCAGGTCCCGTCCACGTCCCGGACCCGGGCCTGACCGCCGAGCTGACCGTCCGTACCCACCTCGCGGGCCACCCGGGTGACCTCACCGGCGAACGCCGACAGCTGGTCGACCATCGTGTTGATGGTCGTCTTCAGCTCCAGGATCTCCCCCCGGGCGTCGATGTCGATCTTACGGGTCAGATCGCCCTTGGCGATGGCCGTGGTGACCGTGGCGATCTGCCGCACCTGCCAGGTCAGATTGGAGGCCATCGAGTTCACCGACTCGGTCAGGTCCTTCCAGGTCCCCGACACCCCGGGTACCTGCGCCTGACCGCCCAGCTCGCCCTCGGTGCCCACCTCGCGGGCCACCCGCGTCACCTCGTCCGCGAACGACGACAGGGTCGTCACCATCGTGTTCACGGTCTCCGCCAGCTCCGCGAACTCCCCGCGCGCCTCGACCGTCACCTTCTTCGTCAGATCACCGTTGGCGACCGCCGCCGACACCCGGGCGATGTTCCGCACCTGGTTGGTCAGGTTGTTCGCCATCAGATTGACGTTGTCGCTGAGGTCCTTCCAGATACCGGTGACGCCCCGCACCCTGGCCTGACCGCCGAGCACGCCCTCGGTGCCCACCTCGCGGGCGACCCGCGTCACCTCGTCCGCGAAGTCCGACAGCTGGTCGACCATCGTATTGACGGTCGTCACCAGTTCCAGGATCTCGCCCTTGGCATCCACGGTGATCTTCTTCGACAGATCGCCCTTGGCGACCGCCGTGGTGACCTCCGCGATACTCCGCACCTGGGACGTCAGATTGTTCGCCATCGAGTTGACGGACTGGGTGAGGTCCTTCCAGGTGCCGGAGACGCCCTGGACCTCGGCCTGACCGCCGAGCATGCCCTCCGTACCGACCTCACGGGCCACCATCGTGACCTGCTCCGCGAAGTCGGACAGCTGGTCCACCATCGTGTTGATGGTGTTCTTCAGCTCCAGGATCTCGCCCCGCGCGTCGACTTCGATCTTCTGCGACAGATCACCCCGCGCGACCGCCGTGGCGACCTGAGCGATATTGCGGACCTGGTCGGTCAGATTGCCCGCCATCCCGTTCACGGAGTCCGTCAGATCGCGCCAGACCCCGGCCACCCCCGGCACCTGGGCCTGGCCGCCGAGCCGGCCTTCCGTACCCACCTCACGGGCCACCCGCGTCACCTGGTCGGCGAAGGCCGACAGCTGGTCCACCATCGTGTTGATGGTGTTCTTCAGCTCCAGGATCTCGCCCCGCGCATCCACGTCGATCTTCTGCGACAGATCACCCCGCGCGACCGCCGTCGTCACCTGCGCGATCTGCCGCACCTGCCAGGTCAGGTTCCCGGCCATGAAGTTGACGGAGTCCGTCAGCTCCTTCCAGGTGCCGCTGACGCCGTCGACCCGCGCCTGACCGCCCAGCCGGCCCTCGGTGCCCACGTCCCGCGCCATCCGGGTGACCTGGTCCGCGAAGGAGGAGAGCTGCGCCACCATCGTGTTGACGGTGTTCTTCAGCTCCAGCATCTCCCCGGCCACGTCGACGGTGACCTTCTGCGACAGATCGCCGTTCGCCACCGCCGTCGTCACCTGCGCGATGTCCCGCACCTGGCCGGTCAGGTTGCGGAACGCGGTGTTCACCGAGTCGGTGAGGTCCTTCCAGGTCCCCGCCGCACCCGGCACCCGCGCCTGACCGCCGAGCCGGCCCTCGATGCCGACCTCCCGGGCCACCCGGGTCACCTCGGATCCGAAGGACTGGAGCTGGTCCACCATCGTGTTGACGGTGTTCTTCAGCTCCAGCATCTCCCCGGCCACGTTGACCGTGACCTTCTGCGACAGATCACCGTTCGCCACCGCCGTCGTCACCTGCGCGATGTCCCGCACCTGGGTGGTGAGATTGCGGAAGACCGTGTTGACCGAGTCGGTGAGGTCCTTCCAGGTCCCGGCCGCACCCGGCACCTGGGCCTGACCGCCGAGCATCCCCTCCCCGCCGACCTCGCTGGCGACCCGCGTCACCTCGTCCGCGAAGGTCCGCAGCGTCTCCGTCATCTGGTTCACGGTCTCGGCGAGCTGGGCCACCTCGCCGCGCGCGTTCACCGTCACCTTCTGCGACAGGTCGCCGTTCGCGACGGCCGTCGTCACCTCGGCGATCGCCCGCACCTGCGACGTCAGATTCCCTGCCATCGTGTTGACCGAGTCCGTCAGGTCCTTCCAGACCCCCGCCACCCCGGGCACCTCGGCCTGGCCGCCGAGCAGCCCCTCCGTGCCCACCTCGCGGGAGACCCGGGTGACCTCCGACCCCAGCGACTGGAGCTGGTCCACCATCGTGTTGACGGTGTTCTTCAGCTCCAGCATCTCGCCGGCCACGTGCACCGTGACCTTCTGCGACAGATCGCCCTTGGCGACCGCCGTGGTGACCAGCGCAATGTCCCGCACCTGCGCGGTCAGCCGCTGCGCCATCGTGTTGACCGAGTCCGTCAGGTCCTTCCAGGATCCCGACATTCCGCGCGCCTGGGCCTGGCCGCCGAGCTTGCCCTCCGTACCCACTTCCAGCGCGACCCGCGTCACCTCGTCCGTGAACGCGGACAGCTGGTCCACCAGGCTGTTGACCGTCCGCGCCACCTTGAGGAACTCTCCGCGCAACGGCCGTACCACCCCGTCTGTGCCCTGGGACCGCAGCTCCATGCGCTGTTCGAGATCGCCGTCGGCCACCGCCGACAGGACCCGGCCGACCTCGGACACCGGCCGCGCCAACTCGTCCACCAGCGCGTTCGACGCGTCGATCGCGGCCGCCCAGGAGCCTTCACAGGCCCCGGTCTCCAGCCGCTCGGTGAGTTTGCCCTCCCGGCCGACGACCCTGCGGACGCGCGCCAGCTCACCCGTGAGGTGCAGATTCCGGTCCGCGACCTCGTTGTAGACGGCCGCGATCTCGGCCATCACATCGTCGCCCGACACGGTCAGCCGCTTGCGGAAGTTCCCGTCCCGCATCGACGTGAGCGCGGCCAGTAGCCGGTTCAGGGCGACCGAGTCCACCTCGGTCGTCCCATTGCTCCGGGACCGTCCGCCTTGTGTGCGCGTGTTTTTCGCCCGCGCCGCCACGCCAGACTCCACCGTGTCCCTCCCGCAGGGGTTGACCGTACTATCCGAGCTCGTATCGGGTGAGTGTCCAGTGTTTCACCCGTGCCGAACCAGGCCATAACAGTTCGGCAGCTTCGCGCAAACGTCCCCGCCCCCGCAGGGCGGAAACAACGGCGACCGGCACTCGCTCGGACTGCGAAGGTAAGTAACCTGGCATCCGGCTGTCCAACCGCCCCGGTCCGCCCGGCCGGGGCGACTCGGGCGCAAGCACAGGGACCGGGCGCCGGGAGGGACGGGCCGATCATGGCAGAGCCGGGTGTCGAGACGCGTACGAGGAGTTCAGTGATCACCGCTCGGGCAGCCGCCTCCTTCGACCCCGTCGGCAGGTCCGTGGCGACCGCCCGCGCCTTCGTCCGCGACACCCTCCAGGGTTGGGGGCACTCCGAGATCATCGACGATGCGGTAGTCCTGACCAGCGAACTCGTCACCAATGCCATCGTCCACGCGGGGACCTCCGCCGACGTCCTGTGTCTGCGCACCGACGAGCACGTCCGCATCGAAGTGGCCGACCGCTACCCCGAGCGCGAGATCCCGCTCCAGGGCAGCCATGTCCTCGCCCCGCTGGACAGCGAGAACGGCCGCGGACTCCAGTTGTGCTCCGCCCTCGCCTCCCGCTGGGGCGTCGAGTACACCGCAACGTTCAAACAGGTCTGGTTCCAGCTCGACCTCCCCCAGCGCCCTGTCGGTACGCGCTCCGCGGGCCCCGCCCTGCCGACCGCCCTGCTGCCCGTCGCCGACGAACGCGTCCGTGTCGCCGTGGCCCAGATCGACCGCACCGGCTCCATCGCCGTCTGGAACGAGGACGCGAAACACCTCTTCGGGTACGCAGCGGACCAGGTCATCGGCAAACCGCTGGCCGACTTCGCCGCCTGGCCGCACACTCCCGGCATCGGCACCGGGATCGCCGAGGCCCTCCAGCTCTCCCGCTGGGAGGGCAGCTACGGCATCCGGGACACCGAGGGCCGCGTCATCCCCGTCTACGCCTCCCATCTCCGGGTCCGCGATACCCACGGCGAACCGTCCACGGTCTGTCTGCTGGTACGGGACGACGAGCGCGCCGTCCTCCAGACCCCGGCCCGGATCCCCGTCGTCGACAGCGGAACCGAATCGCACTCCGCGGACCCGTTCGAGGTCTTCATCGGCTCCCCCGCGCCCGACGACCTCGACGGGCTGCTCCAGCGCACCGTCGAACGCGCCCGCGACATGCTCGACGGCGACGCCGCCTTCCTCCTGCTGGCCACGGACGACGAGACCGAACTGGAGGTCCGGGCCACCACCGGGCTTCCGTCCGCCCGCCAGCGTTTCGCCCGGGTCCCCGTCGAAGCCGGCACCGGACGGTACGGCTCCGCCCGGATGCCCGCGGTCCACGACGACCTCACCTCCGTCCCCGGCGCGGTGCCCCTCCTCAACACCACCGGCATGCGGTCCGTGGTCACCGTCCCGCTCAAGGTCGAGGGCCGTCTCACCGGCTCCATCGGGGTCGCCGCGGAGTCCGCAGGCCGCTACACCAACGAGGAAGCCCTGCGACTCCAGTTCGCGGCCGACCGGATCGCCCTCGCCGTCGAATCGGCCCGCCTCGGTGAGCTGGAACGGCTGCGCCGCGGCTCCCTCTCCTTCCTGGTCGAGGCATCCGACCTGCTCGCGGGGACGCTCGACAAGGACCAGACGCTGGCTCTGATGGCCCAGATGACGGTCCCGACCCTGGCCACCTGGTGCGCCGTCTACACCATCGCCGACCAGGCCTCCGTGCCCTATCTGAGCTATGTCCTCCACGAGGACGAGGACCGTATCGACGGGCTGAAGGCCCTGCTCTCCGAGATCGCCCCGCCGGGCCCGGTATCCACGCCCGGTGTCAGCGCCTGGACCGCCCCGGCGAAGGCCGCCCAGCAGGCTGCGCTGGAGACGTCCAAACGCGAGCTGGGGCTGGGTTCTTCCTCACCGGTCTCCTCGGGTATCGGAAGCACCCTCGCCACCGCGGCCGCGGTCGGCGGCGAGACCGTTGTGCTGCCGTTGTTCGCCCGCAACCGGGCGATCGGCATGCTGATTCTCGGCAAGCCGACGGACGAGCATTTCCGCCAGGAGATCCTGGAGCTGGCCGAGGATCTGTCCCGCCGGGCCGCCCTGGCCCTCGACAACGCCCGTCTGTACTCGGAGCGGGTCGCCATCAGCCAGTCCCTTCAGCGCAGTCTGCTGCCGCCGGAGTCGCCGCAGATCCCCGGTGTCGAGGTGGAGGTCATCTACCGGGCCGCGGGCGAGGGCAACGAAGTCGGCGGCGACTTCTACGACGTCTTCCCCATCCGGGACGGTGCCTACGGCTTCGCCATCGGTGATGTCTGCGGTACGGGCCCGGAGGCCGCCGCGGTCACCGGTCTCGCGCGGCACGCCCTGCGGCTGCTGGCCCGCGAGGGCTTCGGCGGCCCCGCGGTCCTGGAGCGGCTGAACGCCGCCATCCTCGACGAAGGCACTCGCAGCCGCTTCCTCACCCTTCTCTACGGCGAGTTGTGGCCGCAGGAGGACGGCAGCGCCCGGCTGAAGGTGGTCTGCGCGGGCCATCCCCTGCCGCTCCGGCTCCGCCCGGACGGCACGGTGGACTCCCCCGCCGAGCCCCAGCCGCTGCTGGGCGTCATCGAGGATCTGGAGCTGTACGAGGAGTCGGTGACCCTGTCTCCCGGCGATGTGCTGCTCTGTGTCACCGACGGCATCACCGAACGCCGCGAGGGCAGCCGCATGCTGGGAGACGACGGCCTTGCGGACGTTCTGACGGGCTGTACGGGCCTGACGGCCGGTGCGGTCGCTTCCCGGGTCATGCGCGCGGTGGAACGCTTCGCCGCCGAGCCCGCCTCCGACGATATGGCCATCCTGGCCCTTCGTATCCCGGAGCCCCGTAAGCCCTGAGGGGCCGGCGCCTCCATGGAAACGAAGAAGGCCCCCGCCTGATGGCGGGGGCCTTCTTTTGTACTGAGCCCCAATACGGAATCGAACCGTAGACCTTCTCCTTACCATGGAGACGCTCTACCGACTGAGCTATTGGGGCCTGCTGCGCTGTGGCAACGAGGTAAATCATATCCTGAGTTGGGGGTGCTCTGAACCATCCGGCGCAGGAAGATCACCGAACCCGTCCCCGAGTGTCTCCGCCGGCCTCTGCCGGGGCGTGCTCGGCAGGACGCCGCCCCGCAGACAGCTCCTCGCGGGCACTCTTCCCGCCCGGAAATACGGATCCGGAAATGCAGAAAGGCCCCGCACACTGTGCGGGGCCTTCCCATCAAAAATTGTTCGGCGGCGTCCTACTCTCCCACAGGGTCCCCCCTGCAGTACCATCGGCGCTGAAAGGCTTAGCTTCCGGGTTCGGAATGTAACCGGGCGTTTCCCTAACGCAATAACCACCGAAACACTATGAAACAAACAACCCGGCAATTTCACGGGTCGTTGCCTCAGAACTAACACAGTGGACGCGAGCAAATATGGACAAGCCCTCGGCCTATTAGTACCGGTCACCTCCACCAGTTACCTGGCTTCCAGATCCGGCCTATCAACCCAGTCGTCTACTGGGAGCCTTAACCCCTCAAAGGGGGTGGGAGTCCTCATCTCGAAGCAGGCTTCCCGCTTAGATGCTTTCAGCGGTTATCCTTTCCGAACGTAGCCAACCAGCCATGCCCTTGGCAGGACAACTGGCACACCAGAGGTTCGTCCGTCCCGGTCCTCTCGTACTAGGGACAGCCCTTCTCAAGACTCCTACGCGCACAGCGGATAGGGACCGAACTGTCTCACGACGTTCTAAACCCAGCTCGCGTACCGCTTTAATGGGCGAACAGCCCAACCCTTGGGACCGACTCCAGCCCCAGGATGCGACGAGCCGACATCGAGGTGCCAAACCATCCCGTCGATATGGACTCTTGGGGAAGATCAGCCTGTTATCCCCGGGGTACCTTTTATCCGTTGAGCGACGGCGCTTCCACAAGCCACCGCCGGATCACTAGTCCCGACTTTCGTCCCTGCTCGACCCGTCGGTCTCACAGTCAAGCTCCCTTGTGCACTTACACTCAACACCTGATTACCAACCAGGCTGAGGGAACCTTTGGGCGCCTCCGTTACCCTTTAGGAGGCAACCGCCCCAGTTAAACTACCCATCAGACACTGTCCCTGATCCGGATCACGGACCCAGGTTAGACATCCAGCACGACCAGAGTGGTATTTCAACAACGACTCCACAACCACTGGCGTGGCCGCTTCACAGTCTCCCACCTATCCTACACAAGCCGAACCGAACACCAATATCAAACTGTAGTAAAGGTCCCGGGGTCTTTCCGTCCTGCTGCGCGAAACGAGCATCTTTACTCGTAGTGCAATTTCACCGGGCCTATGGTTGAGACAGTCGAGAAGTCGTTACGCCATTCGTGCAGGTCGGAACTTACCCGACAAGGAATTTCGCTACCTTAGGATGGTTATAGTTACCACCGCCGTTTACTGGCGCTTAAGTTCTCAGCTTCGCAACCCCGAAAGGTCACTAACCGGTCCCCTTAACGTTCCAGCACCGGGCAGGCGTCAGTCCGTATACATCGCCTTACGGCTTCGCACGGACCTGTGTTTTTAGTAAACAGTCGCTTCTCGCTGGTCTCTGCGGCCACCCCCAGCTCAAGGCGTAAAGCCCATCACCAGGAATGGCCCCCCTTCTCCCGAAGTTACGGGGGCATTTTGCCGAGTTCCTTAACCATAGTTCACCCGAACGCCTCGGTATTCTCTACCTGACCACCTGAGTCGGTTTAGGGTACGGGCCGCCTTGAAACTCGCTAGAGGCTTTTCTCGACAGCATAGGATCATCCACTTCACCACAATCGGCTCGGCATCAGGTCTCACCCTTGTATGTGTGACGGATTTACCTACCACACGGGCTACACCCTTACCCCGGGACAACCACCGCCCGGGCTGGACTACCTTCCTGCGTCACCCCATCACTTACCTACTACCACCTCGGTTCAGCGGCTCCACCACTCCCCATCACTCCGAAGAGATCAAAGGCGGCTTCACGGCCTTAGCATCAGAGGATTCGATACTGGGCGCTTCAAAGCGGGTACCGGAATATCAACCGGTTGTCCATCGACTACGCCTGTCGGCCTCGCCTTAGGTCCCGACTTACCCTGGGCAGATCAGCTTGACCCAGGAACCCTTAGTCAATCGGCGCACACGTTTCCCACGTGTGTATCGCTACTCATGCCTGCATTCTCACTCGTGAACCGTCCACCACTGCCTTCCGGCGCGGCTTCACCCGGCACACGACGCTCCCCTACCCAACCCAACGCCCGTTGGGGCTATATGTTGGATTGACACGACTTCGGCGGTACGCTTGAGCCCCGCTACATTGTCGGCGCGGAATCACTTGACCAGTGAGCTATTACGCACTCTTTCAAGGGTGGCTGCTTCTAAGCCAACCTCCTGGTTGTCTCTGCGACTCCACATCCTTTCCCACTTAGCGTACGCTTAGGGGCCTTAGTCGATGCTCTGGGCTGTTTCCCTCTCGACCATGGAGCTTATCCCCCACAGTCTCACTGCCGCGCTCTCACTTACCGGCATTCGGAGTTTGGCTAAGGTCAGTAACCCGGTAGGGCCCATCGCCTATCCAGTGCTCTACCTCCGGCAAGAAACACACGACGCTGCACCTAAATGCATTTCGGGGAGAACCAGCTATCACGGAGTTTGATTGGCCTTTCACCCCTAACCACAGGTCATCCCCCAGGTTTTCAACCCTGGTGGGTTCGGTCCTCCACGACCTCTTACAGCCGCTTCAACCTGCCCATGGCTAGATCACTCCGCTTCGGGTCTTGAGCGCGCTACTA
>NZ_JBIWGU010000001.1:0-1950 GCF_044763775.1 Streptomyces sp. NPDC094448 | reverse complement strand
CTCCGACGCTCCCACGGCTTGTAGGCACACGGTTTCAGGTACTATTTCACTCCGCTCCCGCGGTACTTTTCACCATTCCCTCACGGTACTATCCGCTATCGGTCACCAGGGAATATTTAGGCTTAACGGGTGGTCCCGCCAGATTCACACGGGATTTCTCGGGCCCCGTGCTACTTGGGTGTCTCTTAAACGAGCCGCATGAATTTCAGCTACGGGGGTCTTACCCTCTACGCCGGGCCTTTCGCATGCCCTTCGCCTATCCATACGGTTTCTGACTCGTCCCACGGCCGGCAGACCGCAGAAAAGAGATCCCACAACCCCGCATACGCAACCCCTGCCGGGTATCACACGCATACGGTTTGGCCTCATCCGGTTTCGCTCGCCACTACTCCCGGAATCACGGTTGTTTTCTCTTCCTGAGGGTACTGAGATGTTTCACTTCCCCTCGTTCCCTCCACACTGCCTATGTGTTCAGCAGCGGGTGACAGCCCATGACGACTGCCGGGTTTCCCCATTCGGAAACCCCCGGATCAAAGCCTGGTTGACGACTCCCCGGGGACTATCGTGGCCTCCCACGTCCTTCATCGGTTCCTGGTGCCAAGGCATCCACCGTGCGCCCTTAAAAACTTGGCCACAGATGCTCGCGTCCACTGTGCAGTTCTCAAACAACGACCAGCCACCCGTCACCCCACCACAACAGCAGTGAGAACACCGGGGCCGGCACCGAAGACACCCAGGACTCTCGTCCGTGCCCTCAGACACCCAACAGCGCGCCCAACACCCGACCCAAGTCAACAGAAGCCTTCCACGCCGAAGCAGTACTGACTCCATCAACCAGGATCGTGTGCCGAATAATCAACGTTCCACCCATGAGCAACCAGCACCGGACACTCGCCGGTGTACTGGCCTCTGACCGGGAAAACCCGGCAAGAAATGCTCCTTAGAAAGGAGGTGATCCAGCCGCACCTTCCGGTACGGCTACCTTGTTACGACTTCGTCCCAATCGCCAGTCCCACCTTCGACAGCTCCCTCCCACAAGGGGTTGGGCCACCGGCTTCGGGTGTTACCGACTTTCGTGACGTGACGGGCGGTGTGTACAAGGCCCGGGAACGTATTCACCGCAGCAATGCTGATCTGCGATTACTAGCAACTCCGACTTCATGGGGTCGAGTTGCAGACCCCAATCCGAACTGAGACCGGCTTTTTGAGATTCGCTCCGCCTCACGGCATCGCAGCTCTTTGTACCGGCCATTGTAGCACGTGTGCAGCCCAAGACATAAGGGGCATGATGACTTGACGTCGTCCCCACCTTCCTCCGAGTTGACCCCGGCGGTCTCCCGTGAGTCCCCAACACCCCACAAGGGGGCTTGCTGGCAACACGGGACAAGGGTTGCGCTCGTTGCGGGACTTAACCCAACATCTCACGACACGAGCTGACGACAGCCATGCACCACCTGTACACCGACCACAAGGGGGGCACTATCTCTAATGCTTTCCGGTGTATGTCAAGCCTTGGTAAGGTTCTTCGCGTTGCGTCGAATTAAGCCACATGCTCCGCTGCTTGTGCGGGCCCCCGTCAATTCCTTTGAGTTTTAGCCTTGCGGCCGTACTCCCCAGGCGGGGAACTTAATGCGTTAGCTGCGGCACCGACGACGTGGAATGTCGCCAACACCTAGTTCCCAACGTTTACGGCGTGGACTACCAGGGTATCTAATCCTGTTCGCTCCCCACGCTTTCGCTCCTCAGCGTCAGTAATGGCCCAGAGATCCGCCTTCGCCACCGGTGTTCCTCCTGATATCTGCGCATTTCACCGCTACACCAGGAATTCCGATCTCCCCTACCACACTCTAGCCTGCCCGTATCGAATGCAGACCCGGGGTTAAGCCCCGGGCTTTCACACCCGACGTGACAAGCCGCCTACGAGCTCTTTACGCCCAATAATTCCGGACA